>NZ_LMJM01000001.1:561279-704517 GCF_001429005.1 Ensifer sp. Root954
TGAAGGCCCGGTCTATCCGAACATGTGAGTTCGGGAGGCGGGCCGCGCGGACCGAATTCATTATTGCCAAGCGAGAGACGCATCCATGCAAGACCCGACTGTCATAACCAACCCCGTTCTCAGCCAATGGATCGACGAGGTTCGGGCCCTGTGCGAACCGGATCAGGTCCATGTCTGCGACGGCAGCGATGCGGAATACAGGCGTCTGTGCAGCACCCTTGTCGCCGCGGGCACCTTTATCCGGTTGAACGAAGCGAAGCGCCCAAGCTCGTTCCTCTGCCGCTCCGATCCCCGCGATGTCGCCCGCCTCGAACATCGCACTTTCGTCTGCACCTCCAGCCGGGAGGACGCAGGGCCCACCAACAATTGGGCAGATCCTGCCAGCATGCGCGTGGAGCTTTCGCGATTGTTCAAGGGATCGATGCGCGGGCGCACCATGTATGTGATCCCGTTCTCCATGGGGGAACCCGGCTCGGACCTTGCGATGATCGGGGTTCAGATCACCGATTCCGCCTATGTCGCGGTCAGCATGAAGTTGATGGCGCATATCGGCCTGCCGGTCCTGCGCGCACTTGGCGCCGGCGAATTCGTGCGCTGCCTGCACTCGGTCGGAGCCCCGCTCGCGCCCGGCGACCGCGATGTGCCGTGGCCCTGCAACGCGGAGCACAAATATATTGTGAGCTTCCAGGACGACGGCTCGATCGCATCCTTCGGTTCCGGCTACGGCGGCAATGCGCTTCTCGGCAAGAAGTGCCTGGCACTGCGCACGGCCTCGCTGAAGGGCCGACAGGAGGGGTGGCTTGCCGAGCACATGCTGATCATGGGCGTGGAGGATCCCACTGGGAAAACGACCTATGTCGCGGCCGCCTTTCCGTCCGCCTGTGGCAAGACCAATTTCGCCATGCTTCTGCCGCCCGAGGGTTTTGCGGGATGGAAGGTCAAGACGGTCGGCGACGACATCGCATGGATCCGGCCGGATGCGGACGGCAGGCTGCGGGCCATCAATCCGGAAACGGGCTTCTTCGGGGTTGCCCCGGGCACCAACGAGAAGACCAATCCCAACATAATGGCGGCGATCGCGCGCGAGACCATCTTCACCAATTGCGCGCTGACGCCCGACGGCGACGTCTGGTGGGAGGGCATGACGGAGGAGGCGCCGCCGGCGTTGGTGGACTGGCGCGGTCTCGACTGGACGCCTCAGGCCGGTCGCCCGGCCGCGCATCCGAACGCCCGTTTCACCGTTTCGCGCGACCGCTGCCCGAGCATGGACCCATCGGCCGCGCACCCCGCCGGCGTGCCGATCTCGGCCTTCATCTTCGGCGGGCGGCTTTCCCACACTTTTCCGCTTGTCTTTGAGGCAAGGGACTGGCGCGAGGGCATCTACTGGGCGGCAACGCTGGGGTCGGAAGCGACGGCGGCCGCGGAAAATCAGGCCGCGACCCGGCGCGATCCCTTCGCGATGCTGCCCTTCTGCGGCTACAACATGGCCGACTATTTTGCCCACTGGCTTTCGATGGGAGACCGGCTTGTGAATGCGCCGGCAATCTTCCGCGTCAACTGGTTCCGGCGTGACGAGGACGGTGCATTTCTCTGGCCGGGCTTCCGGCAAAATATGCGCGTGCTCAAATGGATCGTGCAGAGGACGGAGAGGACTGGCGGCGGAAAAGCCACGTCGATCGGCCTTGTGCCGGGCTATGACGACATCGACTGGCATGGCCTCGACTACGACCGCCAAACCTTCGACGCGCTGATGAGGTTCGATCCGGCCAAACTCGCCAAGGAACTGCAAAGCCACGACGTCTTGCTGCAGTCCTTCGGCCAACGATTGCCGTCAGCGCTTTCCGCCATTCGTCGCGCCTTGCTCGACGGGGTTGACCAGACGCCGGATCAAGCCTGAGGTCCCGGGCACGCCGCCCCGTCATCCAGCCAGGCGGCGGCCGCGGCCACCGTCTGGCTCAGCATTGCCGGGCGCTCAGCCGTCGAGAAGCGCCATATATTCGGGGTGTTTGGCCGCAAAAGCGGCCATAAACGGGCACTTGGCGATCACCCGTGCGTTTCGCGCGCGAAGAATGTCGAAGACGCCGGTCGCAAGCCGCGTGCCGATCCCCTGTCCCGACAGGGTCTGCGGCACTTCCGTGTGCGTGAGAACGACCCGGCCGTCCTCCAGCCGATAGTAGGCAACGGCGATCTCGTCGCCGATCGGCAGCTCGAATCGAGACGCCCGCGTGTTGTCGATGACCTTTTCGACCATTTGGTCCCTACCTTCCTGCAACCGTTATCCGCGCCGTCGCTGTACCCTGGACTATAGGAGGGACGAGGCATCCGCGCGACCACTCTGTCGCGCGGATGCGGAGTTCTGTGGTCTCAGAGCGCCCGGCCGCCATCCACCTGGATGATGTGGCCGGTCGAAAAGCCGAGCAACGTCGCGCTCGCCAGGATGGCGGCGGCGATGTCGTCGACTTCGCCGATGCGGCCGAGCGGGGTCGAGGACGCGACCTTGTCGTTGAAGTCCGAGCCTCGCCCGGGGACGAATTGCGTGTCGACGACACCAGGAGAAACCGCAAGGACCCGGATTTCCGGGGCAAGGACGCGGGCGAGCGCCTTGGTCATCACGTCGATGCCGGCCTTGGCGGCGCAATAGGCGATGTTCGAGCCAATACCGGTGAAGGCGGCGATCGACGAGATGGAGACGACGAGCCCGTCGCCGGATTTTTTCAAAAGTGGCGCGAAGGCGCGGATCGCCGCAAACTGGCTTCGCCAGTTCACCTTGAAGATGTCGTCGATCAGTTCATCCGTCAGCGCGTCGAGATCCCGGTGGGCGATAGGCTTGGTGAAGCCCGCGGCATTGACCAGCACATCGAGCTTACCGAACTTCTGTTCGATGGTGCGGGCAAGGTCGCCAAGAGCGCGGGAATCCGTGATGTCGACGGCATATCGGGCATGACGTTCAGCGTTCGCAAGGGAGGAAATCACCGCGTCCGCGCTTGCGGCCCCCTGTTCACGCGGCGTGTGGGTGATCAGCACGGTCGCTCCCGCATCTGCAAACAGGCGCCCTGTCGCGGCGCCGATTGCGCCGTTTCCGCCGATGACGAGAACTGTCTTTCCAACCAAGGACCGCGGATACGCCATAAGTTCCTCCCTCTTGACGTGATGTCTTTCAAACCGACGGAAACGTCCGCCCGGCAATTTGACGGTTGATCGATGCGACCTTAGGGCAATCGATTGCACGAAACAATAGGCAATCGATTGCATGAAGGTTCGCGGAAAACGCTCGCGCAGAGGCGTTCGCAGGGGAAAGCGGTGCGAAGGGCCGAAACCGCCGATCCGTCGCGAACTGCCTGCTGGGGATTGTCAGCGCTTCTGCGCTGCCACCGGTCCCGTGCTTTCGCGTTCCAGGAGTTCCACCGGCAGCACGGTCTCGAGCGGAATGTCGTCGTCCGCGCCGGCATTCATCAGGCGCAGCAGGATCGATGCGGCGGTGATGCCCGCATCATACTGCTGGATGCGGACGGTGGTGAGCCTTGGACGCGCGAGTTGCAGGAACGGCATGTCGTTGAAGCCGCTGACGGAAATGTCCGATGGACAGTCGAGGCCGTTCTCCCGCAAGACGTCGATGCAGCCGAGCGCCAGGCGGTCGTTTGCGCAGAGCACGGCGGTAAAGTCGTGTCCGGAGGCGAGCAGCTCGCGCGTGCAGCGGGCGCCTTCGTCCTCGTCGAAGCGCATGGCGGTGACGATGAGCTGCGGGTCGATGTCGATCGACATTCTCTCGGCGGCGTTGCGAAAGGCGGCCAGGCGTAGCTGCCCGGTCGAGAGATCCTGCGGCCCGGCCAGATGCGCGATCCGCCGGTGGCCGAGTTTCGTCAGGTGGCGCAGCATTTCGCAGATGCCCATGTCCTCGTCATTGATGACATAGGGGATGTTCGAATTCTCCACGCGCCGGTTCAGCGTCACCACCGACAGGCCGTCCTGGGCGGCCTTGGCGATCGAGGGGTCGCTTCTGAGCACCGCTGCATGGATAAGTCCGTCGACACCCCGATCGCGCAACACTTCGAGAAGGCGAACCTCGCGCTCGCGCTCGCTGTCGGTGTTGACGATGATCGACGCATAGCCGAGCGGTTCCAGAACGCTTTCGATCCCGCGCAGGATCGGTGGGAAAATCGGGTTGGTGATATCCGGAATGACGACGCCGACCGTCATCGTCCGGTTGGTGCGAAGCCCGAAGGCGATGCGGTTGGGGCGATAATCCAGGCGTTCAGCCGCGGCCTGGATCTTCGCCACAACCTCTGGCGTGATGCTCTTGCGCTCGGTCGGGTCAAGGGCGCGCGATACGGTCGACACATGAACGCCGGTCGCGCGCGCAATGTCCTTCAGCGTGGTTCGTTTCTTCTGCATGTGTCACCTCTCGCCTCCATTTAAAATCTTGCCGGAGGTTTTGCAATCGTTCGCATGGATGCTTGACAAAGCGCAAACGGTGCGCATAATCGCCCATGTGCAATCGTTTGCATATTCAGTTTGCGGCAGGGCAGTTGAGGAGCTGGCCTGCCGTCGATCGAACAGTGCGCAAGTGTCGTCCGGCGTGGCCGGGCGATTTGTTTTTCGCTTCAATGCAAACGATTGCGCGCAAATGTCTGGGAGGAGACAAAATGGGACTCAATCGGCTGATCGCGGCAGCAACCGTCAGTGTGCTTTCGGCAAGCACCGTTGCGAGCGCTGCGGAAACAATACGGATCGGCGCATCGCTGCCGATCACCGGTGGCCTTTCGGTCAGCGGCGAGAAGCATAAGCGGGGCTACGAGCTCTGCAACAAGCTCATCAACGAAGCGGGCGGCATTCTCGGCAAGCAGGTGGAGCTGATCGTCAGCGACAATCGCTCCGACCCTGCGACGGCCATCAACCAGTACGAACGCTTCATCAACGTCGACAAGGTCGATGCCGTCTACGGTACGTTCTCGAGCCGCTTGACCTTTCCGGTCGGCAACGTTCTGTCCAAGTACAACATGGTTCACCCGGTTCCCTCGGGCGGTGCGCTCCGGATCTATGCCCAGGGCTACAAAAACCTCTTCTATTTCCAGGTCAATGCTGCCGAATACACCGGCAAGGACGTGATCGGCCTCCTGAAGGAGATCAAGGATCCGGCGGATGCGCCGAAGACAGTCGCCGTCGTCCATGCCGACGACTTCTTCGCCAATGCGATCGCCACCGGCCTTCTCGGCCAGAAGGTGATCGATCCCGCCAACGACAAGGAAATCGCCGACCTCGCGCCCGGTTACTTCAAGGAAGCCGGCATCGAGGTGGTCATGGAGGAGAAGTGGCCCGAGGAAGGCTTCAACGACTGGCTGAACCTTGCCAATTCGATCAAGCGCTCCGGCGCTGAAATGATCGTCGGCCTGACGGCTTCCGCGGAAGAGGCGGTCCAGCTCATGCGGGCGCTCAAGACCGTCGGCGCATCGGCAAAGCTCGTCTATCTCAGCCAGGGTGCCCAGACGGAGTTCATCGAGGGTGTGGGGAACGACGCGGCCGATGGCGTCGTCATCCACACCACCTGGCACAAGGATGTTCCGTTCAAGAGCACGCTTGCCGGAAAGCCCTTCGACAACGCCGATTTTGTGAAGGCGTTCGAAGCCGAATATGGTGTCGAGCCGGATGAAGACAGCGCCATCCCCTTCGCCGTCTGCCAGGGTATCGAGCAGGCCATGGTTGGCGCCGGCAGCACGGATAACGCCAAGATGGGCGAATGGCTGCACGCCCGCACCAAGGAACAGCCTGTCCAGACAGTGCTCGGCGATTTCAGCTGGGACGATCTCGGCCTGCCCGTCGAAAAGTCGCACATCATGACCCAGTGGCAGGATGGCAAGCTGACCTTCGTCTACCCGACCGGCCAGTTCGAGGGCATCGTGCCCTTCCGCTATCCCAAGTCCGGTTTCTGACCCTTTGCGAGGCAGAGGAGGGTGTTTCGCTCGCGAGGCGCCCTCCCGATTGGCAGGCATCTACTACCCAATTTCTAGTACAAGGAGATCGCGCGGATGCTCGAGGTTAAGAACCTGTGCAAGCACTACGGCGGAATTCGCGCCGTGGACGGCGCAAGCTTCAAGGTCGAGAAAGGCTCGATCACGGCACTCATCGGGCCGAACGGCGCCGGCAAGACCACGGCCTTCAATTGCATCAGCCGCACCGTCGTCCCGACCTCGGGCGAGGTCTGGCTGGATGGCGAGCGGATCGACAATCTGCGTCCGCACAAGATCACGGCAAAGGGCCTGAGCCGGACCTTCCAGATCTCGCGCAACCTCGCTGACATGACGGTGCTGGAAAACGTGATCGTGCAGGCGCGCTGCCGCGGCTTTGCCGACCTGTTCCGGCCGGCGGTCTCGGCGGAAGAGCGCGACAAGGCAATGTCGATCCTCGATTTCCTCGGGATCACCCGCATTGCCTACGAGGATGGGCACAACCTGTCCTACGGCCAGAAGAAGCTGATGGATCTGGCAGCGCTGCTGATGGCCGATCCGAAAATCATCCTGCTCGACGAGCCCGCCGGCGGCGTCAACCCGACGTTGCTCGAAGAGATCGTCGGCCACATCCGGGCGCTCAACGCCAAGGGCCTGACGGTGCTGATCGTCGAACACAACATGGACCTGATCATGCGGCTCTCGCATCGCGTCGTGGTCATGGCGCACGGGCGGGTGATCTGCGACGGCACGCCCGATGTGGTGCGTCGCGATCCGCATGTGCTCGAAGCCTATCTGGGCGGCGTACTGGAAGAGGAAGCGGCCTGATGAGCGATCTCCTGCAAGTCACCAATATCACCGCCGGCTATGGCGACGGCCCGGCCATTCTCGATGGCGCGCGGCTGACGGTCGAGCCAGGCAAGGTCCACTGCATCATCGGCCCGAACGGCGCCGGCAAATCGACGCTGCTGAAAGCGATCTGCGGCATGCTGACGATCCGCAAGGGCGACGTCATCTTCAAGGGCGAGCGGCTGAACGGCCTGCGCCCCGACCAGATCCTGCGCAAGGGCATCTGTTTCGTACCGCAGGAACGGGCGCTGTTTCCGAAGATGACGGTGCGCGAAAACCTGCGCATGGGTGGATATGTGCTCAACGACGCAAAGCTTCGTGACCGCCGCATCGACGAAATCCTCGAGCGCTTTCCGGTGCTGCGCGAGCGCGCCGACCAGCATGCCGGCACCATGTCGGGCGGCCAGCAGCAGACGCTTGCGATGGCGCGCACGCTGATCGTCAAGCCCGACATCGTCATGCTCGACGAGCCCTCCCTCGGGCTGGCGCCGAAGATCGTGCAGGAGATGTTCGACATCATGAAGATGATGTCTCAGGAGGGCGTCACCGTCCTGCTCGTCGAGCAGAACGCGATGATGGGCCTCAAGAATTCCGACTGGGGCGTTGTGCTCGATCTCGGCCGCACCCTCTTCGAGGGGCCGGCCGAGGCGGTTCTGGCGGACCCGCGCATCCAGGAACTTTACCTCGGCGGCCGCAAGGTCGCGTAGCGGAGGACGTGATGACAGACATTCTTCAGATACTGATACTCGGCCTCGCGCTCGGCGGCGTAATCGCGCTGATGGGGTCCGGACTTTCGCTGGTCTTCGGCGTCATGCGCATCGTCAACCTGGCCCATCCGTCGCTGATCATCTGCGGCGCCTATGTCAGCTATTGGGCCTTCAAGCTCTGGGGCCTCGACCCGATCGCCACGCTGCCGATCGCGGCACTGATCATGGCGGCGATCGGCGTGCTGCTCTATCGCCTGATGTTCGAGAGCCAGGCCAAAAGCGCGCGCTACTCGGAAATGACGGTACTTCTGACCTTCGCGCTGGCGATGATCGTTGAAGGCTTCCTCGGTGCCGCCTTCACCAACACCCAGCGCGTGACCTCGCCGGAATATGCGACGGACGCCTTCTTCATCGGCAGCCTGTTCATCCCGAAAGGGCAGCTCTATGCCGGCTGTGTGTCGCTCGCGATCATCGGCGCGCTGACGCTGTTCCTCAACTACTCGCGGCTCGGCTACGCCATCCGCGCCACCACGCAGAACCGCGAGGCCGCCGAACTGCTCGGCGTCAACGTCAACCTCATCAGCATGATCGCCTTTGCAATAGGCATCGGGCTTGCAGGTGCTGCCGGTTCGCTGGTGAGCTTCGTCTTCAGCTTCTTCCCCGCCAAGCAGTGGGAATGGATTGCAATGCTAATGTCGGTCGTCGTCCTTGGCGGCATGGGCAGCGTGCTCGGCACCGTCGTCGCCGCTCTTCTCCTGTCGGTCATCGCCGCATTCGTCGGCACCTGGGTGGGCGCCACCTGGTCGACCATGACCTTCTTCCTCGCACTCTTCGTCATCCTGCTGATCCGTCCCCAGGGCCTGTTCGGCGAAAAACCGGAGTTGGCATAATGGCCGTAAACCTACAACAAGCCGACGCGAGCTCGGTGCTCGAGGCCCGTCGCATTCACAACCAGAAGCTTGCGCGCCAGCATGACCAGACCCGCGCCACATGGTTCCCTCTCACCGTTCTCGGTGTGCTGCTCGCCCTGCCGCTCCTGCAACTAACCGGCAACTACAACTACCTGCTGCACCTTGTCCTGTTCACGGCTTCTTATGCGGTCATGGCCAGCGGCTGGAACATCATCGGCGGGTTCGCCGGCTATATCTCGCTCGGCCACGCGGTGTTCTTCGCGATCGGCGGCTATTTTTCAGGCGTGCTCCTGGCGCGCTACGGCATCTCTTCGCTCTTGACGGCACCGCTCGCCGGGTTGGCGGCTGCGGCCTGCGGCTATCTAGTCGGCCTCATCACGCTGAAGGTTCGTGGCCCGAGCTTCATCATCTCGTCGATCGCGCTCCTGATGATCGCCCGTATTCTGTTCGACCACTGGGAGTTCATCGGCGGCGCCAACGGCCTGTCGCTGCCAGTGACCGATCTGCCCGTTCAGACGGCGAAGCTGCCCTACTACTACGCCTTCGTGCTGATGGCTGCCTTCACCGTTTGGGCGACCTATCGCATCAAGCATTCCAAGTTCGGGCTTGGCCTGCGCGCGCTCTCCAAGGACGAGGTCAAAGCGGAAAGCGCCGGGATCAACACCCGCTTCTACAAGGTGCTGGCCTTCGCATTGTCCGCCTTCTTTGTCGGCATGGCCGGTGCAGTCTGGGGTGAGTATCTCACCTATCTCCGGCCGAACATCTTCCTGATCATCCTTGTTTCGGCAAACCTGGTGCTGATGTGCATTCTCGGCGGCAAGGGCACGATTGCGGGGCCGGTCGTGGGCGCAATCCTGATCGTCGCCTTCAACGAAATCTTCGTGGCGACCCTCGGCGCCTCCGAGATCAACATTCTCGCGACCGGTTTCGTCATGGTTCTCGGGCTGATGTTCTTCCCGAACGGCGTGATCGGAACGCTCGCCCGCAAGGGCAAGCTGCCCCGCGTCCTCAACTGGGATTGAGAGGCGACGATGCAGGACTTCATCCTCTACAACGCCCCTCAATCGACGTGCAGCCAACGGGTGCGATACGTTCTCAACGCCAAGGGCCTCGCCTTTAAGGAGCACAAGCTCGATCTCTTCACCGGCGACCAGCTCAAGCCCGAGTATCTGGCGATCAACCCGAACGGCGTCGTGCCCTCGCTCGTCCACCAGGGCCGCGCGGTCACCGATTCCGCCGTCATCATGGAGTATCTGGAAGACATTCTCCCTGGTGGGCTTCGGCCAAGGGGCGCCTTCGGCGCGGCGACGATGCGGGCGATGATGCGCTTCATCGACGAAGTGCCGACACCGGCGATCCGCGTGCCTTCCTACAACCTCGCCTTCCTGCCGCACTATCAGGCGATGACGGCGGAGGAGTTCCAGGCGGTCTGCGATGCAAAGCCGCTTCGCCGCGAGTTCCTGATGAAGATGGGGCGAACCGGCTTTCCCGAGCCGGAAATGGAAGAAGCGCTCGGCCGCCTTGAGCGCGGCGTTCAGCGCATGGCGACGTGGCTTTCCGACAATGGCGGGCCGTGGGTCATGGGCGATCAGCTGACGCTGGCGGATATCGCGATCATGCCGGTGATCGTCCGGATGGACGATATCGGACTGTCCTCGATGTGGGCGGAGATGCCGGCGATCCAGGGCTGGCTCGATGCCATCCGCGCAACCGGCGCCTTCGCTGAAACCTATTACCACGGGTCGCTGCTGACCGAAAAATATCCGCACCTGAAGACGGCCAAGCCCGAACTTCGGCTCGCCGGGTCCGGCCTGTGACGCGGAAAGGAGAACAGGGATGAACAGCCATATCAGCCCCGAGGCAAAACTGATTTCCAAGGAGGCCGACGTCACGCCGACGGTGCTTGCCGCCATGTCGCGCGGCGACGATCCGCGGCTCAAGCAGATCATGGACACGATGGTCAGGCATTTGCACGCCTTCCTGCTGGAAGCGCGCCCGACCGAGGCGGAATTCGAGTACGCCCTGCGCTGGATCACGGCGGTCGGCCAGGCGACCAACGAGGCGCACAACGAGACCGTGCTTGCCGCCGACGTGCTCGGCGCTTCGACGCTGATCGACCTGATCAACAATGACGGCATGCAGGGCGAGACGCTGTCAGCGCTCTTGGGGCCGTTCTATCGCGGGGGTGCGCCGAAATGCTTAAACGGCGACTGCATCGCCCGTTCGGATACGCCGGGATCGCAGCTCTACTTCACCGGGCGAGTGACCGATCCAGCCGGCCGACCCGTCGAAGGGGCGACCCTTGATGTCTGGCAGGCGTCCCCGGTCGGGCTTTACGAGAACCAGGACGAGACCCAGGACGACTTCAACCTGCGCGGCCGTTTCACCACGGATGGCGACGGTAATTTTCACTTCGTGTCGGTGAAGCCGGCAGGCTATCCGGTTCCGACCGACGGGCCGGTTGGCGACCTGCTTCGAGCGCAGAAGCGGACACCGATGCGTCCGGCCCACATCCACTTCATCGTCTCGGCGCCGGGCTACAAGACGCTCGTCACCCAGATCTTTTCCGACAGCCACGAGGCCCTGGTCAACGACGTGGTCTTCGGCGCGAAGCAGCAGATCGTCGGGAAATTCTTCCGCCACGATAGCCCGGACCCGGAATTTCCGGGCGCCGAGGCGCCCTTCTACAGCTGCAACTATCACTTCAAGCTGGTGGAGGGTCAATCGGTCCTGCCGCTGCCTCCGATCTCCGGAAAGAAGGTGGCGCACCATGGCTGAGAGATCAAACAGGTCGCGCCCTGGCGCGGGAGGCTTGTGATGCAGCAGAACGTCATCATCACCTGCGCGGTCACGGGCAATCTTACGACGAGGGAAAACCATCCCGGACTTCCCGTCACGCCCGAAGAGATCGCCAATGCCTGCCTAGAGGCGGCCGATGCCGGCGCGGCGATCGCCCATATCCACGTGCGCGATCCGGTTACGGCAAAGCCTTCCATCGAGCTAAAGTATTACCGCGAGGTCGTCGAGCGCATCCGGGCCAAGAACACCGCGCTGATCCTCAACGTCACGACCGGGCCCGGTGGACGCTACCACCCGAGCGACGAGAACCCGGCGGTCGCCGGACCACGCACCACGCTGATGCGGCCGGAAAAGCGGGTCGAGCACATCGTCGCGCTGAAGCCTGATATCGCCACGCTCGACCTCAACACCATGACCTTCGGCTCCGAGGTCGTCATCAACACGCCGGCCAACGTCAAGATCATGGCCGACATTATCAACGAGGCGGGCTCCAAGCCAGAGCTTGAGGTCTTCGACACCGGCCACATCCAGCTGGCGCAGGATCTCCTGAAGGCGGGCGTGTTGAAGTCGCCGGCGATGTTCACGATCGTCACCGGCGTCAAATACGGCTTTCCCTCGACCACCGACGTGATGGCGACCGCGGCCCGCATGCTGCCCGCCGATGCCGTCTGGACCGGCTTCGGCGTCGGGCGGATGTCGTTTCCGATGGCCGTTCAGGCCTATCTGCTCGGCGGTCACGTTCGGGTTGGCCTGGAGGACAACTCCTACATCGCCAAGGGCGTGCTCGCCAAGGGCAATGGCGAACTGGTCGAGCGGGCAAGAGACCTGATCGAGAAGCTCGGCGGCCGGATCGCCGAGCCCTCCCAGGCCCGCGAAATTCTCGGACTGCGTGCATAGGCATCGATTTCTGCAAGGAGGCATAGAATGAACATTCAGGTGGACGCGAAGATCGCCCGAGCGCTGAGGGTGACGGAAAAATCCCCCGATCTCGACAATCTCAAGATCGACGTCGTCGATGTCGCGGTGCCGCGGCCGGGTCCCGGGCAGGTGCTGGTCGAGATCGTGGCGGCAGGGGTCAATCCCAGCGACGTGAAGGCATCGCTCGGGCACATGCCGCATGCCATCTGGCCGCGCACGCCGGGCCGCGACTTCGGCGGCATCGTGCGCGAAGGACCGTCGTCGATAATCGGCATGGAAATCTGGGGCGGCGGCGGCGAACTCGGCATCACCCAGGACGGCAGCCACGCCAAATGGATGGTGCTCGACCAGAAAGCCGTGCGCCCCAAGCCTGCGAATTTCACCATGCAGGAAGCGGGCTCGATCGGCGTGCCGTTCATCACCGCTTTTGAGGGCCTGCGCGAAGCCGGCGGCGTGCAGCCGACGGATGTCGTGCTCGTCTGCGGCGGCAACGGCAAGGTCGGGCAGGCGGTGATCCAGCTCGCGACCATGGCCGGCGCCAAGGTCTTTGCGGTCGAGTACAATGAGCAGCCGCTTCTGGCGCACACCAACGCGCCGGTCGAAATGCTCAACAGCGCCAAGGATGACGTTGCGGCGATCGTGCGCGAAAAGACCGGCGGTCATGGGGCCGACATCGTCTTCAACACGGTCGGCAGTCCCTATTTCGAGATCGCCAACAACGCGATGGCGAAGCAGGCGCGCCAGGTCTTCATTTCCACCTTCGACCGCGCCGTGCCGTTCGATATCTTCAACTTCTTCCGCGGGCGTCACAAATATATCGGCATCGACACGCTGGCGCTGTCGTCGGTCGAGGGTGCCCGAATCTTCGACAAGCTCAAGCCGAAGTTCGAGGAAGGCAAGTTGAAGCCGTTCCCGATCAATCCGGCGACCGTCTATGCCTTTGCCGACGCCGCCAAGGCCTACGCCTCGGTGCTGCGCGGCACGCCCGAGCGCGTGCTGCTGGTGCCCTGAGGAGGAGCGGACGATGCAGGTGACGCGCTACGGCGATGCCAGATCCTATGAGGCGCCGGAGCACTACGGCATGCACTGCCTGCGGCTCCAGGGAAAGGAGGCGACGGCAACCGATACGATCTGGATCGGCCTGTCGCACCTCCTGCCCGGTGGTCATACGTCGCTGAAGGACGCCACGGTCGAGAAGATCTACATCGTCGTTGCCGGAGAGGTGACGGTCGAAACCGGCAGCGAGAGCGTCACGCTCGGCTTTCTCGACAGTTGCCGGCTTGCGCCCGGCGAGGCGCGTGCGCTCGCCAACCGCACCAATGCGCCGGCGTCCATCCTGCTCGCCATGCCGACCTGAGCGGCGCCGCAGAACGGAGAATATTTGATGGTTTCATCGGGTCTTTACCGGCTGGGCGCGCGCGCGCCGCGCGTTCCCGCCAATGGACGATTTTACGTCGCGCCCGGCGCCGTGGTGATCGGCGACGTGTGGCTCGAAGAGGATGTCAGTATCTGGTTCAACGCCGTCTTGCGCGGCGACAACGAGCCGATCATCCTTCGGCGCGGCTGCAACGTCCAGGACGGATGCGTCGTTCACACCGATCCCGGATACCCCGTGGAGATAAGCGAGGATGTTACCGTCGGACACAACGCCACAATTCACGGATGCCGGATCGGCAAGGGAAGCCTCGTCGGCATGGGGGCGGCGATCCTCAACGGCGCGCAGATCGGTGAGCGATGCCTGATCGGCGCCGGCGCATTGGTGCGGGAAAACATGGTCATCCCGGACGGCTCTCTGGTCCTCGGGGTGCCCGCCCAGGTCGTGCGCGTTCTTGACGGAAAGACGGCCGAAGCTTTGTCGATCGGGGCGCAAAGCTATCGCGCGAAAGTCCGGAGCTATCCCGGGGATCTCCAGCCGGTCTCCGTCGAACACGTATCGTCGGGGGCGGACCCAAGCAATTACATCATGCGGGAGAACATGCATGACGCAGAATGAGAACCGATTGGTCGGTGTCGTCGAGCATTGGCTCCCGCGCATGGAGGTCGCCGGGATCCCGTCGGCAACCGCACGTGCCGTCATCGAGCGAGCCGGCGTCTGGCAGAAGTGGCTTGCTGCCTGGAGCGAGGAGGGCGAGCGTCACGCAGAGCTCGGCGCTGCGGCTCTGGTCGCCGGCCGCAACGTGACCGCCGGCGAAGCCTATGCCCGCGCCAGCCTTTTTTATCATTTCGGACAATTCATGGCCTTCGAGGATCTGGAGGCAAAGGCGAGGGCCGCCACGCGAAAGGTGGAACTCTACCGTCTCGCGGCACCCTTGCTTGATCCGCCTGGCGAGATGGTCGCTGTGCCCTTTGAGGACGGCGAACTTCGGGCCGTTCTTCGCGTGCCGAACGGAGACGGCACACACCCGCTGGCGCTGATCATCCCGGGCTCGGATTCGACCAAGGAGGAATTCCCGGCCTTCGAGCGGCATTTTCATGCCCGCGGCGTTGCGACCCTTTCGCTCGACGGTCCCGGCCAGGGTGAGGGCCGTTCGATGGGTACGCTGCGCCCGGACATCGGTCCGGCGGTTGAGGCGGCCATCCGGTCGGTTGAGGCGCACCCGCGCCTTTCGGGCAAGGTCGCGCTCGTTGGCATGGCCTTCGGCGGCTTTCTTGCCCTGCGCGCCGCCGCGTCCGTGCCAACGCTCGCCGGCGTCGTCTCCATCAACGGCTTCTTCGATCTCGGTGGATTCTGGGACGCGCTGCCGCAGGTCTATCGCGACAACATGCGCTTCTCGCTCGGGGGCGCGGACGTTCGCGAACGTGCCGACCGTTTCACGCTGGCGCGCTGCCCGCCGCCGACCGCCCCGGCGCTCATCCTCCACGGCGGACGCGACAAGATCTTTCCACCCTCCGAAGCGGTAAAATGCGCAGATATCTGTGCGCGTGGAACCGAACTGCACATCTTCGAGGATGGCAACCACGTCTGCAACAACATCCCCTGGCTCTACCGCCCGCTTGTCGCCGACTGGGTGGCGGAGCGCACGCGCGTGTAACCGTCGAAGACGGACGCTTCGCCGTTCACGGCATGGCCGTGGAAGGGCTGCGTCACGCGTCCGGCAAGGTGAAGACGGCGCAGGGTGCTGCGATGCCGCGCAAGGGATGCTCGCCGAGCGGCAGCAGCGGCGTCGACGCGGCCTCAGCCACGGCACCGGAGATCAGCACGGAGCAGCCGAGCGGCCGGCACAGGCCCTCCAGGCGGCTGACGAGATTGACCGCCGGGCCGATTGCTGTGAAGTCGAGCCTATCGGCGGCACCTATATTGCCCCAGAGAATGTCGCCGAGGTGCAGGGCGACGCCGAAGGAGAGCGGCGGTAGCCCCTCGGCCTGCCGGGCCTGGTCGAGATGCGCCATGCCGGCGCGCGCGGCGGTGACCGCGCGCAAGGCTGCGTCGCAGGCTTCGCTCGGCGAGCCGCTCACCGGAAAGATCGCCAGAACGCCGTCGCCGATGAATTTCAGCACCTCGCCGCCAAAGGCATGGATCGCGCCGGCGAGGCGATCGAACCAGGCGTCGAGGGCCGCGATCACCACGGCGGGTTCCGATGTTTCGGACAGCGCCGTGAAGTTGCGCAAATCGGCATAGAGCAGGGCCGCGCGAATGGTTTCACCGGTGCCGCGGGTGAGCGCTCCGGCGCGGACACGGGCGGCGCTGCGGCGGCCGAGATAGGCGTCGAGCAGAGCGGTGAGCGCGGCCCGCTCGGCAAGAACCGCCAAGGGCGCGACGGCAAAGCGCGCGACATCACCAAGCCGCGCCGTCTCTTCCGGGCCGAACGGGCGCGTCCCGGCCCAGCCGAGCGACGCGCGTTCATTCCCCGAACCGGTCGATTGTTGCAGCAGTGGCCCGAGCCCGGCCAGCCACTCCTCTCCCGCCCGGTCGGAGACGGCGCCGGCAAAGCCCAGGCTCTCGATCACCACGCCGGTCTCGGCTCGCCAAAGCCAGGTGCGGCGGGCGATGATCGGATGCGGCACGGCGAGCGTAAGCGCGCCGCCCGAGAGCGGCAGACCGTCGGCGACGAGCCGGCGGCCAATGTCGGACAGGAATCGGTCCGGCTCCTGCGAGGCGCTTGCCTCGTCCACGAGCCAGGCAAGGGGGGCGGACAAATCCATGCCGAAGAGGATAGGGTCGAGCGCCCTATGGACAAGCCCTTTCCCGCCGCCGCGCTGCGCGCAAGTCAGGGGCGGACGGTGGCGCCGTCCGTCACGGCGGTCTATGATTGCGGCAGCCTGCAGAAGGACTCTCAAGCCGCAGGCAGGCCAATCAGCAAAGGGAAGACCGATGCCAGAAGCCCTCGTCGTCCGCCGCGAAGCGCATATTCCGGCGCCACCCGCCGCAGTGTTCGCTCTTTTGACCGACCCGGAAAAGATCCTGCGCTGGATGGGAACGGAGGCCGACACCAAGGCGGAGCCCGGCGGTCTCTATCTCGTCAACGTGACCGGGGCCCGTTTTGCCCGCGGGTCTTTCCGCGAGGTCGTGCCGGTGCATCGGCTCGCCTATAGCTTCGGCTGGGAAGGCAGCGACATTGTCCCGCCCGGCTCGAGCCTGATCGAGATCGACCTGATCGAGCAGCCGCCCGGAACATTGCTGCGCCTTACGCAAACGGGTCTGCCCAGCGCCGAACAATGCGCCGGCCATGCGGAAGGCTGGGCACATTATCTGGAGCGGCTGGGCCAGGTTGCGTCGGGCAGCGATCCAGGCCCAGATCCCTGGCTCGGCCGCGACGGCGCGGCTTGATGCAGACGTCCCTTGCTTGCCACGACTGGGCCTGAAGGCTTGACGACGGCGCTCCTGCTTTCACATCTTATTGATGCCAAATCAGGACGTTAGGCGGCACATGTCATTGCGGTGCGCTGGCTGAACGCACCGGAACATATATGAGTTTACTCGGGATGGGAGCGAATGGACGACAACAACATCATCAAATTTGAACGACCAAAGCCGAAAAAGGAGGCGAAGCCGGCCAGCCCTGTGCCGCGGAAGGCGTTGATTTGGCTGGCACTGATAGCGGCCTTGGTTGCGGTGTGGTCGTACTATCAGTTTATCGCACCGCCGAGCTTGCCAGGCTAACAACGCTACAGACCGGCGGTTGGCGAGCGGCACGCGCTCCTCGCTTGGTCTGTCTGCAGACACGAGCGCACAATTGGCGAGCTCGCCACCGCCTTCGCTCACTTCCACATGGAGCGCATGCGGGCGCCGACGTCGATGCGGATCTGGTTGGCGCTTCGCTCGCTGGCGCTTGCCGAGATTTTCGGCCAGCTCGTCGTCTCGAAAAACTGAAGCAATGTCGCCGGGATGAAGCGGGTTCGCGAGGCGTAGACATGCCGGTCGCCCTGGGCGTTCTGGCCGTGGGTGAAGAAGCGCTGCGGCGTCACCAGGGAGAGATGATCGCGTGCCCGTGTCATGCCGACATAGAGCAGCCGCCGCTCCTCTTCGAGTTCGGCAGTTGTGCCCACGCCGAGATCGGACGGAATGCAGCCGTCGACGACGTTGAGCATGAAGACCGAGCGCCATTCCTGGCCCTTCGCCGAATGGATGGTCGACAGGATCAGATAGTCCTCGTCGAGCAGCGGCACGCCCGCCTGGTCGCTCGTGGCATCGGGCGGGTCAAGGGTCAGCTCGGTCAGGAAACGTTCGCGGTTCTGGTAGCCGCCGGCAATCTGCTCGAGCTGCAGCAGGTCGGCCTTGCGCGTGTCGGCGTCTTCATGGATCCGGTCAAGATGGGGCTCATACCAGGCGCGCGCAGCGCCAATCTCCTGCGGCCATCCGGGCTCGGCCCGTCGCAGACCGGACACCAGGTCGACGAAGCCGGTCCAGTTCTCGCCGGTCTTGGCGGGAGGCGGGATCTCAGCAAGAGCCGCGAGCGGTTCCGGATCGGCGGCGATCGCATCGAGGATCTTTCCAGCGGTCTGCGGGCCAATACCGGGCAGCATCTGCAGCAACCGGAAACCTGCGACGCGATCACGCGGGTTCTGCGCGAAGCGCAGGACTGCGAGCAGGTCCTTCACATGGGCGCTGTCGAGAAACTTCAGGCCACCGAATTTCACGAACGGAATGTTGCGGCGGGTGAGTTCGACTTCGAGCGTTCCGCTGTGATTGGACGAGCGAAAAAGCACCGCCTGCTGCTTCAAGGCGATACCGATCTCGCGGCCAGCGAGAACCTGCTCCACGATGTAGGCGGCCTGATCCGCTTCGTCCTTGACGGCGACGAGCAACGGGCGCTGCTCCGATTGCCTGTCCGTCCAGAGGTTCTTGGTAAATCGCTCCCGCGCCAGGCCGATCACGCCGTTCGCAGCGGCGAGGATCGGCTGCGTCGAGCGGTAGTTCCGGTCGAGGGTGATGACGTCGGCAGGCTCGGGCGAAAAGGCGTTCGGGAAATCGAGAATATTGCGAACCGTCGCAGCCCTGAAGGAATAGATCGACTGGGCGTCGTCGCCAACGACCGTCAATCCGTGGCCGCCGGGTCTGAGCGACATCAGGATCGACGCCTGCAGCCTGTTGGTGTCCTGATACTCGTCGACAAGAACATGATCGAAGCGTCCGCCGATATCTTCGGCAAGCTCCGGATCGGAAACCATCTGCGCCCAGTAGAGCAGGAGATCGTCATAATCGAGCACGTTCTGCGCCTGTTTGGCATCGACGTAGGCCGCAAACAGCGCCTTGAGCTGTTCGTCCCAGCCGGTGACCCAGGGATAGGCCGACTTCAATACGTCGCCAATCGAGCTTTCGGAGTTCACGACGCGCGAATAGATCGAAAGGCACGTTCCCTTTGTCGGGAAGCGGCTTTCCGTCTTCGAGAAGCCGAGCTCGTGGCGCACGAGGTTCATCAGGTCGGCACTGTCCTCCCGGTCGTGGATCGTAAAATCCGGGCCGAGACCGATTTGTTCGGCGTAGATGCGCAGGATCCGGGCGCCGATGCCATGGAAGGTGCCGGCCCAGGAGAGCGCGTCCGTCATGACTGCAGCGTTGTCGCCAAGGACCTGGCGGCAGATGCGCGCGACCCGGCGGGTCATCTCGGCTGCTGCGCGTCGAGAAAAGGTCATCAGCAGAATGCGGCGCGGATCGGCACCGTTGACGATGAGATGCGCGACGCGGTGGGCGAGGGTATTCGTCTTGCCGGAGCCGGCACCGGCGATGATGAGAAGCGGGCCGCCGACCTGTCCTTCCGGCAAGCCGATACCGTGCTCGACCGCCTCACGCTGGCGGTCATTGAGTTTTTCGAGATAGGCGGCGCTCATGCGTTCCCGTTCGTTTTCGTCGCACTCAGTCACTGCCCGCATCGATTTGCATCCAAGAGACGGGCAGGAACAAAGAAAGAACTAGCAATTTAGCATCCAGATGAAAACCCTGACGTCGCCGAGTTTTCCCTCCTGCAACGTCGGAATGTCACTCTTCCAAGGTTTTGATGACCTGCGAGATCGCCGATGGGCTTGATTGCTGCAGGTAAGGCCAATCGGCCCTGGATCGAGATCTGTCGCGGGTGATCGCCGGCTTATCGATCGGCCTATACCTATGGCTGTGCGCCGCACGAAGAACGCGCGACGGCTTGTGGCCTTATATAGTAGATTAGAAATATGCTCCGCTCCTGCGTCCACTCGAAAGAGGAAGAGCACATGGACGAACGGAGCGTTGAAAATACCTGCGAGGCCACCGGCTCGACCGCCGAATTGCAGGAGATTGCGCGCAAGCTGGCGTCGCTCGCCCAAGAGATCAGGTCAATTGCAGCGACCCCGCTCGGCGAGACGGTCGTACTCGACGAAAGCGGCGATGGATCGGAAACGGCAGTCGACTGACTTCGGCCGCGGGGCAGCGGCTTTACTTGTTCGGTACAGGCATTCATTCCTCAATTGGGGGATGGCCGTGATCTGCCTGCGCGCTTAGAACCAGCCTACGGTGGCGACCTTGGGATATTCGGGACGTCGATACGAGGCGACGCCTTCGAATATCCCTTGGCGCGTCAGCAGACGCTGGTGTCTGTTCAGGGGCAGCATTGAGCTCGTCACGCCACGACCGTCATCGTCGTTTCTATGTAGGCGGCAAGGCACACGGCTGAAGCCAAGATGCCCGGCGTTGAAGGCACGGCTTGCATTATTTTCGCGAAGAACATACCGCCGGCGATGAGCAATCCGCCGAAAAGCAGACCGTGTTCTGCAACAGCGAGGCCGATGGCGCAGAGGTTCACGGCACTCGCAACCATGGTGAGGGGCGCTGCGGCCAGCGCAGCGTTCGATTGAGCCAGGAAGATGAGCCTGAAACGCGGCCAGCTGAGGCCGATGGCGAGAACGAGGAACACCAGGGACATGCCCATCAGCATGCTCCGGCGAGAGTGCGCTCGATCGATCCGGCCTGCTTGTCTCGGGCCGAAAACACGTCGCCGACAGCGATGAGGACCGGGTTGTCGTAGCCGATCTCCCCTATGCCCTCCGGGATTGTGGCGAGCATGCCTCGCCAGCTGCGTTCCGTCGGACGGCTGACATCGCTCATGATCACGGCCGGTGTTTCAGGTGAACGGCCTTCGCCGATAAGCTTTTCGGCAATCAGCCCCGCCGTTCGGCCACCCATGTAAAAGACCGCTGTGCTGCGCGGATCGGCAATGCCTGCCCAGTCGACATCATCGGGCAGGCCGCCGTGGCGGGAATGACCGGTCACCAGCCGAAGCGACTGGGCATAGTCGCGATGGGTCAGCGACAGACCGAGACGGGAGGCCATGGCGCTTGCGGCAGTGATGCCGGGGATAACGTCGACGGGAATGTTCTCGCGGTCGAGATGGGCGATTTCCTCGCCGGCCCGGCCGAAAACCATGGGGTCGCCGGATTTCAGCCGCACCACGCGTTTCCCAGCCTTGGCGAGCTTGACCATCATGGCGTTGATGTCTTCCTGCCGGCAGCTTTCGCGGCCGCCGCGCTTTCCGACGAGCATACGCTTTGCCTCCCGCCGGGCGAGTTCGAGCACGTCTGAAGAAACGAGGTCGTCGAAAAGGATGACATCGGCCGCTTGCAGCGCGCGCACGGCCTTCAGCGTCAGGAGTTCGGCATCGCCCGGTCCCGCGCCGACCAAAGTCACGTGACCGATGGCGGGGGCTCCCGCGAGCCTTTCGGCATCAGCAAGAAGCACCCCGCCTACGCCCTCCTCCGGCGTATCCATGGTCGAAAAGACGCGATCGGCAAAACGTTCCCAGAAGAGGCGGCGCCGGGGACCGGGTTCGATCCGGCGGTTCACCGCTCCACGAAGAGACTGTGCCAGCGCTGCCCAGGCCTTCAGGCTTTTCGGCAGCAGCGTCTCGATCTTGCGGCGGATCGTCTGGGCGAGGATCGGGGCGGCGCCATCGGTCGAGATTGCAACGATGACGGGCGAGCGGTTGACGATCGAGCCGAACTGGAACTCGCAGAAGTCCGGCTTGTCGATGACGTTGACCGGAACGCCCGCTGCGCGGGCGGCGGCGAAGAATGCCCGCGCCTCCGCCTGGTCCTCGCAATCGCCGACGGCGAGCGCGGCACCGTCAAGATCGGCGGGCGCCCAGTGCCGGCGGTTTAGCGTGACGCTGGCGGTGGGGTGTTGCGAGGTACGGCCGGCAAATGCCGCGAGCGCCTCGTCATTCCCCTCAGCGTAAAGGTCGACGCGGGCGCCGCAGGCGGCCAGAAGCTCGGCCTTCCACATCGCTCCGTCCGTTGCACCGGCCACCACGACGCGCCGGCCCTCCAGCGCCCAGAAGACGGGCAGCTTGGCGAGCGCCTCCATGCGGGCGGGTCCGTCACTCTGCGGCTGCTGCAAGACATCCATCGATGATCCCCCTGATTTCGGCGCGGCACGAGCCGCAATTGGTTCCGGCATTGAGCGCCACGCCGACGGCCTCGACGCTGTGGCAACCGCCGCGTACGGCCGCGACGATCTGGTTGACGCCAACACCGAAGCAGGAGCAGACGGTGGCGCCGGGATCCGGCTTGTCCGCCCCCGGACGGCCCGCGACGAGCGCGAAGCGCTTGCGCAGATTGGCGTGGTCAGCGCCGAGTTGTGCGATCGCCCAGTTGCGCGCGACGGCGACCGGTTCGCGCGCGAGGAAGAAGGCCGCGAGAAGCTGCGGACCATTGAAGAAGGCGAGCCTGATGTCGCCGGTCTGTGCATCCGCATAGCCGAGCGGCTCTACGCCTTGCGGGATCGCAAGAACGCGGCGGCACCAGCCGGCCCAGTCGTCCACCGGCTCGGCAAAAGCCAGTTCCAATCGCCAGCCGCCAGCCGCCTTCGCCAGCGCCCAATAGGCAGCATCCGGATCGACCGGCTTTGCCAGCGAGACAGCGAAGGCGTAGTGCGTCGCCTTGAACTTTCGCGCGGCGACCGCAATGTTCTTCGATGCCGGCTGGCCGGAAAGACGATCGGTGATCGGCGGCACGAGGACATCGATGCGTGCCTTCGCCGCAAACTGGTCGTTCCAGTGCATCGGCGCGAAGATGCTGCCGCGCGCCTGGCGCTCGGTGATGAGCGCACGCACGAACGCCTTGCCCTCAGGGCTTTCGATCTCGATAAGGTCGGCGTTGCCGACGCCGATCTCCATCGCATCACGCGGGTGCAGTTCGGCAAACGGTTCGGCGATATGGGCCGAGAGGCGCGCGCTTTTGCCTGTGCGGGTCATCGTGTGCCACTGGTCGCGGATGCGGCCGGTGTTGAGCGTGAACGGGTAATCGGCATTGGTGCGATCGGTCTCTGCCGGGCGAACGGCCACGAACCGGCCTCTGCCGTCAGCGTGATAGAAGTTGCCCGCCGCAAAGAAACGGCTTTCGGCGCGCTTCTGGCCTTCCCGTTGGGGCCACTGGAAGGGCGTCAGCCCGTCGTAGTCCTCAAGCGCAAGATCGGCATAGGCGCCAATGTCGAAATCGCGGCTGCCGGCATTTTCGAAGGCCGAGAGCGCGGCATGTTCGCGGAAGATCGCGGCGGGCGCTTCGTAGGCGAAAGCATCGGTATGGCCCAGGCGGCGACCGACCTCGGCCAGTTGCCACCAGTCCGCCCGGGCTTCTCCCGGTGCGGCGAGGAACGCCCGCTGGCGCGAGATGCGGCGTTCGGAATTGGTGACCGTGCCGCTCTTTTCCCCCCAACCGAGCGACGGCAGCAGCACATGCGCGTGGCGGGCGGTATCAGTTTCTTTCAGGATGTCGGAAACCACGACGAAGGGACAGGCCCTGATCGCGGCCTCGACGGCGTCGGCATCCGGCATCGAGACGACGGGGTTCGTTGCCATGATCCAGAGCGCCTTGACGCGACCGTCTGCCACCGCCCGGAAGAGATCGACGGCCTTGAGCCCCGGCTTTTCGGCAATCTTTGGCGAACGCCAGAAGCGCTGGACGCGATCGCGATCACCGGCATCTTCGATCGCCATGTGTGCTGCGAGCATGTTCGCAAGCCCGCCGACCTCGCGGCCGCCCATCGCATTCGGCTGCCCCGTCAGCGAGAACGGCCCCATGCCCGGCCGGCCGATGCGGCCGGTCGCAAGGTGACAGTTGAGGATCGCGTTGACCTTGTCGGTGCCCGAAGACGACTGGTTGACGCCTTGGCTGTAGCAGGTCACGACCTTCTCGGTTGTCGAAAACAGCCGGTAGAATTCGCGCAACTGCATCGCCGGAAGACCGGTCCGCTCGAGCACGTCGTCGAACGAAACACCGCCCGCTGCGAGCAAGGTATCACCGAAGCCGGCCGTATGCGCCGCGACATAGTTCTGGTCGACGGCATTGCTGGAAACCAAATGTGAGAACAGCCCGACGAAGAGCGCCACATCGGCGTCGGGCCGGATCGCGAGATGCAGGTCTGCGATATCGGCCGTCATGGTGCGGCGCGGATCGATGAGAACGATTTTGAGGCCCGGCCGTTTCGCCTTGGCGGCGGCAAGGCGCTGGTAGAGGACGGGGTGGCACCAGGCAAGGTTCGATCCGGTGAGTACGACCAGATCGGCCAACTCCAGATCTTCATAGGTCCCGGGTACCGTATCCGAACCGAAGGCTCGGCGATGACCGGCAACCGACGAGGACATGCAGAGACGTGAATTGGTATCGATGTTGGCGGAACCGACAAAACCCTTCATCAGCTTGTTGGCGACGTAGTAGTCTTCGGTGAGCAGCTGGCCGGAGACGTAGAAGGCGACCGAATCCGGGCCGTGTTCGGCAATCGTTTCCGCAAAGCGCGTAGCGACAAGGTCGAGGGCTTCGTCCCAGCCAGCCTGGCATCCGTCGATCTCCGGATGCAGCAGCCGACCGTCGAGGTCGAGGGTCTCGGCGAGTGCGGACCCCTTGGAGCACAGCCTGCCGAAATTGGCGGGATGGTCGGCATCGCCGCGCACGGCGACGGCGCCGTTGTCATCGACCGTCGCGATGACCCCGCAGCCGACGCCGCAATAGGGACAGGTGGTCTTGACCTCTTTTTCCATGGTCATTCCGCCGCAATCAGCAGGCTTTCGAGCGCAATGAACAGCGCGCCGCCGTCAATACGCACCGGAATGGTGCGCACCGCGCCTTCGTCGGCCCCGAGCGCTTTGCCGGTTTCGAGCGAGATCGCCCAATTGTGCAAGGGGCAGGTGACCGCCTTCGCGTGGACGATGCCTTGTGACAGCGGCCCGCCCTTGTGCGGGCAATGGTCCTCGATGGCGAAGACCTCGTTTTCGGCTGTGCGGAAGACGGCGATCTTGCCCTGAGGCGTCTTCACGCAGCGCGCGCCTCTCAGCGGAATGTCCGAGATGTCGCCGATCGGGTGCCAGGTCATGTTCATCATCTCACTCCGCAGCTTGGGGGAAGCCGACCGTCGCCATCGGTCGGAACTCGTGTTTGTCCTTGCCGGAGACGCGCTCCGACCAGGGGTCGACCTGGGCGAATTTCTGGCTGAAGACGAAGCGGTCGAAATAGGCCTTGCGCTTGTCCGCATCGTCCATGATCTGGCGGCGGATCTCGTCGAGGCCGACGCGTTTCGCCCATTTGTAGATGCGCTCGAGATAACGCGCCTGCTCGCGGTACATCTGCGTCAGCGCCACGATATGCTCCAGCGCCTCGTCCTCGCTTTTCACCAGGCCCAGGACCTCGGTGCCCTTGATGTCGAGCCCGGCAGCACCGGCGAAATGGATCTCGAAGCCCGAGTCGACGCAGATGACGCCGATGTCCTTGCAGGTGGCCTCCGCGCAATTGCGCGGACAGCCGGAAACCGCCATCTTCAGCTTGGCGGGCGTCCAGGAACCCCACATGAACTTTTCGATCCGGATGCCAAGCCCGGTGGAATCCTGCGTGCCGAAGCGGCACCAGTCCGAGCCGACGCAGGTCTTCACCGTGCGCAGACCCTTGGCATAGGCTTGGCCCGAGATGAAACCGGCCTTGCCGAGATCGGCCCAGACGGCAGGTAGGTCTTCCTTTTCGATCCCGAGCAGGTCGATGCGCTGGCCGCCGGTCACCTTCACCAGCGGGATTTCGAACTTGTCGACCACGTCGGCGATGGCCCGCAACTCGCCGGAATTGGTGACCCCACCCCACATGCGCGGCACGACGGAATAGGTACCGTCCTTCTGGATGTTGGCGTGAACGCGCTCGTTGATGAAGCGCGATTGGTAGTCGTCGGCATATTCGTCGGGGAAATCGCAGACGAGGTAGTAGTTGAGCGCCGGGCGGCACTTGGCGCAGCCGCAGGAGGTCTTCCATTCCAGCTCCTGCATGACCGCGGGAATGGTCTTCAGGCCCTTGGCCTTGATCAGCCGACGTACGTCGTCGTGGCCGAGATCGGTGCAGCCGCACATCGGCTGGACGGCGGCAGGACTATAGCTCTCGCCGAGCGTCAGCGTCATCAGCTGTTCGACAAGGCCGGTACAGGAGCCGCAGGAGGCCGATGCCTTGGTATGGGCGCGCACCTCGTCGAGCGACGTCAGGCCCTTGTCGGCAATCGTGGAAACGATCTTACCCTTGCAAACGCCGTTGCAGCCGCAGATTTCCGCATCATCCGGCAAGGCTGCAACGGCCGCCATAGGGTCCAGCGGAGCGCCCCCCTGGAAGGCCTGGCCGAAGATCAGGGTCTGGCGCATCTCGGAGACGTCGGTCTCCTTCTTCTTCAGATCGTTGAACCAGGCGCCGTCGGATGTTTCGCCATAGAGCACGGTGCCGATGATGCGGTTGCCCTTCAGCACCAGCCGCTTGTAGACGCCGGCCGTGGCGTCGCGCAGGACGATCTCCTCGCGGTCGTCGCCATCGGCAAAGTCGCCGAGCGAGAAAAGTTCGATGCCGGTGACCTTGAGCTTGGTCGGCGTGTCGGAATGGACAAAGGCGGCGGAGCGGTCGCCAGCCAGATGCGAGGCGGCGACACGGGCCATCTCGTAAAGCGGCGCGACGAGGCCATAGACCATGCCGCCCACTTCCGCACATTCGCCGAGCGCCCAGATGCGGCCATCCGAGGTCTGCATGCCCTGGTCGACGACGATGCCGCGGTTGATCGCAAGGCCGGCCTCCTTCGCAAGGCCGACACTCGGCCGAATGCCGACGGCCATGACGACGAGCGTCGCCGGAATGATGCGGCCGTCGTCGAGCTCGATGCCTTCGACCCTGCCGTTGCCGACGATCGCCTTGGTGTTGGCCTTGCAGATGATCTTGATGCCGCGGCCTTCCAGCTCCTTCTCAAGGAGATAGCCGGCGGCCGGGTCGAGCTGGCGGTCCATCAGCGTCGGCATCACGTGAAGAACGGTGACGTCCATGCCGCGACCGGCAAGGCCGGCGGCCGCTTCAAGGCCGAGCAGGCCGCCGCCGATGACGACGGCTTTTTCGCGCGACTGGGCGGCGAGCAGCATGGCCTGCACGTCATCGAGATCGCGATAGGTGATGACACCGGGCAGGTCCTTGCCGGGCACCGGCAGGATGAAGGGCACCGAACCGGTCGCGATCACCAGCTTGTCATAGCTTTCGGTCACGCCATGGTCGGAGGTCACGGTTTGGGCATCGCGGTCGATCGCGACGATGCGATGACCCTTGTAAAGCGTGATGCCGTGTTTGATGTACCAGCCGTCGCCGTGGATGATGATCTCTTCGTAATCCTTTTCGCCCGACAGCACCGGCGACAGCATGATGCGGTCGTAGTTGACGCGTGGTTCGGCGTTGAAAATGGTCACGTCGTAGTGCCCGGGCGCCTTTTCCAGCAGGTGCTCCAGCATGCGCCCCGGCGCCATGCCATTGCCGATGATGACGAGTTTCTCGGTCATGGTCTGTCCTTGTCTGTTTACGCGGCAGCAGCCGTCGGCAGGGTGAGCGCGCGGCGTTCCATCTGGCGGATCGAAAGATGCATCCACAGGAGCGATGCTACGACGACGGCAAAGAGAAGCAGGAAGCAGCTCGACCACAGGCCGGTCGCGTCCTTGAGCAGGCCGAAGGCGATCGGCAGCACGAAGCCCCCGAGCCCGCCGACCATGCCGACGATGCCGCCGACCGCCCCGACGTTTTCCGGGTAATAGGCCGGGATGTGCTTGTAGACGGCGGCCTTGCCAAGGCTCATGACGAAGCCGAGCACGAAGACCGTGACGATGAAGACGGCAGGCGTAATGCCGAAGCCGTGGCCCTCGCCGGCGGCCGGCAGCGACAGGATCAGTGTTGCCACCGCCGAGATGCCGAGCATCCAGTACATGACGCTACGCGCGCCCTTGCGGTCGGAAAGCACGCCGCCGAAGGCACGGAAGACGCTGCCGGGGATGGAGTAGGCGGCTGCGACCATGCCCGCCACGGCGATATCGAAGCCGTAGACGCCGACGAGATAACGCGGCAGCCAGAGCGAGAGGGCGACGAAACCGCCGAAGGCGAAGAAATAGTAGAGCGAGAAACGCCAGACCTGGGCGTTCTTCAGCGGTGCGAACTCCTGGAGCAGGCTGCGCTTTGGCAGCTGGCGCTCGCGGCGGCTGCGGAAGGCCGGATCGTCGCTTGTCGTGAACCAGAAGACGAGTGCCGTGACGACGAGTGCGGCCGCCCAGATCTCGGCAACCGTCTGCCAGCCCCAGGCAATGAGGACGAAGGGCGCCAGAAATTTCGTCACCGCCGCGCCGACATTGCCGGCGCCGAAGATGCCAAGCGCCGTGCCCTGCTTTTCCGGCGGAAAGAAGGGCGAGACATAGGCGACGCCGACCGCGAAAGAGCCGCCGGCAAGACCGATGCCGAGGCCGGCGAGCAGCATCTGCGGATAGGTCGTGGCGTAGGTGAGCAGAAAGGTCGCAAGGGCTGCGGCCAGCATCGTCAGCGTATAGACGAGGCGCCCGCCGTAGCGCCCGGTCCAGACGCCGAGCAGGATGCGCACCAGTGAACCGGTGAGGATGGGCGTGCCGACCAGCAGGCCGAACTGCGCTTCGGTGAGCGCGAGGTCCTGCTTGATGCGGATGCCGATGATGGCGAAGATCGTCCAGACGGCGAAACAGATGGTGAAGGCAAAAGTGGACATCCACAAAGCCGTGGTGGGTTCGCTGGCGGATAATGGCTGCTTGTTCTCAGACATGGCTTCTCCGAGGCCCGACAAGGTCGTGCCGCTCCATCTTGGGGGTGAAAAACAAAAAGCCGCTGGCCAGGTATGCCCGACACGGTTCGCCCCGTGTGCGCAGTCCTGATCAGCGGCTTTGCTGCTAGGGCGCCCGTCGTTGGACACCGATCTCTTGGCCCGAGGGCCTGAGAATATAAAAGCAATCAGCGTGCCAGTTTTGGCAAGCTATTGATCTAAAAGAAAAAGTGAAATCGTCGGCCTGGCGTCATCCCGGTGGGTGACATTCCTTGGTGCAGTGCGAAGCCATTTTTTGTGCAATGCGCATAAATTAGGCGTCGCGCATTCAGCCTGCAGACTGGGCAGCGATGTAGGCATCGAGGTCGTCGGGATCGAAGCGTCCGCCATCGAAGAAACCATCCGGCCCGAGCGTCAGCGCGCCCGATGAGCCGACTGGGGTTTCGACGGTCAAGGCGCCTTCCACCTTGGCGCTTGCCGACGGCATGGCGATACCAAGGTGCTTCAATGCGGCGCGGTAGATGTCCGGCCGGTAGGTTTCCGCGGCGATACGCTGGCGCGCTGACGTATGCTCGATCTGCCGCCAGCGCACCATCTGGGTGTAGAACCAGAGGGCATGGCTCTTCCAGGGGAAGGTCGCCGCCTTGGCATTCGGAACGAAGAAATCTCTGACCACCCGGACCTCACCGCCGCCGACCGGCAGCGTGCCTTTGAGGGCGGGAAGAAGCAGTTCGGCGTCGCGCCCCACATAGGCAGGCTTTGCCAGAAGGGTCGCGAGTGCCTCGTGGTTATCCGGGCGGGCGCACCAAATTGACGCCTGATGAAGCGCCACGAGCAGGGCGGCCATCGCCTCCGGGTTGGCCTCCCCCCACTTTGCGTTGACGCCAAGCACTTTCTCGGGGCTCGACCGCCAGATCGCCGCCTTGACGGTGGCGAGATGTGCGCCGCGGCGAAGCACGCCGAAGGTGTTCCAGGGCTCGCCGGCGCAATAGCCGTCGATCACGCCTTCGGCGAGCGCATCGCCCATGTCGGGTGGCGGCAGCACGACGATCTCGATATCACGGTCCGGATCGATGCCGCTCGCCGCCAGCCAGTAGCGCAGTTCGTAATTGTGCCCGGAATAGGGATGCACGACGGCAAAACGCAGCGGAGCGCCCGCCTGCGCATCGATCGCCTTGCGCAGGGCTGCACCGTTCGCGCGCGCATCGAGATCCGTGGTCGCGCCGTTTTCCGCCATCCTTTGCCAGAGCGCCGGAGACACCGTCACCGCATTGCCGCCGAGACCCAGCGACATCGGCACGATCATTTCAGGGGCAGGCACATTGAGGCCGAGATTGCCGGCGATCGGCATGGGACCGAGAATATGCGCCACATCGACATGGCGAACCGCAAGCCGATCGCGGATGCTCGCCCAGGAGCGCTCACGCAGCAGGGTCAGGTCGATCCCCTGTTCTTCAGCAAAGCCCATCTCGCGGGCGACAACGAGCAAGGCGCTGTCGAGGAGCGGCACAAAACCGGCGGTGATGGCGTGGCGCGTCGTCATTCCTTTCCTCCCGGATCGAGCAGGCTTGCCGCCGTGACGAGGCTTTGGGCGATGTCGACGATCTTGCGGTTCTGGTTCATCGCCGTGCGGCGCAGCAGCGCATAGGCCTCTTCCTCGGAGAGCCCGCGCGAGCGCATCAAGAGGCCCTTGGCGCGGTCGATCACCTTGCGGTTTTCCAACTCGCCGCGGGTTTCTTCCAGCTCGCGGTTGAGGCGGGAGAATGCGTTGAAGCGGCTGATCGCCATCTTCAGGATGGGGCGCACCCGTTCCTGCTTCAGACCGTCGACGATATAGGCCGAGACCCCGGCCTCGACAGCCGCCTCGATGGAGGCCTCGTCGGACTTGTCGACGAACATCGCGATCGGGCGCTTCACCGCGCGCGAAAGCTGGAAGATGCTTTCCAGCATGTCGCGGTTCGGGTTTTCGAGATCAATCACGATGACGTCGGGATTGAGGTCCGCGATGCGTCGCGCCAGGCCGTGCATATTGTCGATGACGGTGACATGGTCATAGCCCGCGTCGCGCAGCCCGTCCTCGATGATGGCGGCGCGGATGCGATTCTCGTCGATGACCAGGACGTTTAGTCTGCTGTGCTGCATGCCACGACCGCATTCTGACCAAGCTTGACCTGCCGTGTCGGCTCTTTTTGCAATGCAGCATGGCGGGTCCGAAAGCAAGGGCGATCTTTCGGATGGCGTTTACGCACAGGCGGGACTGCCGCAATCCTCGGCGCAGGTCGGCTTGCCGCGGCGCGAAGGCAGCGCCGCGGCAATGAGGAGATCAAGCTCTTCCACGGTCCGTGAAAGTGCCGACCGAAGGCATTTTAGGCTGCAATGAGTTCGTCGGCTGGGCCGAAGAACTCGTAGTGGACCCGCTCGCTGGAAACGCCTTCCCTGGCAAGAGCCGGGACGAGCGCACGAAGGAACGGTTTGGGGCCACAGAGATAGAATTCGGCATTGGCGATCGGCGTGTGCTCGCGAAGCCATTCCGCGGTGATGAAGCCATCGAAGTCGTGCGACAGCCCCACGGCATCCCCGTTCGCCGGCGCGCTATAGAAGCTGCTGATCGTGATCTTGCCATGTGCATCGGCGAGTTCGCGAACATGCCGATCCATGGCATGCGTGCCGCTGTTCAGCGCGCCGTGGACGAAGTGCGCCTCGAGGTTCGGATGTTCCTCGGCGATCGTCTCGAGAATACTGACCATGGGGGTCAGGCCGACGCCACCCGACAGCAATACCACCGGTGCTTCCGGCGCTTCGGGGAGGAAGAAGTCGCCGGCCGGCGGGGTCGCGCTCAAGACCGTGCCGACGGTCGCCTGATCGTGGAGATATCGCGATCCGCCTTGCCCCTGCGCCTCGCGCTTTACCGAGATGCGGTAGAAGCTGTCGTTCGGCCCGCTGGAGATCGAGTAGTTGCGCTTCATCTCCAGGCCATTGTCCAGTTGGAAGCGAAACGTCAGATATTGGCCGGGTCTGTGGCGCGCAACGCGACCGCCGTCCTTGGGTTTCAGGATAAACGAGGTGACGACGTCGCTCTCGCGAACTTTTGAGGCGATGACGAAATCTCTCCAGCCGTTCCAACCGCCCGAGCGCTCCATCAGTTCGCCGCGTATGGCGGTTTCGCGCTCCTTGAGAATATCGGCCAGGAACCAATAGGCCTCGCCCCATGCGTTCAGGAGCTCAGGGGTTGCAGCACTTCCGAGCACATCCTCGACGGCGGCGAGAAGAGCCTTGGCTACAAAGGGATAGTGCTCCGGAAGGATATGGTAGCCGATGTGCTTGTGGGCGATCCGTTCGACCACCGGGCCAAGCACGCCGAGATTATCGATGTTCTGCGCATACGCGAGAATGGCGGCGGCAAGCGCGTTGACCTGTGAACCGCCTTCGCCCTGATTGGCGTGGTTGAACAGCGCGCGGATATGATCGTCACGGAAGAGGCGGGCATACATGCTCTTCGTGATTTCCGTTCCGTGGGCCGCGAGCGCCGGAGCGCTGGCTTTCACGATCTGGACAGTCTCGGGGGAGAGTGGTTTCGGCATGATTTTTTCCTTTCGGTGGGACGTATCAGTGGGGGCAGGTTGGTGATCCTGGAAATGCAGCCGGCAATTCACCGGGCCCGGTGATCGGGAACTGTGTCCCAATCTCTCGCGGCAGCGAATCCCGCGCTCAAAATGCTGTTAATGCGGACTTCGCCCTGGAAGCATTCGACGATCATCCTGATCTCAGCTCCGGCTACCGTTCGCGCGTTCATCGCGAATGACCCTTAAAGATGTATCTGAAATGCATCTATTCGCTTGCGATCAAAGATGCTAATCAAATGCATGTTTTTTGAATGGACTTTTTGACGCAGATCCCGCGATGAGGCTTACGAAATACACCGACTATGCGATGCGCCTGATGATCTATCTGGGCTCCCAGCCCACTGGGCTCAGCTCCATCCGGGAGATATCCGATACCTTCTCGGTCTCGCAGAACCATATGATGAAAGTGGTTCAAGACCTCGCGAATGCGGGGTTTCTGGAGGCTGTACGCGGCCGGAACGGCGGTATCAGGCTCGCTAGGGCTGCGAACGAAATCAATCTCGGCGCTCTCCTCCGGCACACGGAGGAGTTGTCCGATCTGATCGATTGCCGAGGTTGCCGCATCGCTCCGGCCTGCAGCCTGCCGTCCGTCCTTTCGGAAGCCACGGCCGCCTTCGTCGCGGTCTTCGACAAGTACACGCTCGCGGATCTCGTCGAAAAACGCTCGACGCTCGGCGTGCTCCTGGGTTTCCGGGCAGCGTTGCCGGGCGAAGATTGCACCCTGTGACGAAGGGATTGGTGGCCCGCGCGCGTTAGGTCGCCAGTCGCTCGAGGAATAATAACGCCCGGCACCCCAATGACTCGCCGCGGCCTGCTACTTCACGTCCGATTTGAGGTTGCGCCGCTTTGCTGGGGCGAACCTGGCAGTGGCCGGAGCCCGCCTGAGCATCAGATCGGTAGCAGCGCGTCCGGCTTGACGTCGCCGACCGAGGCGTAGGTGTGCGTCTCCCTGACGCCGGGCAGGGGCAAAATCACCCGTTCGAGAAAATCCTGGAACAGCGACATGTCGGCAATGCGCGCCTTCACCAGATAGTCGAAGCCGCCGATCACCATGTGGCATTCCAGAACTTCCGGCGCCTTTGCAACCGCGTCAGAGAAGCGCTCGAAGATATGCGGGGCGGTATGGTCGAGGCGCACCTGGATGAAGACGACGGTGCCCCGGCCGATCTTCTTCGGATCGAGGATCGCTCGCACGGCCTTCACGTAACCCTCGCGGAAGAGGCGCTTCACGCGCTGGCTCGTGCCCGTTGGCGACAGGCCGACACGCTCTGCCAGCTCCAGTGTGGTCCGCCGGCCATCTTCCTGCAGCAATCTCAACAAGGTGCGATCGATGGTGTCGAGGCCTGCAATTTCGTTCTTCACACTATTTGGTCCATGAAAGAGTGATAATCGCTTAGATTCATTGAAATCAGTGTATTTTGACGCGGCCGTTCGCGCAATACGGTGCTTCTGTCGAAGCCGCCGGGTAAGGCTTCCGCAATGTGGAGAGACGGGCGTGCAAAGTGTTACGATGGGGGAGGGCGACCGCAGCCGGCGGCTGGCGATATGGGCAGGGGTGGCGGTCGTCGCAATCACCACCTTACAGTTCGTGGCCGCCCGGTTCAGTCTGCGCGAGCATCTGACCGCCGCCGACATCGTCACCTTGCGGTTCTCTGGCGCCGCCCTGGCCTTCCTGCCGGTGTTCCTCAGCGTCGGCCTGCCGAAGTTGATGCAGCTTGGCTGGCGCAAGGCAACCGTGCTGGCGCTGCTGACGGGGCTGCCCTATCCGCTCATCATCAACCAGGGACTTTCGCTGGCACCGGTCGCCCATGCGGCAGCACTGTCTCCCGCCGTAATCGTCTTCTTCTCGTTCCTGTTTTCCCGTCTCGTCTTCAAGGACAAGGCCTCCGGCACGCGTCTTGCTGGCGTTGCCACGGTCATTGCCGGCCTTTTGCTGTTCGTGCTCCAATCGGGCGTCGCCGACGCCGGGACATTGCGCGGTGATCTGTTGTTCGCCGTTTCGGGGTTGATGTTTGCCACCTTTGCGGTGCTGGTGCGGCTATGGTCCGTCGACGCCGTGACGGCGACGATCGCAGTGGTGTTCTTCTCCTGTCTGCCGTTGCCCTTGCTGCACATCCTGGCGCCCAGCGGGCTCGCTGCCGCCTCTTTCACCGAAATTGCCACGCAATTCGTCATCCAAGGCTTTCTCGCCGGAGCGCTCGCGAGCGTTCTCTACACCTATGTCATCCGTCAATTGGGTCCGCAGCCTGCGTCGCTGTTCATGCCGTGCGTCCCGGTGACGACGACCGCGGCGGGGGTCGTCGTTCTTGGTGAAGTTCCGACGCTGCTTCAGGTCGTTGCCATTGCCGTCATCACGTTCGGCATGGTCTTCCCGATCCTGAAAAGGGCGTAGGCCGGGCCGGCGAACGGCCTATTTCTGCGCCTGCTCGGCCGGCATCGGTTTGACCGGTGCGCCCGGGAAAATCTTCTGCAGGTTTCCCGCGATCACCTGATCGCCTTCCGCAACGCCTGAGGTCAGGCCGATGAGATCACCGCTCGTCGGCCCGAGGGTGACGAGCCGCTGCTCGACCGTTTCCCCCTTGCCGACGACATAGATGTATTTGCCGAGCTGGCTCGAGCCGAGCGCCGTTTCCGGCACCATCAGCACGTTCGGCTCGTCGCGGATCTTCAGCCGGACGCGGACATATTGGCCGGGCAGCAGGGAAAGATCAGTATTGTCGATCGTCACGCGCGCCACCACCGTTCCGGTATTTCCCTCGACCGTGTTGTTGATGAAGGTGAGGTCGCCGCGATAGCGCGGTTCCTTGTCGCCAGGCAAAAGCACTTCCGCCTGCACTTTCCCCTTCGCCCGGGCCTTCTGGATGTCGGCGAGTTCTGTTTCGCTCGGGTTGAAGGAAACATAGATCGGCGAAAGCTGCACGAGGTTGTTGAGCGGTGTCCCGGCGGTGTTGCTGACAAGCGTTCCCTCCGGCGCCTGGTCGCGGCCGAGCCGGCCGGCAAAGGGCGCGTGGATTTCGGTGTAGTCGAAATTGATCTCGGCGGTGCGCACCGCCGCCCGAGACATCTCCAGTGCCGCTTCGGCCTGGTGCACAGCACTCTGGCGCTGATCGAAGCTGTCCTTGTCGAGGTAACCCGTCGTGGCCAGTTCGTTGCCGCGGTTGAGATTGGAGCGGAGATAGGCGAGCGACGCCTGGTCGCGCTCGACCTGGGCCTTTGCCTGATCGAGAGCTGCCCGATAATCGCGCGGGTCGATCCGATAGAGCAGATCACCTTCCTTCACATCCGAACCGTCGGGCACCGCCTGCGACTCGATATAGCCCGTGATCTTGGCGCGGAGCGTCACGTTGCGGATCGCTTCGGTGCGGGCCGAATAGTCGAGATAGATCGGAATGGTTTTCTTGACGACCGAGGCGACCGGCACGGGCATGGCCTGTTGCGGCGGCCCCACCGCCGCGCCGGCGTCGCCGCCCTTCAGCTCGAAGCCGCCGTTCTTGTAATGATAGGCCGCAGCAAGGGCGGCGACCACGACCGCTGCGGCAAGGACCAGTCTCGAACCACGCATGTCAGGCTCCAATTCCTATTCCGCCGCCTCCGGCTCGTGACGCTGGCCGATCGGCTGCGAGGACGTGCCCTCGCGCCATTTTTCGATGACCGCGTAGAAGACCGGGACGAAAATGAGTGTGAGGATCGTCGCCGCCAGCATGCCGCCGAAGACGGTGGTGCCGATTGACTGGCGGCTGGCAGCACCTGCGCCTCTGGCATACATCAGCGGCAGCACGCCGAGGATGAAGGCGAAGGCCGTCATCAGGATCGGCCGCAGCCGGAGACGCGCCGCTTCCGCGGCGGCTGCGACGACGTCGAGCCCTTCCTCGCGTCGGCGTCTTGCGAACTCGACGATCAGGATGGCGTTCTTGGCGGCAAGTCCGACCAGCATCACGAAACCGATCTGCGAATAGACGTCGATCTGCATACCGCGCAGCCAGAGCGCCGAAAGCGCGCCCAAAAGCGCGAGCGGCACTGACAGCAGCACCATGAAAGGCATCGACCAGCTTTCATACTGGGCGGCCAGGATCAGGAAGCAGAAGACGAGGGCGAGCGCAAAGACGAGCGCGGCGATCGAGCCTGCCCGGATCTCCTGATAAGTAATGCCGGTCCACTCGAATGTGTAGTCCCTGGGCAGCGTCGTTTTTGCCACCCGCTCCATCGCCGCCACCGCCTGGCTCGAGCTGAAGCCGGGTGCTGCCGCACCGTTGATCAGCGCCGAGGGGTAATTGTTGTAGTGGGTGATGGTCTCCGGGCCGACCGTCGGCTTGAAGGTTCCTAGCGTATTGAGCGGCACCATTTCCCCCTCAGTGTTGCGCACGTAGAGACGAGAGAGATCGGTGGCCGAGGCGCGTGCGCCTTGATCGGCCTGCAGCGTCACGCGGAAGGTGCGGCCGAAGATGTTGAAGTCGTTGACATAGAGCGAGCCGAAATAGATCTGCAGTGTGCTGAAGATATCCGGCAGGCTCAGGCCCAGCAGCTTCGCCTTGTCGCGGTCGAGGTCATAGTCGAACTGTGGGCTCGAGGTGCTGAAGGTGGTGAACAGCTGGTAGGGATTGATTTCCGGCTGCTTGCGCGCCTCGGCGATCAGCGCCTGCGTCGCGTCGTTCAGCGCCTCGGCGCTGCGGCCGGCAAGGTCCTCCACCTGGAACTCGAAGCCACCGGTAGCACCCAGCCCCTGGATCGACGGCGGGTCGAAGGCGAGCACCAGCGCGTCCGGGATCTGCAGCAGTTGCGGCATCACCTCTTCACGCAGCGCCGAGGCGCCTTGTTCGGGCGGCCGCTCGTCCCATGGCTTCAATACGGCGAATTGCACGGCCGAGTTTGACTGGGCGGCGAAGGACAGGAAGTTGAAGCCGACGACCGAACCGACGAAATCGACGCCGGCGGTGCCGCGCAGGATCTCTTCGGATCGCCGCGCGACCGCCTCGGTGCGTTCGAGCGAGGCACCATCGGGCAACTGGATGACGACGAAGAAATAGCCCTGGTCCTCGACCGGCAGGAAGGTCGAGGGGATGCGCTGCCATAGCGCATAGGTCGAGGCGATCGCGGCGAGGAAGACGGCAAACAGCGCCCAGCGCCAGCGCACGAGCCCGGCGACGCTGCGCGCATAACCGTGCGACAGGGCGTGAAAACCGCTGTTGAACCAGCGGAAGAGGGCAAAACGCGGCTCGCCGCGATAGCGCAGGAACGCGGCGCTCAGCGCCGGACTGAGGGTCAGCGAGTTGAAGGCGGAAAAAGCGACGGAGATTGCGACCGTCAGCGCAAACTGGTTGTAGAGGCTGCCGGCGACGCCCGGAATGAAGGCGACGGGGATGAAGACGGCCAGCAGCACCGCGGTCGTCGCGATGATCGGGCCGGTCACCTCCTGCATCGCCTTTTTGGTGGCCTCGAGCGGCGGCAGCCCGGCCTCCAGCTGGCGTTCGACGTTCTCGACGACGACGATCGCGTCGTCGACCACAAGTCCGATGGCAAGCACCATGCCGAGCAGGCTCAGCATGTTGAGCGAGAAGCCGAAGAGATACATGACGACCAGCGTCGCGATCAACGAAACCGGAATGGCGATCGTAGGGATGATCGTCGTGCGCAGGTTTTGCAGGAAGATGAAGACGACGAAGACGACGAGGGCGAGCGCCTCGAGCAGCGTGAACACGACATCCTTCATCGCCGCCGAGACGAAACGCGTGGTGTCGTAGAACATGTGGTAGGCGATGCCCGCGGGGAAGCGCTGCGACAGCTCGTCCATCTTCGCCTGCACGCGGGCCTGCAGGTCGAGCGCGTTGGAGCCCGGTGCCTGGAAGACGGCAAGCACGACGCTTTCCTTGCCGTTGAAGGTGACCGACGAGGAATAGAGCAGCGCGCCGAGCTCGATGCGCGCCACATCGCGCAGCCGCGTCGTTGCCCCCGTCGTCTGGTCGGCGCGCAGCACGATGTCGCCGAACTGGGACGGGTCGCTCAAGCGTCCGAGCGCGTTGATCTGCATCTCGAAGGGCGTGCCGGCCGGTGCCGGCGATTGCCCGATCTTGCCGCCGGCGACCTGGATGTTCTGCTCGGCAATGACGTTCTGGACGTCGACGGCGGTAATGCCGAGATTGGCCATGCGATCCGGATCGAGCCAGACGCGCATCGAATAGCGGCGCTCGCCGAAAAGCTGGACGTCGCCAACGCCCGGCAGGCGTTTGAGTGGATCGAGGATCTGCAGGTAGGCGTAGTTGCTGACCGCGGCGAAATCGACCGAATTGTCAGGCGAATCCAGGCTGACGAGCACGGTGAAGTTCGGGATCTGCTTGGCGATGGTCACGCCGGTCTGGTTGACGAGGGCCGGAAGCGAGGAGGCGGCCTGCGAGACGCGGTTCTGCACGTCGAGCGCGGCGACGTCGATCGGATAGCCGACCTCGAAGGAAATGATGATGCGCGACGAGCCGTCGTTCGAACTCGTCGAGGTCATGTAGAGCATGCCGGGCACGCCGTTGATCTGCTGTTCGAGCGGCGTCGTCACCGTGTCGGCGACCACCTGGGCGCTGGCGCCCGGATAGTTGGCGGCAACGACGATCTGCGGCGGCGTGACGTCGGGAAACTGCGAAATCGGCAGCAGGAAATAGCAGATGCCGCCGGCGAGCGTCATGATGATGGCGATCGCCGATGCGAAGATCGGCCGGTGGATGAAGAAGTCAATCATGGGGCCGATCCTTTGGGAGCGCCACCATCGCAGCAGGCGGCGTGGCGGAAACTCGGCACCGGCACGCCCGCCGCGCGGACCTTGCGGTCAGCGACGGTCTCCCCAGCCTTCAGCCCATCCAGCATGCGCATCATAAGGCTCCAGCACGAGATCATGAAGGGCCGCTCCGGTCCTAATCACGACGACCAAATCACGAGCGTTATCGAATCTAAAAAGTCTCTGCGGTGTGCGCTCTGGCTAAAAGACGCCTGGCGACCGCGCTCACCGACACTGCGCATGAAATTTTTCTGCTGTTACCGCCGCCGTTTCCGGAAGAGCTCTTTGCCGCAAGCGGATGCTCCTTGATTTGCCACGGTGGCGAAAATGTTACTGGTCGGTAACATCGTCGCATGTTATCGACCAATGACAGGGCGTCAAGGGGCAAGATTTTCCGCGCCGTTCACGCCGGACCACTGCGATGACAACGGATTTCTGCAAACCATCCCGTCGTTCGCCGCGCGATCGCATCGTCGAGGCGGCGCGTGATCTCTTTCGCCGCCGCGGCATTCGCGGAACCGGCGTCGATGCGATTGCCGATGCTGCCGAGAGCAACAAGATGACGCTCTACCGCCACTTCAGTTCGAAGGACGAGCTGATCGTCGAATGCCTGCGCCATGCGGGAATGGAGATGGATGGCTTCTGGCGCGAACTGGAAGACCAGCACCCGGGCGACGGTCTCGGTCAGCTCAGGGCCTGGGTTCGGCGTATCGCCGAACACCTCGGCGAGGACAAGTGCCAATGTGAAATGATGAGCGCCGCCGTGCAGCTGACCGATGAGGATCACCCCGGCCGCGAGGTGATCCGCCTCTTCAAGGATGCGCAGCGCGACCGGGTCGTCGAGCTGTGCCGCCGGGCCGGCATCGCCGACGCAGAGCTGCTCGGCGACACGCTGCTGCTGCTGATCGATGGCGCGCGCGCCGCGCAGCAGAGCAGCGGCGCCGAAGGGCCAAGTGCTCGTTTCGCCGAGATCGCCGATGCGGCGATCCTGTCTTTTGCCGGCAACAGCACCGCTTCCAAGTAGCGGCCGTTGCCTACCGCTGGGCTGGCCAGTCCGGGTGATGGCTGTCGATCACGAACACATGGGTGTGGCGGTGGCCGCTGCCGACGCGCGTCGCACCGGCAAGATGGGGGTGATCGCCCGCCAGCGCGTGATGGGTGTGTTCGATTTCGTCCGGGTCGGGCGCGGGCCAGAGCCGGGCGGCCGCGGCGACGGCGCCGATGGCGATGAGGCCAAGCGCGATGAAGGTCGTGCCGAGCCCGGCGGTAGCGCCGAGCCAGCCGGCCAGCGGATAGGTGATCAGCCAGCAGGCATGCGAAAGGGCGAACTGCGCTGCAAAGAGCGCCGGCCGGTCTTCGGGCTGGGCGGAGCGGCGCAGCAACCGGCCGGACGGCGTCTGGGTCAGCGAGTAGCCGAGACCGATGGCGAGCCACAGCGGCAGCAGCGAAGCGAAATTTGGAACGAGGGGCCCGATGAACAGGCCGGCGACGAGGATCGTCGCCCCGGAAAACATTGCGAAACGGTCGGGCGTCCTGTCGAGCAGGCGCGGCAGCATCAGCGCGGCAATCATCGAGCCGCAGCCAAAGGCGGCAAGCGCGATCGCCGTGTCGGTCTGGGTAAGGTCGAAGCCGGCCTGAACCAGCACCACCGTGTTGACGATGACCATTGAACCCGCCGCCGAGACCGCGAGATTGAGCGCGAGCAGGCCGCGCAGCCGTGGCGTCGAGAGATAAATGCGCAGACCCCGTGTCGTGCGGTCGTAGATACCGCGCCGTTCCGTAGCCTTCGGGCTTGGCAGCGCGACGGACACGACGAAGGCGGCCGAGGCGAGGAAGCCGATCACCGTGCCGGCAAACAGGTCGTGGAAACTGACGACGCTAAGCAGTGCCGCAGCGAGCATCGGGCTTGCGACGCTTTCGAGATCATAGGCAAGCCGCGAGAGCGACAGGGCGCGCGTGTATTCCTTTTCATCCGGCAGCACGTCGGGAATGGTCGCCTGGAAGGTGGGGGTAAAGGCGGCCGAGGCCGACTGCAGCACGAAGATCAGCCCATAGACCTGCCAGATCTCGGTCACGAACGGCAGGAACAGCGCGACGGCAGCGCGCACCAGATCGAGGCTGACGAGCATGGCACGGCGTGGAAGCCGTTCGGCGAAGGCGGCGGCGATCGGCGCCACGCCGACATAGGCGATCATCTTGATCGCGAGCGCCGTCCCGAGCACCGCGCCCGCTTCGGCGCCGGCCAGATCATAGGCGAGAAGGCCAAGCGCGACGGTTGCGAGGCCGGTTCCGATCAGCGCGATCACCTGCGCCAGGAACAGGTGGCGATAGGTGCGGTTTGCGAGGATCTGCAGCATGATGATTGGGCCTCGCTCGGTGGCGGTTTGTGGCAGCGGATTTGCTGCTCAGAGGTATTTCGTGATCGCCTTGAACTCGTCGATGGAGTGGCGCTGCTCGTGCGGAAGCGCCCCGATCGTGTCTTCAAGGCAATGGTCCAGGTGATCCTGGATCAGGGTTCGCTTCGCCTGGCTGATCGCCTTCTCCACTGCGTGGAGCTGCTGGGCGATGTCGAGGCAGGAGCGGCCGCCTTCGATCATGGTGATGACGCTCTTCAGGTGCCCCTCCGCGCGTTTCAGCCGCTTGACGATCTCGGGATGGGTGTCGTGTCTGTGCTCGCTCATGTCGATATCCTATCCCCCTGGATAGGATATTTCAAGGAGTGATTTTCGATGGTTGCTGCGGTGTCCGAAGGCGGGCGTTGTGGCGCCATGTATCTGGTCTATCCGGATCCAGATGCGACGGGACCGGGCGCCCAGCGCCTGGGCGAAATCATCAGGCACGAGGAACGCGCTCTGGCGCAATAGTCGTCCGCCGGCGCGTCTTTCCGGAATGTGCCCGCCGTTGCTTTAGGCCAGCCTCTTCGAGAGGCCGCGGCGGCCGCGCTCCATCACCACCCCGTGGTTCCAGCGAAAGACGGGTCTGAGGATAAAGGAAAGACGGACCATCCAGGGCTTCGTGACGGTCACGATCCAGTCATAGCGAACGCGGCAAGCGCTGCCTTCGCCTTGCAGGGTCCAGCGGCCGATGCCGTCGAGTTCGCCCAAGGCCCGGCCTTCGATGAAGAGAGGCGGCTCGACTTTGGTGGTCTCCATGTCGAAGACCAGTTCGTAGGGGAGTGCCGTCGACCAGCGCATGCGCCTGACGGCGCCGACACCATGTTCGTCCCCCTCGTTTACCAGCTTAACCTGCTTCACCGATGGCCACCACTCGGGCCAGCGTTCCGGCGTGCTGAGTTCACGCCACACGTCTTCAAGCTGGGAGGAGATCGTCCATTCGGTGACGAGATGAAAGTTGGTCGACGACATCGCCGATCCCTCAACAGGCGGAACGCCTGAAGTATAACACGGCATGCGGACCTTGCGGCCCGCATGCGTCGTTTCACGCCGTCAGGCAGCGCGTGCAGCGGCGCCAAGCGGTTCCAGGTCGTCGAGCACCTTGTCGCCATTGTAGACGGTCTCGTCGAGAATGCCTTCGCGCTTGGCGACGATCGTCGGCACGAGCGCCTGACCGGCGACGTTAACCGCCGTGCGGCCCATGTCGAGGATCGGGTCGATGGCGAGCAGCAGGCCGACGCCTTCGAGCGGCAGGCCGAGCGTCGAAAGCGTCAGCGTCAGCATGACAGTCGCGCCGGTGAGGCCGGCGGTTGCGGCAGAGCCGAGCACCGAGACGAAGACGATCAGCACATATTCCTGGATGCCGAGCGGCAGGCCGAAGAACTGCGCGATGAAGATCGCCGAGATGGCCGGGTAGATCGCGGCGCAGCCGTCCATCTTGGTGGTGGCGCCGAGCGGCACGGCGAAGGCGGCATATTCGCGCGGCACGCCGAGGCTCTTTTCTGTCACTGTTTCGGTAACGGGCAGGGTGCCGACGGAGGAGCGTGAAACGAAGGCGAGCTGGATCGCCGGCCAGGCGCCGGCAAAGAAGCGCGAGGGCCTCAGGCCGTGGCCGACAAGCAGCGCCGGGTAGACGACGAAGAGCACGATCGCAAGGCCGATATAGACGGCAGCGGTGTACCAGCCGAGCTGCGCCAGCGTTTCCCAGCCGTACTGGGCAACGGCGCGACCGAGCAGGCCGATCGTGCCGATCGGCGTCAGCCGGATAACCCACCAGAGGACCTTGCGCACAATCGCGAGAAGCGACTGGTTGAAGGCGAGGAACGGCTTGGCAGCATCGCCCACCTTCAGCGCCGCGGCGCCGACGGCGATCGAAACGACGAGGATCTGCAGCACGTTGAAATTGAGCGAGGTGGTGGCACCCGTGTCGGTGACCTTGGTGCTGGCTTCAAGGCCGAGCATGTTGGCGGGCACGAGGCCCTTCAGGAAATCGAGCCACGAGCCGGAATAGGAGGGGGCCTTGGCAGCTTCCTGCGAAACGGCCGAACCGATGCCCGGCTGAATGATCAGGCCGAGTGCGATGGCGATGACGACGGCGATGAGAGAGGTGATCGCGAACCAGAGCAGCGTCTGCCACACGAGCTTGGCGGCATTCTGCAGCGTCGCCAGGTTGGCGATCGAGGCGACGATGGCGGTAAAGACGAGCGGCGGCACGAGCGCACGCAGAAGCTGGACGAAGATCGAGCCGATCGTCTGCAGGGTGACCGTCAGCCAGTTGGCATTGCCGCTGGCATCGACGCCCATATTGCGGGCGACGAGGCCGAGCAGCAGGCCGATGACCATGGCCGCCAGGACTTGGAACCCGAAGGAAGCATAGATCGGCTTTGGTGAGGATTGGGTGGTTGCTTGGGACACGTCTTTCACTCTCATTGTGTGGCGGCGGCCACATTTTTAGGCAATGGCCGCCGCAAGTGCCCGAAAAATAGTCGAGTATTCTGGTCGAGATAAGAAAACCTTTGGCTCGAAAACTATTCCAAGTGGAATATTTTCCCGGATCAACCGCGCACTCTCGCTCCGGCCGGATTGCGCCTGAGGGCGGCGAAGCGGTCATCGATCTCTAAACCGGGCGAACTGACGAAAAACATTTCAATCCCGGCACGTCTCGTTGAAATCCTCTTTCTCTATAAAATTAGTGTATAATGTAACCTGTCTGTCGTGGCCGGAGTTCGCCGCGTGTTGCGGAGCGCCTTGTGCGCTTCGCCTTCGGCAGGGTGATCTCCTCGAGTTTAAAGCGAGAACAGGAGAGGATTGAGATGACACGCAAGATCCGGCTTGGAGCCTTTCTTCCCGGCGGCGGGCAGCATATTGCCGCCTGGCGCCACCCCGACCAGCCAGCCGACGGGGCGACCAGTTTCGAGTTTCACAAGCAGCTGGCGCTGACCGCCGAACGTGGTCTGTTCGATGCCTACTTTCTTGCCGACGGGCTGGCGATCGGCTTCGGTGGCGCGCGAGAGGGCGGCAATGCCCGTGTTGCCGGCTTCGAACCGGTGACCCTGTTTTCGGCGCTGGCGCCACTCACCACCCATCTCGGTTTCATAGCCACCTCGTCGACGACCTATGAGGAACCCTATACGACAGCGCGCAAGTTCGCGTCGCTCGACCTCATTTCCGGCGGTCGCGCCGGATGGAACGTGGTGACGACCACGGGTGATCCGACCGCCCAGAATTTCAACCGCGACACGCAGCTTCCGCATGCCGAGCGTTACCGGCGCGCCGCCGAGCATGTCGATGTGGTCAAGAAGCTCTGGGACAGTTTCGAGGACGATACCTTCATCCGCGACAAGCAAACGGGCGTCTTTTTCAATCCGGCGAAGTTGCACGACACGGATCACCGCGGCGAGCATTTCAAGGTCCGCGGTCCGCTCAACATATCGCGCTCGCCGCAGGGACATCCCGTCATCGTGCAGGCCGGCCAGTCCGATGATGGCAGGGGCCTTGCCGCCGCCACTGCGGAGGTGATCTTCACGGCGCACCAGCACATCGAAACGGCGCAGGAATTCTATCGCGATATCAAGGCCCGCGCCCGAGGCCTGGGCCGCAACCCGGACCACATCCTGGTCATGCCCGGTGTCTCGCCCTTCGTCGGCCGTACGGAAGCCGAGGCGCGGGAGAAATACGAACGGCTGACCTCGCTCATCGTCGAGGAGGACGGCATCGGCCTGCTCAACGGCCTGACCGGCGGAACGCTCGATCTCCGTGGCTACGACCTCGACGGGCCGCTGCCGCCGGCGCCGCCGACCGAGGGCATGAAGAGCCGCCAGGCGCTGATCCGCCAGATCGCCGACGAGAACAACTTCACCATTCGCCAGCTCTACCAATGGATCGCGTCGGCGCGCGGCCACTACACGATTGTCGGTACGGCGGGGCAGATCGCCGATACCCTGCAGGAATGGTTCGAGAACGAAGCCGCCGATGGCTTCAACATCCTGCCGCCATGGTTCCCGACGGCGCTCGACGACTTCGTCGAGCTGGTGATCCCGGAATTGCAGCGTCGCGGCCTGTTCCGCACCGCCTACGAGGGCAGGACGCTGCGCGAAAACCTCGGCCTGCCCGTACCCGTCAACCGCTGGACTGCCGCCCGGTCGGTCGTTCAAGCAGCGGAGTGAGGTGTTGCCATGTCCTATGAAACCATCAACCCCTCGCTTGCGGCAGGCTTTGCAACGGCGCGCCGTGAGGCTCTTGCCAAGAGTTCCACTTCGCCCGCCGCGCATTCCCGGCCGAACTCCGTGCCGCGCTGGCGCCGCCTGCTCGGCTCGATCGTCGCCCGCTACGGCCTCGTGCTTGCGTTTCTGGCCTTCTGGCAGGTTGCAAGCACCGTGGGCTGGGTCAACGCGGCGGTGTTTCCGCCGCTCGACGTGATCCTGTCGGCCCTTTGGGACGGCATCGCCGGCGGCGCGCTGCTCGACGACATCGCCATCAGCCTGCAGCGGTCGGGCATTGCCTTTGCAGCCGCCGTCGCGGTTGGAATCCCGCTCGGGCTGTTCATGGGCCAGGTCCGGCTTGTCGAACAGGCACTCGACCCCGTCCTGCAGCTTTTCCGCCAGACCTCGGCCCTGGCGCTCTACCCGGTCTTCATTCTGCTGCTCGGTCTCGGCGAAACGTCGAAGGTCTTCGTGATCTTCTGGGCGACGCTCTTTCCGATCCTCCTGTCGACGATCGGTGGGGTCAAGGAGGTCGACAGGAAGCTGATCGAGATGGCTCGCACCTACGGCGCCGGCTCGCTCGCCGTCTTCCGCCGCGTGGTTCTGCCGGCCTCCGTGCCTGCGATCTTCGTCGGCCTCAGGCTCTCGGCCACGACCGCGTTGCTGCTTCTGATCGCTGCCGAAATGATCGGAGCGAACAAGGGCATCGGCTTCCAGGTGATGAACGCCCAATACAACTTCCAGATCCCGCTGATGTTTGCATCGATCCTGCTGCTTGCCCTGCTCGGTCTCGCCGCCAATGCGCTGCTCGTTCTCATCCAGCGCAATCTCTGCCGCTGGTCTGCGCCGAACGCCTGACCGCCTTACCAGTTCCCCTTCGAAAGGATATCGAGATGACCTTCCACCCCCGCAATCTTCTTCTCTCGGCAGCCGTCACACTTGGCCTTGTTTCACCGGCGGCCGCTGCCGACGCGGTCACGCTTCGCTATCTCGCCAGCCAAGGCGGTCTGTCGGCACATGAACTCGCGCAGGAACTCGGCTATTTTGATGGAACCGGCATCACGATCGAGAGCGTCGGCTACGCCACCGGCGGCCCGGCATCACTGATCGCGCTGGCCTCCGGCGACGTCGAGATCGGCAGCGCGGCGACATCGGCCGTGCTGAACTCGATTATCAGCGGCAACGATTTCGTGGCCGCCTATCCCTCCAACGGCATCAATGACGAAGTGCAGTCGATTTTCTACGTGCTGGAAGACAGCCCGATCAAAAGCATCAAGGACATCGCCGGCAAGAGCATAGCGGTGAACACGCTCGGTGCGCACCTCGACTATACGATCCGCGAGGCCTTGCACTCTGTCGGCCTGCCGACAGATGCCGCCAACCAGGTGGTCGTGCCCGGTCCGCAACTGGAACAGGTCCTGCGCTCCGGCCAGGTGGATATCTCGGCCTTCGGCTATTGGCAGACGACCTTCGAGGGCGTGGCTCGTAAGAATGGTGGTCTGCGCGCGATCTTCGACGACACCGACGTGCTCGGCGAGATCGCCGGCGGCTTCGTCGTGCTCAGACGCGACTTCGTGAAGGAGCATCCGGAGGCGGCAAAGACCTTCGTGCTGCAGTCGGCCCGCGCGCTCGACTATGCCCGCGAACATCCGCAGGAAACGAAGGACATCCTTGCCAAGGCCCTGAAGGCCCGCGGGGAAAATCCTGAGATCGCCCAGTACTTCCGCGGCTATGGGGTGCGGGCCGGTGGCCTGCCGGTCGAGCGTGACCTCCAATTCTGGATTGACGTGCTGGTGCGCGAAGGCAAGCTCAAGCAGGGCCAGCTGGCGCCAAAGGACGTTCTCTTGGCCGTCGACGGCGCAACGGCCAGCAACTGAGGACGTTCCATGAGCGTTACCCAGAACCCTCGCCGGGGAGAGGTGACGATCCGTCACCTCTCCAAGTCCTACCGCCTGAACGGCACGCCCTTGCCTGTGCTTCGGGATATCAACCTTAATATCCGCTCCGGCGAGACGCTCGCTATCGTCGGCGCCAGCGGTTCGGGCAAGACGACCCTGCTTCGGGTGCTGGCGGGTCTTGAGGATCCGGATGCCGGAGAGGTGCTGATCGACGGAAAGCTGACGAGAGGTGTCGGCACCGACCGTGCCGTGATCTTCCAGGAGCCGCGGCTCCTGCCCTGGCTGACGGTGCTCGACAATGTCGGCTTCGGGCTGGAGACGCGTGGTCTTTCCCGTGGGCAGGCACGAGACCGGGCGCGGCGCTACGTGCAACTGGTCGGCCTGCAACAGTTCGAAGACGCCTATCCGCGGCAATTGTCGGGCGGTATGGCGCAACGCGTCGGCATTGCCCGGGCGCTTGCGGTCCAGCCGGAAATCCTGCTGCTCGACGAGCCGCTGGGCGCGCTGGACGCCATGACCAAGATCAGCATGCAGCAGGAGTTGGCGCGGATCTGGCGCGACGAGGACGTGACAACCGTGCTCGTCACCCATGATCTCGAGGAGGCGATCTATCTCGCCGACCGTATCCTCATCCTGCCGCGCGAAAAGGGCGGCGAACCTCGGCTGATCGAGATCGACCTGCCGCGGCCGCGCGACCGCAGCGCCAGCGCCTTCGTGCGCCAGCGCGAGGAACTGCTCGGCATCTTCGGACTGCACTAAGGTCGCGTGCGGAACGGTTGCAGCGATTACGCGTTATTCTCTCTCGACGTTCGCATCCACCGGGGGCGATGCTGCCAGATGGTCGGATGCTCAGCCGAGACAGGAGCAACGCCATGAAGCTTTCGAACGGAATGTCATTCGCCGCAATCGTTTTTGCCCTTGGCACGGCAGCACCGGCGCTCGCCAACGGCTTCTACACCGGCATCGATCCGCACAATCCGCCGGGCACCCAGAACCGGGTGCTCTACGGGCAACCCTACTATGTCGAACCCGCGCCCGGCCCGGTCTATGTCGAGCCTGTAGAGCCGCAAGTCTATGTCGATCCGATGCCGACTGGCAGCATCTATGTCGATCCGTATGTCGATCCGGCGCCGGGTTATGTCTACCGCCCTCCGGCCCGCACGCTGGGTGATGCCCGCCAGCGCTATACGGGCGAGTATCAGAGCGGCGGACAGGGCGACTACTATCTGGGCGTCGCGCATCCGCCGCAGGTTCCCTGAAGAACTGGCTAAGCGAAGGGGCGCGGCAGTACCGCCGCGCTCCCTGATCCGGCCGGGTGCCTGAATTCAGATGCCTATTTCAGATGCCTGGAGTTTGAGGCGTCGCCTGTCGCTAGCGCCAACCAAGTGCCGGCGCGACATGCTTGAGGATCGCCTCGATCACATGGGCGTTGTACTCGACGCCAAGCTGGTTCGGGACCGTCAGGAGCAGCGTGTCGGCCTCGGCAATCGCCTCGTCCTTTGCCAGTTGCTCGACCAGCACGTCGGGTGCTGCGGCGTAGCTGCGCCCGAAAATCGCCCGCGTCTTGTCGTCGATGAAACCGATCTGGTCTTCCTGCTTGTTTCCGCCGCCGAAATACATGCGGTCGCGATCGTCCACCAACGCAAAGATGCTGCGGCTGACCGAGACGCGCGGCTCGCGCATGTGCCCCGCCGCCTTCCAGGCTTCCCGGTAGGCGCGGATCTGGTCGGCCTGCTGGACATGGAACGGCAGCCCGGTCTCGTCATCCTTCAGCGTCGAGCTCTGCAAGTTCATGCCGAGCTTGGCGGCCCAGACGGCCGTGGCGTTCGAGCTTGCGCCCCACCAGATGCGTTCTCTGAGGCCCGCGGAATGCGGCTCGAGGCGCAGCAGGCCGGGAGGATTGGGGAACATCGGCCGCGGATTGGGTTCGGCGAAGCCGTCGCCGCGCAGGACGTCGAGCAGCACTTCCGCGTGCCTTCTTGCCATGTCGCTCTCAGTCTCGCCCTCGGACGGCTGGTAGCCGAAGTGGCGCCAGCCATCGATCACCTGTTCCGGCGAGCCGCGGCTGATGCCGAGCTGCAGCCGACCACCGGCGATGAGGTCGGCCGCACCCGCATCCTCGGCCATGTAGAGCGGGTTCTCGTAGCGCATGTCGATGACGGCGGTGCCGATCTCGATCCGGCTCGTCTTTGCACCGACCGCCGCCAGAAGCGGAAACGGCGAGGCGAGCTGGCGGGCGAAGTGATGAACGCGGAAATAGGCGCCGTCTGCGCCGAGTTCTTCGGCCGCAACGGCGAGATCGATCGATTGCAGCAGGGCGTCGCCCGCCGATCGCGTCTGCGACTGCGGCGAGGGCGTCCAGTGTCCGAAGGAAAGAAAACCGATCTTCTTCATGGCCGTGCCGCCTCCTCGATGGAACCAGCCGCTTCCATGGCATAATTCGGTTTCCGGATACAGCCGGTGTCCGGTGACTTCGCCGTGAACGGCGGCGCGTGGGGATGCGCTCGCACCGCCGTCCTCAAGTCTTTCATCGCACCTGCAGTCGCGCTTTCATGTTCGGGTGAAAGCGGCAGGTATAGTCGAAGGTTCCGGCCTTGGTGACGGTGAGTGTCGCCATCTTTTTCGGTGGTATCACCACGTCGAAATCACCCTTGGCCGTTGCCGTGTGCGCCATGACGTCCTTGTTGTCCCACTCGATCACGTCGCCGACGGCGGCGCTGATTTCGGCGGGCGAAAACACGAGCTTTTCGATCGTCACCCGGATGGTCTCCGCCCACGCCGATGGCGCAGCCAGCATCAGAGCCAGGCCGGAAAGGGCGCCAAGGCTTCGCTTCCGGATCATGGCGCGGCCTACTTCATCATCCCGGCGACATGCTCGGCATGTTGCTGGTGCCCCTGGAACAGCTTGAGCCCGGTCTCCAGCAGGTCCTTGAGCTCGGCATTCTTCGCGGAGGGAATAAGCAGGGTTTCAAGCGCGCCATTGACCTGCTTGTGGTAGGCCACCTCGTTGGCGACATAGGCCTTGTCGAAGTCGGCGCCGCTCAGCTTCGCCAGCTTTTCACGCTCTTGCGTAGCCGCTTTCGTCAGCGCGCGGCTGGTGTCGTTGTCTTCGGGCGTCACCTTGAGCTTCTTGACGAGATCGAGGGCCTGCTTGTTCACGGCCTCGTGGTCGCGCAGCATGTCGTTGGCAAAGCCGATGACCTCCTTGTCCTTCGAGATTTTCAGGGCCTGCTTGGCGGCCTCGATATCGATGACGCCGGCGGTATAGGCGATATGGGCGATTTGCGGATCTGTGACCTTCGTGTCGGCTGCATGGGTAGCGCCACCGATGAGACAGGCGACGGCGAGGGCTGAAGTGAAACGGGCATACATCGGGAACTCCTTTTCCGGCCGCAAGTGGCACCGGTCTTGATGGATGACACCCGTTGGATGCGCGCCGCAGTCAAAGGTTCCTGAAAATGTCAGCCTGATAGCCCGAGCCGGTGAATGACCGCCTCCGTCAATCGCGCGCAGCGACGTCCGGCGAAGGGAAAGGCATTCATGAGCACCGGCCCGACCTGGCGATCGATCTGCTGACGGACGAGCTGACGAGCCCGGTAGAGGCGGCTCCTGACCGTCTTCGGGTTGATGCCGAGGAGGGCGGCGGTTTCTTCGACGCTCATCGCTTCGATGACGCGGGCGGTAAAGACCAGGCGGAAGGCTTCCGGCAAAGCGTCGGCGGCCTCTTCCACCAGTCGCAGGATCTGACGCTGCGCGAGACTGCGTTCCGGATCGTCGGCGTTCGCAGCATTGGGAAAGGGTACGATCTCGGCGCCGGCGTTGTCCGTCGCAAGCGGAACCTCCCGTCGCGTCGCCGACCGGCGCAGGCGTCCGAGCGCCTCGTTCAACACGACCCGATGCAGCCAGGTGGCGAGGCTGGCATCGCCACGAAACGTTTCGAGGTGTTCGAACGCGCGCAGATAGGCTTCCTGCACCACATCCTCGGCGATGCTGTCGTTGCGCACGACGGCGCGCGCGATGCGAAAAAGCCGCTGGTTGTGCCTTGTCATGATGATCCGGAAGGCTTCCGGATCCCTCGCAAGCGCACGCTCGACGAGAGTCTCGTCCGTCAAATGGTCCGCTTCCGCCGTGGCGGGTTTTGTCTGCACGGCATCCTTCATCATCCACCTCCAAACCACCGTTTGATGCGGATCGGGCAAAAACGTTCCCGAGAAAACATACGCCGCGATAGCGGAAACCGAAATAGGGACAGGGGCGTGCTTCCAGTTCTTCGAGGCGGCATTTTCGCGTGTTTTCGCCAGCGGAAGTTGGGCCTTGGCGCGCCGTTCGCGCAGCGGTATTGGCAAGCCCTCTTTTTTTCTCTGGCCAGGGAACTGTGGTTCCCTCTGGCGAGTTTGAGGATCGGCGACCCCGGTGTGCAGGGGCGCGTATCGCGGTCGCATCTTCGCACTAGGAGAGACGACGATGAAGCATCAAACAATAGAACAGTTGCAGGCGCTCGCCGAAATTCGTCCCGATCCCGTCATGACGAGAACGGAACGGCTTCAGCGTTGGGCCGAACTCTTGGAAAGCAATCCCGATCGCCGGCTTGGCACGCTTTCCGGTACTGAACGTGCGACTGCTGCCGTGCGTCAGGCCATGCAGGTCAACGGTTCGCCCATGACCGTCGCCTTCGAGGATACGCAATTGCGCCTCGCGGGGCTCGCAGACGACAGCTACGGCGAAGCAAAACGCTTTTTCGAAATATCGGATCATCAGCTGCACGACATCGTCTGCGACTGCAATTTCGGTAGTTCGGTGCGGGCTGCCTATGCCGCCCGTCGGGTTCGCGCGGCCATTGGTCTCTGGCCGCGTCTGAAGGCGCTCTTTAGCTGAGGGCTGAGCCCATCGGCCAGCCTCGGGGGAAGCCAGGGCGCCAGCCGGAAGCTTCCCTAACCTCCTGTTTCTTGTGAGCGGCGCGGCCTCGGTTTCGCGCCGGGTAAGGATATTGCGCCCGACTGGGTGGAAAACCTGGTTGTGGTCAGCCCGAACCGATGCGCACCGCGTCGCAACGGACACGGTGTGGTCGTCGCGCGGCATGGCGCAAACCTAGCCCGAGGGAGTATATCGCGATCCTCCCCACTTGCAGCATCATCCCCTCAACGCCGGTGCCGCGCGGCTCGCCGGGGGTGGAGGGATGCAGCCGCGGGAGGAGGATTTCATGACATTGGCAGCAATAACCCGGGCTCTGGGTGCAACGTCCGCGCTGGCGATCCTGGTCGGCACGGCGCAGCCGGTTTGGGCCGCACCCGATCTGATCGTGCTCAACGGCGACGTGCGCACGGTGGACCAAGGCAAGCCGAAGGCACAGGCCTTCGCAATCGAGAACGGCAAGTTCACCGCAGTCGGCAGCAACGACGAGATCAAGGCACTGGCCGATGCCGAGACCAAGGTGATCGACGCCGGCGGCAAGACCGTGACCCCTGGCTTCATCGACGGGCATACGCACCTCACATCTGGCATGGACATGGTGACCGGCGTCGACCTCTCCTACATCCCGGACAAGAAGACCTGGCTCGAAAAGATCAAGGAAGCCGATCAGCGCCTGCCGAAGGGCGTCTGGCTGATGGGCGGCGGCTGGGACTACACGCTCGGCGAGGGCAAGCTGCCGACAAAGGAAGACCTCGACGCCGTGGTGCCGGATCGCGTGGTGGTCCTGCGAGATATCGATTTCCATTCCGTCTGGGTCAATTCCAAGGCGCTCGAAGTGGGCGGCGTTACCGCGAAGTCGGAAGTCGAAGAGGGCGGGCAGGTGCTCTTGAACGACAAGGGCGAGCCGAGCGGCATCCTGCTCGAAAAGGCCGGCGACCTCGTCGAGAAGCATCGTCCGGTGGCGACCGATAGCGAGCGGCGGGCAGCGCTGCTTGAGACGATGAAGTTTGCCAACAGCCTGGGGATCACGGGCGTCAACGACATGTCGGATCTCGCGGCCGTGCACGACTATGCCGCGATCCTCTCGGAAAAGAAGATGCCGCTTCGCGTCTGGTACGGCTTCTTCGAAGGAGATCCGAAGAAGATTGCCGCAGCGGTCAAGGATCGCGACGAGGTCGACAAAGTGGCCGCCGGTTCCGGCGAGCAGGAGGTAAAGGGGCCGATGCTCAAGCTCGGCTACACCAAGTCGGTGATCGACGGCGTGCTCTCGACCCGCACCGCCTATATGCATGAGGACTATTCCGACCAGCACGGCTGGAAAGGCAAACCCTTCGAGACCAAGGAGCAGCTGGCTGCGGCAATCAAGGCCTCCAACGAAAACGGCTTCCCGACGGCGGTGCATGCGATCGGCGATGGCGGCGTCAGCCTCGTTCTCGACGCTTTCGCCGAAGCGTCCGTGCCGCGGCCGCAGCCGAACCGTATCGAGCATATCGAGGTGGTCGAGACCAAGGACATCCAGCGCTTCAAGGATCTCGGTGTCGTCGCCTCGATGCAGCCGAACCATGCGACCGGCACGATCGGTAAGTACATCACCGAACGCATCGGTACCGATCGCGAGCCGCGGGCCTATGTCTGGCATTCGATGCTCGACGCCGGCGTACCGCTGGTGTTCGGTTCGGACTGGCCGACATCGCCGCTGAGCCCGCTGACTCAGATCAACGATGCCGTCTTCCGCGAGAGCCCCTTTGGCTTGGGCGATGGTCCCTGGCACCCCGAGCAAGCGGTCACCTTCGACCAGGCCCTGCATGGTCTCACCCAGGCGGGTGCCGACATGACACCTTGGGGCGGTGAGATCGGCTCGATCAGCGTCGGAAAGTGGGCGGATTTCGTCGTGATCGACGGCACTCTGTCCGATCCACTCGACCGTTCGATCCGCGAGCGCAAGGTGGAGGCGACCTATCTCGCCGGAAACGAGGTCTATCGCCGGCCCTGATCGGGGGCGGCAGCGTCCGTCTCCTACCGGTCGCCGTGCGAGGACACGTCGATCGGCAGCCTTCCCACCGATCCAGATCACGCTCGGCCGGCGCTACCAGCGCCGGCCGATTTGCCGTTCAGGGCCATGGTGCACTAGCTTAGTGCCTGAAAATTCATAATAATTGCGCTTCACTTTGGAGCTTATCAAGCTAAGGACGCGATGGAATGGCGTTGGACTCGTTGGATGTGCGGCTGCTGCGGATCTTCGTGACGATCGTGGAGGCGGGTGGTTTTGCGGCTGCACAGGGCGAGCTCAACCTGTCGCTCTCGACGATCTCCAACCATATCTCGGCGCTGGAAAGTCGCCTGGGTCTGATCCTTTGCCAGCGGGGCCGGTCCGGTTTCCGTCTTACCGAGGAGGGGCGTGCAGTCTACGAGGAGGCCAAGCGCCTGTTCGGCACGATCGACCAGTTCGATATCCGCATGAAGGGGCTGCAACACCGGCTGAACGGCACGCTTTCCGTTGGTCTGATCGACAACACCCTGTCCGACCCGGCCTCCCGTCTGACCCGCGTCTTTGCGCGGATGACGGATGAAGCGCCCGAGGTGGCGCTTTCGATCGTCACCCGACCGCCGCATGAACTGTTGCGCGACGTGATAACGGGCGAGCTCCACATCGCGATCGCGAGCTTCCCGCGCACGACGCTGGGGCTCGAATATGTCGATCTTTACGAGGAGACGCAGCGCTTCTATTGCGGGGCCGAGCACCCGCTGTTTTCCCGCGATGACAGCACGATCGAAATCGACGACATCCGGTCCTACAATCTGATCGGTCGCTCCTACTGGAATGCGCGCGACCTCAAGATCTTCTCGATCGCCAATCCGCGCGCGACGGTCAGCGACATGGAAGCGGAGGCGCGGCTGATCCTTTCCGGGCGCTATCTCGGCTATCTGCCCGATCATTTCGCCAGCCGCTATGTCAGCGAAGGGTTGCTGCGGCCGATCCGCCCGGATCTCTTCAGCTACAGGGCGCCTTTCCAGGCAGCCTTCGACAAATCGCGGGCGAAATCGGGGCTGGTGCCGTTTTTCGTCAAGCTGCTGACGAGCGAGTTCGGCGTCGCGCCCTCCGGCCGAAGCGCCTCGCGCCTGCGTGCCGGACGTTAGAACGCCGGGTCGCCGCTGCGGCCCGGCGTTCTGAAGGAACAGATTACGTGACCGGTTCTAGTCGAGCTCGAAGTTCTCTTTGTAGTCCTGCTTCAGGTGCTCCGGCTGGTTTTCCTTCTTCAGCATGCAATTGCCGACGACGAGGCGCTCGATCTCCGTTCCCATGAAGCAGCGATAGGCGTCTTCGGGATTGCAGACGATCGGCTCGCCACGCACGTTGAAGCTGGTGTTGACGAGCACCGGGCAGCCGGTGCGCGCCTTGAACCGGGTCAACAGCTCCCAGTAACGCGGGTTGGTCTCGCGGTGCACCGTCTGGATACGGGCGGAGTAGTCGACATGGGTCACCGCCGGTATTTCCGAGCGCGGCACGTTGAGCAGATCGATGCCGAACAGATTTTCCTGCGGGTGATTGGCGTGCAGGCGGCGGCTTTCCAGGACGTCGCCGACAAGCAGCATGTAAGGGCTGTCCGTGTCGATATCGAACCAGTCCGACAGGTCTTCACGCCGGATCGACGGAGCGAAGGGGCGGAAGCTCTCGCGGTACTTGACCTTGAGATTGAGCATCTTCTGCATCGTCGGCGAACGGGCGTCGCCGAGGATCGACCGTCCGCCGAGAGCCCGCGGTCCGAATTCCATCCGCCCCTGCATCCAGCCGACCGCTTTTTCCTCGGTCAGCGCCGAGACCGTGGAGGAGGTGATCTCCTCGTCCGAGAGGACCTCGAAGTTCGCCCCGGCGTTGGCAAGCCGCTGCTCGACTTCACCTTGCGCGAAGGCCGGTCCCAGATAGCCGCCCGACATGGAATCGCTGTCTTTCACGACACGCGCGCTTCCAAGATATTCGTGCCAGACCGAGAGGGCCGCCCCAAGGGCGCCGCCCGCATCGCCTGCGGCGGGCTGGATCCAGATATCGTCGAAGATCCCGGCCTTCAGCAACTTGCCGTTCGCCACGCAGTTGAGCGCGACGCCACCGGCAAGGCAGAGGTTCTTTTCGCCTGTCTGGCGCCGGGCATAGCGGGCGAGCCGCATGACCGCCTCTTCGGTCACGACCTGCACGGAGGCCGCAAGGTCCATCTCGCGTTGGGTCAGCGGCGATTCCGGCTTGCGGGGTTCGCCTCCGAAGAGGTCGTGAAAGGCCGGCGAGGTCATCTTCAGGCCCGTGCAATAACCGAAATAGTGCTGGTCCAGACGGAAGGAGCCGTCGTCCTTGAGATCGATCAGGTTGTCGAGGATCGTCTGCGCAAAACGCGGCCGCCCGTAGGGCGCAAGCCCCATCACCTTGTACTCGCCCGAATTGACCTTGAAGCCCGTGTAATAGGTAAAGGCCGAATAAAGCAGGCCAAGCGAGTGCGGGAAATGCAGCTCCTTCAGGAAGTCGAGGCGATTGTCATGGCCATGGGCAAGCGATGTGGTGCACCACTCGCCGACGCCGTCCATGGTGAGGACTGCGGCTGAGGCGAAGGGCGAGGGAAAGAAGGCGCTCGCTGCATGGGACTGGTGGTGCTCGGTGAAAAGCAGCGAGCCATCCCATTCCTTCTTGCCGACAAGCTTGCCGAGATCCTTGCGCAGCATCTTCTTCTGGAAGAGCTTTTCCTTGATCCAGACCGGCATCGCCACGCGAAACGAACTGAAGCCGTGCGGCACTGTCGCAAGATAGGTCTCGACAAGCCGCTCGAACTTCAGGAACGGCTTTTCGTAGAAGACGACATGGTCGATCTCGTTCATGGTGCAGCCTGCTTCCGACAAGCAGTACTCTATTGCCCGCGCCGGAAAATCGGGGTCGTGTTTCCGGCGCGTAAAGCGCTCTTCCTGTGCAGCGGCTACGATGCGCCCGTCTTCGACGAGCGCGGCCGCGCTATCGTGGTAAAAGGCCGAGATACCGAGGATACGCACGATGGTGCCGCCTAGAACAGCGTATAGATGAAGGGGGCGACGGCCGTTCCCTGCGTCAGTACCACCAGGGTTCCGAAGATGGTCGTCATGACCAGGATCGGCAGCAACCAGTATTTCTTCCGGTTGCCCATGTAAGACAGGAGTTCCCTAGCAAGGTCCATTTTCGTGTCCTCTGTCCGATACAATAAGGGATAGGTTCTTCAAAATTCAGAACTGGTTTTTCATCGTTGCCTGGGCTGCTTCGCCCTGTGGCTTGTCGATCCAGTAGGTCTTGGCGTTCTTGTCGAACTGTTCGGTCAGCGCGTCATTGCCGCGAAGCCTGAGATAAATGCCGATCGGCACGAAGGTCGTGACGTAGATCAGGAACATCACGACCGGATTGACGATCTTGAACAGCACAAGGCCGAGCCGCATCCAGAGATGGTTGGCGCGTGTCAGGGTCGAAGGCGCGATCAGGGCCAGCACGACCAGAACCACGCCGATCAGGGCGAGCACAGCCGTTACGGTCGTAATCTCGGAAGCCCGCCACCATTTCACGAGCGCGATCAGGGTAAGGATGCCACCGACGGTGTAGCCGAAACTTCTGTTCGACGGTCCTTCCGGGGGCTTCTCGTTCAGTGGTCCGTGAGAAATGCTCATTGCTATCCACCTCAAAGCGGTTAGCTAAAAAACGCACAATTTTCATTGTGCCGACGAATGAAAAACTCTTTAGTCATTTATATTGGGAGAATATGAGCGGCAAATACTGGGGTAGGTCAATATGCCAATGGATATAGAGGGTCATATCCGGCTTACGATTCTTGGCGCGATCTTCTGATACTCGGGTTGATGTCCGCCGGTCGGCCCTGTTCCAGGGCTTGCCTGCAGCAGTGCAAGGTTCGTGTGGTCCGGGCGCGCGCGCGTAACCTTGGCTATACTGGTGGCGAATGCATTTGAGCGCTGGAAGAGACGAGCGTATGCTGACGACACTTGAATATGCTGATTGCAGCGGCTGCCAGGGCCGTGCCGTCCTCGTCGTCGAAGATGCGGTCGGCGACGGTCGGTGGCCGCGATTTGATTTATTCTCGCTCGTCACGCGCAGGGTTGTTTTCAAAGGGGCGGCGCAGAGCGGAGACTTGGCATGAAGCTAGAGCCGTCAAACCGTTTCAGCGCCCGCCGCGTGAGCCCGACGGCGGCCGCTCCACCACACGGTGCCGGCGCGCCGATGGATCTGGACCAGGCGTCCGGCCGCAAGGTCTGGACGAACACCTTCCGAGCTCGTTCCGACAAGGTGATCGCCGTCGGGCGCATTCTGCTGGCGCTCGGCAGCGTCTGGATCGCCTGGCTCGATTCCGTTCACGTGCCGCTGCCGCCAGAGCCCATCTACTTCCTGCTGATCGGCTATCTCTTCTATGCCATCGCGGCCGCCTTCCTCGTCTGGCGCACGGAGATTTCGCGCGTGCGCGGCACGCTGGTGCGTCACATCATCGATGTCGCGGCGTTTGCGATCTTCATGTCGATGACCGACGGCCCGGCAAGCCCGTTCTTCATGCTGATGCCGTTCACTTTGCTGTCCGCGACGCTGCACTGGCGCTGGCGCGGGGCGCTCTACACCGGTCTCGTCTGCCTGGCGGCCCTGCTCTACCTCGGTTACTTCGATGCCGGCGATATGCTCGATCCGGATGCCGATACGACGACGAACGCCTCGCGGATCCTCTTCATCTTCGTTGCGGCTGCGCTGCTCGTCTGGCTGGGCGCACACCAGGAGGCGGTCCGGGCCGAGCTTCTTCGGCTGGTGCAGCGAACACCGAGCCAGCCGCGGGGACGCGAGTGGCCGGCGCGCGCGGCCCTCGATTATGCCGCCCATGTCATGCTGGTTCCGCGGGCCCTCTTGTTGTGGACCGATGCGGAGGAGCCCTGGACCTATGCGGCCCTGTGGAACGAAGGCGAACTCGAGGTCATGCAGATGCCGCCCGATGCCTTCGGTACCTGGACGGACGAAAAATTGCTGCGCAGCAGCCTGCTTGTCACCGAGGCCGCGCGTGGTCGCGTTCTCGTGCATATCGGCGAGGGGCGGTTTCATCAATGGTCGGATCCCGATCCCCCGATCTCGCCAGCGCTTGTGGAAGCTTTCAACATCAACGCCGCGGTCTCGACCTTCTTCCAGGTCGACGATCTGCAGGCGCGCCTCTTCGTTCTGGAGCCGCCTGCGCTCACGCTCGATGACGTGGCGATCGCGGAGATCATCGCCGACAGGATCAAGGCGCTGTTCGAACAGGCGATCCTGGTTAGACGCCTGAGTGACGAGGCGGCCGTCGACGAGCGCATCCGCATCGGCCGCGACCTGCACGACGGGGTGCTTCAGGCGCTTGCGGGCACAGCACTGCAGCTTCAGTCGCTGCGCAAGCTCAAGGATGCGGGGCCGGATGTGCTTGCTGAACGCCTCGAGGCCATCCAGGCGATGCTGCTCGAAGAACAGCGGGAGCTTCGCGGCTTCATCCGCGCGCTCGAGCCGGGTGGCAATCTCCAGGCTACCGGCGAAATGCAGCTCGAGCGTCAACTGGAAGCGGTGGCCGCACGGCTGCGGCAGCAATGGCAGATCGACGTCTCGATCGCCTTCGACCCGCCGTCCGGCATCGACCTGCCGCTGGCGCTGACCTACGAGCTTGCGCGCATGACGTCCGAAGCGACCGCCAACGCGGTCAGGCACGGCGGCGCGCAGAAGGTCAGGATCACGCTCAGCATCGACAACGGATCGATCGTGCTGACGATCGACGACGACGGGGTCGGCTTCGGTTATGGTGAGCGTCTTGACCATGCCGAGCTTGAACGAGAAAAAATCGGACCGCGGAGCCTGCGTGAACGGGCGGCAGCGCGTGGCGGAAAACTTGCGATCGAAAGGATAGCGGAATGGACTCGAGTGGTCGTCATGCTGCCAATGCCGCAATAGCGTTGCGCGCGGTCGTCGTCGACGATCATCTGATCGTGCTCGACGGGCTTCGCCGGCTGATCGAGACCGTGCCCGGCTGGGAGGTGGTGGCGACCTGCGAGCGTGCGACCGATGCGCTGCAGGTTCTGTCCGAGCGGGGCGCCGATATCGTCGTCGCAGATCTTCGCATGCCGCATATGGACGGGCTCGAATTCATACGCCGGGTGCGCAGCGCCCACCGACAGCAGATCGCGATCGTCATCCTGACGGCTGATATCGGTGACGATCAGGTTGCCGAAGCGATCCGGCTCGGAGTGAACGGCATCGTCCTCAAGGAACAGGCCCCGGACACCCTGCTCGACTGCATGAATGTCGTGGCCAGCGGCAAGACCTATTTCCAGGATCAGGCGCTGAAGTCCGCGATCGAGCGGATACGCGCGCAGGAGGCCGTTGAGACCCGGGGCGTCGACCTCCTGACACAGCGCGAGATCGAGGTCTCGCGGCTGGCGGCCTCGGGGATCCGCAGCAAGGAGATCGGTGCCCGGCTCGGCATATCGCCGGGCACGGTCAAGCTGCATCTCCACAGCATCTACAGCAAGCTCGGAATCTCGACGCGCGTCGAGCTGGCCAATCTGGCGAACCGGCTCCCGAAGAGCCCACTATGACGGCGTCGCCCGCGCTTGCAGGCCCCCTGTTTCTGGCCTGAGCCTCCCCTTTCGAAAACATCCAGCCCGCGACGAGACGCCGCGACCGGCGCTTTCTGCCGCAAGCGAACTGTAAGAAACAGGGCCGGAGTATATCCATCTGGATATATTCAGAACGAAAATCCTAGGATAGAGTTCGGAATTGTAAGGCGTCTCCGGCAGAGAAGTGAAACCTCCGAAGCTCATGTCGCTATATAACGAATAAGTTCATGTTTTCGTATTCTGAAGATATTGACGGTGTTCTTCTCTGTTCCGGAGAGCCACTATGCATGTTCAAAGTGTTATTGAAATAGCTGAAACAGACGGTCGGCTTCCGGTCGAGATAATCATAAAGGGTTATCGTTTGAGCCAGAAGCGGCTTACCGTCTTCGTTTTAAACGAGGTGACGCCGGCCGCGGTCAACCGGATCCTGGATCCCGTGGTGCCGACGTTGCCTCTTTTCATTCCTGGCGTGCTTTACGTCAAGATTTCGGATGATGCCCGCGTGCGGGAAGCGGTCGAGACGGCGGATGTCGTCTATGCCGCGACCAGCCTGTTTCGCGATCAGTTGACCGGCTACGGGACTTTGCCCGGGCTGCTTCGACCGATCGAGCTCCTGCGGCCGGATTCCTCCAAGCGCATCCGGCTCGCAGATACTGGCGAACACGCAGGCTCCGACGAACCGAAGCGTCCCTCCGTCGCAAAGACATCGAGGCGCACGACCACCTATCTCGCCAGCCTGGCACGGTCCTATTGGCGCGAGGCCGGAAGCGCCTGAACCGGGCGATGCGGCAATCATCCGAAATGCTTCAACACAGATCGCACAATCAAGGTGTCAGCTGACATGCCCCGAAAAGCCGAACGTCAGGATGCGCTCAACAACAACAATCCGACGGCGACGCCTGCGGATTTCATCGATCAGAACAAGCCTCAATCGAGCGGAATCCTGCAACGCATGCGCCGTTCGCGCAATTTCGGCGGTGTCATGGATGGGCTGATCATTCTCGTTTCGGGACTTGTCGCCATTCTGCTGTGCGAACTGCTGCTGCGTCTGGTGCCGAGCCTGCAGCTTCCGGTCGGCGAGGGCGAATATGTCTATTGCGGCGTGCCGCGGGGGCGGCATCAGTCGCACGCGCTCTACGGCTATACGGAAATACCGGGCAACAGCTACTTCGAGCGTTTCAGCCCGCTCGATCCTTGGAACCGCGTCCAGATCAACCGCGACGGTTTCCGCGACAATGCGACGGGCACGGGTTCGCCGGTGTTCGTCCTCGGCGATTCCATGGTGCGCGGCTCGCTCGTCAAGGAAAGCGAAACCTTCAGCTCGCTCCTGAACGCATGGCACCCGCAACTGCTGCTCAAGAACTACGGCACCGGCGGCTACGGCCAGCCGAACGAGATCCGGGTCTATGAGGACAAGGGCCACAGCATCCCTCATAACCTCGTCGTCGTCGGGCTCTCGCTCAGCACCGACCTTGAGGACAATGCCGAGCGTGCGGTTCTGACGCCCTCGTCCATCGATATCACGGTCGAGCCGGCCGGTAGCGGAACCAAGAAGCCCAGCCTCGCTTTGCAGGCACATCTGTACCTGTGGCAGAACAGCAAGCTCTACAACTGGTTCTACTCGACCCTGCTCAGACCCTATGTTGGCGACCGGGCGTCCCGGCGTGACATCGGCCATGCGATCGAGCTGACGCGGCGCCTGTTCGTCCGGCTTGCCGACGATGCCCGCGCCAACGGCGCCGAGCTGCTCGTCGTCATCCTCCCGGGCTGGGCGGAACTGGTTGGTCGCGACGACGGCCTGCAGCCGGAAAAGCAGCGCGAAATGATCAAGGCGCTCGCCGCTGCGACGCCCGGAGTGTACGTGGTCGATCCGACCGAAAAGCTCTCCGCCAACGATCCGATGAAAACCTATGGCATCGGCGACAAGCACCTTTCTCCGCTCGGACATTTTCTTGTGGCCGAGGCGATCGACCAGTGGCTGGTCAATGATTGGAGCGGCGGCAAGGGCCTGACGGTCGGCGAGCACCAGTTCGTAAAAACCGCTCCGGTGGAGCCAGATTGCCTGAAGTTTTCTCAGGTCGGACAGTAATCGGCGGACCTGAAAGGAAGATCCGATGAATTCCAATGTAACACGCGTCGTTCAAATGGAACAAAACAGCGTCCGGAAATCCTCCATTCTCAAGCGAGCCCTGCTTGCGGTTCTCGCGACGGCTTTCAGCCTCGCCCTTTGCGGCCTCATGATCGAAGGCATGGCGCGCACCGTCTTCGACAACGGCATGGATTTCGACCTCGAGATGTGGAAATACGCCCGCGACCTGAAACGGGTCAGCGCCGAGCCGGCGATCGGCCACGAGCATATTCCCAATTCGAGCGGCGTCTTCATGGGTGTGCCGGTCAGCATCAACTCGATCGGCCTGCGCAACCGCGAAATCGGCCCGGTTGCCGCCGGGACGACGCGGGTGATGATGCTCGGGGATTCGCTGACCTTCGGCTGGGGCGTCAAAGAGGAAGATACGCCCTCCAGGCTGCTGGAAACGGTCCTCAACGGCGGCAGCCAGGGGGCGCCGAAATACGAGGTGATCAACACCGGTGTCGGCAACTACAACACCCAGATGGAAGTCGCCTATTTCATGACCAAGGGCGTCGAGCTCAAGCCGGACGTGGTCGTCCTCAACTATTTCATCAACGATGCCGAGCCGACGCCGCGCCGTCACGAGGTCGGCTGGGGCGAGTATTCGCAGGCCTATGTCGTACTCGCCTCGGCGGTCGACAAAATCTCGCGCATCTTCCTCGGTCGGGCGGACTGGAAGGCCTATTACCGGGGCCTCTATGAAGACGACCAGCCCGGCTGGACGGAAGGGCAGGATGCCATGCGGCGGCTGATCAGCTTCTGCCGCGAACGTGGCATCAAGCTCGTGCTCGTCAACTATCCCGAACTGCATGAAGTCAAGCAGTATCCGTTCCCGGAAGTCACCGGCGCGGTCGAGAAGATCGCCGAAAGCGAGGGGGTTCCCTTCCTCGATCTTCGCCCCTCGGTCGAGGATCTCGTTCCCGAAACGCTGTGGGTATCGCCATCGGATGCGCACCCGAACCGGATCGCCAACGAGCGCTTCGCCGCCGCGATCGCCGGAACGCTGGAACGCTCCTATCCGGACCTCTTCGCCGGAGCCGGATCGGTCGCCAAGGTCCAGCCGTGAGGCTAGCGCGACCGGCTGCTGAACGTCCTGGTCGGAGACATGCGCGTCAAAAATCGACGATCAGGTTTGCGCGGCCGGCACTCGACCGCGCGCCGTCGCCGAATTCGCCGAGATAGGTGATTGCCAGCCGCGCGGATTTGGAGAGCCGGGCGGAAATGCCCGCTTCCACCACCAGCGCATCGCGCGCGATGGGCACGCCTGCGATGGTGAAGGGGCTGGCACCGGCAAAGGCAAGGCGCGCGGACGGCGAAAGGTCGCCTTCCGCATGGCGCCAGCCGAGCATGCCGGAGGCTGAGATCGGCATTTGGTCTATCGGCAGATTCGCCCACCAGCGCACGCCGATGGTCGTAAGCATGGCGTCGTCAGTGGCACCTTCTGCCGAGAGCGCCGCCGAACCACCGTTTTCCTTGAACGCATCGGTATCGAGATAGACATAGGCCAGGTTTGCGAACGGCTGAAGCCTGATGTCGTCTGCGCTGAGCGTGAAGGAAAGGTCAGCGAACACCTGGGCAACAGTGCTGTCGTAGTCGGCGGTCAGGCGGTCTGTGAACGAGCCGAAGGCGAGGTCACGCTCCGACGAAACCTCGTTGTGGCTATAGATCGCGCCGCCTGCAAGGTTCAGCGCCCCGATGTTCCCATATCCGTAGAGGCCCGCATGGTAAGCATCGACACGCGCCTGCGGCTGAACGGTGAGATGGCTGTAGCCGAGGATCCCACCGAGGCGCCAATCGTCGGAAACCGCCGTATCAGCGCCGACGAGGACACCCGCCGTGCGGTTACCGATAGCGGCTGCGTTGCCGTCACCGGACAAATGGCCCGCGCCTGCAAAACCCGACGTCCAGAAGACGGCGTCCTCGGTTTCCTGAAGGGTCGAGACGGCCGAGCCCGCGCGCTCCAGAATGGCGTCCCGCGGAAAACGGCTGTCCCACATCAGCGCGCTCTTGACTGAGGCGTGTACCTCGCCGCTCAGCTGGGAAAAGGCGCTTGCGGCCGTTGCATCATCCAGCGAGAGCACGGCCAGCGTGAGCGGGCTCGTGACGCCCAGCGCTTCGACAGCGCTTGCTGCTGCGCGCCCATTGGCGGTTTCTGCGAGGTCCGCGAACGCAACGTCGTTCCGGTCGAGCCTCAGATCGATGCCGGTGGCGCCATAGGTCAGCGTCGGCGACAGGAACGCAAGATTGCTTGTCACCGCATCGAACCGGCCGCTGACAGTGCCGGCGGAAGCGATCGTGTAGCTCGTCGACGGGTCATAGACGCCGCTGCCGGCGAGGACCGCTAGCCTGCCGCCCTCAAGCGAAAGCGCGCCCGAAACGGCCAGGCGGTCGGATTGCCCCGCCGCATCCACATCCACCTGATAGATCGAGCCCGAACGGAACGTCAGGTCGCCGTTGACGGTGGCAACCGCGATGCCCGGGCCGGGAGAGACCACGCCGCCGGCATTGACCGTCAGGCTGCCGACGATGCCGCTGCCGGACAAGAGACCGCCGTCGAAGATTTCGACCGTCCCGGCGACTGTGCCCTGGTTGACGAGAGCGCCGCCCGTGATGTTCGCCGCGCCGCTGATCGTGCCGGTGTTTTGGAAGAGGCCGCCGCTGTTTGCGAGCGAAGCGATGGTTCCGTCGTTCGACCCGGTGCCGGCGTTGGAAACTGCCCCGGCAGTCGCGCCGCTGTTGTTGGTGAAAGTGCCGTTGGCACCGATCTCGACGTCGGCGAGCGCCGCATTGTTGACGACGCTGCCGCCGGCGACGGTTGTCTTTCCGGTCACCGTGCCGTTGCCGTTGTTGGTGAAGGATCCGCCATCGTTGCGCACGGAAGCGATGGTTCCGGCATTGGACAGGGTGCCGGCGTTGGTGACGTTGGCGGCCACGGCGCCGCTGTTGTTGACGAAGGCTGCCGCGGCCGCGACGTCGGCGTCGCTAACGACGAAATTGTTCGTCACGGTGCCGCCTGTAACCGTCGTCTTGCCGGTGACTGTGCCACCGGCATTGTTGGCGAAGTTTCCGGCTGTGTTGGTAAGTCCGGCGATCGTGCCGGCATTCGACGCGGCGCCGCTGTTGGTGACCGCGCCGGCGCTTGCCCCCGACGTGTTCGTGAAGGTGCCGCCCGCGCCGACGGTGACCGTACCGAGGGTCGCGTTGTTGGTGACGGCGCCGCCAGAGACCGTGGTTTCGCCGGTCACTTCGCCGCCGAAATTGTTCGTGAAGCTTCCGGCGTCGTTGCGCACCGATGCGATGGTGCCAGCGTTCGAGACCGTGCCGGCGTTGGTAATCGCGCCCGCAGTTGCGCCATTGTTGTTGACGAAGGCGGCCGCTGCCGCGACATCCGCGTCGGTGACGACGAAGTTGTTGGTGACGGTTCCGCCCGCCACCGTCGTTTTCCCGGTGATCGTGCCGCCGGTATTGTTGGTGAAGTTCCCCTGGGTGTTCGTCAGCGAGCCCATGGTTCCGGCGTTGGAGGCGGTGCCGGCATTCACCGTCGCGCCGGCGACGGCGCCGGTGTTGTTCACGAAAGTGCCCCCAGCCGAGACTTTGACGTCACCAACCTCGCCGTTGTTGGAAAGCGACGTGGCGCTGCCGACGCTGGCGCTGTCCAGCGTTCCGTTCACCGACACGTTGCCGTTGTTCAGCGTCAGCCTTCCGTTGAGGTCCCCATCGATCGACAGGCTGCCGCCGTTCAGCTCGACATTGGAGGTGAGTGCGCCGCCCGCGTTGATGCTGACGCTCCCGGAATTGATCGTGCTACCGTTGGTGACGGTCAGCGCGCCGGTGTTGGAGATGGTAACACTGCCGCCGTCGACGCCAAGCTGGCGGATCGTACGGCCGTCGTTGACCTGCGGAGAGCCGGTGTTGACCTCCGCTGCGTCGCTCGCGCCGGGCAGGGCGGGCGCCCAGTTCGCGCCGTTGCCGAATTCGTTGTCGGCTCCCCCGGTCCAAACGGACTGGGCAAGCGCCGGTGTCGAGACGGCAAGAGAGGCTAGTGCCGTGAAAAGGCCGAGGCGTTTGGAAAGGACCGCGAGCGGTGTTTGTCGCATGGGTGCCGCCGGTGCTACGAACGCTCGCGAATCAGCCAGCGGAATGGGTAGCTTTGGCTATCTAATCATGGTTAACGATTTACTACCACCGTTGCTCCCGGGCCGGATGGGCCACCGCCATCGCCCGGTGGCAGAGCCGAAAGTCTCGGCTCCGCTTGCCCTTTGAAGCCGCCGGGAAACGCATGATCAACTGAGCGGGAAGCCCATGGCCGAGACCATCTTGAGCCACGGCCTGCGCCAGCCACCGGACTTGTCGGCGGTGTCGAGCGCATACATGGTGATCTGGGCGCCGAGCCAGCGGAACGGCTCGGGTGGGATCGTATTCGGAAGGCTGGTGGCGAAATCCAGCCGGCTCTCCGGGGTCTTCGAGCCGTCGAGGATATCGAGCGCTATGCGCGCGCCGAAACGTGAGGCCGAGACGCCGAAGCCAGAATAGCCGCCGGCATAAACGACCTTTTCGTCATGGTAACGCTGGAAGTGTACGGCCATGCGGGTGCTGAGGTCGATCGGCCCGCTCCAGGCATGGCTGAAGCGCAGGCCTTCGAGCTGTGGAAAGGTGTCGAAGAAAGCGGCGGCAAGGGGCTCATAGGTATCGAGTTCCCGGTCGATCGACGGAAACGGATCGCCGGCGAAGGCATAGGCGAGGCGGCCGCCGAAGATGATCCGGTTGTCCTTGGTGAGCCGCATGTAGTTCATCTGGGTGCGAGTGTCGTAAACGCCCTGACGATGGCTCCAGCCGATCGCTGCCATCTGCTCCGCTGACAGGGGCTCTGTCGCCAGCACCCGATCGCGCACGGCGACGACCCTGTTTTTGATTTTCCTGTGGCCGGCGGCAAAGGCGTTGGTGGCGAGCAGCACCTTCGGCGCGGTCACGCTGCCGGAAGCCGCGTGTGCCTTCATCCGGTCGCCGAGGTCTTCAAGGCCTGTCAGTTCGGTGTTTTCGAAGATCCGTACGCCGAGCGTGAGCGCGACCCGTTTCAGTCCGAACGCCAGCAGCGCCGGATGCACCGTGCCGCAGATATGCTTCGACCAGACGCCGGCCTTGTAGCGCGGCGAATTGATTTCGGCGCGGACGGCGCTCTGATCGAGGAAGACCGCCTGGTGGCCGTACTTCAGGTGAAGCTCGTGCTCCTCGTGCAGCGCTTCGATATGGGCGTCGTCGACCGCGACCGTTAGCTCCCCGCCCCACTCGGCATGACAGTCGATCGCATGCTCCTCAAGCGTCTTGAGAAAGCCGTGCATGTTCTCCTGGCCGAGCTTCTCGAGCGCTGCGATGTCTTTCGGGAAAATGCGCACGGCGTTCGACAGCCCGTGCATGACCGAGGTTGAGACGACACCGCCCGGCCGACCCGAGGCGCCGTTGGCGACCGAGCCTTTCTCGATCAGAATGACGTCGATCTCGGGCTGGCGCTGCTTTGCCTGGATGGCGCCCCACAACCCGGTAAAGCCGCCACCCACAACGAGAAGGTCGGCCTTCAGATGACGCGTCAGTCGCTCTCGCGGCTCGGGCGCATCCGGCCGGTCGAGCCAGAAGGGCGTCATCGTCACGTCTGCAAGGGCTTTGTTTCTTACCTGGGTCATGAGGACGGCTCACATCACTTCGCGGCAGGGGCGGTGTAGAGGACGTAGACCTTGCGCATCGTCTCCAGCACTTCGAAACGCACTTCGACGCCGGCTGGAAGCACGTAGCTTTCGCCCGCCGAAAAGGTCTCGACCGAGCCATCCGGGTTGGTGATCGCGACCTTGCCAGAGAGGATGACGCTGTATTCATTGCCATCGGGATAGGAGAGCATTTCCGCATAGGGCGTCGACTGCCACGTGCCGATGACGACGGCCTTATCGGGGCTTTCGAAATGAACGTCGCCGAGCTCGTCCGCAAAGCCCGAAAGGATCGCCTCCGGCGGCACGACGCTGCATTTTTCAAGCGCGTTGAGGCCGACACCATCGCGCCCGAGTTTGATGACCTTCGACATGTTCACTCCAGTTCAGAAAGACGAGCGCCAAGTCGATCGGCCGCGCGCCAGGGTTTCGTTGTTTCATTCTTCTACGGAACGATGGGATGTCCGAGATCAATATGCCGTCTCGACAGTCACGTGCCGCCTTGCCTGCCGCGGATCTACTGTGCGGCTTGCATCATTTTTCTAGGCGTCGGTATCGCTGCTCGGAATACGCCAAAGGGCTAGGTTCGCTCCGAGGCGGGCCATCCGTGCCGCGCCGCAAGGCCTTGCCCCGCCGGATGTCGGCCACCTATGCCGTTGTTTTGGTTCGCCAAAAGATAGTTTTGGAAATCCCGTAGTGAAATTCCGTTACTTGCGACCAACCCAACCTTCGCCTAGTCTGCGCTTGGAGGAGAACAATATGAACGACGATACGATCATCAAAGTCTGCGCGCCGGCGCAGCAGGTGTCCGGTGTAGGCGATCTGGCGCTGTCGCTGATGGAGGGGGTGGGCCGTTCGGATTTCCAGGACCGGCTGACACATTCGCTCAAGCGGCACATTGCGATCGATGCCGGTCTGATGCTCCTCTATCGACGCGACGCCGCGCCGAAGATCCTGTTTAACGACTGGCGCACGGACAGGGGGCTGTCGGATATTCGCGCCTATCTGCAGGGGCCGTACCGGATGGATCCGTTCTACCGGCTGGCGCTCGACAATGGCGACGACGGGCTTTATCGCCTGCGGCAAATCGATCCGTCCTTCGACCGGTCGCAGTACTACCGCGACTACTACCGGCATTCGGGCCTGCACGACGAATTCAACGTCTTCATCGGCATCGATGCCGACACGAAGATCGCAATCTCTCTGGCGCGCCGCCATGCGCACGCGGCCTTCAGCGGCGAAGATCAGGATTTCCTGCAGAATGCGGCGCCGCTCATCAGCATGGCCGTGCTTCGGCATTATCGCGACCTCAGACCCGAAGGCCTGGGCGACGACGGCTCGCCGCTTCAAAGCGCCCTGGCGCAGGCGGTGCGCAATTTTGGCCGCAGCCTGCTGACCGATCGCGAGTGCCAGGTGGCGCAGATGATCCTGCGCGGTTACTCGGTCAAGGGTGCTGCCGAAAAGCTCGGCATCTCGCCGGCGACCGTCAAGCTGCATCGCCGCAACCTCTACGCCAAGCTCGACATCACTTCGCAGACGGCATTGTTCTCGCTGTTTATCGATGCCGTGTCTTCGGCAAGCAATGCCTTCGAGGATCCGCTGGCCACGTATCTTTCGCCGGCTGGCGCGCTGAGGCCGCACTGACCCGGCGCATTTGTCGGGAATTCCGGGGAAGTCTATCTTCCTCAGAGTTACCTCAAGCCGCGGCGCTCACCCGTTGTTCGGAGCGCCGCGAGACCAGTTGAGCGGCCACCAATCCAAACACGACGATGCCGAGGATAATCGTCGAGATCGCGTTGATCTCCGGCGTCACGCCGAACTTGATCTGTGAATAGATCTTCATCGGCAGGGTCGATGCACCCGGCCCGGTCGTGAAGCTCGAGATGACCAGGTCGTCCAGCGACAGGGTGAAGGACAGCAGCCAGGCGGAGACGAGCGCCGGGATCATGTTCGGTAAGGCGACGCTGACGAACGCCTTTGCCGGAGGGCAGCCGAGATCGCGCGCCGCCTCCTCCAATGACGGGTCGAGTTCGACCAGCCGCGATTGCAGCACGACAGTCGCAAAACAGAGCGTGAAGGTGGTGTGCGCCAGCGTGATGGTGAGCGGCCCGCGGTCGATCCCGAGCGTCACGAACATCAGAAGCATCGACACGGCCATCACCACCTCGGGCATCACCATCGGGGCGAGCAGCATGCCGTTCAGCAGTGCCCGGCCACGGAAGCGACGCAGCCGCACCATGACGACGGCGGCAAGCGTGCCGAGAAGGGTGGCGGCGGTGGCCGAGACCGCCGCGACCAGGAAGCTGACTTTCGCGCCCTCGATGATCGAGGGATTGTTGAGAACAGTCGCATACCATTGGGTGGAGAAGCCGCCCCAGACCGTCACGAGCTTCGAGCCGTTGAAGCTGTAGACGACGAGCACGACGATAGGCAGATAGAGGAAGGCAAGACCGAACAGGATCGACAGCCGATTGAACCAGCTTGGTTTTGTCATGGCTTGCTCCTCAGCCTTGTTCACGCGATTGGCGCGACTGGAAATAGACGATCGGTACGACCAGCAGAGCGAGCAAGACGATGGTCACGGCAGCGGCCATCGGCCAGTCGCGGTTGTTGAAGAATTCGAGCCAGATGGCGCGGCCGATCATCTGCGTGTCGGCGCCACCCAAGAGATCCGGGATCACGAATTCACCGACGACCGGGATGAAGACCAGCGCGCAGCCCGCGAGCACGCCGGGCAGGCTCAACGGGAAGGTGACCCGCCAGAAGGCGGAGATGCGCGAGCAGCCGAGATCGCGCGCCGCCTCGATCAAAGTCCGATCGGCGCTGCTCAAGGTCGAATAGATCGGCAGCACCATGAAGGGCAGGTAGGTGTAGACGATGCCGATATAGATCGCCGTCTCGGTGTTGAGGATTCGCAGCGGCTCGCTGATCAGCCCGATCTTTAAAAGCAGCGCGTTCAAAAGACCGTCGTTCCTGAGAATGCTCATCCAGGAATAGACGCGGATCAGCATCGAGCTCCAGAACGGCACGATCACCAGAAAGACCAGCAGGGACCTGGAGGAGGGCGAGCAGGACGCGATGCCATAGGCGAGGGGATAGGCGATGAAGAGCATGGCAGCCGTGGAGATCGCCGCGATCTTGAGGCTCGTCAGATACGCCAGAAGATAGGTGTCGTCGGTCAGCACATAGAGGAAATTCTCGAAATTGAGCCTAAGGTTCAGGATCGAGCCGTCCCAGGCGGTCAGCGGCTCGAATGGCGGCATGCCGAGGCGGACGGTCGAAAGGCTGATACCGGCAACCAGCGCGAAGGGCGCGAGGAACAACACGAGCAGCCAGGCATAGGGGATGGCGATCAGCAGGCGCTTGCCCCAGTTCGCCTTTGCGGAGGGGGCGGCTGCGGAAGAATGGGCGATGGAAGACAAGGGTCGACCTCCTATTCGGCCAGCAGCCGGCTTGCCTGCGGCGGCCAGTTTGCGAACACGCGGTCGCCGACGCGAAGATCGCTCTCGGCGCCGAGATTGACCCGGCGCGCGTCGAGCGTCGCGCCCGACTTCAGCCGCACGCGGTAGTGTCTCTCGACACCGGTATAGGTGAGCTGTTCCACGGTGCCTTCGAGGCCGCTGCCCGAAGTTGTAAGCTCTACCCGTTCAGGGCGGACCGAAACCCAGAACGGCCGGTCGAGCGCCACCCGGTCGGTGAAGGCGGCGCGGACACCGCCGCCGGCCTCATCGCTTTCGATCCGCAGTTCTTCGCCATCGCGTTCCGATCGTCCGCCGGCAAAGACATTGGTTTCGCCAAGGAATTTCGCGACGTAGCGCGACCGCGGCGCCTCGTAGACGTCTGACGGCGAGCCGACCTGCAGCACCTGTCCCTGCTTCATGATGGCGATGCGGGTGGAAACGGTCATCGCCTCGTGCTGATCATGGGTGACGATGATGAAGGTGAGGCCGAGTTCGCGTTGCAGGCGGACGAGTTCGAGTTGGGTTTCGGTGCGCAGGTTCTTGTCGAGCGCGCCCAAGGGCTCGTCAAGCAGCAACACCTTCGGCCGCTTGACCAGTGCGCGGGCGAGCGCCACGCGCTGGCGCTGGCCGCCGGAAAGCTGCGCCGGCTTGCGATCGAGCAGTGCGGTCAGCTGCAGCTTTTCCGAGACCTCGTCGATCCGCTTCCTGATCTCGCTCTTGTCGAGACCGTCCTGGTGCAATCCGAAGGCGATGTTCTTGCCGACCGTCAGATGCGGAAAGAGCGCGTAGGATTGGAACATCATGTTGGTCGGACGCCGATGCGCCGGAACGTCGGTGACGTCGGCGCCTTCCAGCCTGATCGCGCCCGAGGTCGGCGTCTCGAAGCCGGCGATCATCCGCAGCAGCGTCGACTTTCCGCAGCCGGAGGGCCCAAGGAGCGAGAAGAATTCGCCCCTCTCGATGCCGAGGTTGATGTTGTTGACGGCCGTGACGACGCCATAGGACTTCGCCAGGTTTTCGATCGAAATATAGGATGGCACGGGATCTGGTCCTGCTGTTGACGGTTGGCCTATTGGCCGGCCCGGAATGCTGACCAGACGCGGGTGCGCTCGCGCGTCTGGCGCGGTGGCAGCGACTTGTCGACGAAGAGCTTGGAACGGACCTCGGCAGGCGGATAGATGTTCGGGTTGTCTCGGATGCCGGCGTCGACCTCTGCCGTCGCCGCGGCATTGGCGTTGGCGTAAAAGACGCGATTGCTGATCGCGGCGACTGTCTTCGGCTCGAGGATATAGTCGATGAAAGCCAGCGCCTGTTCCGGATCCGGTGCGTCGGCCGGGATCGCCATCGTGTCGAAGGAAATGATCGTGCCTTCCTTCGGGATCGAGTAGGCGACCGCAACACCGGTCTCCGCCTCTTCGGCGCGGGCCGCTGCAATGCCGGCGTCGCCGCTCCACATCAGCGCCAGGCAGAGCTGGCCGGAGGCCATGTCGGCCACGAGCTGGCCGCTTTGCATGTGCCGGATAAAGGGGCGCAGCTTCAGCAGCAGTTCCTTGGCTTTGTCGAGATCCTCCGCCTGTGTGGAATAGGGATCGAGGCCGAGATAGTTGAGCGCGATCGGGATCACCTCGTTCGGCGCATCGACGATGCCGATGCCGCAGTCCTGGAATTTCTGGGCGATCTCGGGCTTGAAGAACATGTCGAGGCTATTGACCGGTGCCTCGGGCAGGCGCTCGTTGACCAGCTTGGCGTTGTAGGCAACGCCCGTCGTCAGCCACATGTAGGGAACGAGATACTTGTTCTCCGGGTCGTGCTCGGCGACAAGCTTCAACAGGTCCTTGTCGAGATTGCCGTAGTTCTTGAGCGCTGTGACATCGATCGGCTTCAGTGCGCCGGACTGGATCAGGCGCTCGCCGACCGTGGCGCTCGGGAAGGCGACGTCGAAACCGCTGCCGCCGGCAAGCAGCCGGGTTTCAAGCACTTCAAGGGAATCGTAGAAGTCCACCCGAGTTTCAACGCTGGTCTTCGCCTGGAAATTCGAAACGGTGTCTTCGGCGAAGTAGTCGGAGAAATTGTAGATGAACAGCTTGTCCTGCGCCTGGGCGGTCGTTGAGGCCGCAATGGCGGCGAGCGACGCGGCGAACATGGAGCGCAGGGCGGTGCGGGTTAACTTTTGCATGGTTCCTCCCAAGAACAGCGTATTTTTGTTTTCGCCAAAGTGATTGGCGGGTCCTTTGAGGGCAACACTCCCTTTGGCTAGGTGTGGGAGACGCGGCGGCGTCGTAAACGGCAATCGACGCCGGCCTTTGCCGCATCGGGCATGTTTGTTTGACCGCGATCGAAGTAACGTTCGATCGAAGGGCATTTCTCGGGTGGCAATGGCTGCTAGGGTTCCGGCGACAGAAAGGGAGAACTTCCATGGACGAAAAATTCAACCAGCCGCTGGGCGGCAACGATATGCCCCGCTTCGGCGGCCCCGGCACGATGATGCGTCTTCCCACCGCGACCTCGGCTGAAGGCCTCGACGCCTGCTTCGTTGGCATCCCCATGGATATCGGCGCGTCCAACCGGTCTGGTACGCGCTACGGACCGCGCCAGATCCGCGCGGAATCCGTGATGATCCGTCCCTACAACATGGCGACCGGCGCCGCCCCGTTCGAAAGCCTGCAGGTCGCCGATATCGGCGACATCGCCATCAACACCTTCAACCTGCCGGCCAATATGGAGATCATCACCCGCGGCATCCGCGAGATCCTTAAGCATGACTGTATCCCGCTGACCCTCGGCGGCGATCACACGATCAGCTACCCGATCCTGAAGGCGATTGCCGAAAAACACGGGCCGGTCGCCCTCATCCATGTCGATGCGCATGCGGATATCAACGACACGATGTTCGGCGAGAAGATCGCGCACGGCACGCCGTTCCGTCGCGCCTATGAGGACGGCTGCCTCAATCCCAATCTCGTCTTCCAGATCGGCCTGCGCGGCACCGGCTATGCTTCCGACGATTTCGACTGGTCGCGCGACAGGGGCTTCACCGTCGTCCCGGCCGAGGAATGCTGGCACAAGTCGCTGGTGCCGCTGATCGAAGGCATCCGCGCGAAGATCGGCAACCACAAGACCTACCTGACCTTCGACATCGATAGCCTTGATCCGGCCTATGCGCCGGGCACCGGCACGCCCGAGATCGGGGGCCTTACCGTCATCCAGGCACTCGAGATCATCCGCGGCTGCCGCGGTCTCAACCTGGTCGGCGCCGATCTCGTCGAGGTGAGCCCGCCCTTCGACACGACTGGAACGACCGCGATCACCGCGGCGAACCTGCTTTATGAAATGCTCTGCGTGCTGCCGGGGGTGAAGTACAAGCGGTAACGGCTCCGGCAAGCTTGATTGCGGATTGGCAGGAGGCCGGAGGCGGCCTCCTTTCCGAAAACCTTTCGAACGCCTTTAGCGCTTTGCCGGGCGCAGACGCCCCCAGATCGGCGCGACGACATTACCCAAGACGACGATCGTGATGGCGCCGACGACGAGGGCGAGCAGTGCCTGCTGTGCCGAGGTCGCAAACCAGCCGACGAGCCCGGGCGCGAACTGAAGCGCCTGCGCGACATGCTCGGAGATGTCGTGGATGAAATGTTCAGGCCCGGCCTCGCCAAGTTGCGCCATGCCGTGCACGAGAATGCTGCCCCCGACCCACAGCATGGCGGCGGTGCCGATGGCGGCGAGAGCCTTGAGGAACACGGGCATGCCGAGCACCAGTCCGCGGCCGAGCGGCCGCAGGAGCGCGACGGGGTTTTTGGCAAGCGCGACGCCGGCATCGTCGGCCTTCACGATCAAGCCGACCGCTCCGTAGACGGCAAGCGTGATGAGGATGCCGACCCCGGCCAGAACTGCTGCCTGTGTGTAGATGCTGGCGTCGGCAACGGTCGAGAGCGTCAGCGCCATGATCTCGGCGGAAAGAATGAAGTCGGTTCGGATGGCGCCCGCAACCTTCTCGTTTTCGAGCGCTGCCGGATCGCTCGTCGCGCCGAGCACGGCTTCCTCATGTGCGTGGGCGGCATGGGGGAAGAGGGCACCATAGAGCTTCTCGGCGCCCTCGTAGCAGAGATAGATGCCGCCGAGCATGAGCAGCGGCGTGATCGCCCAGGGTGCGAAGTAGCCGAGCAGAAGGGCTCCCGGCAGAAGGAAGAGCAGCTTGTTCTTGAGCGAGCCGAAGGCGATCCGCGCGATGATCGGCAGTTCCCGTTCCGGCGTCAGGCCAACGACGTAGCGTGGCGTCACGGCCGCATCGTCGATCACGACGCCAGCGGCCTTGGTGCTGGCCTTCACCGTCTGGGCGGCAACGTCGTCAAGCGAGGCCGCAGCCATCTTGGCGATCGCAGTGATGTCGTCGAGGAGGGCGATGAGACCTGTGGCCATCGATGGCTGAACCCTTTGAGAGAAATCCGAAAAACACGGCAGTTAAGTCGCCAGTAACCACCATAGCGTGTCGAGTCAACGGCGCCGCGGTTGCACCCCGTCACGCAGTCTGCGTCGCGGAGGCCCTCGTGTGCCAGAGGAGGGCGTCTCGCTCGTTCTTCAAAACGTGATCAACCACGCCCGACTGTGCCATTGACGCACACCTCGTTTCGATTTACGACTGACGAAATACGAAATTCGTCAGTCGTAAATCGAAAGGCCAGCGATGCCGGTGAGCAACGATATCGTCGTCGACCAGACACGGCAGGACAACATCACGCGCATCCTCGATGCAGCGGAGGGGCTGTTCCGGCACTTCGGCTACAGCAAGACCAATGTTGCCGACATCGCCCGCGAGCTCGGCATGTCGCCGGCAAACATCTACCGTTTCTTTGCCTCGAAGACCGAGATCCACCAGGCGCTTTGCGCGCGCATGCTCGCGGCCAGCTACCAGATGGCGCAGGAGATCTGCCAGTTGCCGTTGAGCGCGAGCGAGCGCCTGCACCGCTACGTCCACGCACAGCACAAAATGACGGTCGAACTGATGCTCGACGACACGAAGGTGCACGAGATGGTGATCGTTGCCATCGAGCGCGAGTGGCACGTCATCGACAAGCACATCGACAGGATCGACGCGCTCCTCGCCGACGTCATCCGCGAGGGGATTGCCGCGGGCGAGTTTCGCGACCAGGACGCCGATGCCGCGTCTCGTTGCTTTGGGGCGGCGACCGTCACGCTTTGCCACCCGCAAATGGTCGCCCAGTGTCTGAGCAAAGCGAACCGCGCAAGCCCGGAAGAGCTGGTCGAGTTCGCGATCAACGCATTGAAAATTTAGCAGAAATATTTCCGGCGCGGCTTCGGCCTGCGCAAGCCTGTATTGGGAGTGCGAACATGTTTAAGCTCATAGAATTTCGCCGCCGTATTTCATTTTTTGCCACTGCTGCACTCCTTTCGACGCTCGCGGCGACACTGGCCGGCTGCTCGCAGGAAAAGACCGACGCCACTGCGGTGGTGCGCCCGGTCAAGGTCGTCGAGATTGCTGAGGCCGACACGGCCCGCCAGCTCAGCTATTCCGGCTCCGTACGGGCGCGGACCGAAATGAACCTCGGCTTCCGCGTCAGCGGCAAGATCGTCGAGCGGGTCGTCAATGTCGGCGACCGCGTAAAGGTCGGCGATCTGCTCGCCCGCGTTGACGCCACCGATTATGAGCTCGCCGTGCGCAGCGCTTCGGCCAATCTGGAAGCGGCCGAGCGTCAGGTCGAGACAGTCAAGCTGGTGCGCGATCGCGCCGAACAACTGCTCGCCCGAAAATTTGCCTCGCAGGCCCAGTTCGATCAGTCGGTGCTGAGCTACAATCAGGCCGTGGCGACGCGCGACGCTGCGAAGTCGGCGGTGTCGCAGGTGGAGAACCAGGTGACCTATACGAACCTCGTCTCCGACCGGCCGGGCATCGTCACCACGATCAATGCCGATGTCGGCCAGGTCGTCGGTTCGGGCACGCCTGTCGCGACTGTCGCCGTCGAAGGCGAAAAGGAAGTGCAGGTCGCCGTGCCCGAGACGGAGATCGCCAATTTCAAGACCGGCCTGCCGGTCAAGGTCGGGCTCTGGTCCGACACCGGGTTGTCGCTTGACGGCACGGTGCGCGAGGTGGCGGGCAGCGCCGACCCGCAGTCGCGGACCTTTTCCGTGCGGGTAAGCCTGCCGAACGATCCGCGGGTTCTGCTCGGCATGACCGCGACCGTCGAGGCGTCGGCCGGCAACGGCAAGCCTTACGTCTCGGTCCCTTTGAGCGCGCTTGCACAGAAGGACGGCTACACCATCGTCTGGGTTGTCGATCGCGGCACCGAAACCGTCAGCAGCCGTCCCGTCACGCTTTCCGACTTCACCGCTGACGGCGTGCGCGTCACCGATGGGCTTGAGGTCGGCGACCTTGTCGTTGCTGCCGGGACGCAGTTCATGGCCGACGATCTCAAGGTGACGATCTCGAACGCGACGACGCAGCACTCCGCTTCGGCCCAGGCCGAAGTCCCCCTCCTGCGCTGACACTCGAAAACCGCGGAACCGAGCCGATGACGACCTCCACTTCCGACGAAAAGCGGCCCTTCAACCTTTCGCGCTGGGCGATCGCGCACCCGAGCATGGCGCGCTTCCTGTTCGGCCTCATCATCCTTGCCGGCGTCTTCGGCCTGATGCGCATGGGGCAGAAGGAAGACCCGGACTTCACCTTCCGCGTGATGGTCGTGCAGGCCTTCTGGCCGGGGGCCTCGATCGAGGAGATGCAGGACCAGGTCGTCAACAAGATCGAGCGCAAGCTGCAGGAAACGCCGCATCTCGATTTCGTGCGCTCCTATACGCGTGCCGGCAGCGCGATCATCACGTTGCAGGTCGAAGGCGACACCAATGCCGAACAGGTGGCGGATGCCTTCTACCAGGTCCGCAAGAAGGTCGGTGACATCTCCAACGAACTGCCCGAAGGTTTGCTCGGTCCCTATTTCAACGACGAGTTCGGCGACACCTTCATCACACTGCATTCGCTGAGCGGCGAAGGCTACAGCTATCCGGAGCTGAAGAAGTTCGCGATCCAGGCGCGTGACATGCTTTTGACGACGCCCGGCGTCGAGAAGGCCGTCATCATCGGCGACCAGCCGGAGAAGATCTATATCGACGTCTCATCCAATGCGCTGGCCGAGCGCGGGCTGACGCTCAACGACCTGCGCAGCACGATTGCCGGCCAGAACAACATCGACCCGGCCGGCGCGGTCGATACCGGCACGCGCTCGGTGCGCATCTCGGTCGAAGGCAGTCTTGACAAGGTGGAGGACCTGAAGAACCTGAGGCTTCGCGCCGGCGGCCAGATCACCCGACTTGGCGATATCGCCACGGTCAGCTCCGGTCTCGAAGATCCCTATTCGCGCAAATTCCGTTTCAACGGTGAAGACAGCGTCCAGATCGGCGTCGTCATGGCCAAGGGCTTCAAGGTGACCGATGTCGGCAACGCGGTGGAGGCGACCTATCAGCACTTCGAAGCGTCGCTGCCCTATGGCGTCAAGGTCGACCAGGTCTCCAACCAGCCTGAAGTGGTCAAGGAAGCCGTCGGCGAATTCATGAAGGCGCTCGGCGAGGCGCTGGCGATCGTGCTCGTCGTGTCGTTCCTGTCGATCGGCTGGCGCTCGGGCCTGGTGATCGCGATCACCATTCCGCTGGTGCTGGCTGCAACCTTCGCCATCATGTACGAACTCGGCATCGACCTGCAGCGCATCTCGCTCGGCGCACTGATCATTGCGCTCGGCCTTCTGGTCGACGACGCCATGATCGTGGTCGAGATGATGGAACGAAAGCTGGAAGAGGGCTTGGTGAAGGTCGAGGCTGCGAGCTTCGCCTATACCTCCACTGCCTTCCCGATGCTGACCGGCACGCTGATCACCACGGCCGGCTTCATTCCCGTCGGTTTCGCCGCTTCGACCGCCGGGGAGTATGTGCGCTCGCTGTTCTACGTGGTCGGCATCGCGCTCGTCGTCTCGTGGTTCGTTGCCGTCTATTTCACTCCCTGGCTCGGTAATATGCTCCTGAAGCAGCGCAGCCACGCCGGCAATCATCACGACGTCTTCGACACGCGCTTCTACCGTCGCCTGCGCACGACGGTCGCCTGGGCCGTGCGCCGTCGCATCATCGTGCTGTCGACGACGCTCGCCCTCTTCTTCGTCAGCCTCTGGGCCTTCCAGTTCATTCCGAAGAACTTCTTCCCGCAGTCGTCGCGGCCGGAAATCCTCGTCGATCTCTGGCTGCCCGAGGGCACCAGCATCAAGGAAGTCGAGAAGCAGGCCAAGGCACTCGAAGCCCGCATGATGGACGACGAGGACAAGCGCTTCATCGCCACCTATATCGGCGAGGGCGCGCCGCGCTTCTTCCTGCCGCTCGACCAGCAGCTTCGCAATCCGAACTTTGCCCAGCTTCTCGTGATGGCCAAGGACGAGCCGGCGCGCGAACGGTTGATCGCCAAGATGCGCGGAATTCTAGCTGCCGACTTCCCCTCGATCCGCGCCAAGGTCGATCGCCTGTTCCTGGGCCCGCCAACCGGCTGGCCGGTGCAGATGCGCATCATGGGGCCGGATCGCGACGAAGTCAGGCGTATTGCCGATCGCGTCAAGGCGAAGTTCCACGAGAACCCGCTGCTCGGCGCCGTGCACGACGACTGGCTGGAACCGGTGCCGGGCATGAAACTGGTGATCGACCAGGACCGCGCCCGCGCGCTCGGCGTCACCTCGCAGCGCATTCGCCAGATACTGCAGGCAAGCGTCACGGGTGCGCCGCTCGACAATTTCCGCGATGGCGAGGAGACGGTGGCGATCGTTGCCCGCGAGCCCGCGGAAAGCCGCAAGCTGCTGAGCTCGGTCGACTCCGTATACATCCCGACCGACTTCGGTGGCTTCGTACCGCTTTCGCAGGTCGCCAAGGTCGTGCCGGTGCTCGAGCAGGGCATCGAATGGCGCCGCGACCGCCTGCCGACGATCACCGTGCGCGGCACCCTGCCGGATGGTGTGCAGCCGAACGACGTGGCGATGAAGATGTTTGGCGAAATGCAGCCGCTGCGCGACAGCCTGCCCGCCGGCTACTCGATCGCCATCCAAGGGGGCGCGGAGGACTCTGCCGAAAGCCAGGCCTCGATCGCCGCCAAGGCGCCGATCATGATCGGCGTCATCGTTATCCTGCTGATGATCCAGCTGCAGCATTTCGGCAAGGCGATGCTGGTTCTCGCGACCGGTCCGCTCGGCATCATCGGTGCGGCTGCTGCCCTTTTGATCAGCGGTGCGCCTTTCGGCTTCGTTGCGATCCTGGGCGTCATTGCGCTGCTCGGCATCATCATGCGCAACTCGATCATCCTCGTCGACCAGATCGACCAGGATATCGCCGCGGGCATGGACCGCGCCGAGGCGATCATCGGCTCCGCCGTCAGGCGTTTCCGGCCGATCACGCTTACCGCCTTGACGGCCGTGCTGGCGCTGATCCCGATCTCGCGCGGTGTCTTCTGGGGGCCGCTCGCCTACGCCATGATGGGCGGCATTCTGGTCGCGACCGTGCTGACCATCCTGGTTCTGCCGGCGGGCTATGCGCTCTTCTTCGGTCGCGAACCGAAGAAGAGCTCCGTCGAGCCTGACACGCCGGAAAGCCTCGAGGCCGAGGACACGAAGACCGTAGCCTATCCCGCAGCCGTGGCGGCGGAGTAGGGCCACGGCTCCGTTCAGGGATGGTAGATCGGGCGGCGGGCAAGCCGCCCGACGTCAGCCGGTGATGTACATCGCCTGGCCCTGGGCGAGGCATTGGAACAGCTCGTAACCCATCCAGATGTAGCCGCGACGCCCGTTCCATTCGCAGCCCCAGTTCTCACCGAAGCTGTTCTGGATGAGAATGGCCTGCTGCTCGTCGTCATAGCCGATGATCAACATGCAATGGCCGGTGTTCGGCAACTTTTCCAGAGGCCCTCTCAATGGGCCCGGCCCTTCATATTGCATGAAGCCCTTGTTCAGTGACGTGCCGTAGCAGAGCGCTCCGCCCGCGACGATGACGGCCTTGATCGCGTCGAGATCGCTGGTCTCGACCGTCGCCCAGCCGGGTATCTGGAAGCTGTCGTCGGGAAGGGCGCCGGGATCGTAGCGCGACCACAGCTCGGGACAATTCGGAAAATAGGGAGCCGTCTTCCAGTTCGGGGTGCCGCGCTGCTTGAGCAGGTTGAGATAGGAGGCCAGCTGTGATCCCGCGCAGCCCGTCTTCCCGTAGCTCTTCATCACTTCGATGTAGATATGGGCCGGACTTGCCTGCCGCACGGGTTGCAACGGCGCTTCGCTGGTCGAAACGGCCGCCCAATAGGTGGCAAGCCCGTAGGTCGTGGCCCAGGCGGCGCAACTGCCGGGGCTGCCGACATGGCTCGGTGTGCCCTGCGCCTTGGGCGGCGGCAGGTAGAGCGCGTTCACGGTTGCCGCGCTCGGCAGTGATGCGGGTATCGGCGGCCGGAGCGTCGGGCCATCTTCCTTGATCGTGGGATCATAGCCGAAGTTGAGGATTGCTTCCTGTACGGTCATCGGGATCTCCTGCCGACAGCGAGGGTTGCGTGGGTTAAAGGCTTGATGTCACAGGCGTCGCGCGCCGCCGGCGTTTCCGGTGAGACACAGCCGAAAGCGGCTCCCTCGTTTCCCGAAGGCGCAGTCGAAATCTCCCCGGATACGCGGTGCTCGTATCAAGATGATGCACTCATAGGTAGATCTTATCAGGATTTTGCATACCGAAAATCCTGAGTTTCGCGGGGTTTCGATCATTCCATCGCCGCACAAAATTGAAATGTATGTTTCATTATTGACTTTCAATGGATGATGTATTCCGTTGATGACTCACAGGTCATCTGTTCCTTTGGGAGGTTTCGAATGAGGAAGTTGCTGTTTGCCGCCATGTCGGTTCTGCTGGCTGGTACCGCTCACGCCGAAAACATCGGCATCACCATTGCCCGTTCCGATAGCGCGTTCCTGACGATCCTGCGTCAGGGCATGGAAGACCGCGCCGCCAAGCTCGATGGCGTTTCGGTTCAGGTCGAGGACGCCCAGAACGATCCGAGCAAGCAGCTGGACCAGGTACAGAACTTCATATCCTCCGGCGTCGACGCGATCGTGGTGGTTGCCGTCGATGGCGACGGCACGCCGGCGCTGACGAAAATGGCGAGTGCCGCCGGTATTCCGATCGTCTACGCCAACCACCCGCCGGCCGATGCCGATGCGCTCCCGGCGACTGCCGCCTTCGTCGGTTCGAACGAGATCGATTCCGGCACGCTGGAAACGAAGGAAGTGTGCCGGCTGCTTGGCGGCAAGGGTTCCGTTTATGTGCTGATGGGACCGCTCAACAATCATTCGTCGCTGACCCGGACGAAGGATATTCACGACGTCATCGCCACCGATGACTGCAAGGGCATGAGCGTGATCGAGGAACAGAGCGCCAACTGGGATCGCCTCGAGGCGAGCAACATCATGACCAACTGGCTCTCGACAGGACGGGAATTCGATGCCGTCATCGCCAACAATGATGAGATGGCGATCGGCGCGATCCAGGCGATGAAAGCGGCGGGCACCGACATGTCGAAGGTGGTGGTCGGTGGCATCGATGCGACGCCGGACGGGCTTGCCGCCATGGCCGCAGGCGATCTCGACGTCACCGTCTTCCAGAACGCAATCGCGCAGGGCGCGACCGCGATGGATGCCGCCGTCGCCCTGGCGCGGGAGGAAAAGACCGAACGGCAGATCTGGGTTCCGTTCGAACTGGTGACACCTGAGAACATGAAGGACTACGCCAAGGCGAACCAGTAGACGGCCGTTCTTGTCACAATCCGAACAATCACTGGTAGATGTCGGTTTTAAACGACAGAGAAGCCGGCAGGCCGTTCGCTACGGCCTTTCGGCTTCTCTGGTGTCCAACAGATGACCCCTGATCGTTCCGCCCAGCCCCCTTCCCAGCCGATTGCCGATCTGCAGATCGCGATCGCGGCCTTTGTGGCGGGCGCCGGATGGCTGTTTTCGATCCACGCTCTTGCCGAGTTTCCGCCACTGCTCTTCCTCGGCAGCCGTTTTGTCATCGCCGGTCTGCTGATCGGTCTCTTGTCGAGGTTCGCATCCTTTGCCGAACTCGGCAGGGCGGTGCGCCTGCTGCTTCCCGCCGCGCTCGCCCTTGCGGTCGCCATGATGGCCTGGATTTTCGGCCTGAAACAGACGACGAACCCGGGCGTTGCGGCCTTCATCACCTCGACCGGCAACCTGCTGGTGCCGGTTTTCGGTCTGCTGTTCTTCGGCTGGCCGGTCGGGCGAGCGCTCTGGATCTCGATCGCCGTCGCGCTTGCCGGGATGGGCTTGCTGTTTCTTGGCCCCGGCGCTCGCGTCGAGGTGGCTCACCTCTATTTTGTGGTCTCGGCCCTGCTTTGGGCGGCGAGCATTGCGTTGGTCAAACGCAATTCCACCGAAGTAGGCGCGGTGGCCACAGCCGCGATCCAGCTGGTGGCCGCAGGAGTGGTCATCCTCGCGGTCTCGCTGCCTGTCGAACAGATGCCCGCGGCAGTCCCTTCGATCGCGATCTGGGGCTGGTTTCTGGCAAGCATCCTGATCTCGACCTGCCTGCGCTTCGTCCTGCAGTTTCGCGGCCAGCAGATGATCTCTGCGGCGCGGGCATCGGTAATCATGTGCTGCGAACCGGTATGGGTTCTCGTCTTCGCGCTGGCGTTTCTGGGGTCACCCTTGAGCCTTTCCCAGATCCTGGGCTGCGCGGTGATTCTGCTCGCGATGCTTGGCCAAGTCGTTTTCCGACCAAATTCCGCCGCCTGAAAGAGCCGCCAAATCGCAAGATTTCGGAAGTGGTATTCTCGTTCGAAATACCACTTGGCGGTTCGGACCATAACTTTAGTCTCGGCGAAAATACCCCGATTGACAGCGCGACTTTGACGGACTTATCGTTAAGTCAAATTACTTGACTTAATAGTTCGATCAACGAAACCTGAGGGGGAATTCGTCATGACGGCAGTCGAGGAAATGCGGCCTTTGCGCAACGCGCCGGGGGTCGGGAGGAGCGGTACGACACGGCGTTTTGTTGGCGTCGCGACCGTGCTGATGATGATCGGCGCCGCTGAGGCCCGCGCCGAATCCGTGCTCACCATGCACATCGAGGAGCAGACGAGCTGGGTGCAGAATTTCAACCCGTTCGACCTCGGCGGTCGGCGGCAGAGCACCATGGATTTCGTCTACGAGCCGCTGGTGATCTTCAATGATTACGACGGCGGCAAGCCGGTCTTTCGGCTTGCGACTGCCTACAAATTTGCCGACGACCTGAAGTCGATCACCTATACATTGCGCGACGGCGTGAAATGGTCGGACGGCAAGCCGCTGACCTCGGCAGATATGAAATTCACGCTCGAGCTGATGCTGAAGAACCCGGCGGTCGATACCGTCGGCGTTGGCGAAACCGTCGCTTCGGTGGAGGCGCCGTCGCCGACCGAGGTGAAGATCAACCTCAAGGATGTCGACACGCATTTTCCGGAGTCGCTTGCCGATTTCCCGGTGGTGCCCGAGCACATCTGGAAGGACGTGAAGGATCCGCTGGCCTTCAAGAACGAGACGCCCGTCGGCTCCGGCCCGATGACCGAAATCCGCCGCTTCACGCCCCAGGTCTACGAGCAGTGCCGCAACCCCAACTATTGGGACGCGGCGACGCTGAAGGTCGATTGCCTGAAGCTGCCGCAGATTTCCGGCAACGACCAGATGCTGGCGCTCCTGCCGGAGGGCTCGATCGACTGGTTCGGCTCGTTCCTGCCGCAGATCGACAAGACCTATGTCGGCCTCGACCCTGACCATAATGGCTACTGGCAGCCTCCGGCCGAAACCGTTTCGTTCCAGATGAACTTCAAGTCGTCGAATCCGGGCAACGCCGAGGCCTTCAACGATATGACGTTCCGGCGCGCCTTCAGCCTTTCCATGGATCGCACCGCGATGGTCGATATCGCCGGTTTCGGCTATCCCGTCGTCAACACCCATGCGAGCGGTCTGCCGCCGCGCTTCGACAGCTGGCGCAACAAGGCCGCCGAGGGTGCTCAGGACGAGTGGCTCGCCTATGACATCGACAAGGCCAACAAGCTGCTTGACGATGCCGGCTACAAGAAGGACGGCGAGGGCTTCCGCACCACGCCGAGCGGCAAACCGATCGCCTTTCCGATCATCGTGCCGAACGGCTGGACCGACTGGATCGACGCGGTGCAGATCGCGGCCGAAGGCTTGCGCAAGATTGGCATCAACGCCTCTGTCGCAACGCCCGAATACGAGCAGTGGCAGAAACAGATCCTCGACGGCAGCTTCGAGGCGGTGATGAATTCGCGTGCCGACGGCCCGACGCCTTTCCGCGGCTACTTCCAGTCGCTGTCGACCGGCTTCGGTGGGCGTATCACCAGCGCGCCGTCACGCTATTCCAACCCCGAACTCGACAAGGTCTTCGATGATTACCGCCGGGCGGCGACGGACGACGACCGCAAGAAGCTGTTCGATCAGGTGCAAGTGATCGTCGCCGACAACCTGCCCGTCGTTCCCGTCTTCAACGGTCCGACCTGGTATCAGTTCTCGACCAAGCGCTTTACCGGCTGGGTGACGAAGGACGAGCCTGTCATGAACCCCGAGGATCACGACAACAACCGGATGCGGCTGGTGCATCTGCTCCGCCTGAAGCCCGTACAATAAGTGGCAGCGGGTTCCAGCGATGCGACTTTCCCGTCGACGGCTTACCGTCTACTGCGTGGCGTTCCTCTTCGCGATCGTCATGAACTTCGCGGTTCCCCGGCTGATGCCGGGGTCCCCCGTCGACAGCATGATCGCCCAACTCGGACCGCGGGCAACGCCCGCGGCCATCGAGGCGATCAAGGCGCGTTTCGGTGCGATCGAGCAACCGATCTGGCAGCAGTTCGTCGACTATGTCGTCGGGCTCGCCCATTTCGATCTCGGCGTCTCGGTCAAGTATTATCCGCAGACGGTGCTTGAAGTTCTCGGCCGCTCGGCCGGGTGGACGGCGTTTCTCGTGGTCACCGCCATAACCTTCTCTCTTTGCATCGGTGTGCTGCTCGGCGCCGTCGCCGCCTGGCGCCGTGGCGGGCGTTTCGACAGTTTCGTCTCGCCGTTCTCGGTGGTGCTGATTGCCGTTCCGCCCGTCATCATCGCGCTTGCGACGCTTTTCACTTTCGGCGTGACGCTCCGGCTGCTGCCGGTCGGCTACGCCTATGATCCGAGCCTCGACCCGGGGCTCAACTTCACCTTCTTCGGCAGCGTCTTCCTGCATGCGATCATGCCGGTGCTGACGCTCTCGCCCTATCTGATTGGCGAGTTTCAGACGACGATGCGCTCCAGCATGATCTCGGTGCTCGGTGAGGACTACGTCACCATGGGGCGAGCCAAGGGCCTCTCGGAAGCAGCCGTCATGTTCGGCTACGCGGCGCGCAACGCCATGCTGCCGGTGCTCACCAACCTGGCGCTGATGCTGGGGGCGGTCTTTGGCGGCTCGATCGTGACCGAGATCGTCTTCAACTATCCGGGTCTCGGACTGACGCTCTATACGGCAAGCGTTGCCCGCGACTATCCCGTGATCCAGGGGCAACTGCTGCTGATGACGATCGCCACGCTCGGCGCCAATCTTCTGGTCGACATCATCTATGGCGTGGTCGATCCGCGCATAAGGGAGGGCAGGGCATGAATGCGGGCGTCTCCTTGTTCTGGCGGCAGAAGAAAGCCGTCGCCGGCCTTGTCATCATTCTCACGCTCTGCCTGATGGCGCTGTTCGCGCCGGTTCTAGCACCGGGTGATCCGAGCGAGCGTGTCGGTCGTTCGCATCAGCCACCAACCGTCGAGCATGTCTTCGGCACCACGAAGATGGGCCGCGACGTCTTCTCGCAATTCGTCTGGGGTGCCAGGCCGTCGCTTGCCGTCGGCTTTGCCACCGGCCTTGCGATTACCGCGCTCGGCACCATCGTCGGCCTCGTCGCCGGTTACTTCGGCGGCCGCACGGATGCGACGCTTGATCTCGCCACCAATGCCGTCCTTGTCATACCGAATATTCCGCTGCTGATCCTGCTTGCGTCTTTTGCCGGCACGGTCGGGCCGATGGCGATCATGGCGATCATCGCGCTCACCTCGTGGCCCTGGGGCGCGCGCATGACGCGGTCGCAGACCATGGCGCTCCGGCAGCGTGAATTCGTGGTGGCGGCGCGCATGGTCGGCGAGCCGCATTGGCGGGTGATCTTCGTCGAGATCCTGCCCAATCTGGTGCCGCTGATCGGCATCAACGTGGTCGGCAGCATCATCTATGCGATCGTCGCGCAGACGACGCTCGAATATCTCGGCTTCGGCGATCCGCTCCGGGTGACCTGGGGCACCATGCTCTACAATGCGCAAAACTCCTCGGCGATCATCGTCGGCGCCTGGTGGGACATCGCCGTTCCGGCCGCGGGCATCGCGCTCGTCGGTCTTGGTCTCGCGCTCATCAACTTCACCTTCGACGAGATCGCCAATCCGCAGCTTCGCTCCGGTCCGGCGCTCAGCCGCTGGCTGCGTCTCACGCGGCTGCGCCGTCGCGAACTGGAGGCGGCCCGATGAGCGATGCACTCCTGGAAATCCGCAACCTGAACGTCGATTACCTGCTTGACGACGGCGCTTTCCGCGCGGTTAACGATGTCTCCTTCGAGGTGCGCCGCGGCGAACTCTTCGGCCTTGCCGGCGAATCCGGCTGCGGCAAGAGCACGATCGCCTATGCGATCACGCGGCTGTCAAAACCGCCGGCCTGGGTCGCCGGCGGCGAGATCCTGCTCGATGGTCAAAACCTCCTGAAGATGCCGGAAGCGTCGCTGCAGAACGTGCGCTGGCGGCGGATCGGCATGGTGTTCCAGAGCGCAATGAACTCGCTCAACCCGCTGATGCGGGTCGAGGCGCAGTTTTTCGACGTCTTGCGCAAGCACACCGGCGCGACCAGGCCGCAGGCCCGTGCACGGGCCGAGGAGATGTTCCGGCTCGTTGGAATCCCGATCAACCGCCTCGACGACTATCCGCACCAGTTCAGCGGCGGCATGCGCCAGCGCATCGTTATCGCAATCTGCCTGGCGCTGAAGCCGGAACTGATCATCATGGACGAGCCGACGACGGCGCTCGACGTCGTCGTGCAGCGGGAAATCCTGGAGCAACTCGTCGACCTGCAGCGCAACCTCGGTTTTTCGGTGCTGTTCATCACCCACGACCTGCACCTGATGGCGCAGCTCTGCCATCGCATCGGTGTTATGCTCAAAGGGCAATTGGTCGAGGTCGGCGACACGCAGCAGATCAGCCGTGCGCCGGAACACGACTACACGCGGAAACTCTGGGGCGCGATCCCGCAACTGCCCTCATCCGTCCGCAGCCTGGGGGTCGTCGAATGAACGTAATGCCGCTAACGACGACCATGGCTGATGAAGACGACGCGATCGTGCGCCTCAAGGACATCAGGCGCAGCTTCGGTACCGTCGAGGCTTTGCGCGGCATTTCGCTTGCCTTAAAGCCCGGCCGGGCGCTGGCGCTCGTCGGCGAATCCGGTTGCGGCAAGACCACCTGCGCCCGCATCGTCGCGCGGCTCGATGCGCCGACATCGGGGACGATGGCGTTTCGCGGCGCCGACGTTACCCAGGCCGGAGGAAGGGCCGACGAAAAGACGCGTCGGCGGGCGATCCAGATGGTGTTTCAGGATCCCTTCGCCTCACTCAACCCGGTGTTCTCCGTCTACCATCACCTCGCGCGTCCACTGCTTTTGCATGGTCACGCCAAGAACGGGGGCGAGGCGAAAGCTGCCGTCGCGCGTCTGCTCGCCGATGTCGGTCTGGACGCGGATGTGACGGCACGAAAGTTTCCGCACGAACTGTCCGGTGGCCAGCGCCAGCGCGTCAACATTGCCCGGGCGCTTGCGGTCGGGCCGGATGTGCTCGTTGCCGACGAGCCGACATCGATGCTCGACGTGTCGATCCGCCTCGACATCCTGGAACTGCTCGCGCGCATCAAGCGCGAGCGGAACCTCGCCATGCTCTACATCACCCACGATTTAGCCACGGCCGCCCACATCGCCGAGGAGGTCGTGGTGATGTTTGCCGGGCAGATGGTCGAGTGGGGCGAGACCAGCGCCGTCATCGGCAATCCCCGCCATCCCTATACGCAACTGCTTCTTTCCGCGGTCCCCGACCCCGATCGCCCCTTTGTGCCAGGGCAAAGCGCCCGCTTCCTTGCCCATGCCGACGACGTGCGGCGAAAGAGCCGTCCGGCCTCCGACAACGTGGAAGAAGTTACCGTGAATTACTTCGTCCGTGCCCTTGGCCAAATGCCGACGTGAGCTATGTGAACCGAGGACCCGCATTCCCCAAGAAACGCGCTGGCCCCCGGGGCGGCCGCAGAGACCAATCACTCATGGAGCCATTTGATGACGTTTGCCGCCAAATCTGACTATCTTCTGGAAACGCTCTGGGTGCCCGTCGGCACCGCCGACAGGTCGGTCTATGCGCTGACGCTCACCAACAATTCGGACCGGCCGATCAAGGGCTTTCGCCTCGGCGTCTCGGGCCCGGCGCGCATCGATCCTGCCGCTGAGGTCGAGGGCGGGCAGCTTCTGGTCCGGCTCTCCAACTATGCGGAATTCGCGCCGCCGGAAGGTTTTGAGCTGAAGCCCGGCGCGACCTGGACGCTCAAGGCTCACGGCATGAGCTTCGAGCCGCGCCACTGGACCGATGGCGCCAACGCCGCCTTCCTCGTCCTGTCCGATGGCACGAATGCGCCGGTTGCCGTGCTTGCCTCGCGGGCGCACGGTGACAACGCCGAGCTGAAGCGTGGCGCCGCCGTCTATCCAGTGCCGAAAGTGGCCCCGGTGCCAGTCTCGATCGTGCCGTGGCCGCAAGCGGTTGCGGTCTCCGGTCAGCTATTGGCACCTCCGGGCCTCGATCTGAAGGCCGAAGGCAGTGAAGCGTCCGCCGCGGCGAAGGCGTTTGCCGATCTCACGGCCAGCCTGTTTCCGGTCGAGGGCCTTGTCCGGCCGGCGGCGGAGGGCGGTTTCCCGGTCGAATTGTCAAAGGCGTCGCACCTTGGTCCGGAGGCCTACACGATCCGTTTCTCGCCTGCCGGCGTCGCCATTTCGGGCGGTAGCCAGACGGGTATTCTCTACGGCCTGATCACGCTCGGCCAGGTCCTGCGCGGGGCGCGGTCGCATCCGGGCACCTTCGTGTTTCCGACGGGCGGGGAGATCAAGGACGAGCCGGCGCTCGCCTGGCGCGGCACCCATCTCGACGTCGCCCGGCAGTTTTATAGCACCGCGGAGGTCGAGCGCTTCCTGCAACTGATGGCCTGGAACAAACTCAACCGTTTCCACTGGCACCTGACCGACGACGAGGCCTGGCGCGTGGAGATTGACGCCTATCCGGCGCTCACCGAAATCGGCGCCTGGCGCGGCCATGGCCGCAAGATCCCGCCGCTGCTCGGCTCGGGTCCTGAACCGACCGGCGGCTACTACACCAAGGCGGCGGTTCGTCAGATCGTAGCGCTTGCCGCCAGCCTCGGCATCGAGGTGATGCCGGAAATCGACATCCCCGGCCATTCCTATGCGATGCTGCAGGCAATCCCGGAACTGCGCGATCCCGAGGAAAAGGGAAGCTATCATTCGGTCCAGGGCTTCCCGGACAACTGCCTGAACCCGGCGCGCGAAGAGACCTATCGCGTGCTGGAAGTCATCTTCGACGAGTTGATCGAACTCTTCCCGATGCGGGCGATTCATGTCGGCGCCGACGAGGTGCCGCTTGGTGCTTGGTCCGGCTCGCCGGAAGCGCTCACGCGGCTTCGTGCACTTGCCGGTGACGAGGTGGCCGAAACCCACGCCAAGCGCCTGAACGTCGTCACCAACACCCATGGCGCCGACGAGATCGACGGTTCGGTTGCGGCGGTGCTGCAGGGCGAGTTCCTGGCGCGTGTCCAGGCGTTCCTGGCGAGCCGAAATTGCGTTACCGGCGGTTGGCAGGAGGCGGCCCACGGCAACGTCATCGACAAGGCGAAGTCGTTGCTCTTCGGTTGGCGCACGGTCGAGGCGTCGGCCGCGCTTGCCGAGGAAGGTTACGACATCGTCGTCTGCCCGGGCCAAGTCTACTATCTCGACATGGCCAACAGCCCGGCCTGGTCGGAGCCCGGCGGCAGCTGGGCCGGCTGGTCAGACCCGGAAAAGCTCTACACATTTGACCCGGTCGAAGGCTGGACCGACGCACAGAAAAAGCACCTGCTCGGCGTGCAGTGCTGCATCTGGTCCGAACCGATGACCGACCGCGCCGTCTTCGACCGGCTCGTCTTCCCGCGGCTTTCGGCGCTCGCCGAAACCGGATGGACGCGACCCGAACGTAAGTCCTTCAAGCGCTTCGAGGCGCTGGTCGGGCTGATGCCGGTGCTCTACGGCTTTTATGCTGCGGAGTAGGCGCGGTTAAGTTTCCAGTTTTCGTCTGGGCTTGGCCAGGCGATGGATTGGATGGGCAAACGGCGGCGAGAGCCGCCGTTCGTCGTTCGGAGCTAGCCAGGCTTGCGCTTCCGCTTTGCTGGATACGATTTGGATTTTCGTGCTTGTGCGCCGGAGCGTGACACGCAAAGGTGCGCATCGATCCCGCGACGACCCGCGGGATGCAGCGTTTCCTGAGGCCAAGTTATCGATGCGAAGACTTCCTGGATTGTCGGCGATGAAGGTCTTCGAAGTGGTCGGGCAGACCCGCAGCTTCACGCGGGCGGCCGAGCGGCTCAACCTCACGCAAAGCGCGGTCAGCCGCCAGGTTCGCAACCTCGAGGATGAGCTTGGCGAAGACCTGCTCATCCGTCGCCACCACCATCTCGAGCTGACGCCGGCCGGTGCCGAACTGCTGGCGACGATCCAGGAAGCGTTCCATAGCATCGAGGTTTCGCTGCGCAGCATCACCGAGAAGAGCAACCAGAACCGCTTGCGGATCAACGTTCCGCCGACCTTTGCCAAGCGCTGGCTGCTGCCGCGTCTGCCGCGGCTGCGCGTGGCCCTGCCCGACGTCGATATCAGCCTCAGCACCGAAGCCACGGACACGCTTGCCGAGCGCGGTCTTCTCGACTGCGCCATCCGCTTCGGCGATGGCGAGTGGCCGATGCTGGATGCCAGCATCCTGATGACGGAGCGGCATGTGGTCGTCTGTGCGCCATCACTGCTCGAAGGGGTGAAAGTCGAGGGTCCGACGGACCTGCAGCGCTTTACCTTCCTGCACGTGCTCGCTTCACCCGACCGGCGTTATCTGACCTGGCGCCATTGGCTGGATGCAGCCGGGTTCCAGGATGTCGATACCCGCGGCGGGCTAGAGTTCGACCTGCTCGATCTGGCGATCGAAGCGGCCTGTGCGGGCCTCGGCGTCACCGTTGCCGATCGTTCGATGGTTCGCAATCAGCTTGAGACCGGGCAGCTCGTGCAGCTTTTCGACGTCGAGGTCGAGGGGCATGAATCCTACTGGTTCGTCACGCGGCCCCAGGCCGGAAACGACCGCAAGGTCGACGCGTTCCGTGCCTGGCTGCTTACGGAAGTTTCGGCCGACCGGGCTGCCTGAGCCAAGCATTCCATTTTGGAATGCTCTCGCTGAAAATTACTCGCTTGTGCCTCCGGCTCTATCGTCGCAACAGTTTCGTGACGGTCTCGGTCGGGAGAGAGACGGGCCGTCGCTCATTGTGCTCTCTCCCGCGCAGTCCGCTTGTCCTGCGCGCCTTTGGCGCCCGGAGCCGCGGCCAACACATCCGAGATGCCATGAGCCCCTATCGCAATTTTTCCGGCGGTCGTTTCATCGAAAGCACGTCTGCGGTGACGATCGACGTCCGTAATCCGGCGACAGGCCAGGTCTTCACATCGGTGCCGGCAGCAACGGATGAGGAAGCAACAGCGGCGGTCGAGGCAGCCATGAAGGCGCAACGCGCCTGGGCGGCACTGCCGGCCATCCAGCGTGGCGATGCGCTGCGTCGACTGGCGACGGTGCTGGAAAGCCGGGCTGAGACCATCGGCGCTGCCCTGGCGAAAGAGTCGGGCAAGAGCCTCGCCGACGCGACCGCGGAAGTCATCTACGGCGCCGAACTGATGCGCTACCACGCCGAATGGGCGCGCCGCATCGAGGGCGAAGTGATCGAGAGCGACAATCCCGGTGAAACGCTGCTCTTGAAGCGCGTTCCGATCGGCGTCGTTGCCGGGCTGATCCCGTTCAACTATCCGATCTACACACTGGTGCGCAAAATCGCCCCGGCGCTGATTGCAGGAAACGCCGTTGTCGTACGGCCGAGCAACAATACGCCGACATCCGCCTTCGTTTTTGCCGAAGCGATCGTCGAGGCCGGCCTGCCGGAAGGTCTCGTCAACATCCTCACGATGTCGCATGACGTCGCGAAGACGCTCTGCACCCATCCCGGCGTCGGCATGATCACGCTGACCGGCAGCGTTTCGGCCGGCCGCATCGTGCTCGACTACTGCAAGGAAAACATCGCCAAGCCCTCTCTCGAACTCGGCGGCAAGACCCCCGTCATCGTCGAGCCGGATGCGGATCTCGATGCTGTGGCACAGGCGATCATCGCCGCCAAGACCGCCCATTGCGGCCAGGTCTGCACCAGTGCCGAGCGGCTCTATGTACACGAAAGCGTGCATGACACGCTGCTCGCCAAGCTGCGCGAAGGTTTCGCTGCCCGCGCCTTCGGCGACCGCGCAGAGGATGCGACCCGCATGGGCCCGCTCGCCAACGCCGCCGCGCAGAAACGCGTGCATGAAATGGTCGAGCAGGCGCGGGCGGAAGGCGGAACGGTCGAGACCGGCGGTTACCTGCCGGAAGGACCGGGCTACTTCTATCCGCCGACGCTGATTTCCGGCTGCCGCCAGGAGATGGAGATCGTGCGCGAGGAGGTCTTCGGGCCTGTTCTCGCGGTGATCCGCTACTCGACCTTCGAGGAAGCGCTGGCGCTGGCGAGCGACCATCAGTTCGGCCTGAGCTCGGTACTCTTCACCGAGAACTATCGCACCGTCATGCGCACCAGCGACGCCATCGAGGCCGGCGAACTCTACGTCAACCGTTTCCCGGCGGACCCCTATCAGGGCTTCCACGCCGGTTGGAAACGCTCGGGCCTCGGCGGCGACGACGGCAAGCACGGGATGCTGGAATTCACCCAGACGCGCCTCGTCGTCCTGAAACACTGATCATTTGAAATGACGCAATTCCGGACGGGAACCGGAATTGTTCGGACATCAACATCAAGACCGGGCCGATGGCATGCTCCCGCCATCGGTCGGGGAGGAGACTACCCTTGAGCTCAATTTCCGAAACAGAAATCGCTGCGCCGTCCGTGTCGGCCCGCAGCCGTTACCTGCAACTGGCGCTGATCGTGATCGCCGCCGGCGCGATCTATCCGATCCTCTACCTGCGCCAGTCCTACCAGACGACGATGCTGGAGGTGCTTAAGCTTACCAACACCGAGCTTGGCGTTCTCTATTCCATTCTCGGCACCAGCTTCCTGGTCGGCTACCTGCCGAGCGGCTGGCTCGCCGACCGCGTCCAGCCGCGCATCCTGATCCTCGTTTCCATGGTCGGCACGGGACTGCTCGGCCTCTGGTATGCGACGCTGCCCGGCTACTCATCGCTTCTCGTTATCTATTGCGGCTTCGGCGTCACGACGGGCCTGACGTTCTGGGCGGCGACGCTGAAGCAGGTGAACCTGATCGCCGGCGCCAATGAGCAGGGACGCTTCTTCGGCATTCTCGACGGCGGCCGTGGCCTGGTCGAGGCGCTGCTTGCCAGCGTCGCCATCGCGCTCTTCGTCTTCACGACGGAAACGCGCGGTGCCGGGCTTGCCATGGGTTTCCGTGATGTCGTGCTGCTCTATGCCGTTTTCTGCATCGTCGTCGGCATCGCCTATTTCGCCGTGTCGCAGCCCGTCGCTGTCGAGAAAGGCGCGCGCAAGCGCGAAGGCAACCTGCTTGCCGACATCAAGACGCTGCTCCGTATCCCCGAGGTCTGGCTCGTCGCCGCCATCATCTTCTGCGGCTATCACGTGTTCCTCGCGACCTACAGCTTCTCGGCCTATCTGCAGGAAGGCGGCTTCGGCATTTCCGCCGCCATGGCCGGCCTGATCGTCACGATCAAGCTCTGGCTGCGCCCGGTCGGGGGCATCGGCGGCGGCCTGCTCGGCGACCGCTTTGGCAAGACCGCGATCCTGCTCCTGAGTTTCATCGTGGCAGCCGCCAGCCTCGTGGCGATGATCGCCCTGCCGGGCATCGGCTCGACGGTCCTCTTCGTCGGGCTGGTGCTGCTCGTCGGCCTCATCACCTATACGATCCGTGGCCTCTACTGGGCGATCCTCGACGATTGCCACGTGCCGGCCAACATCACCGGCCTTGCGATCGGCATCATCTCGCTCGTCGGCTACGCGCCCGACACCTACCTGCCGCTCGTCAACGGATACCTCTCAGACCGTTATCCGGGCATCGCCGGCTACCAGTTCTATTTCGGCTACATCGCCGCCATCTGCGTCCTCGGCGCCATCGCCACCCTGGTGCTGATGGCCCGCCTCAAGAAAAAGGGATGACACAAATGAAGATCGCGTCTCTCAAGACCTATGCCGTCGCCGTCCCGCCGCCGCATGTGGGCGGAATGTACTGGATCTTCGTGCGCCTCACGACCGCCTGCGGCATCGAGGGCATCGGCGAGATCTACGCGACCTCGTTCCATCCAAAGGCGCTGACGCCGCTGATCGAAGACGTCTTCGAGCGGCATCTGCTCGGCCATGATCCGCACCAGATCGAGCGCTTCTGGCGCTCGGCCTATTCGAGCGGCTTCACCCAGCGCCCCGACCCGACGATGATGGGCATCGTCTCGGGTCTCGAAATCGCCTGCTGGGATATCATCGGCAAGGCCGCCGGCCGGCCCGTCGCGGACCTGCTCGGCGGCACCGTGCACGAGAAGCTCCGCGCCTACACCTATCTCTACCCGAAGAACGCGGCTGGAGAGTTCGACTTCAACGATCCGGATCTCGCCGCCGGATGCGCCGTCGAAATGGTCGAGATGGGCTTCACCGCCGTCAAGTTCGACCCGGCCGGTCCCTACACCAACTATTCCGGCCACCAGCTTTCGCTCGGCGTGATGGACCGCTCGGAGGAATTCTGCCGCAAGATCCGTGACGCCGTTGGAAGCAGCGCCGATCTGCTCTTCGGCACGCACGGCCAGATGGTGCCGTCCTCGGCGATCCGGCTGGCGCGGCGTCTCGAAAAATACGACCCGCTCTGGTTCGAAGAACCGGTTCCTCCCGGACAGGAAGCGGCGATGGCAGAGGTGGCGCGCGCGACCTCGATCCCGATTTCGACCGGCGAGCGCCTGACGACCAAGTACGAGTTCCAGCGCGTCCTCGAACTGAAGGCTGCCTCGATCCTGCAGATGAACGTCGCACGCGTCGGCGGGCTTCTCGAAGCGAAGAAGATCGCCGGCATGGCAGAAGCCTATTACGCCCAGATCGCCCCGCATCTCTATAACGGCCCGGTCGGGGCTGCGGCCAGTATCCAGCTGTCAGCTGCGTCGCCGAACTTCCTCATCCATGAGGCGATCCTCGATTTCAGCGGATTTCATGCGGATGTGCTGAAGACCAAGCTCGCCGTCGAGGATGGCTACATCATCCCGTCGCGCGAGCCTGGCCTTGGCATCGAGCTCAACATGGACGTCGTCGAAAAGCACACGCCGTACACCGGCGAGCGCCTGCACCTGCAGATGGACAGCCGGCCGGCGGACGTGAAGGCCTTCGCGCCGGCACGCGGATAACTCCGACTATAGGACATGCAGATGATCTACGACTACATCATCGTCGGCGCCGGGTCGGCCGGCTGCATTCTTGCGAGCCGGCTCAGCGAAAATGGTCGCCACAGGGTGCTTTTGATCGAGGCTGGCGGCAACGACAATTCCTTCTGGTTCAAGATCCCGGTCGGCTACGCCCGCAGCTACTACAATCCCCAGGTCAACTGGATGTATTCGAGCGAGCCGGAGGCCGAGCTTCAGGATCGCAGCATCTACGTGCCGCGTGGCAAGGTCCAGGGCGGATCCGGCTCGATCAATGCGATGATCTATGTGCGTGGCGCGCGCGACGACTTCGACGACTGGAAAAACGCCGGCAATACGGGCTGGGGCTATGACGATGTCCTGCCCTATTTCCGCCGGCTCGAAACCCATGCGCGCGGATCGTCCGAATGGCACGGCGGCGAAGGCCCGATCCACATCACCCCGATGCGCGGCATGACGCACCCGATCACCGACGCTTTCCTCGAAAGCTGCGGATCGTTGCAGCTGCCGCTGAACGAGGATTTCAACGGCGCCTCGATCGAGGGCGCCGGCGTCTACGACGTCAACACCAACAACGGCCGCCGCTCGCATTCGAGCGCGGAGTATCTGAGGCCCGCCCTCAAGCGTCCCAATCTCACGATCGAACGCTACGCGCAGGCAGAAAAGCTGGTCTTCGGCGAAGACGGACGCGTGACCGGTGTCGATGTCATCCAGAATGGGACGCGGCGTCGCTTCACGGCGGGGCGCGAGGTCATCCTGGCCGCCGGTGCGGTCGGTAGCCCGCAGCTGCTGCAGGTCTCGGGCATTGGCGACGGCAAGCAGCTGTCGTTGCTCGGGGTCGAAACGCGCCGGCATCTGCCGTCGGTCGGCTTGAACCTGCAGGATCATCTCTGCGCCAGCTTCTATTATCGCGCGACGATCCCGACGCTCAACGACGAGTTCGGCAGTCTGTTCGGCCAGATGCGTCTCGGTCTGCAGTATCTCTTGACCGGCAAAGGACCGTTCTCGATGAGCGTCAACCAGGCGGGCGGTTTCTTCCGCGGCCGGCCCGACGAAGAGCGGCCGAACATCCAGCTCTATTTCAACCCGCTCTCCTACCGCATCCCGACGGATCCGAAGGCCGGGCTGAAGCCGGAGCCCTATCCCGGCTACCTGATCTGCTTCAATTCCTGCCGGCCGACGAGCCGCGGCAGCATCTCGATTGCGTCCGGCGACCCCTCGGTGAAACCGCTGATCCGGCCGAACTACCTGACGACCGATCGCGACATCGACGAAGTGCTGCAGGGAAGCCGGCTTGTCCGCCGGATCGCGTCGGCCTCGGCACTCTCATCGTTGACGGCGGAAGAGATTTCGCCGGCGCCGCGCGTGGAAAGCGACGAAGCGCTGATGGACTATTTCCGCGAAAACTCCGGCTCGATCTACCATCTTTGCGGCACCTGCGCGATGGGGCCGGAGCAGGAGAGTTCGGTGGTCGACAGCCGCCTGAAGGTTCACGGCGTGCCCGGTCTCCGCGTCGTCGACGCCTCGATCTTCCCCAACATCACCGCGGGCAACATCAACGCGCCGACGATGATGGTTGCGGAGAAAGGTGCCGATCTGATCCTTGCCGATGCCGCCTGAGCGGCACGGCTTTTCTGTCGACTGGGGGACCCGACGCAGTGGCCGGTCAGGCGTAGGGGTGTCGTGGAACGTCAGGCGTGATTTGCCATCGTCGATTGAGCGTGACTATACTTCCCGCACTTCATAGCCGTCCATATCAGGTGCTTGCCCCTACCGAACGATCGTTGCCACCGCGCTCGACGCGGCGAGACCACGGTCATTGAAATCTGGCAATGCGCCGCGAGCCTGCGAGGGAGAGACGCATGCCGAGTTTCCGCTTGAAGACCCTGTCGATTACGTTGCTCTTTGCATCGAGCCTGACGCCCTGGGCGGTGCAGGCGGCTTCACCCGAGCCCGTGAAGGCGGAGCACGGCATGGTGGTCACCGCCCAGCACCTGGCATCCGATATCGGTGTTGCCGTGCTGAAAAGCGGTGGCAATGCCGTGGATGCAGCCGTTGCCGTCGGCTATGCGCTTGCCGTCACCTATCCGACCGCCGGCAATATCGGCGGCGGCGGTTTCATGACCATCCGCTTCAAGGACGGCAAGACGACGTTCCTCGATTTCCGCGAGCGGGCGCCTCAAGCCGCGACCAAGACCATGTACCTCGACGCCAAGGGCAATGTCGTCGACGGCCTGAGTACCGAGGGCTATCTCGCCGTCGGCGTTCCCGGTCCGGTCCTGGGCTTCGAAATGGCGCGCAGCCGCTATGGCACCAAGCCGCTTGCCGAATTGATCGCTCCGGCGATCGCGCTTGCCAAAGACGGCTTCGTGCTGGAGCAGGGCGATATCGATTCCTTCGAGGGCGAAACGGACAGGCTCGCCAAGGACCCGGCCGCGGCCGCGATCTTCCTGAAGGACGGCAAGCCGTTCGTCGCCGGCGAGAAGCTGATCCAGGCCGATCTTGCCGCATCGCTTTCGAGCATCGCCGAGAAGGGCACCGACGCCTTCTACAAGGGCGCGATCGCCGACCAGATCGTCAAGGCGAGCGCGGAGAAAGGCGGCGTGCTCGTCAAGGCAGATTTCGAGCGCTACGCCGTGCGCGAACTGGAGCCGGTCAAGTGCAACTACCGCGGCTATGACATCGTCTCCTCGCCGCCGCCATCCTCCGGTGGCGTGATCATCTGCGAAATCCTCAACGTTCTCGAAGGCTACCCCATTTCCTACATGGGCTATGGCGCCGCCGACACCGTGCATGTGATGATCGAGGCCATGCGCCACGCCTATGTCGACCGCAACACGTCGCTCGGCGATCCTGATTTCGTCGAGAACCCCGTCGCCAAGCTCACCGACAAGGCCTATGCCAAGGACATCCGCGACAAGATCGATCCGTTCCGCGCCGGCGTTTCCGCCACGCTGATCCCCAAGGGTTTCGGCGAAAGCAAGGAGACGACGCACTATTCGATCATCGACGACGAGGGCAATGCGGTTGCCGTCACCTATACGCTGAACGGCTCCTTCGGCGCCGGCGTCGTGGCGCCCGGAACCGGCATCCTGCTCAACAACGAGATGGATGATTTCACCGCCAAGCCAGGCGTGCCCAATCTCTACGGTCTGGTGCAGGGCGAGGCCAATGCGATCGCGCCCGGAAAGACGCCGCTGTCATCGATGAGCCCGACGATCATCTCCAAGGACGGCAAGCCCTTCATGGTGATCGGCAGCCCCGGCGGTGCACGCATCATCACCATCACGCTCGAAGCGATACTCAACGTCATCGACCACGGCATGAACATCCAGGAAGCGGTCGACGCGCCGCGCGTCCATCACCAGTGGCTGCCGGACAAGGTGTTCATGGAGCCCTATGCGCTCTCGCCAGATACCCGCAAGCTGCTGTCGGCCATGGGCCACAATGTCCAGATCGATGAAAGCTGGACGATCTGGGGACAGGCGACCGGCATCCTCGTCGGCGGCGAGAGCCTTTCGGACATCGAGGCCGGCGGCGGCGCCCGCTACAATGGCGCAGTCGACAGCCGCATCGGCGCGGGTGCTGCGCGCGGTTACTAGACGCACGCGAAGCGGCGCAAAGCTGCGCCCTCGACACCCATTCAGAGCGGCGGATCGTCGGTTCGCCGCCTGATTTCGCGCATGCGACCACCGCGTGCTCACGCGAAAAAGATTTGAAAGCGGTTCCGGTTGAATTTATTATGTTTTCAGAGCGTGCGACCGCACGCGATCGTACGCTTTGGCCAAGCTTCATTCGTGGAGGTTGTCATGGCACTGATGGAAGGAAAGAAAGCACAGGACTGGATCAATCTGGTTCTTGCCGTCTGCCTGTTCGTCTCTCCCTGGATCATGGGTTTCGTTGTCGAAAGCGTTCCGGCCTGGAACGCTTGGGGCGCCGGCGTCGTGCTCGGCGTTCTGGCTATCGCGACGCTTGCCATGTTTGCGGAATGGGAAGAATGGGCAAGCCTCATCGTCGGGCTCTGGCTGATCGCTTCACCCTGGCTGCTCGGTTTCTCGACCAGTCCCAACCCCATGTGGACGCATGTCGTCCTTGGGGTGTTGGTGACCGCGCTCGCGATCTGGGCCGTCTGGGACGAACGGCAGCATCCGCATGCACATGCATGACGATGAGTAGAGAAGATTGCGGCCCGGCGCCGCAGCGCCGGGCCGCAATCAGTTTGCATCATTCGTTGCAATTTTGCGTTTGCGGCTGGCCGGATCGAGAGCGAAATCTGAAAAACCGTGCGGAACCGTCCTCTTCGGATTTGCGTGAGTTCAAAGGTCAGATCCCTTCGAACAATCCAAACGGGCCAGCGCATCGATTCACCTTACGGTGTCTTCGACAGCGCGGCGCGCAACGACCGCCACGAACTCCCGAGCTCCGGAGTAGGTTTTCGGCTACCCATCGGCAGCGAGATCGTTGAAGCAGGCTTTGCTCTTGCCGAACCATGGAAATCACTGCCGGCAAGCCAATGTTCATGACGTCCTGGTCATTCAGCGATTGCGCACGCACGCTGCGCGGGCGATGGCGTGCAATTGGATAATACCAATATAACGCCAATCAGCGACTGTTTCGGAACGTGAACGCAACTTGTATGCGCTATCTGTAAGAAATGTAACACGAATTATTCCGGCTTCAGTCGCCATTACGGATAGTTGCGCCGCCGCGATCTGGACAGGTGGTCATGTTTTGGTATTTCTAATACTGGCCGCAAGGAGATGGGCCAAATCGGAAGTGAATACGGAACGCTATCGGCCCGAGGGCGAGCAAGCCGGCGGGCAACCGGAAAACTGGGAGATTTAAATGAAGCCGAGTTCCATTTTTGCCCCGTTGGGGTCGACCGTGACAGCATCGGGCACCCCGCGTTCGGTGAAGGCGGGTAGCGCACGGCGCCGCCTCCTTGGACTGTTGACAGCGACAGCGTGTCTCATTTCAGCGGTTCCAGCCGGCGCCTTCGACCAGGCAAACGCTGCCCGTATAAAACAGCTGGTCGACACCGGCATGCAGTATTACTGGTCGGGCGGCGACGTCAAAAAGGCGGAAGCCGAAGTCTTCAAGGGCATTACGCTGCATGGCAAATATGATGTCGTGGAGGAAGCCTTCAAGGAAGCGTCGACGCTCGCGCCTGAGCGGTTGGATTTCCAATATGCCGTTGCTGCGACCCAGATCATCCAGAAGAAGCTCGACGACGCGCAGGCGACCTTCCAGAGCATCCTCAGCAAGGACCCGACCGCTTTTGATGCGCAAAGCTGGCTTGAGGCAATTGCCCGCATCCGTGGCGATGAGACCGGCGCGGCGCTTGCCCACCAGGCTCTGGCCGGTCTCGATCGCGAGCGAGCGGAAGAGTATCGCAAGCGGTTTGTTCGCGCAGAACAGATCATGGCTGAAAAGCCGAACTTCGACGTCCCGACTGTGCCAGGCAAAGTCGTGATCGTCGCGCTGGGCTACGCGCTCGCCGATGACGGCAAGGCGCAGCAAACCTTGCTCGATCGTCTCGAGGTGACGTTGAAGGTCGCCGAGGCCAACCCGACAGCGCTCGTCATGGTGAGTGGCGGCGTGCCGAAAAATGGCGTTACGGAAGGTGACGTCATGTCCAAGTGGCTGGTCGACAAAGGTATCAGTCGCGATCGCATCATGATTGAGGACAAGTCGAAAGATACGATCGGCAATGTGATCAATGCCGCCAATCTCCTGGTGCGGCATCAGGCCGACACGGTAATCCTGGTGACCAGTTCGAGCCACATGCGCCGCGCGCGCACGGTCATGGAGGATGCCTTGAAGCAGCGCGACCTGCCATCGGCAGTGGTGCCGCTGAATGCACTGGACGCGCCAACCCAGGATGAAGCGGCAAAGGTCGGGGCGGACGAGCGGCTGGTCATCTACCGTGATCTGATGCGGGTTTCGGGCGTATGGGCCTATCCGGGGCTGCAGCAGTAGTCATCGGAACACCCCCGAAAAGGCCTGAAGCTTGCGCGTCCCACCCTTGCACTTAAGGGTGGGACGCATGCGTTTCTGGCTCGGTTTGAGAATGCGCCGGTCGCGTGTATGGCACGCAGGAAGAGGCTGCGTTCTCCCGCACTTCAACATAATGCTTCCCATCCGTCCTGCTTTGCCCTAGAAGGCGCGCCGTAATCCGGTCGCAGCCTACCCGGTCAAAACAAGGACACCTATCATGAAGACAATCGTCATCTGCTCCGGCGGATTGGACTCGGTATCGCTTGCCCACAAGGTCGCAGCCGAGCACGAACTCATTGGCCTGCTCTCCTTCGATTACGGCCAGCGACACCGTAAGGAGCTGGACTTTGCCGCCGCCTGTGCCAAGCGGCTCGGCGTTCCGCATCAGGTCATCGACATCAGCGCGATCGGCGCCCATCTCACCGGATCGGCATTGACGGACGATGTCGACGTGCCCGACGGCCACTACGCCGAGGAAACGATGAAAGCGACGGTGGTTCCGAACCGCAACGCCATCATGCTCGCCATCGGCTTCGGGTTGGCAGCGGCGCAGAAGGCGGATGCGGTGGCCGTCGCCGTGCATGGCGGCGACCATTTCATCTATCCCGACTGCCGTCCCGGCTTCATCGACGCGTTTCAGGCGATGCAGAACCACGCGCTCGACGGCTACGCCGACATCACGCTCTACGCGCCCTATGTGACGATTTCGAAGGCGGATATCGTCACCGACGGCGCGAGCCATCAGACGCCCTTCGAAGCGACCTGGTCCTGCTACAAGGGCGGCGCGCGCCATTGCGGGCGCTGCGGCACCTGCGTCGAGCGGCGCGAGGCCTTCCATCTGGCCGGCGTTGCGGATCCGACCGACTACGAAGATCCGGATTTCTGGGTGGCGGCGACGTCGGCCTTTGCGGCCGAGGAGGTGAAGTGATGTTCCGGATCACCAAGGAATTCCATTTCTCCGCCTCGCATCAGTTGAAGAGCCTGCCGGCAGACCATCAATGTGCGCGGCTGCACGGCCACAACTACATCGTCGAAGTCGAGCTTGCCGGCGCGGAGCTCAACGAGCACGGCTTCGTGCGCGACTATCACGAGCTTTCGCCACTGAAGCGCTACATCGACGAGAGTTTCGATCACCGCCATCTGAACGACGTTCTCGGCCACGACCGGGTGACGGCCGAATGTCTGGCGAAGCACTTTTACGACTGGTGCAAGGCGAGGCTGCCGGAAACCTCCGCCGTGCGTGTCAGCGAGACGCCGAAGACCTGGGCAGAATACCGGCCATGAGCGGGCCCGGCGAAACGCGCATCCGTGTCAGCGAAATCTTCGGGCCGACGATCCAGGGCGAGGGCATCCTGATCGGGCTTCCGACCGTGTTCGTGCGAACCGGCGGCTGCGACTATCGCTGCAGTTGGTGCGACACGCTGCACGCGGTCGACAGCGAGTATCGCGACCAATGGCTGCCGATGGGCGTCGAAGAGATCTGGAGCGAGGTCGTCACGCTCTCCGGTGGCAAGCCGCTGACGGTCTCGCTTTCCGGCGGCAATCCGGCGATCCAGCCGCTGGCGCCCCTGATCGCCCGCGGGAAAGCCGATGGCTATCGCTTCGCGCTGGAAACGCAGGGCAGCATCGCCAAGGACTGGTTTGCGGACCTCGACGCGCTGGTGCTGAGCCCGAAGCCGCCGTCGAGCGGCATGGAAACGGACTGGCGGGCCTTCGACGACTGTCTTCGAATGGCAGCGGATGGGCCGCAGGTGGCGCTGAAGATCGTCGTTTTCGACGAGCGCGACTATGCCTATGCCCGGGATACGGCGGCCCGGTACCCCCATCTGCCGCTCTACCTGCAGCCTGGCAACCATACGCCTCCACCCCCTGACGACGACGACGCCAAAGTCGACATCGACGGCATCATCGATCGCATGCTCTGGCTTGTCGGCAAGGTGACGGAAGATCGTTGGTTCGAGGCCCGCGTCCTGCCGCAGCTGCACGTCCTGCTCTGGGGCAACAGGCGCGGGGTGTAGGCGGCAGGCGCCCCCTTACCGCTTGCCGGCAAGCGCCTTCGCGCTTGGATCGCCAATCGGCGGCAGCTATGGTCCTCAAATCAAGACCAATGAGGGGCGTTCATGCAGCTGAAGACGAAACGTGTCTATGAGCCGAGGGCCGATGGCGACGGGATGCGCGTCCTCGTCGATCGCCTCTGGCCGCGCGGTTTGACCAAGGCGGAAGCCGCGGTCGATCTCTGGCTGAAGGACATAGCGCCGACCACGGAGCTGCGCCGCTGGTTCCATGCGGATGAAGGCACGTGGGAAGAGTTTCGCGAGCGCTACCTTGCCGAGCTCGACGGCAATCCGGAGGCAGTTGACCTGTTGCGACAGCGCATTGCTAAGGGCCCGGTGACTTTGCTTTACAGCGTGAAGGATGAGGCCCGCAATCATGCGGAGATCCTCAAAGGCTACATCCTCACCCATCGATAGACGAGGCGCCGGGTTCACGTCATGTCGTTGGAATGGATGCCTCGAATGCGCCGCCGGCGCGCGCAGCGACCCGACGCCAGTCGCCGTCGAGGGGTAATCCGAAGACGTTGATAAGGGCAGATTCGATTGCCGGTGCATCGAATTCTTGGCGCGTCACGGTGCCGTTCCTGTCACGGATCGTCAGCCGGTTTCCGAGCAGGATGTTACGTGTCTCCTCGGTGGTCAACGTCACCAGCAGGGTCTGTCGGAAAAGCGAATGCGGATCCGTGTATGTCGCGATGTTTGCGATCCGATACGCGTCCTCTCCACAAATGCTCGGCGATACCTCGTAGACCGGTACCCAGTCACGACCAAGTAATGCCTCCAGCACGTAGCCATCGAGCGTTTGGCTGAGACGGAACGGCTCATGCCGCGTCGGTTGCGGCGTGGTCCGGTCGAAACGCAGCGGCGCGGTCGGCACGCAACTGCCGAAGCCGACATCGACCAGATAGCCGACATCGTTCACGAAGACGCGGAGCGCCATGTGCGACCAGGCCGGCGGCGGCGCGCCCGGGGCGCGCATCCACAGGACGCGGGCGATCAAGGGATCCACCCGGTAGCCGAGCGACGTGAGCACGCGCTGCAACAGGCCGTTCTGCTCGAAGCAATAGCCGCCACGCCGGCGGTCGATGAGCTTGGCGTCGACCGCCGCCGGCGAAAGGTCGATCCGACGGCCGAGAAGCACGTCGATGGCCTCGAAGGGGATCGACGCGGCATGGCGGGCGACGATCCTGCCAAGCGTTGTGAGATCGGGCGAGAGCGGCCCGACATGACCGATGCGGGCGAAGTAGCGGCCGAGGTCGACGGGAAATGGGGCGTTCCGCATGGCTAGAGGCTCCGATAGATGGCGTCGCGAAGATCGTCCGGGAAGCGTCCGTTCATGCCCTCAAAAGCGGTGTTGGTGAGCGCAACGACTGTCAGGCCGCGGGCCGGGTCGATGAACCACTTGTGCCCGTAGGCGCCGTCCCATTGCAGCGTGCCGCGCGACTGCGGTGTTCCCGCCATCTCGGGTTCGACAAGCACGGCGCCGCCGAAACCGAACTCCCACCCGGCGCCGGCGGCCAATCCGCCCGTCCTTGCCTGAATGTCGAACATCGAGCGGGTGCTGGCGGCGTCGAGCACCGGCGAGTGTCCGGTCCTGAGGCTTTCGAGAAGGCGGATCACGTCGCCGGCCGTGCCTGCCATGCCGGCTCCTCCGGAGGGAAAGGCTCGAGGATTGAAGATCCGGCCGGGCGAGAGGCGTACGGGATTGCCAAAGAAGGGGACCGCGTCGTCGCCAACGAGCCGCCGTGGCCGCGGCGAGGCATCGCCATAGTGGACCACGAGCTTGCGTTTATCGGTCACGGAAAAGGCGGTGTCGTTCATCCCCATCGGGCGTGTGACGAGCGTAGCAATCGCCTCCGGCAGCTTTGATCCCGTCGCCTCTTCGATAACGGCGCCAAGCACGTCGAGGCTCATCGAATAGCCCCAGCCGTGTCCGGGCGGATAGGATAACGGAATGGCGGTGAGCTTGCCGATGAGGGCGGTGAGATCATCGTCGGTGTCGTCGAGGCCGCTGCTGATGGCGTGCCGGCGATAAGGGCCGTCGCCTCGCTCCATGAACACGTAGCTCAAACCGGCACTGTGCGTCAGGAGTTGGCGGAGGGTTATCCGAGGCTCGCTGCCGTCCGGCAGCTGCGGCCTGAACGCGGGAAGCCATTCCGACACGATATCGTCGAGACCGATGGTGCCGCTTTGCGCCAGGTTGAGAGCGGCGACCGTGACGATCGGCTTTGCGACCGAGGAGAGCAGGAAGATGCTGTCCTCGGTCATCGGCCGGTCGGTCTCGCGGTCCGCAAGCCCGGCGGCATGTCGGTAGCCGGGCTCGCCGTCGATAAGGATCTCGACGACTGTGCCGACGATGCGCTGTTCATCCAGGGCTTCCGCGATCACCCGGTCGAGTTCGGCCTTCAGCCGCGTTCTGCGCTCCGATCTTCCTTGTCTTGTCGCATCCATGATCGTCTCCTGTGCTTCTCGAAACTGCGGCCCGGTCGACGCTTCAGGGCGAAATTCGGGCTCCCGGACAAAGGCAAAGCCCGTTCGCAGCGAAAGTCGATCGTCTGTTCCCGTATGGGAGGCATACGCGCCTGCACGAGGCAGCCGTCGCCGTCCGGCGCTAGAAACGGTGCGACAACGTCAGATGGAGTCGGGTTGATGAACACAAACAATCTGGGATTTGCAGGCAAAGTCGCCTTAGTCGCAGGCGCCAGCAAGGGTATCGGCGCGGCCGCCGCCCGCGCCTTTGCGCAGGCCGGCGCATCCGTTGTCCTTCTTTCCCGCTCGCAGCCGGCGGTCGAGGCGTTGGCGGTTTCCATCCGTGAGGCGGGCGGTGACGCACTGGCGATCGCTGCCGATGTCGGCGACGAGAGTGCCATGAAGCAGGCGCTTGCAAGTGTGATGCAGCACTATGGCCGGCTCGACGCCGCCTTCAACAATGCGACGGATGGAACCATGCCGGCCCCGCTTGCCGATCTCGATATCGAAGGGTTCGATCGCGGCATCCGCACCAACATTCGCGGCACCTTTCTCGGCATGCGTTACCAGATCGAGGCGATGGCGAGGGGCGGTGGCGGTGCGATCGTCAACATGGCGTCGGTTGCCGGCATCAACGGCACCTCCGGGCTTTCCGCCTATGTCAGTGCGAAGGCCGGGATCATCGGGCTGAGCAAGGCTGCGGCGCTGGACTATGCCGACCAGGGCATCCGGATCAATGTCGTTGCGCCCGGGCCGATCCTCACCCACCATCTCGAGGCCGCCGGCGCGGACATCCAGCGGCACGCAGCACTTTCGACGCCGATGCGCCGGCTTGGCCGGATGGAGGAGGTGGCCGCAAGTGTCCTCTGGCTCTGTTCCGATGCGGCGAGTTACATCACCGGCGTGGTGCTGCCGATCGACGGGGGCATGACGGCGGGCACGAAAGTGCCTATGAATTACCGTCGAGGCGAGCCGCCTCGGTCGGCTGAACCCTGAGGTGCCTGTGGACTGGGAAGAACTCCATCTTGTTCAGCACTTGGTCCGCCACGGCTCGCTGAGTGCAGCGGCCCGTGCGATGGGCACCACGCAACCGACGCTCAGCCGTCGCCTCGAGGCTTTTGAGCAGAAGACGCGCAAAACGCTGTTCGAGCGGCAACCGGGCGGCCTCGTGCCGACCGCCGTGTGCCTCTCCATCCTTTCTGCGCTCGAGCACATGGAGGCGAACGCGCTTGCGGTGGAGCGGCGCCTTGCGGTGCAGGACGACGCACTTGAAGGCACCATCACCGTGACCAGCCTCGACTGGATCGGAGACTACCTCCTGGCGCCGATCCTGACCAAGTTTGCAGCAATGCATCCCGGCGTCAGCATTCACCTTTTGAACGATGGCCGGCGCTTCAACCTGTCCCGACGGGACGCGGACATCGCCTTGCGTTTCGGCAGTTTCGACCAAAACGATATCGTCGAGCGCAAGGTTGCCGATGTCGCCTACGGCCTGTTTGCAACAGAGGCCTACCTTGATCGTTTCGGCCATCCGGATGTTGCGGGCGAAGGCAGGAACCAGACGATTGTCGAGCTGGTGGAGGTGCCTGTGCGGGTATCGCTCTCGACCTGGCTGAAAGATCTTTTGCCGGAGGCGAGAGTGCTGCTGCGCACGAATTCGATCCGCTCGCAATTGAGTGCGGTTGAGACCGGACAGGCACTTGCCACGCTGCCGCACTTTATCGCCGCCGGCCGGAATGGCCTTGTGGCCCTTGACCTCGGCGTTGCCGCGCCGGTTCTGCCGCTGAAGCTCGGTGTTCACCCGGAATTACGTGAATTGCCGCGGGTGCGAAAGCTCATGGATTTTGCCGTATCGCAGTTCGCGCCCCTGCGGGTGAGCCTCAGCCCGTCAGGCTGAAGCGCCGGCGGACCAAGGCGCGACGCGTTTGTTGGGCACCGCAACGAATGCGCGAAATTTTCTTGGCTGTTGATGTCGGGAGATGACGACGTCATGCGTCTTAATCTCGAAGGCGGTGCTCAACCGCGCTGACAACAAGGAGATTGAGAATGTTTCGTACCGCTTTGATCGCTGGCGCCCTGCTCATGTCCGGCACTGCCTTTGCCGAGGCTGAGACCGTCGAAGTCAACGGCATGAAGATGTATTACGAAGTCTCGGGCGAGGGCGAGCCGCTCGTCGTGCTACACGGCGCCTACATGAACATTCCCTCGATGGGTGCGATCATCCCGAAGCTGGCCGAGACCCACAAGGTCTATGCAATCGAGTTCCAGGGCCATGGCCGCACCACCGATATCGATCGCCCGATCACCTATCCGAACCTCGCCGACGACGTCGCCGCCTTCATGGATGCGGTGAAGCTGGAGAAGGCCGATGTCTTCGGCTACTCGATGGGTGCGGCTGCCGGCCTGCAGCTGGCGATCCGCCATCCGGACAAGGTGAACAAGCTAGCCGCCGCGTCCGTCGGCTACGATGCAGAGGGCTGGCAGCCGGAATTCAAAGCATTCATCCCGCAGATGACTGTCGAGATGTTCGTCGGCATGCCCTTTGCCGAAGACTACCGCAAGCTCGCCGCCAATCCGGATGGGTTTCCCGATCTGGTCAAGAAGCTGATCCAGCTCGAAAAAGAACCGATGGCCTGGGAGCCGGATGTCAAGGCACTGAAGACCCCGGTTCTCGTCATCGCCGGCGATGCCGATGTGGCGACGTTGGAGCACACGGTGGCACTGTTCCGCCTGCTTGGTGGCGGCGCCATGGGCGACATGGGAAAGCCGCTGTCGCCTTCGCGGCTCGCGATCCTGCCGGCGACGTCGCACACCGCCGTCATCAACCAGACGGAACTGTTGGAGGCTTTCATCGAGCCCTTTCTGAAGGGTGAGACACCGAAGGGCATGTTCCCGTGACAACAACGAACGGCGCCATCTTCGCAGGTGGCGCCGCCCTCCTATGGTGGATAGCTTCTAGCGCAGGCGCCTGCCGTCTGCGTCGAACACCAGAGCGGCTGTGGGTTCGAAACGGGCGGCGATGCTGTCGCCGGACTTCAGGCCGCGGCCGTTTTTTGTTTCGATGATGATCAGTTCGCCGTCGCCGTGCCGGGCATAGGCAAAGGTCTCGCCGCCCAGATGCTCCAGCATGTCGATCGTCAAATCGAGGCTCGCCGAGCCGCTGTCGCCGAAATGCTCGGGGCGAATGCCAATGGTCACGGTGTTGCCGGGCGTTACGTCCTTGACCGCAATCGGCAGCGTCGCATTACCGAAATCCACCAGGCGGATATGTTTCTCCCCGCCCGCGTTTGTTTCGACGATCCCCTTCAAAAAGTTCATCTTCGGCGAACCGATGAAACCGGCGACGAAGAGATTGGCCGGATCGTCGTAGAGGTCGAGCGGCGAGCCGACCTGCTCGACCACGCCGCCGCGCATGACGACGATCTTGTCGGCAAGCGTCATCGCCTCGACCTGATCGTGGGTGACGTAGATGATTGTCGTTGCAAGCTTCTTGTGTAGCCTGGCGATCTCGATACGCATGTGCACGCGCAGTTCCGCATCGAGGTTCGAGAGCGGCTCGTCGAAGAGAAAGATCTTCGGGTGCCGCACGATCGCGCGGCCGATCGCCACGCGCTGGCGCTGGCCGCCCGAAAGCTGTTTTGGCTTGCGGTCGAGCAGCGGCCCGAGTTCCAGGATGTTCGCGGCTTCGCCGACGCGTTGTGCGATCTCGGCCTTCGGCACGCCGGCAAATCGCAGCGCGAAACCCATGTTCTCCCGAACCGTCATATGCGGGTAGAGCGCATAGGACTGGAACACCATGGCGATGCCGCGTTTCGACGGATCGACATCGTTCATGCGCTCGCCGCCGATCGTGAGATCACCTGACGTGATCTCCTCCAGTCCGGCGATCATCCGAAGCAGGGTCGACTTGCCGCAGCCGGATGGCCCGACGAAGACGACGAACTCACCGGTCTTGATGTCGAGGTCTACACCCTTGATGACCTCGAAGTTGCCATAGGACTTTCTGACGTGCTTAAGTTGGAGTTCGCTCATGCAGCCGCCGCCTCGTCCGACACTGCCGAAAGCTCCAGCCTTACGGTTCCAAGCCGCGTCGAGGTCACCGCGACGGCGATGCCGCCGGCAGCACCCGTCGTTTCCAGCCAGAAGCCGGTCGAACCGCCCTGGAAGATCAGGCGATCGGGGCCGAGCAGGCGGGCAGGGCCGGTGACTGTCACGTCGACCGCGTCATTGAGGAAGGGCAGGATGTTGCCGGCCTGATCGAGCGCCCGCACGATCACCCGCACGCTGTCGCGCCCTTCGGCCCGAAGCGCCGTGCTGTCGGGGACGACTTCCAGCGCCGTCGGCACCGGATCGGCGACCATGCGCAGGTTGGCGACGGGCTCGCCGTCGATAAAGCCGGTGAAGGCTGCGTCTTCCCACTTCATGCCCCAGACGCCGAGTTCGTCCTTGGTGAAGTGGCGATGGTCGATGACGACGGGCGGGTGCGGTAGATGCGGGAAGTTCTCGCGGTCGGGGCCGACGCGCTTGACGAGCGATCCGTATTTCAGCTCGACCTCGTCGCAGTTGGTGAGCACGATCAAGGGCAGCACGCCGCCGATGTTGCGCTCGCCGCGTGCCCAGAAGGTGACCGGCTTCATCACCACGCCCTCCGACGGTTCGCATTGGCTGGCATAGACATAAGCCGCGAATTTCGGCTGGCGGAACATGTCCATGACACCGTGATAGCAGATCCGGTCGCCGGAGCCGAAGTCCTTGTGGGTGTTGTAGTCGAACATGCACCAGCCGACGGCGCCTGAAATGCTTGGGTCGCCATAGGCCGCGTTCAGCACTTCGAGGTGCCGGCGCACATGCTCTGCCTGCCGTTGTTCCTGGTCGTAGATCTTCGTCGGAAACATGTGGCCGCCGAATTCGGTGATGAGATAGGGCACCTTGCGGGTGAGCCCGGTGCATTCCTGCTGCGGACGTAGCGCCGTGCGCGGGCGGTTTGCGCCCGGCAGTTCCTCGTTGCCGAGGATAAAGTCGTTCATGGTGTAGACGTCTTCGAGGTATTCGCTGTCGGTAATGTAGCGCACGCCGCCGGTCTGGCGCGTGGGGTCGAGTTCGCGTGCGAGCCGGTTGGTCTCGACGTAGAAATCATGCGAGTCCTGGGATTCGTTGATGCGCACGCCCCAGATGATGATCGACGGGTGGTTCCAGTCGCGCTCGATCATGCGGCGGACGTTTTGGATCGCCTCCTGTTTCCAGCCCTCGCCGCCGATATGCTGCCAGCCGGGGATTTCCTCGAAGACGAGCAGGCCGATGCGGTCGCAATGGTCGAGGAACCACTTGGATTGCGGATAATGCGAGGTGCGCACGAGGTTGCAATGCAGCGTGTTCTTCAGGATCTCGGCATCGCGCTCCTGCGCCGTGCGGCCCATGGCGTAGCCGACATAGGGGAAAGCCTGATGGCGGTTGAGGCCGCGGATTTTCAGCGGCCGTCCGTTGAGCTTGAAACCATCCGTGGTGAACTCGGCGGTGCGGAAGCCGAAGCGTGACGACAGCCGGTCGCTGCCGCGATCGCTGCGCAGCTGCGCTTCCACTTCATAGAGAACGGGGCTGTCGATATCCCAGAGCGAGAGGCCCTTCAGGCCCGTGATCTCAAGGGTGACGCTCTCGGCGCGGCTTTCACCGGCTGCTTCCGCCAGCACCTTGCCGTTCGCGTCCTTGAGGAGTGCCGTGACCGTGCCGGCAAAGTTGACGCCTTGCGGATTGCCGAGATCGCAGCGGATCGAGACGGACTTGGCATCGCTGAGCGCATCGCGGGTTTCGATCTTGAGATTGGCGATCGAAACGGCATCGGTGACCTTCAGCCAGACGTCGCGATAGATGCCGGCATAGGTGAGATAGTCGATGCGGCCGCCGAAGGGCGGGATCTCAGGGTTTTCGCTGCCGTCGATCTTGACCGTGATCAGGTTGTCGCCTTCCCGCAGCTTATCCGTCAGTCTTGCTTCAAAGGGCGTGTAACCGTCCTTGTGGGCGATGATCTCCTCGCCGTTGAGATAGACGACGGCGTCGGCCATGGCGGCGTCGAACACGAGCGAGACCTCGCGGCCGTGGAACTCGCGACGCCAGGTAAGCACCTTCTGATAGGTGAAGGCGCGCTGATAGGATGCCTCGTCGAAATAGTTGAACGGCAATTCCACCGCATTGTGCGGCAGGCTGACCGATTTGCCTGCCTGCAGGCGGCCAGCGCTCGCCGCATCGAAGCCTTCGGAGAAAATCCAGGTATCGTTGAAAGAGGTAACAGAACGCATGATCATTCCTATTTGACTGAGCCCAGCATTCCCTGGACGAATTGGCGTTGCATGAAGAAGAAGACGGCGAGGGTGGGAAGTGTCGCGAGAATGGTGCCGACCATGACGACGCCGTAGTCGGGGTAGTAGGCGGAAGCGAGCGAGGAGATGACCAGCGTGATCGTCTTCTGCTCGTTCGACTGCAGCACGATCAGCGGCCAGAGATAGTTGTTCCACGCCGTCATGAAGACGATGATGAAGGCCGCCGCATAGGTCGAGCGCATGACCGGCACATAGATGAACAGGAAGATCTGCCATTCCTTGAGCCCGTCGACCTTTGCGGCGTCCCGCAGTTCCGACGGGAAGGCCTTGGTGGTCTGGCGGAAATAGAAGACGACGAAGGCAGAGCCGATGGTCGGCAGCACGACAGCGAGGTGCGTGTTGATCAGCCCCGCCTTGCCCATCATGATGAACAGCGGGATCATCAGCGCGGCAAACGGGATCATCATCGTCAACAGAAGGGCGCTGTAGATCCTATCGCGGTGGCGCGAGCGGAACATCTCGAAGCCGTAGCCAGCCAACGACGACACGGCGAGCGTCAGCACCGTCGCGAGAATGGCGATCTTGGCCGAATTCCAGAAGACCAGCGGTGCGTTCACCTGGGTGAAGAAAGTGGCGATGTTGGTGGCAAGCGCGCTGCCCGGCATCATCCTGCCCTTGATGATGTCGATCGAAGAATTGGTCGCGCCGAGCAGCATCCAGACGAAGGGAAAGATCGAGAGAAAGGCCATCAGCCCGACGAAGCCGTAGGTGACGATGGTGCCGACGATACGTGTGGTTCCGTTGTTCATCGGTCGCGCTCCCGTGCCGCGAAGAATTGCAGGCAGGCGAGCAGGGCGACGAGCACCACGATCACATAGGACACCGTCGCCGCGTAGCCGAAATTCGGCATGAAGCGGAAGGTCAGGTTGTAGATATAGAGCGACAGGGTCAGCGTGGCGTTGGACGGTCCGCCCTTGCCTTCGGTGAGGTTATAGACCTCGTCGAAGAGCTGGATCGTGCCGATCGTCGAGATGATCGTCGTGAACAGAATGACGGGCTTCAACAGCGGGATAGTGATGTGGGTGAAACGCGCCCAGGCAGGCACGCCGTCTATCCGCGCGACCTCGTAGATCGACTTGTCGATGTTCTGCATCGCCGCGAGATAGAAGATCATGTTGTAGCCGGTCCAGCGCCAGGTGATGGCGAGGATGACGAGCACCTTCGCCCAGAAGGGATGGGTCAGCCACGGGATCGGCGAGGCGATGAGGCCGATCGCCTCGAGCGTCGAGTTGACGATCCCGTCGAGCGCGAACATGCCCTTGAACAGCACCGAATAAGCAACCAGCGAGGTGACGCAGGGCAGGAAGATGGCGGTGCGGAAGAAGCCGCGGCCGACGAGTTTCGGATTGTTGAGCAGCGACGCAAGGATCAGCGCCAGCAGGATCATGATCGGCACCTGCACGACGAAATAGGTCAGCGTGTTCGTCAGTGCCTTGATGAAGACCGGATCGTTCCAGAGGCGGACGATGTTCGAAAAGCCGGCGAATTTCAGCATCATGCCGCGGCCGGACTGGAACGACATCCACAGCGACCAGACGATCGGATAGATCATGAAAAGGGCGATCAGCCCGAGTGCCGGCGCGACGAAGAGCCAGCCATTGACGTTGTAATATCGGCCGATGCCGCCGCGACGCGCGAGAGCCATCATCATCCCCATGGATAGCAGGAGCCGTTGGCCGCGGCGTATTTACCGCGACCAGGAGCAATGCAGATAATCGCCGCGGCGATTACTGGACCTGTGCGCTGACCTCGGCGTCGATTGCCTTCAGGATGTCGTCGACGGGCGTTCCCTGCTGCAGTGCCGGAAGCTGTGCGGTTACGGCCGTGTCCGCCTCGTTGGTGAAGACGCCGTAGTTGACCGAGGGGACCTTCGCGAGCCAGTCGGAGAAGTTCTGCCAGACCTTTTCGCCACCGAAGAAGGCATCGGCCTCGCCATAGGCGGCCCCGCCGCGGGCAGCGAGCAGTGAGCCGACGGCGCCGCGGTCCGTAAGGATCGTCTGGTAGAAGTCGACGTCCTTGGCGTAGACCTCGTTCAGGAAGTCGATCGCTTCGGCCTTCTCGGCTGAGCTTTCAAGCACGTACCAGCTCGAGCCGCCGAGGTTCGAGGCGTGCGTCGCGCCGTCGATCGAAAGCGCCGGGATCGGTGCCACGCCCCATTTGCCCGACTGGTCCGGCTGCGCCTTGACGGTGCCGGTGATCCAGACGCCGGTGATGACGGTGGCGACATCGCCGGACGTGAAGGTACCGACCCAGTCGGCCCAGCCGGCGGCGGGCTTGTAGATGTTGGCGGCCATGATCTTGCCGACCGTTTCAAGCGACGCCTTCAGCGCTGCGTTGCCGGTGATGTTCGTCTTGCCTTCCTTGTCGAAATACCATTGCCCGGCCGATTGCATGATGATGCGCACGAGCCCGGCGTCGGTCGGGTCGAGACCCATCATTTTCTTGCCGGTCTTGGCTTCGACCTGCTTTCCGATCTCGATGAAGCGATCCCAGGTGATGCCTTGCATGTCCTCCGGCTTGAAGCCGGCCTGCTCCAGATAGTCCTTGCGGTAGTAGAGACCGGTGACGCCGGAATCGAACGGCATGCCGTAGACCTGGCCATCCAGCGTCATCAGCTCGACCTTGTAGGGAGCGAAGCCGGAGTAATCGACGGTGCCGGAGAGCGGCGCGAAGGCGCCGGGGAAGGACTGCAGATATTTCTGCGCGCCGTAGTCCTCGATGAGAACGATATCCGGCAGGGCGTCTGCGGTGCCGGACGAGAGGCCGGTCTGCAGTTTCTGCTCGACGTCGGCCTTGGCGAAATCGACAATGTTGAAGGTCACGTCCGGGTGCGTCTTGGTGTAGCGCCCGCCGGCCTCCTTCATGATCGCGACGTTGAAGTTCGGATCCCAGCACCAGATGGTGATTTCCTTGGCCTCGGCGGCCGTGACGGCCAAGAAGCTGGCGCCTGCAAGCGCGATGGCGGCAAAGCGCGGCAGATAGGTACGCGTGTCCATAGTTTCTCCTCCCTCGAAATTCGTTCCCCGAGACGTTCCTCCTGGTCTCGGCGCGGAGTATTTCGCAAAATTCTGGAGAAGGCAATATTTCAGTAAATTTTTACCACGCGTTTTTACCGACCGTTTTACGCACCGGGAGCGGCGGCTCTCACCATCGTGCTGCCGCGCCAGACCATCTCGGTTCCGAGGATCACCTTCTTCGCCACGTCTCGCCCGGTCAGCCGCTCGACCAGGAGGTCAACGGCGGTCTCGCCGATCACTTCGGCGGGGATCTTCACCGTCGAAAGCGGCGGCCCGAGAAACTGGGCGACAGGAATGTCGTTGAAACTCGCCACGGCAACATCGTCGGGGATCCGCAGGCCCATTTCGTGAATCGCGCGGTAAGCGCCGATCGCCATATTGTCGTTGCAGGTGACGAGGATCTTGGGCGGATTGGGCTTCGACAGCATCGCCTTGGCGAGCGTATAGCCGCTGTCGGGCGTCAGCTTTTCGACCATGCAGAGTTCGGGATCGTAGAGGCCGGCCTTCGTCATCCATTGTATGAAGGCGCGGCAGCGACGCTCCGAATGGATGTCGTCCTTGTCTCTGAAAGCGTCGATCCAGCCGAGAAAGCCGATGCGGCGGTAGCCCATGCCGTAAACGCCGTCGAGCAGGCGGTTCATCGCGATCGAGACGTCGCTCATCACGCTGTCGTCGACGTCATCGTCGGGGGTAAAGTCCGCAAAGACCAGATGGCGGCTGTACCGGCGCAGCCAATGGACCTCTTCGCCATAGTGGTGGCCGACGGCGACGACGCCGCTGGCGCCCTGCAGGATCGCGGCCTCCGGCAGGTTGCCGTTGTGGAAGACCTTGACCACCTCGATCTTCAGCGCCTGACAGCGGTTTTCGATGCCGAGCCGGACGCCGACATAATAGGGGTCGATCAGTTCCTGGGCGGGTTGAAGGAAGTGCACCAGCGCGAATTTCAGGCCCTGCATTGCCCCGGCGCCGCGGCCGCGGTTGCGTGGCGTCGCATAATTCAGCGCCTCGGCCGTTTCGATGATCGCCTGTCGCTTCTTGGTGGAGATCGAGAGGGTCGGATCGTAATTCAGCACCCGAGAAACAGTCGCCGAAGAGACCCCGACAGCCGAAGCGATTTCCTTGATTGTTACCATGTCCAACGTCCTGCCCGCCGCCGCGGCCCTCCTTTCGGGCGCGGCGCAATTTTTATTTAGTAAAATTTTGCCTGGGGTTTTTCAATCGCTGGGCGTCTTATTTCGTTCATGGAATGGGGCGCAACCGCGCGTGGTCACGCCGCGCGGCCAATTGCCAAGGCCTGCGCTTGCAGTTCGTCGGAAAGAAACGCCCAAAGAGCCGAGACCGGGCGGGACGCCAGACCCTGATCGTCGGCGGCGAAAAGCCCAAGCTCGATCACCGGGGCAGGGGGCAGACCCTCTTCACCACCGAGAACCCGCATCGTGTTGGTACGGATGTTGAGATCGAGGAGAACGGCTATGCCGAGGCCCGCCTCGATCATCGACTGGATGGAAGACAGGCTGGCGCTCGTCAGCACCGTGCGCCAGGGGCGATCCCCGCCCTTCAGCGCATCGATCATCTTCTGCCGCCAGGTGCAGACGCCGTCGAAGGTGATGAGTGGCAGAGGCCCTTCCGCCGGCACCTCGAAACCGCGCGCCGCGACCCATCGGAGCGGCAGTCGCCAGGTAAGGATCGCCTCGCCGCGGATCAGCGCCGGGTCGCCGATCGCGACATCGAGCCGGCCCTGCGACAGCTTCTCCGACAACACGGTGCTTTCGGTCACCGTCAGTTCGAGCGCGACATTCGGATGGCATTCGGCAAACCGTTGCAACGCTTTTGGTAGCGAGCCGACCGCGATATCCTCGATCATGCCGAAGCGGATCGGTCCCTGGACGGCCTGCCCGGCAAGCGCCCGCCGGGCGCCGGCGCTCAGGCCCAGCATCTTCTGCGCATAGGGCAGCAGCACATGCCCGGCTTCGGTCAGGTCCATGCCCCTTGCATTGCGGTTCAGGAGCTTGGCGCCGAGATCGTCCTCCAGCCGGCGCAACTGCATGCTGACGGCCGCTTGCGTCCTGGCCAGCCGCTGCGCAGCGCCGCTGACGCTGCCGCATTCGGCGGTCACGACGAAGGCGCGCAAAAGGGCGATATCCAGATCATGCATATAACGATCCCTTATGAAGGTATCACAATTATTAGCGTTCCTTATTGTGCCGGGATTGTTATGTCTGTTCAAGCCCAAGGGGAGAACGGACATGGCGGAAACAGAGACGACAGCGGATAGCGCGTGGAGCGAACCGGGTGCGACGGATGACACCAACGGGCGCGTCACGCTTGCCATCGTCTTCTGCCTGCTCTCGATGTCGAGCGTGCAGTTTGGCGCAGCCCTTTCGAAGCCCGCCATGGAAAGCGTTGGAGCCTTTGGCGCAACCTGGCTGCGGCTATCCTGGGCGGCCGCCTTCCTGCTCATCCTCGTCCGCCCGCCTTTTCTGCGCTACACCCGAGCGCAATGGATTTCCGCGCTTTCGCTCGGCGCGACGATGGCGGTGATGACGCTCTGCTTCTTCGCGGCGATCGCCCGCATTCCCCTCGGCCTTGCCGTGGCGATCGAGTTTCTCGGTCCCCTGACGGTCGCTGCCGTTTTCGGCGGCCGTGGCTGGCGCCTGCTTTGTCCCGTTATCGCTGCGGCCGGCGTGCTCTGCCTCTCCTGGGACGGTTCCTCCTGGGTCGCAGATACGCGCGGGCTTCTGTTCGCCTTCGGTGCGGCGATCGGCTGGGGCGGCTACATCATACTGATGAAGCAGGCTGGCCAACGCTTCAAGGGACTGGAAGGGCTCGCCGTTTCGCTGCTGTTTGCCGCGCTCTTTGCGACGCCGTTCGGCCTGTCTCAGGTGCAGTCCGGCTTCTCCTTCGACATGCTCTTGATGACGGCCGGGCTTGCCATCCTGGTGCCGCTGCTGCCTTATGCGCTCGAATTCATGGCGCTGCGGCGCATGCAGCCATCGGCCTTCGGCATCCTGATGAGCCTGGAGCCGGCGATCGGCGCGGGTGCCGGCTTAATCGTGCTGGGTCAGGCGCTTTCCCTCAACCAGATCTTCGGCGTGGCCCTCGTCATGCTCGCGAGCGCCGCCGGAACCTTGCTGGCGAAAGCCTAGAGCGCAGCAGCCAGGCTGTTTTGCCTGCCATCGGCTTTCTGAAACTCCCAGTTGGGGGCTGGCGCTTCAGCCCGCCGCGCCAACCTCTCCAAAAAAATAGGCGCGTTGCGCACGACAGGCGAGATGTGCCCGTTTACAAAAGTAATATTATATGATTTTTTCTCGCTGGCTGCGTGGAGGCAGCTTTCTTTGGGAGGAAATCATGAAAATCGCCAAGGCACTTGCGAGTGCAACGATCCTTGCTGCCTGCACGTTTGGCAGCGCATCCGCCGCCGATCTGGTCGTCGGCTTTTCGCAGATCGGCTCGGAGTCCGGCTGGCGCGCCGCCGAGACGACACTGACCAAGCAGCAGGCCGAACAGCGCGGCATCGACCTCAAATTTGCTGACGCACAGCAGAAGCAGGAAAACCAGATCAAGGCGATCCGCTCCTTCATTGCGCAAGGGGTGAACGCCATTCTCGTGGCGCCAGTGGTTGCAACCGGCTGGGACGAAGTGCTGCAGGAAGCCAAGGACGCGGAAATTCCGGTCATCCTGCTCGACCGCACGGTCGATTCGTCGAATGAGCTTTACCTGACGGCCGTCACGTCCGACCTCGTGCATGAGGGCAATGTTGCCGGCAAATGGCTGGTCGACACGACGGCGGGCAAGCCCTGCAACGTCGTCGAGCTTCAGGGCACGACCGGCTCCTCGCCGGCGATCGACCGCAAGAAGGGATTTGAACAGGCGCTATCCGGCCACGACAACCTGAAGATCATCCGCAGCCAGACCGGCGACTTTACCCGCACCAAGGGCAAGGAAGTCATGGAAAGCTTCCTCAAGGCTGAGGACGGCGGCAAGAACATCTGCGCGCTCTATGCCCACAACGACGACATGGCCGTCGGCGCCATCCAGGCAATCAAGGAAGCCGGCCTGAAGCCGGGCAAGGACATCCTTGTCGTGTCGATCGATGCCGTTCCGGACATCTTCCAGGCGATGGCCGCCGGCGAAGCCAATGCCACGGTCGAGCTGACGCCGAACATGGCCGGTCCCGCTTTCGATGCGCTTGCCGCCTTCCAGAAGGACGGCACCGCGCCGCCGAAGTGGATCCAGACGGAATCGAAGCTCTACACGCAAGCCGACGAGCCGCTGAAGGTCTACGAGGAAAAGAAGGGCCTCGGCTACTGACGTCGGCCGTGGCCCGCGCTGCTTCTCGCGCGGGCCACGCTCTTTCCCGAGTTTCCGTCTGAAGAGCACAGCTTGCCGCAGCTAGGCGCTGTGCTTCTCGTCAGTAGATACCAGCATCGCGGAGACGGTATCGATGCAGACCAGTGACCACATTCTCCAGGCGATCCGGATCGAAAAGACTTTTCCGGGGACCAGAGCCCTCGACAAGGTCGATTTTCACCTCAGGCGCGGAGAGGTTCATGCGCTGCTTGGCGAAAACGGTGCCGGCAAGTCGACCCTGATCAAATGCCTGACCGGCGCCTATCGTCGCGACGGCGGCGCCATCCTGCTCGACGATGCCGAGGTTGATCCGCGCGACACCTTCGAAGCCCAGGCGCTCGGCATCGGCACGGTCTATCAGGAGGTAAACCTGCTGCCGAACCTGACGGTTGCCGAGAACCTCTTCCTCGGGCGCCAGCCGCGCCGCTTCGGCATGGTCGACGCCCGTGCCATGAATCGGCGGGCACGGGATCTGCTTGCCGATTATGAACTCGACATCGACGTCACCCGCGATCTCGCCAGCTATTCGGTGGCGATCCAGCAGGTGGTCGCCATTGCCCGCGCCGTCGATCTCTCCGGCAAGGTGCTGATCCTCGACGAGCCGACGGCGAGCCTCGATGCGCATGAGGTGGCGATGCTGTTCCGCATTATCCGGCGCCTCAAGGCACGCGGGCTCGGCATCGTCTTCGTCACCCACTTCCTCGAACAGGTCTATGAGATTTCCGACCGGATTACCGTGCTTAGGAACGGGCAGCTCGTCGGAACGCGTGAAACCGCCAGTCTCGATCGCCGCGAGCTGATTGCGATGATGATTGGCCGCGAGCTGGCGGCGGAAATCCACGCGCCGCGCGCCGAGGCCCAGCAAGGGCCGTTGCGCTACCGCTTCCGAAACTACGGCCGCAAGGGGCGCGTCCGACCCTTCGACCTCGATGTCCGGGCCGGCGAAGTGGTCGGCATGGCCGGCCTGCTCGGCTCCGGACGGACGGAGACCGCCGAGCTTCTCTTCGGTGCCCATCGCGCTGACAGCGGCGGGGCCGAGATCGATGGTCGTGCGGTCGATCTCTCGTCGCCGCGCGCTGCCATTCGCCATCGCTTCGGCTTCTGCCCGGAGGATCGCAAGACTTCGGGCATTATCGGCGATCTCTCGGTGCGCGAAAACATCGTGCTGGCGCTGCAGGCCCGCCGAGGCTGGACGCGGCCGATCTCGCGGGCGGAGCAGAACCGGCTGGCGGACCACTATATCCGCGCGCTCGATATCCGCACGGCCGATCGGGAGAAGCCGATCAAGCTTCTGTCCGGCGGCAACCAGCAGAAAGCGATCCTCGCGCGCTGGCTCGCGACCGAGCCCGAATTCCTGATCCTCGACGAGCCGACGCGCGGCATCGATGTCGGCGCCCATGCGGAAATCGTCAAGCTGATCGAGGCGCTGCGCGAGAAGGGCCTGTCCCTGATCGTCGTCTCCTCGGAGATCGAGGAACTGGTCGCTTACAGCACCCGGGTCATCGTGCTTCGCGACCGCGCCCATGTCGCCGAACTCGACGGCAGCCGCATCACTGCCAGTGAGATCGTCGAAGCGATCGCCGCAACCAATGAAAGGAGGACGTCGTGACGTCGTTCCTCAGGCTCTATTTCAACCGGTTGCTGCCGCAGCTGATTGCGCTCGGCATAATCGTCGCGGCGGTATCACTGGTGTTTCCCGGCTTCCTCAACCTGCAGATCCAGAATGGCCGCCTCTATGGCAGCCTCATCGATATCCTCAATCGCGGCGCGCCGGTGGTGCTTTTGGCAATCGGCATGACGGTCGTCATCGCCACCAAGGGCATCGACCTCTCGGTTGGCGCGGTCATGGCGATCTGCGGCGCAACGGCCGCCGCGGCGATCACGTCGGGACACTCGCTCGCCGCGACGCTGCTGATCACGCTTGGCGTCGGTATCCTTTGCGGTCTCTGGAATGGGGTGCTGGTCGCGGTGCTCGACATCCAGCCGATCATCGCGACGCTGGTGTTGATGGTCGCCGGCCGCGGCGTCGCCCAGCTCATCACCGAGGGGGCGATCCTGACCTTCAACGACCCCGGCCTCGTCTTCATCGGCAGCGGTTCCTTTGCCGGCCTACCGATGCCGGTGGTGATCTGGTTGATATTCGGCATATTGACTGCGCTGCTCGTAAGGCGGACGGCGCTCGGCATGCTGATCGAGGCGATCGGTGTCAATCGCCAGGCGAGCACGCTGTCCGGGGTGCTGACGCCTGTGCTGTTGATCGCCGCCTATGTGCTTTCCGGTCTCTGCGCTGCCATCGCCGGCATTATCGCCGCCGCTGACATCCGCGGTGCGGATGCCAACAATGCCGGTCTGTGGCTGGAGCTCGATGCCATCCTTGCGGTCGTCGTCGGCGGCACGTCGCTGCTCGGCGGCCGCTTCAGCATCGCCGCATCGGTGCTCGGCGCGATCATCATCCAGGCGATCAACACCGGCATTCTTCTCTCCGGCTTCCCGCCAGAGTTCAACCTGATCATCAAGGCCGCGATCATCGTCTTCATCCTGGTGCTTCAGTCGCCGCGCTTCCGCACGGCCTTTGCCTTCCTCGTGCCGGCGCGCGGTGCGAGAAACCCGAGCGAGCGAGCCGCAAAATGAAGCCGAAATATCTTCCGCTCACGGCAACGCTCGTGATCTTCCTGCTCGGCTACGCGCTTTGCGTGGCGCAATATCCGAACATGCTGTCGACGCGTGTCATCGGCAACCTTCTGACGGACAACGCCTTCCTCGGCATTGCCGCTGTCGGCATGACCTTCGTCATCATCTCCGGCGGCATCGATCTTTCGATCGGCTCGGTGATCGCCTTTACCGGCGTGTTTCTCGCCGTCGTGCTGGAACACACGAGCATCCACCCGCTCATTGCCTTCGCGATGGTTCTGGCGATCGCGACGCTCTTCGGCGCCGCGATGGGGGCGATCATCCACTATCTGGAAATGCCGCCGTTCATCGTCACGCTGGCGGGCATGTTCTTGGCGCGGGGCATGGCCTTCGTGTTGTCGATCGACAGCATTCCGATCAAGCATCCCTTCTACGCGACCTTGAAGGCGCTCTACTTCAAGCTGCCGGGCGGCGGGCGCATCACCCTGATTGGCGGCCTGATGTTGCTCGTCTTCGCGATCGGTATCCTGATCGCGCACCGCACACGCTTCGGCACCAATGTCTATGCGCTCGGCGGCGGCACGGCGACGGCGCGACTGATGGGCGTGCCGGTTGCGGCGACGACGATCCGCATCTATGCGCTCTCGGGCCTGCTTGCGGGATTGTCCGGCATCGTCTTTTCGCTCTACACCTCGGCCGGCTATTCCCTTGCCGCCGTCGGCGTGGAGCTCGACGCCATCACCGCGGTCGTCATCGGGGGCACGCTTTTGACCGGTGGTTCGGGCTTCGTTGCCGGCACGCTGGTGGGCATCCTCATTCAAGGGTTGATCCAGACCTACATCACCTTTGACGGATCGCTGTCGAGTTGGTGGACGAAGATCTTGATCGGCCTTCTGCTCTTTGCTTTTATCCTGCTGCAGAAGGGTATCATCTTCGTTTCGCGCCAGCGCCAGCAGCGGGCGTGAGGCAAGGGTCGCGCGATGTGGCCGTCCCCCCATCAGCCGCGCAAACGCACGAGCCACCGGCTCGTGGTCGAGGAACTCGGCCAGGCGGTGGTCGGAGGGGAATTCGCTGTCGGGGATATCCTGCCGGGCGATGTGGAGCTGGCGGCACGCTTCAACGTTTCGCGCACGGTCCTGCGCGAGGCGATGAAGACACTTGCCGCCAAGGGGCTGATTGTCGCCCGCGCTCGCATCGGCACGCGCGTGATGCCGCAGGCAAACTGGAACCTGTTCGATGGCGACGTGCTTTCCTGGCATTTCCGGGCCGGCGTCGATGAGGCGTTTCTCCGCCATGTCAGCGAGGTCCGCCTGGCGCTCGAGCCCTATGCGGCCGGACTGGCGGCACGCCGCGCCACGGACGCGGATATTTCCCAGATGATGCGGCTGGCCGTTGCCATGGGCGATGCCGGCCATAGCGCGCAGACGCTGGCGCGTGCCGATCTAGAATTCCATCTCCGTCTGCTCGAAGCGTCGCTCAATCCGTTCATGCAGACCGTCGGCAGCCTGATCGAGGCAGCGCTGATGGGTGTCTTTCAATTGAGCAACACGGCCGCCGATGGCGCCGAGATCGACCGCGTCGCTGTCGCGCATATCCGCATCGTCGAGCAGATCCGCCTGCGCAACGAGGAAGGTGCACGGGTTGCGATGGAGCAGGTGATCCGCGTCGGCCAGCAGCAGTTGATCGCCAATTTGAGGGCACGCGCCTGATCCGCAGCCGCGTCCGCCGGGCAACGCACAAAGCGGAATCCGCTGCGCTGCTTGGCATTTGCCGTCGCCTGCGCGTAGGCTGCCGTTGTGGGCGGAGAAACCCAAATCCCGATGCGACCGGGCCGCCGACAGAGCGAGCGGGGAGAGCAGGGTGAAACAGGATGTGCTGATCGCCGGCGCGGGACCGACCGGCCTGGTGCTGGCTCTCTGGCTGACCGCCCAGGGTGTCAAGGTCCGCATCATCGACAAGAACGTTGGTCCCGGCCCGACATCGCGGGCGATGGTGGTGCACGCGCGAACAATTGAGCTTTACCGGCAGCTCGATCTGGCCGATGCCGTGCTCGAGGCGGGTCACCGCAACCCTTCGGTCAACCTCTGGGCGAAGGGCAAGGTCAAGGCGCGGATATCCTTCAGTCCGACCGGCGGGAAAATGACGCCCTATCCCTTCGTTCTTGTCTATCCGCAGGATCATCACGAGCGGCTGCTCGAGGCCCGCCTGGCGGCCTTGGGCGTCAAGGTCGAGCGGCAGACCGAGCTTGTCGAGTTCGAGCATGACGCCGCCGGGGTGAGCGCTCGCTTGCAGTTGCCCGATGGCGGCTCGGACGTTTGCACGGCGCAGTATCTTGCCGGGTGCGACGGCGCGCGCTCGCCGGTCCGGCACGGACTGGAGGTCGATTTTGCCGGCGGAACCTACGACCAGACCTTTTACGTCGCTGACGTCGAAGTGAGTGGGGCGACTGCGAATGGAGAAGCCCATATATCGCTCGAAACCGGTGATTTCGTCGCCTTGCTCGCCTATGCCGAGGGGCGGGGCCGCCTCATCGGTCTGGTGCGGGAGAAGCGGGAGGATGCAGACGCACTCACCTTCGCCGATGTGAGCCATCGCGCCATCGAAAGCCTTCGCCTCACCGTCGACAAGGTCAACTGGTTCTCCACCTACCGTGTGCATCATCGTGTCGCCGATCGCTTCGGGCGCGGGCGCGTGTTTCTGCTCGGCGACGCTGCGCATGTGCATAGTCCGGTCGGCGGCCAGGGCATGAACACCGGCATCGGCGACGCCATCAATCTGGCCTGGAAGCTTGCAGCGGTGCTGAAGGGACAGGCGCCGGACCGCCTGCTCGCCAGCTATGAAGGCGAACGGATCGCATTTGCCCGCCAGCTTGTCGAAACGACCGACCGGCTGTTCACCTTCGTGACGGCCGAGGGCAGCGTCGCGGATTTCCTGCGCGTCCACGTCGCCCCAGCCTTGACTGGTGTCGCCTACCGCGTCGGCGGTGTCAGAGAATTCCTGTTTCGCATCCTGTCGCAGACGCAGCTCAACTATCGCGGCGGCCCCTTGAGCCGGAGTGCGCGGGGCCGGGTGCAGGGCGGCGATCGGCTGCCCTGGCTAGGCATCAATGGCCTCGACAATTACGCTTCGCTGGCGGCCATCGCCTGGCAGGTGCATGTCTATGGCGAGGCGCATAACGACATAAGAGCTTGGTGCGCGGCCAAGCACATGCCGCTTCACGTCTTCCCATGGGGCGAGCAACAGGCCGCCGCCGGCCTGGCGCGGGATGCCGCTTATCTGTTGCGTCCGGACAGCTATGTGGCGGTGGTTGCGGACCGAGCGATGCCGGAAGCCCTCGAAGCCTACTTCGCCGAACAGGGGATCCGCCTGTCGGCGCCGGCTTGAGATTTCCCGAGACGGCGGCGCGGTGCGCCGCCGATGCTTGGTCGCAAGGGGCGTCAAGCTGAGACGAGAGATACGATCCCTTGTCGGCTTGAACTCGACCGGCCGTCAGTGCCCGGCCGGCGTCTCGGCCTTGCGTTCCGCTGCTTCGCCTTCAACGGCCGGATGCCGGGAAATGCCCACGAGCTTGTGGCCGCGCTCACGCAGCCACTGGAAAGCGACGTAGAGCGCCGGAATGACGAAGATGCCGACGAGCGCTGCGGCAAGCATGCCGCCAGCGACACCGGTGCCGACCGCGCGCCGACTGAGTTCGCCGGCGCCCTTGGCGACCACCAGCGGCACCAGGCCAACGATGAAGGCGAAGCTCGTCATCATCACGGCGCGGAAGCGGGCGCGGGCGCCTTCGATCGCCGCATCGACGATGCTTGCTCCAGCCTCGCGGTGCGCCTTGGCAAACTCGACGATCAGGATCGCGTTCTTCGAGGCGAGCGCGATCAGCACGACGAGGCCGATCTGGGCGTAGATGTCGAAGGACAGGCCCGCGACGAGGACGGACAAGAGCGCGCCCGAGACGCCGAAGGCAACCGACAGGAGCACCGGCACGGGGATCGTCCAGCTTTCGTAGAGCGCGACGAGGAAGAGGTAGGCGAACAGCACGGCCATTGCCAGGATGGCGGTGGTCTTGCCCGCCGCCTCTAGCTCCTGCAACGCCGTTCCGGTCCATTCATAGCTGTAGCCGGGCGGCAGGGTCGAGGCCGACAACGCTTCCATGGCGGCAAGCGCCTCGCCCGAGGAGTGGCCGGCGGACGGCTGGCCGTTCAGCGTGATCGAGCGATAATTGTTGTAGCGCACGATCGACTGGGGACCGACGATATAGTCGACCTTGGCGACCGAGGCGACCGGCACCATGTCGCCGCTCGTATTGCGCACGTGCAGGCGCTGGATGTCGTCGACGGCGTTGCGGTCGGCTTGCGCCGCCTGCATCGTCACCTTCCAGGTGCGGCCGAAGAGGTTGAAGTCGTTGACGTAGTAGCTGCCGAGCGTGCCCTGCAGCGTGGTGAAGAGGTCGCTGACCGAAACGCCGAGGGCCTGCAGGCGGTCGCGGTCGATATCGAGATAGAGCTGCGGCGAGCTTGCCGAATAGGTGGTGAAGGTCGGCCCGAGCGCCGGGTTCTGGTTGGCGGCGATAATCAAGCCGCCCGCCGTTGCCGAAAGATCGGCGACGGAACGGCCCTGCAGATCGAGCAACTGGTACTCAAAGCCCGAGCCGGTGCCGAGGCCCATGATTGGCGGCAGGTTGAAGGCGAAGATCTGCGCGCCGCGGATCGCCTGGCCCTTGACCATGGTCGTGCGGATCGCCGCCTCGACGCCGGCCGCATCGCTCAGGCGTTCCGCAAAGGGTTTCATCGTGACGATCGCGAAGGCCGAGTTGGACTTCGACAAACCGTCGAGGAAGGAGTAGCCGGTGACGGTGATGACGTTGGCAACGCCCTCGATGCCGCCGAGCATCGTCTCGACCTGTTTCACGACTTCGTCGGTGCGGTTGTAGGAGGCGCCTTCCGGCAGACGGATTTCCGTGAAGAACGCGCCCTGGTCTTCCGCCGGCAGGAAGCCGGTCGGCACGACCTTGAAGAGGAAGCCCGTGGCGACGAAGGCGACCGCGAGCAGTGCCAGGCCAATGATGGCGCGCCGGGCGATGTGTCCGGCGACGAAGGCATAGCCGTCACGCCCCTTGTCGATGGTCCGCGAGATGTAACCGAGGATGCCGCGCTTCGGCCCATGATGGGGTTTCAAGAGCACCGCGCAGAGCGCCGGGCTGAGCGTCAGCGCGTTGATCGCCGAGATCACCATCGACACCGAGACGGCGACGGCAAACTGCTGGAACAGCTGGCCGCTGAGGCCAGGAATGAAGGCGACGGGCACGAAGACGGAGAGCAGCACGAGCGTGATGGCGACGATGGCGCCGGTGATTTCGCCCATCGCACGCCTTGCCGCTTCTGCAGCCGAAAGGCCTGGATTTTCCTCCATCACCCGCTCGACGTTTTCGACGACCACGATCGCGTCGTCAACGACGATGCCGATCGCCAGCACCATGGCAAGCAGCGACACGGTATTGAGCGAGAAACCCATGGCGAGCAGCACGGCGAAGGTGCCGATGAGTGCGACGGGAACGGCAACGAGTGGGATCAGGGTCGCCCGCCAGTTTCCGAGGAACAGGAAGACGATGATGATGACGAGGATGAAGGCCTCAAACAGCGTCTCCTCGACGTTGTCGACGCTGGCTTCGACAAACTGGGCTGTGTCGTAGGAGACCGAATAGGTGAGGCCCGGCGGGAAGGATTTCGACAATCGTTCCATCGCCTCCTGCACGCCCCTGGCGGCAGCAAGCGCGTTGGCGCCCGGCGCCTGGTAGGTGCCGATCATGGCGACCGGTTTGCCGTTGATTCGGGCGTTCGAATCAGAGCTGGCGGCGCCGAGCTCGACGCGCGCGACGTCGCGGATGCGCACATAGGAGCCGTCGGGCCGTGCCCTCAGAACCACGTCCTCAAACTGTTTGGGATCGGTGAGGCGCCCTTGCGTCTGGAGATTGAGCTGGAACAGCGGGTCGTCGGTCATCGGCTGGGCGCCGATGCGGCCGATCGCGGCCTGGACGTTCTGGGCCTTCAGCGCATTGATCACATCGGTCGGCGTCAGGTCGAGGCTGGTCATGCGGTCGATGTCGAGCACGACGCGCATCGAGTAGTCCTGGGCGCCGAAGAGCTGGGCATCGCCGACGCCGGGCACGCGCTTGACCGTATCAAGCACGTTGATCGTGGCGTAGTTGGACAGGAACAGGCTGTCGAAGTTCTGCTTCTCGTCCGCTGCAAAGATCGTGACGACCTGCATCAGCGCGGAGGACTTCTTGCGCACGCTGACGCCGCTCTGCTTGACCTCGGAGGGCAGGCCGGCCTCGGCGAGCGACACGCGGTTCTGCACGTTGACGGTGGCGATATCAGGATCGGTGCCGACGGCGAAGGTGACGGTCAGCGTATAAGAGCCGTCGGCGCCGCTCGTCGACTTCATGTAGAGCATGTCGTCGACGCCGACGACCTTGCTTTCGATCGGCTGGGCGACGGTGGTTTCGACCACGTCGGCGCCGGCGCCGGGATAACTGGCGGTGACGCTCACCTGCGGCGGCACGATATCGGGGAACTGGGCGATCGGCAGACGGGTGAGCGCAAGCAGACCCGCCAGCGTCAGCACGATGGAAATGACCGTGGCGAAGCGCGGGCGATCGATAAAGATCTCTGAAATCATCGCTTAGCCACCTGCTGCCGTGGCTGCATCGACGGTGATGCCGGGCCGCACCTTGCCGGCGCCCTCTGTGATGACGTTCTCGCCTTCCTTGAGGCCCTTGCTGATGACCGCCTGGCCGCGGGCGTTGCGTGACACGTCGATGCGGCGAAGCTCGACCTTGGAGCTGGCGTCGACCACCAGAACGAAGGCGCCCTGCTGGTCACGCTGGACCGCCTGCTGCGGCACGGCAAGCACGTCCTGCTTGTCGGATTGTTCGAGCATCACCCGCACCAGCGCACCGTCGAGCAGGATGCTGTCCGGATTGGGGAACTCGGCGCGCACGGTCACCGTGTCCGTCCCTTGCGAGACGTTGCTGGCGATAAAGTTGATCGTGCCTTTTTGCTTGTACTCGGTGCCGTTCGGAAGGCCGAGCCCGACATTGGCGCCGCCGCTGATCTCGCCCTTCAGCACCCGTTCGCGATAGGTGAGGTAAAGTGCGGTCGCCACCGGAAACTGGACATAGATCGGGTCGAGCCGGGTCAGCGTGACGAGCGGGCCGCTGTCCGGGCCGACGAGGGCGCCGACATCGGCCGCCGTCAGGCCGACGATGCCGTCGAAAGGCGCCGTGATCTTCGTATAGGAGAGGTTGAGGTCGGCGTTGTCCTTGCTGCCCTTGAGCCGGATCAGGTCGCCTTCGGCTTTCCTGACTTGCGCGTGCGCTTCGTCGACCTTGGCTTGGCTGATCGTTTTGCTGGTGAGGAGTTGCTCGGCGCGGTCGCGCTCGAGGATCGCGAATTCCTTGGCGGCTTCGGCCGCCTCGATCTGCCCTTCGATCTCCTGCACCGCGGCGCGGTAGGCGCCGTCTTCCACCCGGTAGAGCTCCGTGCCCGCCGTCACCTTCTGCCCTTCGGTGAAGTTGACCGCCTCGAGGAAACCCGAAACGCGGGCGCGAATGTCGACCTTCTGGATCGCCGTAACCTTGCCCGTCAGATCCACGCTCTCGCGCAGGTCCATGATGGTGGCCGGCGCCACGACCACGGCTGGCGCCTGCTGCGCCAATGCCGTTTGCGCGGAAAACCCGATCGCGACAAGCAGTGCTGATGATAGTGAAAGGGCAGGAATTCTCGAACGACGCATGCAACGTTCCCCCTGAACGAAACAGCTGGAGATAAGATCAGTCCTTGGCAGTGCATTGAAATCAGAACATGTTCTCCGCGCCAAGTCACGCAATCATGGGTTGATTTAAGTGGAGGCTTGCAAAGATGATGCAAATACCCGCGAAAGGCGGGTTCAGAGAGAACTTGTCACAAAAGCAATGATTTGCCGGACCATCGTGCGTTCACGGCAGAGGGAGGCGACAGGCTGATTTTGTCGGATTTCGGTTGAGGGAAGTGCGTGGAGGCGAACGTTTTACGTGTGCCACATCGTCACAATTGACGAGACCGGTCTGCAACCTCCGGTGACAGTTCCGCGGAACCGTCGAGTAGGCAGGTCCCGGCGCGATGCCGGGACCAAGCTTAGTACTGTTGCCGGATAGAGCCGTCAGACGAGGTCGAAACGGTCGGCGTTCATCACCTTGTTCCAGGCCGCGACGAAGTCGCGTACGAACTTCGCCTTTGCATCCGCCTGGCCGTAGACTTCGGCGATGGCCCGCAGCTGCGAGTTCGAACCGAAGACGAGATCGATGCGTGTGGCCGTCCGCTTGACGTCGCCGGTTCTGCGGTCACGCCCTTCGAAGACATCCTTCGCGTCGGACGTCGCCGTCCAGGCCATGCCCATGTCGAGCAGGTTGACGAAGAAGTCGTTGCTGAGCGTTTCCGGACGATCGGTGAAGACGCCGTGGGCGGTCTGCCCGTGGTTCGCGCCGAGAACGCGCAAGCCCCCGACGAGCACGGTCATCTCCGGCGCGGTCAGCGTCAGCAACTGCGCCCTGTCGATCAGCAGCTCTTCCGGCGAAACCGCGTACTGGGCCCGCTGGTAGTTGCGGAAGCCGTCGGCGATCGGTTCGAGAACCGCGAAGGACTCGACATCGGTCTGCTCTTGCGTCGCATCCATGCGGCCAGGCGCAAAGGCGACCTCGATGTCGTGGCCGGCGGCTTTGGCTGCCTTCTCGACCGCTGCGGCGCCGCCGAGCACGATCAGGTCGGCGAGCGACACCTTCTTGCCGCCGGACTGGGCGTCGTTGAAACTACGCTGGATGCCTTCGAGGACCTCGAGAACCTTCGCCAGCTGCGCCGGCTGGTTGACCTGCCAGTCCTTCTGCGGGGAAAGGCGGATGCGCGCGCCATTGGCGCCGCCGCGCTTGTCCGAGCCGCGGAAGGTCGAGGCCGACGCCCAGGCGGTCGAAACCAGTTCGGAGACCGAAAGGCCCGAAGCGAGGACCCTGGCCTTGAGATCGGCGATATCCTTGGCGTCGACGAGCGGATGATCGACGACCGGGATCGGATCCTGCCAGATCAACTCTTCGGCCGGCACTTCCGGGCCGAGATAGCGGGCGCGCGGACCCATGTCGCGGTGCGTCAGCTTGTACCAGGCGCGGGCGAAGGCGTCGGCGAAGGCATCCGGGTTCTCGTAGAAATGCCGTGCGACCTTCTCGTAGGCCGGGTCGACGCGCAGGGCAAGGTCGGTCGTCAACATCGACGGCGCGTGGCGCTTGGATTTGTCGTGCGCGTCCGGCACGGTGTTGGCACCCATGCCATGCTTCGGCGTCCACTGGTGCGCGCCGGCCGGGCTCTTCGTCAGTTCCCATTCGTAGCCGAAGAGGTTCCAGAAGAAGTTGTTGCTCCATTTGGTCGGCGTCGTCGTCCAGGTGACTTCGAGGCCGCTCGTGATGGTGTCGCCACCACGGCCGCTGGCGTAGGTGCTTGCCCAGCCGAGGCCCTGTTCCTCGATACCGGCAGCTTCCGGCTCGCGGCCGACATTCGCCGCATCGCCGGCGCCATGGGTCTTGCCGAAGGTGTGGCCGCCGGCGATCAGCGCCACGGTTTCCTCGTCGTTCATCGCCATGCGCGCGAAGGTTTCGCGGATGTCACGCGCGGCGGCGAGCGGGTCCGGAGTGCCGTTCGGGCCTTCCGGATTGACGTAGATCAGGCCCATCTGAACGGCGGCGAGCGGGTTCTCGAGGTCGCGGTCGCCCGAGTAGCGCTTGTCGTCGAGCCAGGTCTTTTCCGTGCCCCAGTAGATGTCTTCCTCCGGTTCCCAGACGTCGGGGCGGCCACCGGCAAAGCCGAAGGTCTTGAAGCCCATAGACTCGAGCGCGCAGTTGCCGGCGAGGATCATCAGGTCGGCCCAGGAGATGCTGTTGCCGTATTTCTGCTTGATCGGCCACAGCAGCCGGCGTGCCTTGTCGAGGTTGGCGTTGTCCGGCCAGCTGTTGAGTGGCGCAAAGCGCTGCTGTCCGGCGCCCGCGCCGCCGCGGCCGTCACCGGTACGGTAGGTGCCGGCGCTGTGCCAGGCCATGCGGATGAAGAGCGGGCCATAGTGACCGAAGTCGGCGGGCCACCAATCCTGCGAATCGGTCATCAGCGCGAAGAGGTCGCTCTTCACCGCCGGCAGGTCGAGTTTCTTGAATTCCTCGGCGTAGTCGAAGGCTTCGCCCATCGGATCGGACAGCGAAGAGTTCTGGTGCAGGATCTTCAGGTTGAGCTGGTTCGGCCACCAGTCGCGGTTCGAGGTGCCGGGCGACTGTGCGCTCGTCTGGGCTCCGTGCATGACGGGACATTTGCCCGTTTTGTCGGCTTTCGCGTCCATTTTTATCTCCCTTCAAGATGACGTAAATTTTGGATGGGTCAGAGGAAAAGCGCCAGGCGCTGACAGGCGCCCAGCCGAGCCCGCGGCCCGGCATGTCTGGTGCCGTCGGTGGTTGTCATTCCGCGAAGCGGTGTCGCCACTGGCTGCGTCTCCCTCATTGTGCCGTAGACTCTATCAAAGTGGTTCCATTAATTTAAGTTGGATTTCCTGATTGTGGCGATAAGCGGATCCTATCGCCAATGGACGTGGGTCCCATGGGCGCATGCTTGCAGCCCTCCATGCATTTTTGATGACGTTCGAGCGTTGCCGATTGCAGCCGATACAAGAAAATTGTTGCACTGCACTCCCGCCAAACTTGCGGAAGGTAGCGCCAATGGTTAGTCACACCGCAACGACTCAAGAGCTTTCCATTTTTCGTGTGACGAAAGGACAGAAATCGTGGCTGAGACAGAAATTGGTGCCGGCAAGGGCCGTCGCAAAGCACTTTGGGCTGCTGTCGCAGTCATCGCGATCGCAGCCGCGGGTGTCGTCGGCGGCAAGTTCATGCTCGAAAAGGCGGTCGGGACCTTCATCGCCGAGCGCGGCGGGAAGGCCGGCTTGGTTGAGGCGGACTTCTTCGGCCGCATTCATCTGCGCGACGTCACGCTGCCTTTCGCCGATGGTGTCAGCGCGCGCATCGCGGCAATCGACGGACGTCCGAAGATCTTTTCGCTGAGCGGCAAGCTCGACGTGAAGGGCCTGGAGCTCGACCTGAAGGCCGCCAAGCTTTCCGTGCCTGCGGCAACGCTGGAAGATCCCGACTTTTTCGCAGCCGGCCTGACGGCAAGCGGGGAAAAGGCTGACCTTTTGAAGCGCATCGAGCGTTTCGCGGCAAAGCAGGCCTCCGCGCCGGAAGTTGCCATCGTCCAGAACGTTGCAAGCTCCGAGCAGAAGACGGTCTACAAGGATGTCCGGCTCGAGGATATCGCCAGCGGCCGCGTTGCGCGCTATTCGGCGAGCGGCGCCACGTTCGCCTTTGCCATGGATATTCCTGACGGCGAAGGGGCAACGAAGCGGGAAAAGATGGACGGCACCATGGGCGCCGTCACTGGAGAGAGCTTCGATGTGGCCTACATGGCCCGCATCTACACGCAAAAAGCCGGTCCTGAGGACAAGGAACCGAAGCTGCTCTACGGCCCGATCTCCGTAAAGAACCTTGCCTTCTCCGACAGCAAGTCGCGTTTCGGTTACGACGAAGTGCGCAGCAGCGGCCTCAGCGTCCGCATGCCGACCGAGCCGCTTCTCGAAACGCTCGAGCAACTCCAGGCGGTCAGCGATCCGGAAGCCCTGCCACCGGCGGAGCGCCAGGCATTCTTCAAACGCATTCTTTCGCTGGTCGACATGCTGGCAAAGGGCGACATGGAACTGCTCGGCCTGAAGATGGAAGTGCCGGAGCAGGAAAGCGCCGAGGGCAAGCTCGTGAAGCTCGCCGTCGACAAGATGGCGTTCCAGCTCAACGGTCGCAGTTTCGATGGCACGATGAACGGTGTCACGGCGGGCGAGGGGACCGACTACTTCAAGTTTGCCGAAGCCAGCATCAACGGTTTCTCCTGGGCTCCGACCATGGAGGCACTGACGAAGCTTGCGGGCCTGAAGGAGGAGGAATTCGAGACCTTCCCCTACACCACGCTGATGCCGGAATTCGGCACGATCCGGATCGCCGGGCTCGACGTGGACATGCCCGGCGGCGACCCGGCAGCCGTGACGGACAGTGAAACCGTCGAGGACGAGAGCGCGACCGAAACCGAGGTCGATCCGTCGATCAGTGCCGAACAGGCGCCGGAAGCCGAGCAGGTGCCAGACGAAACGACAAACGGCGAAGCCGCCAGCGACGCGGCGGTCCCCGGCGATGCAGCAGAAGAGCCGATGGCCGAGGCGCCTGCAGAGCAGTCGGCGGATGAAGCGACCGACGGCGAAGCCGCCAGCGGCGCGGAGATCGCCGGTGAAGTGCCGGAAGACCCGATGGCCGAGGCGCCCGTGGAGCAGTCGGCCGTGCCGTCCGTTCCGGAACGCGTTCGTTTCACGCTCGATACCTATGAAATCGCGCTGACGAAGCCGCGCAACGGCATTCCGACGGATGCCCGCGTCAGCTACCGCGACCTCAGCGTTCCGATCCCTGCGGACACGCAGGAAGAGGGCTTCAAGACGCTGCGCAAGATCGGCCTCGACAAGCTGGTCTTCTCGTCCAACGTCGAACTGTCGTGGGATGAGCCCAACGAGAACTTCGTCATCAAGCAGATTTCGCTGGATGGCAAGGACATGGGCAGCCTCTCCTTCTCCGGCGTCATGGGCGGCGCTTCGGAGGACTTCTTCTCCGGCGACCTCAATGCCGCGCAGATCGCGATGTTCGGTCTTACGGCGAGGGAAGTCACGCTCAAGCTCGAGGACAAGGGCATCATGGCCAAGGGCATCAAGCTCTATGCCGAGGATAACCACATGACCGAGGACAGCGTTCGCGGCCTGCTCGTGTTGATGACGAGCGCCGGCGTGCAGCATTTTGCCGCCACGCAGCCGAAACTGCAGGACGCGGCGACGGCGTTTACCCAGTTCATCAGCAAGCCCGGCACCTTCACGTTGAAGGTCAAGGCCAAGGATGAAGCCGGTGTCGGCGCGCTCGAACTGATGGGAGCTGCCGAAAACCCGGCGCTTCTGCTCGAGCAAGTCGATATCGAAGCCAAGGCGCAGTAAAATCTATCGTGGGCCGCGTCATCAGATGCGGCCCGCATTGCTTCAGTCGATGGCCGCCTGAAGGAAATCCCGAAGCGCTATCAATTCATCCTGCCCGATCTCGTGTGCGCCCCGATTGTAGAGGGCCCGGACATCAGCTTTCTGCCCCGCAAGATAACCGACCAGTTGTTCGGCGAGCGCCAATGGACCGGTAGGATCGTCTTGGCCGCCGGTGGCCAGGATCGGTTTGCCCTGAAGTCCGGCGTTGCCGGGTGGCACCCACGACACAAGGGGATGCAGCAGGACCGCTCGCTCGAACAGACCAGGATATTTGACCAGGAGTGCGGCGAGCGGCGTCGCGCCTGTGGCGTAGCCGATGCCATAGACGGCTTGGCCCGGGTACACACGCCGCCTGTCGCCGATGGAGTTCGCCAAGTCTTCCACGGAGGCCGCGAATGCCCGGATATCGCACAGCCCGTCAACGGCTGCCGCTCAGGGTTGCCAAGTTCTCCGATTTCTTCGAGAGCTACGTCACCGAGACGCGGCCGCTTTGAAGCGGCGGGATCATGCGGCATGAAGGCAAAACAGAGCCGTTTGCGGCTAAATGTGAGCAAAGGATACAAGAAATTACTGGCAGCCCCCCCCATTTTTTCTCGGATATGAGCGGCAATCGCGAAATGCCCCCTCGCGCCGGGCCTTTCGCGCATCGAAGCGGATTGCACGCGAGGAGTGAACTCCATCGCCAGGAGGCGGGGCTGGACGGATGATGACAGAGCCAAGCGGTATTGGAGCGTATTTTGGCGAGCCGAAGGCGCCGTTTCTCATGGTGCGGCCCGTGCGGGACGCCCGGTTTTCGGTGACGCGCCTGCGGTGCCGGCTGAACGGAGAACTGAGCCGCATCGTATCGCTGCCGGCCGACGACGCCTATTTCCTGATGTTCTACTTCAAGGATGTCATGCACTGCGACCTGGTGCCGGGCGAAAGCGAAAGTGAAATTCGCCGCTACCGGCAGGGGTCGATCTGTCTCGTCGATCTCGCTGAGGGCGCCAGTATCCGGCTTGTCAGCGATCTCGATTCACTCGCTTTCCATCTGCCACGGGCCTTGTTTCGTGAAGTCTGCGAGTTTTCGCATGCTCCCGCCGCCACCAGTCTTAGATGCCGTCGCGGCGAGGTCGACGACGTCATGCACAATCTCGCCTTGGCGCTGTCGCCGCTTCTTGACGAGAGCGAGGGTGAACCGGGTGCGGTACTGCAGCACATCGCCGTCGCCATCTGCGCGCATCTTCTGCATTCTTACCCGGATCGCGCCATCGCATCCGGCGGCCCCGATCTGTCTGTGTGGCAGGAGAAGGCGGCCAAGGATTTCATGATCGACCATTGGGCCAAGGACTTTTCGTTTGCGGCAGCAGCAGCGGCCGCAAATCTTTCGGAGGAGGGTTTTGCCGCGGCTTTTGCATCCGTGACCGGCCAGACGCCGCAAGAGTGGTTGATGCGGTACCGGATCGGTCGCGCCAAGCGCTATCTGATCCAAGAGGGATGGTCGCTGAGCAAAACCGCGGCCAGCTGCGGCTATGCCGACGAAGCCCGGTTCGTCGAGGCCTTTCGTGAGGTGACGGGCGTGACACCCGCCGTCTGGCGCGCGCGCTGGCTGCAGTGAGGGTACCATGCTGACCTTTGACGCTCGGCGATGCATCGCTGGATTTGCCTCTGTATTGCGACAGCCAACCGTTGTAGCATCCGCCCGGCCGCTGAAGCGGGCGGCTGAGCTGGAAATCGGGAGACCCTGACCGATGGCCTTGCAAGAAGGACTGAGCGCAGACGAACGCACACCGCGCCCGATCGTCAAGCGGATCAGCGTCGGTGACATCACCGTCACGAGAACCTTCTCGGATCGCTTCGATCTGGAAGTCGGGCCGCTGATTCCGGTCGCCGATGCCTTCAACGTCATCGTGCAGATGCGTGACTTCGAGGCGCATCGCCTGTGGCGGCGTGGCGAACTCGTCTATGAGGGAGGGCATCCCAAGGCCTCGCTCGCGATCACCGATCTTCGCGACCAATGGCAGTGCCACCATCTGTCGCCCTTCGACAATGTCCGCTTCCAAATTCCCTTTGCCTCAATGCGGAGCTTTACCGAAAGGGCCGGGCGCGGCGAGTATGTGTCGCTGTCTCCCGTGCAGGGACGCGTGGATCCGGTCATGTTCGGCCTTGCCCAGGCGCTGCTGCCCTCGCTCGATGAGCCGGACCGGGCCAATCTGCTCTTCGTCGAACAGATCAATCTTGCCGCGTTGGCCCATCTCAGCCAGGCCTATGGCGGTCTGCATTTCCCCGTCGACAAGAAGGGGACGCTGGCGCCATGGCAGGAGAGGCTGGCGACGGAGTTTCTGGTCGCCCATTTCAACACGCCGTTCTCGATCGGCGATCTTGCGGCCCAGTGCGAGCTCTCGCGCAGCTATTTCAACAAGGCTTTCAAGGAAAGCTTCGGGCGCACACCGTCCAGGTGGCTGTCCGAATATCGGATCGCGCGGGTCAAGGAGTGTCTGCTTCAGGACACACCCCTTGCTGAAATTGCTATCCACTGCGGCTTTGCCGACCAGAGCCACATGACCCGGGTATTCACCAGCCAGACGGGGGAAACGCCGGCACGCTTCCGGAAAAAGAACCGGTCGGTCGTCGTCGCTGTGGATCGACCTCCGCAATAGGGTGGAAAGAGGGCGCGCCCTCGTGCAAAATTTTCAAAACAGGTGAAAAACGTGCAAGAATGATGCGGCGACCGGGGCAATCATAGGGCCGCTCCTGCAAATGATTTGGTGAAACCGAGAATGAGTTGCGCGCACGTTTACCCTGCGCACGGCGACTTACGTCTTTCGTTTTCGTCGTCACGGCAGGTGGGTTTGGCGGGCAGTCTCGACACATAGGAGCGAAGACGATGACGAATGTTTCCGCTGCCTCGGCCGGAGCGCGACCGCGCGACAGTCTCGGATGCTCGCTCGACCAGCTGGATGACGACAGGACGATCGAAGGCCGCGACATGGTCTTCCACCGCAAGCGGTCGACAGCGGGACCGCCGGGCCAGGTCACGACACCTGGCAACGGGCGAGGCTATCTGATCGGCCTATCGCTTGTGGGCGGTCATCGCCGCCGGGTTTTCGGAGCGCACCATTCTGCGACCCAGGAGTTCGGCCAAAACTCGATCTACGTCAGGAACTTTGCCGACGATTATAAAGCCGATCTCAAAGGATCCTTCGATTTCACCTTGCTTGAGATCGGCCACGGTGCGCTCGAACGCATCGCAGACGCGGCAAATGCTTCTGGCGTCAGCGAGCTGCGGCCCGTTTCCGGCTCGCCCGACCCTGTTCTCGGCGGCATGCTCGGCGCTTTGTTTGCGTCGGTGGACGGATACACGGATCGAAGCGCGCTGTTTGTCGACCAGCTCTCGGTGGCAATCGGCGTGCATATGGTCCGGCAGTACGGTAACGGCCGTGGCGAGAGCCTTGCCGGAGGACGCAGGCTTTCGCAGCGCTGCCAGGCAAAGATCCGCGATCTGGTGCAAGCCCGTCTGGATGGCGAGCTCACCGTCGAGGAAATGGCTGCGACCTGCAATCTGTCGCAGGCGGCTTTTTTGCGTGCCTTTCGCGAGACCATGGGCAGCACGCCCTACCGCTGGCTGCTGCAGCAGAGGATCGAAAAGGCCAAGGATCTGCTGCAGTTCTCGCCCACGTCCCTGAGTGAAATTGCCGTCGTCTGCGGCTTTTCGGATCAGAGCCATTTTACCCGGGCCTTTGCGCAGGCCGCAGGTGCCACGCCGCGCCAGTGGCGGCGCAGCCGACAGTCGTAACCCTCTGAAAGTACACGCGCCCTGCCGGCTGAAGGCGAGCGAAATTTTCAAAAATCCACCTTTGGCGACAAGAACGGGTCGCCGCTCGGCGGCATAGTTGGGCCTCTCCAATCGGAGTTCAGTTTCAACAGTAAGAGGTCACGACCATGTCTGCGACAGCGACCCCCGGCAAACTCCTCGTCTCGCCCAAAGACCACACTCTGATCATGATCGACTTCCAGTCGCAGATGTCCTTTGCGACCAAGTCGATCGACGCGGTGCTCTTGCGCAACAACGCAGCACTTGTCGCCAATGCGGCGGCAGGTTTCGGCGTTTCGACCATCCTCACGACCGTTGCCGAAAAGACCTTCTCCGGCCCGATGTTCTCCGAGATCACCGATGCCTTCCCCGGCCAGAAACTGCTGGACCGCACCTCGATGAACACCTGGGAAGACGCCGCCGTGATCGAAGAGGTCAACCGCATCGGCAAGAAGCGCCTTGTCATGTGCGGGCTGTGGACCTCGGTCTGCATCGTCGGCCCGACCCTCTCGGCGCTCGATCAGGGCTTCGAGGTCTATGCCATCGCCGACGCCTGCGGCGACGTTTCGGACGAGGCGCATGAGCGGGCGATGGACCGCATGGTGCAGGCCGGCGTCCGGCCGATGACCTCGCTGCAATACATGCTCGAGCTGCAGCGCGACTGGGCGCGCACCGAGACCTACGACATGACCACCGGTATCGCCAAGAAGTTCGGCGGTTCGTATGGCCTCGGCATCATCTACGCCAAGTCGATGTTCGGCGCGTCCGAAGGCCACTGACAGAACGCTTCCGCGCTCTAGATTAACGCTCTGGCCGCCTCGCTGCGGCCGGAGCGGCACCTTTATCCCGTAAAGGAGTTGGCGATGAAGATGTACCTTCTCTCGCTTGGAGCCGGGCTGGTCGTCGGCGTCATCTATGCGCTGCTCAACGTCCGCTCGCCGGCGCCGCCGGTCATCGCGCTGATCGGTCTGCTCGGCATTCTCATCGGGGAGCAATCCGTCCCCCTGGTCGAGCGCGCCCTGTCGGGTGAGCCGGTCAACCTCTCCTGGTTCAATCGGCAGTGCATGCCGCACGTGTTCGGCCATCTGCCCGGCGGGCAGATCGCAACCGGCACGGCGAAGGATGCTGCCGGCACCGACGAAAGGGCCTGACGATGCCGACAAGACGCTCGTTCCTCGGTGCCGCCTCGTCGCTGGCGCTGCCCGCTCTCTTTCCG
>NZ_LMJM01000002.1:0-173 GCF_001429005.1 Ensifer sp. Root954
ATCCCGTCTACATCGACGCTCTGGCAACCTCGATCGAGCGTCACCTGGCGACGCTCGACTGGGAGCCGGAGGTGGTTCTGACCTCCTTCCACGGCATTCCGAAGAGCTATTTCGACAAGGGCGATCCCTACTACTGCCAGTGCCAGAAGACCGCGCGGCTTTTGCGCGAAAAG
>NZ_LMJM01000002.1:292-63986 GCF_001429005.1 Ensifer sp. Root954
CGCCGAGCAGGCGGCCGAAAGCTTCCATCACAATGGCGGCGAGAAGTTCACCCACATCCCCTGCCTGAACGACAGCGCCGAAGGCATGGCCGTGCTCGAACACGTCGTGCGCCGGGAGCTTGCCGGCTGGCTTTAAGCGTCCCATCACCCCACTTGAACGGCGCGCTGGCCGCCAACTCAGGATGAAGGAGCCGCGCTCTTGCCCACCGGCGAGCGCGGCAATCTAACATTTTGAATTTACGCGCAATCCGCGGAAAAGCGATTCCGAAGGGAAACGGAATACGCTAGACTGCAGCCACAGGTCGAGATTGCAATTTAAGGGGGTAAGTCTTGGGCGGAATGGATATCGTCGTCATTGGCTTCGTGGTGCTCATCATCCTGGTCCTCTTCATGGGGATCAAGACGGTGCCGCAGGGCTACCGCTATACGATCGAGCGCTTCGGTCGCTACACCAAAACGCTGGAGCCGGGCCTCAATCTGATCGTGCCGTTCATCGACCGCATCGGCGCCAAGATGAACGTGATGGAACAGGTGCTCGACGTTCCGACCCAGGAAGTCATCACCAAGGACAATGCCAGCGTTTCGGCCGATGCCGTCGCCTTCTATCAGATCCTGAATGCGGCGCAGGCCGCCTACCAGGTGGCGCATCTGGAAAACGCCATCCTCAACCTGACGATGACCAACATCCGCTCGGTCATGGGTTCGATGGACCTCGACGAACTGCTCTCCAACCGTGATACGATCAACGACAGGCTGCTGCACGTCGTCGACGAAGCTGCCAGCCCCTGGGGCATCAAGATCACCCGCATCGAGATCAAGGATATCGCCCCGCCGAAGGATCTCGTCGATGCCATGGCGCGCCAGATGAAGGCCGAGCGCGAGAAACGCGCGCAGGTGCTCGAAGCCGAAGGCGCCAGAAACGCCCAGATCCTGCGCGCCGAAGGCGCCAAGCAGTCGGCGATCCTGCAGGCCGAGGGCCAGCGCGAAGCGGCGTTTCGTGACGCCGAAGCGCGCGAGCGCCTGGCCGAGGCAGAGGCGAAGGCAACCAAGATGGTCTCCGAGGCCATTGCGGCCGGCGACGTGCAGGCGATCAACTACTTCGTCGCCCAGAAGTACACCGAGGCACTCGCCTCGATCGGCACCGCCAACAACCAGAAGATCGTGCTGATGCCGATGGAAGCTTCCGCGCTGATCGGTTCACTCGGTGGCATCGGCGCCATCGCCAAGGAAGTCTTTGGCGACAGCCAGACGGCGCCAGCGACCCGCCCGCGCCAGTCGACGCCGCGCACCACGCCGGCTTTCCCGACCGATCCCGCGCAAGGGAAGTAGACGATGATCGAACGCGCCATTCAAGAACTCGGGCCCTGGAGCTGGTGGGTTCTGGGCTTCGTGCTTCTCGCCGCCGAGCTCATCGCCCCCGGCGTGTTCCTGATCTGGATCGGTGTCGCCGCCTTGGCAGTCGGCATCCTCTCCCTCATGCTTTGGGAGGTCGGCTTCTGGACGTGGCAGGTCCAGCTCGTGCTGTTCGCGCTGCTCTCGGTGGCGGCCGTTCTCCTTGGCCGCCGCTTCGTTCTCTCCACATCCGAGACCACCGACGAGCCGCTTTTGAACCAGCGCGCCGAAAGCCTCGTCGGCCGCACCGCGGTCCTGGAAAAACCGATCGCCGAAGGCCGAGGGCGCATCCGGCTCGACGACACGTTCTGGGTCGTTGAGGGACCGGACCTGCCGGCCGGTACAAGGGTGCGCGTCGTTTCCACCCACGGCCGCAACCTGACCGTCGAAAGTGTAACCGCAAGCGGCTGATGCCACGACGTTTTTTCCGTTTGGAAACGATTGATTAACCACGTCGCTTTACGGTTGCGAAAGGATTGCAATCAGGCTCGTGGACAAACGGCATATGGTGCCAGGCTCATCTCGCTCGATCAAAGGAGGCGCGCGGCGTTCGACGTCGCTGGCGTTGCTGCTGGCCGGCACGGCGATGCTTGCCCCCGCATCCTTGAACGCCCAGACCGCCACGACCGCTCCCGCCACCGCTCCGACGACGACCACCTATGGCGCGGGCACTGCGCCTTCAGCCGTTCCGGCCGCGACGCCCGCAATCACCGATCCGCAGACCACCGGCGCCGTCAGCGCTGACGACCTGACCCCGGCCTCTAACGAGGATTACCTTCGCCTGAACCAGCGCGAGCCGACGATCGACGGTCTGCGGTTGCGGACCGACAACCCCGAATACGATCGCGCCCCGGGCATCCGAATCGGCACCTTCACGCTGCGCCCCAGCGTCAGCGAGACCATCAACCACGAATGGCGCAAGGACGGCGACACCAAGACCAACCGCGGCTATCTCGAAACCGGAATCCGCGGCACCTTGACCTCGGACTGGTCGCGGCATCAGCTGACCGTCACCGGCGAAGGCGTGTTGCAGAACAACATCTCCGGCGAGGGCGAGGAAGAGCCCCGCGCCAATGTCGATGCGGAACTGCGGCTCGATCTCTGGGACGAAACGATCGCCCGTCTGCGCGCCGGCTACAGTTTCGAGCGCGAGGACGCCGACGACCCGAACGCGATCTCCAACGCCAAAAACCAGTCCGCGGTCAACACCTACCGCCTCGGCGCGGCCGTTGAGCGTGATTTCGGTCTGATCCGCGGCTCGGTCGGCATCGATTTCGACCGGCGCACCTATGGTGATGTCGAACTCGAAAACGGCACGAACCTTTCGGTCAAGTATCGAAACCGCAACACCGGTGTGCTCACGGCCCGCGTCGGCTACGAACTGTCGCCGGCATTGATCCCGTTCCTCGAAGCCTCCGTCGGCAAGTCGCTCTACGATCTGCGCGAAGATCCGCTCGGTTTCGAACGCTCCTATCAGACCTATGCCGCACGCGGCGGTATCGAGCTCGACCTCGGCGAGAAACTCTATGGCGAGCTCGGCCTCGGCTACGAAACCTACAATTTCGAGGATGAACGGCTTGGCGAACTCCGCGGCCTGTCGGTCGATGGCCGCCTCAACTGGTCGCCGCAACGCGGCACCGACGTGCTCTTCGCCGTGTCGACCGACCTCAACCCGTCAACGACGCCCGGCGACGCTGGTTCGATCGACTACAACCTCACCAACATCATCACCCACCAGATGCGCTCGGATCTCGTCGCGCGCCTGACGAATAGCCTGACGCTGCGCAACTACCCCTCGAACGCCCGCTCGTCGGACGAGACCACCTGGCGCACCGGCGCCGGCCTCACCTACGACATCAACCGCTACCTGGCGCTGACGGGCGACGTCAGCTACGAGCGCACCACCCGCGATCAGGGCGACACCACCGACATCACCCGCGTCGGCGTCGGGTTGACGCTGCGCCGCTGAGGCAATCCCATTATCCAGATAAAAAAAGGCCGCGCCCGATGGACGCGGCCTTTCTTGCCTTCGAGAAGAGAAAGCCGATTACTTCAGGCTGCCGAGCAGGCTCTTCAGCGGGCCTTCGACGGTCGGACGGATATCGCCACGCTCGAGCGCGAAGGCGACGTTGGCCAGGATGAAGCCGTCCTTGGCGCCACAGTCGTAGGTATCGCCACGGAAGTGGTAAGCGGCGAACTGCTGGTTGTCGGAAAGCTTGACCATGCCGTCGGTCAGCTGGATCTCGTTGCCGGCGCCGCGCTCCTGCTTTTCGAGAATCGGGAAGATCTCCGGCTGCAGGATGTAGCGGCCGTTGATGAAGAAGTTGGAGGGGGCAGTGCCCGGTGCTGGCTTCTCGACCATCTTGGTGATCTTGAAACCTTCGCCGACCTTGTCGCCGACGCCGACGATGCCGTATTTGTGCGCCTGGTCCGGCGCGCATTCCTCAACCGCGATGACGTTGCCGCCGCTCTGCTCATAGAGCTCGACCATGCCCTTCAGGCAGCCCTTCTCACCCTTCATGATCATGTCGGGCAGGAGCAGCGCGAAGGGCTCGTTGCCGACGAGTTCACGGGCGCACCAGACCGCGTGGCCAAGGCCGAGCGGCGCCTGCTGGCGGGTGAAGCTGGTGGTGCCGGCCTTCGGCAGGATGCCGTCGAGCAGCGCGATCTCGGCCTTCTTGTTGCGCTCGCGCAGCGTCTGGTCGAGCTCGACCTGAATGTCGAAATAGTCCTCGATGACAGCCTTGCTGCGTCCGGTCACGAAGATCAGATGCTCGATCCCGGCTTCCAGCGCTTCGTCGACCACATATTGAATGACCGGCTTGTCCACCACCGTCAGCATTTCCTTCGGCACGGCCTTGGTCGCCGGCAGGAAACGGGTGCCCAGTCCTGCGACCGGGAACACGGCTTTGCGGACTTTACGCTTGTCGGTCATCGATACCTCCTTGAAAGGATTTCACTCATAACTCTTGCCGAATGGTCCTGGACGTCAATCCGTCCCGAACCATACAGCGCTCCGTAATGGAGCCGCAATCTCTATGCCGTCAGCTGAACACAGCATGAACCGACGAAACAAATGCATATGCGAACTCCACGACCAAGGCTTGACATTTTCTGTGGCCGAAGACGCCACCACATTTTCATGGTAAAGGGTTTGTTGACCACGTTTCTGTAGATTCGTTGCAATCCGGCAATGCAACAAGCGCGGCCGGATCCGAAACAGGAGCCGCCGACGACTGCCCCCACCGTCCAGGCTGGCCCCAGACTGCCACCTTGCGGAGTGATTCGGGCCATGACGGCCGAAGCTCCGCAGAGAAACGGAACCGACAGCTGATGATCAGAAACCGCAGGACGTTTTTCCGTCATATCGCAGCCGCCCTCGTCCTATCCGCCGCCACGCTCGGCACCGCACCTGCGCGCGCCGATACCGGGTTCCAGAACTGGATCAACGAGTTTTACGCGACCGCCGCCCAGGCCGGCATCACCAAGTCAACCTACCGCCAGGCCTTTGCCGGCGTAAAGTCGCCCGACCAGACGGTGATCGACAAGGCCAACTACCAGCCGGAGTTCAAGCACAAGATCTGGGAATATATCGATTCCCGCGTGAACCCCTACACCAAGCGCGTCGGCCAGGAGATGGCGACCAAGCACGCCCGCACGCTGAACGCGCTGGAGAAACACTTCGGCGTCGACAAGACCATTCTTCTGGCCATCTGGTCGATGGAGTCCAACTACGGCGCAGTGCTGGAGAAGGATGACCGCCTGCACTACGTGCCGCGCGCGCTGGCAACCCTTGCCTATGCGGATCCGAAGCGGTCGAACTATGCCAAGAAGCAGCTGATCGCAGCACTCAAGATCCTGCAGAAGGGCGACATCACGCCGCGCGAGCTGACCGGCTCCTGGGCGGGTGCCATGGGCCACACCCAGTTCATCCCGACGAGCTACCTGCTCTATGCAGTCGATGCGGATGGAAACGGTCACCGCGACATCTGGAACTCCGTGCCGGACGCGCTGGCGACCGCCGCCAACCTCCTGAAGAAGAATGGCTGGCAACCGGGCGAGACCTGGGGCTACGAGGTCGCCCCGCCGGCAAATGCCGCGAAATATTCCGGCCAGACGAAGACGCTCAAGGAATGGGCGTCGCTCGGTTTTGCCCGGCCGAACGGCAAGGGCTTCCGCAACGGCAGCACCCGCGCCGAACTCAAGCTGCCGAGCGGGGGCCAGGGCCCCGGCTTCCTGATGACCAAGAACTTCTTCGTCATCAAGCGCTACAACGCCTCGGACAGCTACGCGCTTGGCGTCGGCCTGCTCGCCGACCAGATCGCCGGCTACCAGGGCATGCAGCAGCGCTGGCCGCGTCCGGACGGTTCGCTTGATATCAGCGAGAAGTTCGAGCTGCAGAACCGGCTGAAGGAGCTCGGCTACTACAGCGGCGAAGTCGACGGCAATTTCGGCTCCGGCTCCAAGGCCGCGATCCAGGCGTTCCAGTCGAAGAACGGACTGGCGCCGGACGGAGAGCCGACCCAGATGCTGCTGCGGGCGCTCCGCAACTAGCAGGTTCGAAACGGTTTCGCGATCTGAGTATCCGTGAGATACAATAGGGCAAGCGCGCTGCACCCCGTGCGGCGCGCTGAAACTTTTGCGCGGCAAGGCCGCCCGAATACGCGATGAACGGGGCAGAAAGCAGATGATCAGCAAACGCCGCAGGCAAGTTGGCCGAACGCCGTTCGGGATTGCGACGATCTGCATCGCCCTTGTGGCGATGCTCACCGTCAGCCTTTTTGCGAGCTTTGCCGAAGCGCAGGAACGGGTGCAGCGGCGCACTCTGTTCCAGATGCTTTTCGGCGGGCTGACCCGCGAACGGCCGACCTATGCAGATCGCGACTATTATCCCGAACAACCGCGCCCGAAGCGCCAGCGCCAGCCGCAGCAGCGACAGAAGGGCCAGGGCCAACAGAAGCAGAAGCCGAAGGTCGCCGACACCCCTGCCCCGGCGCCGGTGGTGGTGGAGAAAGCGCCAGATGCCAAGAAGGTGCTCGTCGTCGGCGACTTCATGGCCGGCAGCCTCGGCGACGGCTTGAAGACCGCCTTCGAGATGACGCCCGGCATCACCATCGAGACGCGGGCGAACGGCTCGTCCGGCCTCGTGCGCGAGGACTATTTCAATTGGCCGGGCACGCTGCCGGGCTATGTCGGCGACGTGAAGCCGTCGGTCATCATCATCAGCCTCGGCGCCAACGATCGCCAGCAGATGCAGATCGGCAGCACCAAGGAGAAGTTCCGCTCCGACCTTTGGACGGAAGAATATCGCAAGCGTGTCAACGCGCTGGCAGCCCTTGCGCGCAAGGAAAAGCTGCCGGTTCTCTGGGTCGGCATGCCGCCGTTCCAGTCGGCCGCGATGACCGCCGACATGGTCACCTTCAACGGCATCTATCGCGAGGAGATCGAGAAGGTCGGCGGACAGTTCGTCGACATCTGGGACGGCTTCGTCGATGAGGGCGGCAAGTTCGTTCTGACCGGCTCCGATATCAACGGCCAGCAGGTGCGCCTGCGCGGCGCCGACGGCGTCAACCTCACCAAGGCCGGCAAGCGCAAGCTTGCCTTCTACGTCGAGAAGGACATCCGTCGGCTGCTCGGCGATGCCGCCGCCACCGACAAGAACGTGCCGGGCGCCGACGAGCTCAAGGACCTGGTGGTGACCGCACCGCTCGGCAACGAGGATATCGTCAAGACCCAGCCGATCGGGCTGACCGATCCGGCGCTGGATGGCGCCGCGTCCCTGCTCGGCAGCGCCGCACCGGACAAGGGCAACGGCAAGAGCCCACGCGACCTGCTGGTTGGCAAGGGTGACGTCGCCGCCGCTCCGGCCGGCCGCGTCGATGACTTCCGCCTCTCGAAGCCAAACACGGTCATCAGCAACCCGGTGATCCGCAACTAGGCCGACGATCCCCATTCAGCCTTCTGGCACACCATGAAAAAAGCCCCGCATCGCTGCGGGGCTTTTTTCATGCTTGGGAGTAATGCCTTAGCGCGGCAGCGTGGTCGAACCCATCAGCGCCTCGTCGATCGCACGCGCCGCCTGGCGGCCTTCGCGGATCGCCCAGACGACGAGCGACTGGCCGCGGCGCACGTCGCCGGCCGTCCAGAGCTTGTCGACCGAGGTCTTGTAGTCGCGCTCGTTGGCGACGACGTTGGTCGAGCCGCGGCGGTCGGTGTTGAGCGTCAGCTTGTCGCCGAGGTCCTTGATCACGCTGTTGGTGAAGGGACCACTGAAACCGATGGCGATGAAGGCAAGATCCGCCTTGATGATGAACTCCGTGCCGGCGACCGGCTTGCGGCGATCATCCACCTGGCAGCACTTCACGCCGGTCAGGTTGCCGTCCTCGTCGCCGATGAACTCAAGGGTCGCCACCTGGAACTCGCGGATGGCGCCTTCGGCCTGGCTCGAAGAGGTGCGCATCTTCGTCGCCCAAAACGGCCAGACGGCGAGCTTGTCTTCCTTTTCCGGCGGCTGCGGACGGATGTCGAGCTGGGTCACCTTGACGGCGCCCTGGCGGAAAGCGGTGCCGACACAGTCGGACGCGGTATCACCACCGCCGACGACGACGATATGCTTGCCGCCGGCAAGGATCGGCTGCGACGGCCAGCCGACGCTGTCGATGTTCTCGCGGCCGACGCGGCGGTTCTGCTGGACGAGATAGGGCATCGCGTCATGCACGCCGGCGAACTGGACGCCGGGGATTCCCGCGTCGCGCGGGGTCTCGGAGCCGCCGCAGTAGAGCACGGCGTCATGCTCGTCGAGCAGGCGCTGCATCGGAACGTCGACGCCGACATTGATGCCGCAGTGGAAAGTGACGCCTTCGCCGCGCATCTGGTCGACGCGGCGATCGATGAAGTTCTTCTCCATCTTGAAGTCCGGGATGCCGTAGCGCAGCAGGCCGCCGGGCTTGGTTTCGCGCTCGTAGACGTGCACCTCGTGGCCGGCGCGGGCAAGCTGCTGGGCCGCGGCCATACCGGCAGGTCCCGAGCCGATGATCGCGACCTTCTTGCCGGTCTTGGTGACGGCCGGCTGCGGCACGATATAGCCCATTTCATAGGCCTTGTCGGCGATCGCCTGTTCGACGGTCTTGATCGCGACCGGGGTGTCTTCGAGGTTCAACGTGCAGGCTTCCTCGCACGGCGCCGGGCAGACGCGGCCGGTGAATTCCGGGAAGTTGTTGGTCGAATGCAGGTTGCGGATCGCCTCGTCCCAGTTGCCGTTGTAGACGAGATCGTTCCAGTCCGGGATCTGGTTGTGCACCGGGCAGCCGGTCGGGCCGTGGCAATAGGGGATGCCACAGTCCATGCAGCGAGCAGCCTGCTTCTGCACTTCCGGTTCTGACATCGGAATGGTGAATTCGCGAAAATGGCGGATGCGGTCGGACGCCGGCTGGTACTTTGCCACTTGCCGGTCGATCTCGAGAAATCCAGTTACCTTACCCATCGTTTCATCCTGAAAGCTGTGCGTCTGAACAGGCGCTTTTTGCGAGCGCGCGTGAGGGGCCCCCGAACCGATCTGTGATGAACCGGGAGCCTTGGTCACCGGGGCCTCCTATTCGGCCGCCTCTGCCATTTTCATGCGTTCCATATCCTCGAGCGCACGGCGGTACTCGACCGGCATGACCTTGCGGAACTTCGGCCGATAATCCGTCCAGTGATCGAGGATCTCCTTCGCCCGGGGCGAACCCGTGTGGTGAAGGTGGTTGGAGATGAGCTGATAAAGCCGCTCCTCGTCGTGGCGCGTCATGTCGCCCGACACGTCGACCATGCCCTTGTGCATGATGTCGCCGCCGTGGTGGTGCAGCTTCTCCAGCATGTCGTCCTCTTCCGGAACCGGTTGCAGCTCGACCATCGCCATGTTGCAGCGACGGGCGAAATCGCCTTCCTCGTCGAGCACATAGGCGACACCGCCCGACATGCCGGCCGCAAAGTTGCGCCCCGTTCCGCCGAGCACGACGACGACGCCGCCGGTCATGTATTCGCAGCCGTGGTCACCCACGCCCTCGACGACCGCGACCGCGCCGGAGTTGCGCACGGCGAAACGTTCGCCGGCTACGCCGTTGAAGTAGCACTCGCCCGAGATCGCGCCGTAAAGCACGGTGTTGCCGACGATGATCGATTCTTGCGGAACGATCGTGGCATTTTCCGGCGGCCGGACGATGATGCGACCGCCCGAAAGACCCTTGCCGACATAGTCGTTACCGTCACCCACGAGATCGAAGGTGATGCCGCGTGCGAGGAACGCGCCGAAGGACTGGCCAGCCGTGCCCTTGAGGGTCACGTGGATGGTGTCGTCCTTCAGGCCCTTGTGGCCCCAGCGCTTGGCAAGCGCACCCGCAAGCATCGCGCCGGCCGAACGGTCGACGTTCTTGATCTCGGCTTCGATCTTGACCGGAGCCTTGGTTTCGAGCGCGACCGCCGCTTCCTTGATCAGCTTGCGATCGAGAACATCGTCGATCGGGTGCTGCTGGCGCGTGGTCCAGTAGGTCTCTTCCTTCTTGGCTTCCACCTTGTGGAAGATCTTCGAGAAGTCGAGGCCGTTGGCCTTCCAGTGCGCAAGCGCACTGTCCTTTTCGAGCAGTTCCGAAGCGCCGACGATGTCGTTGAGCTTCCTGACGCCGAGCGACGCCAGGATCTCGCGCACTTCCTCGGCCACGAAGAAGAAGTAGTTGATGACGTGTTCGGCCGTGCCCTTGAAGCGCTTGCGCAGCACCGGATCCTGGGTCGCAACGCCGACGGGACAGGTGTTGAGGTGGCACTTGCGCATCATGATGCAGCCGGCGGCGATCAGCGGTGCGGTGGCGAAGCCGAATTCGTCGGCACCGAGCAGCGCGCCGATGATGACGTCGCGACCGGTCTTCAGACCACCATCGACCTGAAGGGCGACGCGCGAACGCAGGCCGTTCAGCACCAGCGTCTGCTGGGTCTCGGCCAGACCGATTTCCCAGGGGCTGCCGGCGTGTTTCAGCGAGGTGAGCGGCGAAGCGCCGGTACCGCCGTCGAAGCCAGCGACGGTGATATGGTCGGCGCGCGCCTTGGCAACGCCGGCGGCAACCGTGCCGACGCCGACTTCCGAGACGAGCTTGACCGAAACGTCGGCTTCCGGATTGACGTTCTTCAGATCGTAGATCAGCTGTGCCAGGTCTTCGATCGAGTAGATGTCATGGTGCGGCGGCGGCGAAATCAGGCCGACGCCCGGGGTCGAATGCCTGGTCTTGGCAACCGTTGCATCGACCTTGTGGCCGGGCAGCTGCCCGCCTTCGCCGGGCTTGGCCCCTTGCGCCACCTTGATCTGCAGCATGTCGGCATTGACCAGATACTCGGTGGTCACGCCGAAGCGGCCGGACGCGATCTGCTTGATCGCCGAACGTTCCGGGTTCATCGAACCATCGGGCAGCGGCAGGTAGCGGTCGCTTTCCTCGCCCCCTTCGCCGGTGTTCGACTTGCCGCCGATCCGGTTCATGGCAATCGCCAGCGTCGTATGTGCCTCGCGGCTGATCGAGCCGAAGGACATGGCCCCGGTCGAGAAGCGCTTGACGATATCGACGGCCGGTTCGACCTCGTCGACCGAGATCGGCTTGCGGCCAAGGGCTTCGGCGCTCTTGATCGTGAACAGGCCACGGATGGTGTTCATGCGCAGCGCCGAGTTGTTCACCATCTCGGCGAACTCGCGGTAGCGGTCCTCTGCGTTGCCACGAACGGCGTGCTGCAGCGAGGCGATCGCGTCCGGCGTCCAGGCATGGCTTTCGCCGCGCATGCGGAAGGCATATTCGCCACCGATATCGAGCGAGTTGGCGAGAACCGGGTCGGCGCCGAAGGCCGCCTTGTGGCGGGCGACGGTTTCGGCGGCGATCTCTTCGAGGCCGATGCCTTCGATCGTCGTCGCCGTGCCGAAGAAGAACTGGTCGACAAGCTTCGACGACAGGCCGACGGCGTCGAAGATCTGCGCGCCACAATAGGACTGGTAGGTCGAGATGCCCATCTTGGACATGACCTTGAGGATGCCCTTACCGACGGCCTTGATGTAGCGGTAGACCACTTCGCTGCCGTCGACTTCCTTGGGGAACTCGCCACGCTTGTGCATGTCGGTGAGCGTATCGAAGGCGAGATAGGGGTTGATCGCCTCGGCGCCGTAGCCGGCGAGCAGACAGAACTGATGCACTTCGCGCGGTTCGCCGGATTCAAGCACGATGCCGACCGACGTGCGCAGACCCTTGCGGATCAGGTGGTGGTGCACGGCCGCGGTCGCGAGCAGCGCCGGGATAGCCACGCGGTCCGGTCCGACCTGGCGGTCCGACAGAACGATGATGTTGTAGCCGCCCTTCACCGCCGCTTCCGCACGTTCGCAGAGCCGGTCGAGCATTTCCGGCATCCCTTCGGCGCCGCGCGAAATGTCATAGGTAAAGTCGAGCGTCTTGGTGTCGAAACGATCCTCGGTGTGACCGATCGAGCGGATCTTTTCGAGATCGCCGTTGGTCAGGATCGGCTGGCGCACCTCGAGCCGCTTGGCATGCGCCATGCCCTCGTGGTCGAGGATGTTCGGACGCGGACCGATGAAGGAGACGAGGCTCATCACCAGCTCCTCGCGGATCGGGTCGATCGGCGGGTTGGTGACCTGCGCAAAGTTCTGCTTGAAATAGGTGTAAAGCAGCTTGCGCTTGTCCGACATCGCCGAGATCGGCGTGTCGGTGCCCATCGAGCCGATCGCTTCCTGGCCGGTCGTCGCCATCGGCGACATCAGGATCTTGGTGTCTTCGAGCGTGTAGCCAAAGGCCTGCTGGCGATCGATCAGGGAAACGTCACGGCGGAGCGCACGCGGCTCCACCGGCTTCAGCTCCTCGAGGATCAGCTGGGTGTCTTCGAGCCACTTGCTGTAGGGGTGCTTTTGCGCGAGCGAGGACTTCACCTCCTCGTCGGAGATGATGCGGCCCTGTTCCATATCGATGAGCAGCATCTTGCCCGGCTGCAGGCGCCACTTCTTGACGATCTTGTCTTCGTCGACCGGCAGCACGCCGGCTTCCGACGCGAGGATGACGCGGTCGTCCGAGGTGACGATGTAGCGGGCCGGACGCAAACCGTTGCGGTCGAGCGTCGCACCGACCTGGCGACCGTCGGTAAAGGCGACAGCTGCCGGACCGTCCCACGGCTCCATCAGCGCTGCGTGGTATTCGTAGAACGCCTTTCGCTCAGGCGACATCAACTGGTTGCCGGCCCACGCCTCGGGGATCAGCATCATGACGGCATGCGACAGCGAATAGCCGCCCTGCACCAGGAACTCGAGTGCGTTGTCGAAGCAGGCGGTGTCCGACTGGCCTTCGTAGGAGATCGGCCAGAGCTTGGAGATGTCGTCGCCGAAGAGCGGCGAGGAAACCGAGGCCTGGCGCGCTGCCATCCAGTTGACGTTGCCGCGCAGCGTGTTGATTTCGCCGTTGTGGGCGACCATGCGGTAGGGATGGGCGAGCTTCCACGACGGAAACGTGTTGGTCGAGAAGCGCTGGTGAACGAGCGCCACCGCACTTTCGAAGCGCGGGTCGGACAGATCCTTGTAATAGGCGCCGACCTGGTAAGCGAGGAACATGCCCTTGTAGACGATCGTCGAGGACGACAGCGACACGGGGTAGAAGTTGCTCTCCTCGCCCTTGTATTCGTCATAGATGCGGTTGGAGATCACCTTGCGCAGCGTGAAGAGACGGCGCTCGAACTCCGGGTTCGTGGCGGCGTCACGGCCGGCACCGATGAAGATCTGGACATGGCGCGGCTCGGTCGCGGCGATTTCCGGCGCCTTCGACAGCGACGCGTTGTCGACGGGCACGTCGCGGTAGCCGATGAGCACCTGGCCCTCTTCGGTGACGACGTCCTTGATCACCTGCTTGAAGTGTTCGACGAGCGCATCGTCCTGCGGCATGAAGATGTGGCCGACGGCATATTCGCCCGCCTTCGGCAGGGTGATGCCCTGCTTGGCCATCTCCTCGCGGAAGAAACGGTCGGGAATCTGCACGAGGATGCCCGCGCCATCTCCCATCAGCGGGTCGGCGCCGACGGCACCACGGTGCGTCAGGTTTTCGAGCATGAAGAGGCCATCGCGCACGATCTGGTGCGACTTCTGACCCTTCATATGGGCGACGAAGCCGACACCGCAGGCGTCATGTTCGTTGCGCGGATCGTAGAGCCCCTGTTTTCGCGGCAGGCCAGTCGGGAATGCGGGCGTTTTTTCAGCCGTCGCAACGCTGTGTGCGAGGTTGAGCCCAGATTGCTGTGATGGCGAATGATCCGTCATCGTTTTCCCTCCTGTTGAACCCGGCACCGCCGGGCATGGCACCGCCCGCGCATGACTCTTCGTTGCGCGCAAAGACACGCCGAAAAGCCGGGGCACTCATCGTCTCATGATCCTGATCAGGTCGCAAATAAGCACGGCATCATCAGGCACTGATGTCTGCGACCATCCTGACGGCAGGCGATAACAACCGGATGAAATCCGGCCAATCCTCCCGCTTCGCACGCCGGATGCCACTTTTTTAGGCACTCACGGCGATTGTTCCGGTCCCTAGACCGAAATAGGACAGCAAACCTGTCCTATTTCATGTGCTCTATGCCAGAAACCACCCCCCTCCGCAAGAGGCATATCAGCAAATAATGGAGAAGATTTTGCCGAACATTGCCGGAAATTTCCGGCTTTTATAATTTAATTACGGCATATCGTCGTTTTCTTCATTTTGGTTTCAAACTGGTCTCCCGTTGGCCTTTCGGCCGCTGACCGTGATTGATCCGGCTATAAACTCGGCTAAGGTCGGCAAAAGCCGTCGAATTGACGGTGAAACAGGGTGAGAAGTGATGATTTTTTCGTCTGATAACTGGGCTGGCGCCCATCCCGCGATTGCCGAAAGCCTGATGGCCCATGCCGGCGGCTACGCGTCGGCCTATGGCACCAGCGAGCTCGACCGGAAGGTGGAGAAGAAGTTCGCGGACATCTTCGAAAGGGACGTCGCCGTCTTCTTCGTCGGCACCGGAACAGCCGCCAATTCGCTGGCACTGGCAACAGCCAACCGCGCCGGCGGTGTCGCCTTCTGCCATCGCGAGGCCCATGTCATCGCCGACGAATGCGGCGCGCCCGAATTCTTTTCGCATGGCGCCCGACTGAAACCCGTCGACGGACCGCGGGGCAAGATGGAGGCCTCCCGCCTCGAAGCCGAGATCCGGCGCTTCCCGCTCGATAACGTCCATGGCGGCCAGCCCAGTGCGGTATCGCTGACGCAAGCGACGGAAAGCGGCACGGTCTATTCGCTCGCCGAAATCGAAGCGATCGCGGCCGTCGCCAAGGGACACAAGCTGCCGCTGCACATGGATGGTGCGCGCTTCGCCAACGCGCTGGTCAGCCTCGACGTAACGCCCGCCGAAATGACCTGGAAGCGCGGCGTCGACCTCGTCTCCTTCGGCGGCACCAAGAACGGCTGCTGGTGCGCCGAGGCGCTGGTGCTGTTCGACCTCTCCAAGGCCCACGAGATGCACTTCCTGCGCAAGCGCTCCGCCCAGCTTTTCTCCAAGTCGCGTTTCGTCTCGGCGCAGTTCGACGCCTATTTCGCCGGCGATCTCTGGCTGAATCTCGCCCGTCACGCCAACGCCATGGCCACACGCCTGGCCGAGGGCATTGCCGCCGCAAAGACGAGCCGGCTTGCCTGGCAGGCCGATGCCAACGAGGTCTTCGCCATCATCAGCAAGGATGTGGCGGCGAAGCTCAGGCAGGATGGCGCCGTCTTCTACGACTGGCCAGTGCCGCACGACCTCGAGGGCAAGCTTGCTAAGAACGAGGGCCTCTATCGCCTCGTCACCAGCTTTGCGACCAAGGCCGAGGACGTCGACCGCTTCGTCGCCGGCTGCTGAGCGGTATCGGTATCGGCCCTGCCTTCAGGACTGCCCTTGCAGGGTCCTCAGATTGGCGAGGATTTCGACCGAGAGCGCCGCACTCAGCTTTCGGTCGACGCCCTTGCTCGGCACCAGCACGAATTCCACGTCTTCGAGCGGCGGCAGGAGCCCGGCCGGGATTTCCTTCAGCCCCGAGGGCACCATGCTGCGCGGCTGCACGAGCACGCCCATGCCGGCACGGGCCGCCGCCGTCAGGCCGCTGAGGCTGCCACAGGTGCATACGATCCGCCACGGCAGGCGGTGGCGGTCGAGCACTTCGAGCGCGACGCTGCGGGTGATGCTCGGCGGCGGAAAGGCGATCAGCGGCAGCACCTTGTCGCGCTTGATCCTCTCGGGATCGCGCGCCAGCCAAACCAGCGGTTCGCGATAGACGAGCTCGCCCCTGAGGTCGCCGAGCCTGCGCTTGGCAAGCACCAGATCGATCTCGCCATTGTCCTGCATCTGGTAGAGCACGCCGCTCAGGGCCACCGTGAGTTCCAGATCGACCGACGGATGGGCGCGGACGAAGTCTTCCAGCACCGCCGGCAGCCGGCTCATGACGAAGTCCTCGGAGACCCCGAGGCGGAGACGGCCGCGCAAACTGCTTTCGGCAAACAGCGCCCGGACCTCGCCGTCGATCGCCAGCATCGAGCGCGCGTGGGCAAGCAGCGCCTGCCCGTCTGCCGTCAGCGAAACGCGGTGCGTATCGCGGTCGACGAGCGTGCGTCCGAGCGAGGCTTCGAGCCGCTGGATATGCTGGCTGACCGTCGATTGCCCGAGCGATAGTTTTTCCGCTGCAAGCGTGAAGCTGCCCATCTGTTCGAGGGCGACGAAACTGCGCAACTGCACGAGATCCAACATAGCTCATCTCATTTCGTGATAACTGTTATTCCTTGCATCCTGCTTCACAATGAGCGATCCCCGCAAGACGTTCGATAACGAGCAAGTGAGCTGATATGCGCCGCTACCTTCCCGATACCTTCACGATCCTGCTTCTGGCGACGGTGCTGCTTGCATCCGTCCTGCCGATCCATGGCGAGGCAACCGAATGGTTCGGATTGGCGACGAAGGTGGCTGTCGGCATGGTCTTCTTCCTGCACGGGGCGCGCCTGTCGCGCGACGTGGTGATCGCCGGCATCCTGCATTGGCGCCTGCACCTGACGATCCTTGCCTCGACCTTCGTGCTCTTCCCGCTGCTCGGCCTTGCGATCGGCTTCGTGCCGGATTCGATCCTGCCGCAATCGCTCTATACCGGCATCCTCTTCCTCTGCGTGCTGCCCTCGACGGTGCAGTCGTCGATCGCATTCACCTCCATGGCCGGTGGCAATGTGCCGGCCGCGATCTGCTCGGCGTCGGCCTCCAACATTTTCGGCATGTTCCTGACGCCGCTGCTCGTCGGGCTGCTGTTTTCCGCCGGCGGCCATGGCACCGTCACGCTCGATGCGGTCAAGCAGATCCTGCTGCAGCTGCTTGCCCCCTTCGTCATCGGCCAGATGCTGCAGCCCGTGATCGGCAACTGGATCCGCGCCCGCAAGGGACTGTTGGCGCCGGTCGATCGCGGCTCGATCCTGATGGTCGTCTACCTCGCCTTCAGCCAGGCGGTCACCTCCGGCCTGTGGCAGACGTTTTCTCTGACCGATCTCGGCGTGCTCGTCGTCATAGAGATCGTCATGCTGGCGCTCGTGATTGCCGTCACCATGTACGGCAGCCGCCTGCTCGGTTTCGACAAGGCCGACGAGATCGCCATCACCTTCTGCGGCTCGAAGAAGAGCCTTGCGAGCGGCGTCCCCATGGCAAGCGCCATCTTCGCCGGCCAGAACATCGGCGCGATCGTGCTGCCCGTCATGCTGTTCCACCAGATCCAGCTGATGGCCTGCGCGGTGATTGCCCAGCGTTATGCAGCAAGGAAAGCGGCTGCTTCCGCCATGCCGGTACCGGCCCAGCCCTGATTGATCCGACAACAAAAAACGGCGCCCGTAGAGGACGCCGTTCTTTGTGGGAGGTCTGTTTCATGCCCTGTTCGGGCATGATGTTCAGAGGGTCTGAGCCTCGATCTGCTTCGGCTGCGATGCGACCGACGCGATCTCGATCCGGCGGGGCTTGGCGGCTTCCGGGATCTCGCGGGTAAGATCGATGTGCAGCAAGCCATTCTTCAGCGAAGCGGACTTGATCTCCACGTGATCGGCGAGCTGGAAGCGGCGCTCGAAGGCGCGCTTGGCAATGCCGCGATGGAGAAACTGGCTTTCTTCGCCCTTGTCCTCGGCCTTTTCGCCCTTGACCGTCAGCGTGTGTTCACGCGCCTCGATCGAAAGCTCGCTCTCGTCGAAACCGGCAACGGCCATGGTGATGCGGTAGGCGTTTTCGCCGGTGCGCTCGATGTTGTAGGGCGGATAGGTCTGGGCTTCACCCGGCTGGCCGAGGCTGTCGAGCATGGTGAACAGGCGGTCGAATCCGACGGTCGAGCGGTAAAGGGGAGAGAAATCGAAGTGACGCATGGTGTCCTCCTTGGAGCAACTTTTGCGATGTCTGGTCGGCCACCCCATTCTGGCAGTGGCAGGACCGGTGAACGGACCCGTCTTCGGCGCCCGTGACCCTGATTTGGGGAGGCGATTTGACGACTTCAAGACGCCCCCGCCGACGATTTTTCCGTGAACCCGACATGAACGCCGGCTTCGGCTTCCGTTCAGCCCGGCGGGACTAAAACAAAATCCTGGGCCGCAACGCCCAGGCTGAAGTGACATGTCCCTTCCCCTTCAGCGGCCGGAAACGGTGATCGTCCGGATTTCACCCACCGTTTCCGGCTTTTTTCTTTGACGGCGAAGACCCTGCCGCCTATCCCTTGATGCTACCGATCAACACGCTTTCACCTCCGGCCACGACCCCATGACCTCGATCCTCCACGCGACACCGGACAATCCGATCCCGGACAATCATGTCGCTGGCTTTTTCGATGGCATCGGCGGCCGCAAGATCCGCTATGCGATCTTCAAGACGAAGCAGCCGGTGGCGCGCGGCACGGTCGTTCTGCTGCAGGGCCGCAACGAATCGATCGAGAAGTACTTCGAGACGATTGCCGATCTGACTGCGGCCGGCCTCTGGGTCGCCACCTTCGACTGGCGCGGCCAGGCCGGCTCCGAGCGGCTGCTGGCGCACCCCGGACGCGGTTATGTCGACCACTTTTCCGACTATGAGCGCGACCTCAGCACCTTCCTCGAACAGATCGTGCTGCCCGATACCCGCCTGCCCTTCTCGATCGTCGCCCATTCCATGGGCGCTCTCGTTGCCCTCTCCCTCGCCCCGATGCTGGCAAGCCGCATCGATCGGCTGGTGGTGCTCGCACCCTTCGTCGGCCTTGGCGGCCAGGCGCTCGGCGAAAAGAGCATCGCGACGGTTGCGACCTTCATGCGGCTGGTCGGCCTCGGCGCCCTGCCGGCACACCCCGACAAGGGCAACCGCCCCTTCGAAAACAACGTGCTGACGGCCGATCGCCGCCGCTACGCCCGCAACATCGCGCTAACCGATGCGCATCCGGAACTGAGGCTCGGGCCCCCGACGGCGCGCTGGCTGAGCGAGGCTTTCCACGCCATGCGCCGGGTCATCCGCCGCGAGCATCTGACCCGCATCACCCTGCCGACGATCATCCTGGCACCGACGGCCGATCGGCTGGTACCCCACATCGCCGTCGAATGGCTGGCGCGCAATTTCCGCGCCGCGCAGATGATCCCGATCGACGGCGCCCGACACGAGCTGCTGCACGAGGCGGACCGCTACCGCGCCCAGGCGATGGCGGCGATCCTCGCCTTCGTCATCCCCGAAGAAGGCGACGCGCGCGAAACCAGCGCCGCCTGAAGCAAGCGGTCGCTCGCTACAGCGCCGCACGTCCTATCAGACGCGCAAAGGTCACTGCAACACGTTGATTTTACGGATGTCTGGACCGCCGCGCGAGGCGCAGGGCGCATCAGCCCTTCAGGATTTCCAGCGCCTGCGCGTGCAGTTCGGCATTGCCGGCAGCAACAACTTCGCCGCCCATTTCCGCCGGACCGCCCTGCCAGTTGGTGACGATGCCGCCGGCCTGCTCGATCAGAGGGATGAGCCCGCCGACATCATAGGGCTTCAGCCCGCATTCGATTACCAGATCGACATGGCCGGCGGCCAGAAGCGCGAATGCGTAGCAATCGCAGCCGTAGCGGAACAGACGCACCTTGCTTTGCACCGTCTCATAGCGGGTCTTGAGATCGCCGGAATAGAGATGCGGCGAGGTGGTGAAAAGCACCGCGTCGTCAAGCGATCTGCAGGCGCGGGTCGAAAGCACCTGCTCGCCACCCGGCCCGCGGTAGACCGATTTCGTGCCGTCGGCGAAATAGCGCTCGCCGGTGAAAGGCTGGTCCATCAGGCCCATGACCGCATCGCCATTGCGATAGAGGCCGACCAGCGTGCCCCAGACCGGCAAGCCGGAAATGAAGGCGCGCGTGCCGTCGATCGGGTCGATGACCCAGACATACTCGCGGTCGAGGCCAATATTGCCGTGCTCTTCGCCAAGAATGCCATGGTCCGGGAAATGCGCCTCGATCAGCGCGCGGATCGCCGCTTCCGCCGATTGGTCCGCTTCCGTTACCGGATCGAAGCCGCTCTCCAGCTTGTTGACCACGCTGGTCCCGATCCGAAAGCGCGGCAGGGTTTCCGCCTTGGCGGCATCTGCAAGGCGATCGAAGAAGGCGCGGTCAGGCAACATGGCGATCTCTCTGAAAAACATGGAGGAAGGTACGTCCTGCATAGACGAAATTTGTCGAAAGGCAAACGACCGAGCACGCCCACCTGCGGGCGTCGTCGGCGTCAGGGCCGGAGCATTTCGCACTGCACCACGACCGCTTCGCACTTCAAACGCGACTTTGGAGAATTCAATCGGTTGATTCGCCATTTCCGGCTGAAAAACTTTTGACGCGACGCAAAAGTTTTCACCGGCAAACTTGACATTTGTGCAGTGCAATATTATGGTTTTCCTACAGTCACCTGTGACTGTAAATACCCTCCTTGGGTGTTTCCTCCCTAGACTTGACCGCGCCGTTGGCGCGGTTTTTTTTGAACCTCCCCGACAGCAAAATACCAAGCGTCGCCAGTACTTTGCTGGACGCCATCCCGCTTTGCCGGTTGTTCCTGGTTTTTGGGAAAGGCTACTCGGCCGCCAGCGGCAGGTAAGCGCCGTAGTCCTCGACGTGGCGGGCAAGCGAGCCGATGAAGGTCGTGAGATCGGCAACCAGCGCACCGAAGCCAGGTTTGCGCACCAGCGTCGCCTCGTCGACATAGAGCGCCCGGTTGATCTCGATCTGCAGCGCATGCAGCCCGCGCGTCGGTCGGCCGTAATGCTCGGTGATGAAGCCGCCGGCATAGGGCTTGTTGCGCACGACGCTGTAGCCGAGCTGCTGCAGCAGATCAACCGCAGCGCGCGAAAGCTCACCGGCAGCACTGGTACCGTAACGGTCGCCGATGATGAAGTCGGGCCGCTGGGCGCTGCCCGGCAGATGCACATTGCCCGGCATCGAGTGGCAGTCGATCAGCACCGAGAGGCCGAACTGCACGTGTGTGCGCGCGATCAGCTTGCGCAAGGTGGCGTGATAGGGCTTGTAGATCGTCTCGATCCGCGTCAGCGCGTCCTCGACCGGGAACCGTCCACGATAGATTTCCATGTTCTCGGCCACCAGCCGCGGGATCGTTCCGAGCCCGCCTGCGACGCGCATCGAGCTGATGTTGGCATGCGGCGGTAGCGGCCCGTCGAACATGCGCGGATCGAGTTCGTATGGCTCGCGGTTGACGTCGAGGAAGGCGCGCGGGAAATGCGCAAGCAGCATCGGCGCGCCGAGGAACGTCGCGTTCTGGAACAGCTCATCGACATAGTGGTCTTCCGACCGGCGAATCGAAAGCGCGTCGAGCCTGGACTGGTCGAGAAAACTCTGGGGATAGGAGCGGCCGCTGTGCGGCGAATTGAACACAAAGGGAATGCGCTGGATTGGAGGTTCAAGGACCTCGAACAGTTCCCTCTCCGCAATTTCCCCCATCTGAACCCTTTTTTACCATATGCGGTACTTGCAATTGTCATCATGTTGCCAGTTGGCCCGCTCTGTGTCCATAGTGGCCAATCACAGCATCCCGGGGAATTGACGTCCCGCGTTCACGAGATATTTACCGCGTTGCGGTTTGGATAAAACGCCGCAATCTACGCGCAATGAACTGAATAAAGAGAAGCACGGCCCAATTCATGACTGCGAAAATCCTTCTTGCCGAAGACGACAACGACATGCGCCGGTTCCTGGTGAAGGCGCTGGAAAAGGCCGGCTACAAGGTCATGTCCTATGACAACGGCGCCAGCGCTTACGACCGGCTTCGCGAAGAACCGTTCTCGCTCCTTTTGACCGACATCGTCATGCCTGAGATGGACGGCATCGAACTGGCGCGGCGCGCGACGGAACTCGACCCGGACCTCAAGGTCATGTTCATCACCGGCTTTGCCGCCGTTGCGCTCAACCCCGACAGCAAGGCGCCGAAGGATGCCAAGGTGCTGTCCAAGCCCTTCCACCTGCGTGACCTCGTCGACGAGGTCAACAAGATGCTGGCTGCTGCCTGATCAAGGCAGTTTTCCACAGGCGCGACGTCCCGCGACTGTAAAGAATGCGACTTAGAACCGACCGCCGCGATCCACAGGGATCTCCGGCGGTCTTTTCGTTTCAATACCTTAGCGGAAACCCAGCAAATCCGGCGTCTTGCCGGTGTCTCATCGACGCCGCCCCCATGGGGAAAATCACCGCCTCTAAATTTCTGTCAAAAAACCTTCGAAAACCCTATTGACGCGACAACGGCTTTTGTGGTCTATGCGCCACATCGGATGGGCGTGTAGCTCAGCGGGAGAGCACTACGTTGACATCGTAGGGGTCACAAGTTCGATCCTTGTCACGCCCACCATTCGAATTCAAAGGCCTTTCGAGAAATCGAAAGGCCTTTTTCGTTTCCCTCGATTTCTTCCGGCCCTCAGCTTGCGAACGGCCGCTCGCCGCGGCGTTTATCAAAACCTCCGTACCAAGTTGCCCACAGCCGACGCTCAGACTTTGGTCCGACGGGGGCCGGCAAAGGTCCGGGGCGCATTGTCGAATCGGCTTCGCGGTGACTTGATGCCGATGCGCCCGGAAGCACAGCCCGCCTCCTGGGCGCAACCGGTCCCAGAGCGATGCCCCGTAGCCCCAATACGCCGCTCTGGGACCCCGTCTCCTCATCATCCTGTCGCCATCGGCCTGCTATCGCGGCCACCGCCTGCGGGGACGCGCCGGGTTGGTCTTCCGTCACGAAAATTTGTGGTTTGCGTCATGGAACGCACGCCTTCCCGCCCTAATTTACGTCTGCAATCTCAACGCCTTGCCACGCGCCAGGCGCAAAGCAAGGGAACCCACCAAAACCGACGACGGGCAGTATGCCTCGCCTCACCACGAGCGGGTGTGATGCCGAACCGAGCACCTCTCCATTCGAGCGAAAGGAACTGATCATGCCGGCAGTCAAGAACATCGTGCTTGTGCACGGCGCCTGGGGCGATGCCTCCCATTGGCGCCACGTCATTCCGCCGCTCCACGCCAAGGGCTACAGAATTGCCGCGGTTCAGAACCCGCTGACCTCGCTTGCCGACGACGTCGAGCGCACCCGCAAGCTGGCCGAATCGCTCGAGGGCCCGACCCTGCTCGTCGGCCACTCCTATGGTGGTGCTGTTATCAGCGGCGCCGGTCATGCGGCCAACGTCGTCGGGCTCGTCTATGTCGCGGCCTTCGCGCCGGATGAAGGCGACAGCCTCGGCAGCATCTTTGCAAGGCGCGAGCCGCCATCCGGCGCCGCCAGCATCCGTCCCGACAAGGACGGCTTCCTCTGGCTAGCGCAGGAAACGTTCCGTGAGAGTTTCGGCCAGGACCTGAGCGAGACCGAAGCACTGGTCATGGCGGTCGCACAGAAACCGATCGCCGGGCGTTGCTTCGAGGACAAGGCCGGGGCTCCCGCCTGGAAGACGCAGCCCAGTTGGTACCAGGTCTCGCGCCACGACCACATGATCCCGCCGGAAACCGAACAATGGATGGCCGAGCGTATCAAGGCGAAGAAGATCATCACGCTCGATGCCAGCCACGCCTCCCTTGCCTCGCACGCCAAGGAGATCGTGGCGCTGATCGACGAGGCGATCGCTTCGCTCGGCTGAGCGTCCGCCAGCGCAGCACCCCGACAAGAGAAAACCCCGCCAGCGCCGAGCTGGTGGGGTTTCTTCCTTACGCCTGCATCAGGATGCGGCGTCAGGCATAGGCGCCGCGCCGGCGCTGTCGCATGGCCCTCGACCGGCGCGAAAACGTATCAAGGTCGATGGCCGCCCCTTCCGGCGCGCGACACACCTCCTCCGGATGCCGGTCGCTCGCTTCGACGGCGAAATGGATTGCGGCGCTCTCATTGGTAAAGAGGCCGCCGACGAGACCCTTGCGGTCGGATACGACCCACCAGCCGTGCCGGTCGCGGCCGACGACGAAACGCGCGCGCGCCAGGAAACCACGACGGATCTGCTGAATACTGCCCATGATCGAACAATCCTTGTTGACGAAAGCGAAGCCTTAGCCGGCAATCCACGGAAGTGCGGCCTGGATGCCGTAGGCAAGGCCGAGGACGACGGCGAGCCTGATGCCGATGCCGAGAAAGGCATCGCGAACGGCGCTGTCCCTGGGCGGAATGCGCTCGGCGCGCTCGCTGCTTTCGATGCGCCGGCGCTCAGCGGCGCGCGCGGCAAGATGGGGGAAACGGGACATGGTCTTTCCTTTCGGGTGAGATGGATGCGGACGGCGGGAACCGCCGCGGCAATCGGGCACGACAGATCCGTGCGAGGACGAACCGTCAGCCAGCAAGCGCGATGCGCACCCCGCGGCCGATCTGGGTGGAGGCTGGAAGCTCGGTCAGCGGTTCGAGCGCCGCGCGGATCTCGGCCGCCGTCTCCGGCGCCACCTGCGTCAGCGGCAGACGCACCTCCGGGCTGAGCGCCCGCACCAGGTGCAATGCGTATTTCACCGGCCCCGGATTGGTCTCGCGCTCAAGCGCCGTGAGCAGCGGGCGGAGGCGCTCATGAAGGGCGAGCGCCGCTGCGACATTTCCGGTCGTGACAGCCTGGTGCATGGCGACCACCAGCCGCGGCACGACATTGGACGCCACCGAGATGGTGCCGTGACCGCCGCAGAGATTGAACGGCAGCGCCGTCTGGTCGTGACCCGAGAGCTGCATGAGCCTGGCCTTAAGGGCTGGCGACGAAGACTGGAAGCGACCGACGTCGCCGGTGGCATCCTTGATGCCGACGACATTTTGAAGCTCCGCCAGCCGCTCGATCGTCCGCGCGGCGAGATCGACCCCGGTGCGCGAGGGCACATTGTAGATGATGATGGGAAGATCCACCGCCCGGGCGACCGCCTCGAAGTGGCGATAGAGCCCCTCCTGCGAAGGCTTGCTGTAATAGGGTGCAACGACGAGCGCCGCGTCGGCGCCGAGCGTCCTGGCTTCCGCCGTCAGTTCGATCGTCGTCGCAGTACTGTTGGTGCCGGTTCCGGCGATAACCGGGATCTTGCGTTCCGCCACCTCGACGCAGCGTTCGATCACCATGGCCCGTTCCGCCCGCGACAGCGTCGGCGCCTCGCCGGTGGTGCCGCAGGCGACGATGCCGGAAATGCCGTGTCGGATCTGCCATTCCACGAGCGACATCAGGCCGACGACATCAACCTTGCCGTCCCGGAACGGCGTGACGAGCGCCGTGATCGCGCCTTCGAGGCGCAGCGAATGCATGTTCATGGAAATATCCTTCAGGTGGGAAGTTGGCAACGGCCGGCAGCAGCCGCAAGCTGATGGCCGCGGCAGGAGCGCAGGAAGGCGCCAAGGATCGCCGCGGCAAGGTCGGCATGCCGTGCCTTGAAGGTGATGCGGCCGGCTCCGGGTGGCTGATAGCGCAGCGCGCAGGTCCACAGCCCGAACTCGTGACTGAGCGTTCGAAGGCACAGTTTCGCTTCGGTCGCCGACGTCAGGTGAATGACGGCATCGACCAGTGCATCGGCGGCCATCAGTTCACGGTACCGACGCGACGGCCATTCTCCAGCCGCCAGATCCGGCAGGTCCGCGATCACCCGCACCGCCTCCCAGACATGGTGCTCGCGCAGGCGGCGAACGGCGGTGAGCCGCAGCATGAGCGCATCGAGCGCCTCCGGAGCCCTTTCGCCACCGGTGAGCTCAGGGCCCGCATCGACCTCGCGTAGAGCCCCGGGCAAATGACGGTGGATGTTGAAATCCTGGAGAGACATGGCACGCATCCCTATTCGATGCGGCAAGGCTAGACTCGTCAGGCGTCCAGTTTCGATTGCGACTTCAGGCGCTCGACATAAGATTTCCGTAAAGCGCTTCGGCGGGTGTTGTCCAAGGCGCCGGCCGCGGTCTAGATTTGATTTCCGAAGCGGCGAAAGCCTGGCGCGACAGCGCGCGCAGCGTCGAAATAATCTGACGCAAAAGATGACGCGCGCGCAATTTTGCGCTAGGTAGCCCCTTCGGTGGCGATCAGGGATCGCCATTCCCGAGCAATACCCTTGTCCGTGAAGGAACATGCCATGCCTGCCTATCGCTCACGTACCACCACCCACGGCCGCAACATGGCCGGTGCCCGCGGCCTCTGGCGCGCGACGGGCATGAAGGACAGCGATTTTGGCAAGCCGATTATTGCCGTGGTGAACTCGTTCACCCAGTTCGTGCCCGGCCACGTGCACCTTAAGGATCTTGGCCAGCTCGTCGCCCGCGAGATCGAGGCTGCCGGCGGCGTCGCCAAGGAATTCAATACCATCGCCGTCGACGACGGCATCGCCATGGGTCACGACGGCATGCTCTATTCGTTGCCGTCGCGCGAAATCATCGCCGATAGCGTCGAGTACATGGTCAACGCCCACTGCGCCGACGCCATGGTCTGCATCTCCAACTGCGACAAGATCACGCCCGGCATGCTGATGGCGGCGCTGCGTCTCAACATCCCCGCCGTCTTCGTTTCCGGCGGCCCGATGGAAGCCGGCAAGGTCGTGCTGCACGGCAAGACCCATGCGCTTGACCTGGTCGACGCCATGGTCGCCGCAGCCGACGACAACGTCTCGGACGAGGACGTCAAGGTCATCGAACGCTCGGCCTGCCCGACCTGCGGCTCTTGCTCCGGCATGTTCACCGCCAACTCGATGAACTGTCTGACCGAAGCGCTCGGCCTGTCGCTGCCCGGCAACGGCTCGACGCTCGCCACCCACGCCGACCGCAAGCGCCTCTTCGTCGAGGCCGGCCACCTGGTCGTCGATCTCGCCCGCCGCTATTACGAGCAGGAAGACGAGAACGTGCTGCCGCGCAAGGTCGCCTCGAAGAAGGCGTTTGAAAACGCCATGGCGCTCGATATCGCCATGGGCGGTTCGACCAACACCGTGCTGCACATTCTCGCCGCGGCCCACGAGGGCGAGGTCGATTTCACCATGGCGGATATCGACCGCCTGTCGCGCAAGGTTCCCTGCCTGTCGAAGGTCGCTCCGGCGAAAAGCGACGTGCACATGGAAGACGTGCACCGTGCCGGCGGCATCATGTCGATCCTCGGCGAACTCGAGAAGGGCGGCCTCATCAACCGCGATTGCCCGACGGTCCACAGCGCCACGCTCGGCGACGCCATCGACCGCTGGGACATCACCCGCACGACCAGCGAAACCGTTCGCAACTTCTTCCGCGCGGCACCGGGCGGCATCCCGACCCAGGTGGCCTTCAGCCAGGAAGCGCGCTGGGACGAGCTCGACACCGACCGCGAAAAGGGCGTAATCCGCTCGGTCGAACATCCCTTCTCCAAGGATGGCGGCCTCGCCGTCTTGAAGGGCAACATCGCGATCGACGGCTGCATCGTGAAGACCGCGGGCGTCGACGAGAGCATCCTGAAGTTCTCCGGCCCGGCCCGCGTCTTCGAAAGCCAGGATGCGTCGGTCAAGGCGATCCTCGGCAACGAGATCAAGGCCGGCGACGTCGTCGTCATCCGCTATGAAGGCCCCAAGGGCGGCCCAGGCATGCAGGAAATGCTCTATCCGACGAGCTACCTGAAATCGAAGGGCCTGGGCAAAGCCTGCGCGCTGATCACCGACGGCCGCTTCTCCGGCGGCACTTCGGGCCTGTCGATCGGCCACGTTTCGCCGGAAGCGGCCAATGGCGGCACGATCGGCCTGGTGCGCGAAGGTGACATGATCGACATCGACATCCCGAACCGCACGATCAGCCTGCGCGTCGACGAGGCGGAACTTAGCCGTCGCCGCACTGAGCAGGACGCCCAGGGCTGGAAGCCGACCGAACAGCGCAAGCGCAAGGTGACGACGGCGCTCAAGGCCTATGCCGCCTTTGCCACCTCCGCCGACCGCGGTGCTGTGCGCGACCTCGGCGAACACTGACCAGCTACGTTCTGGCAGCGCCCGAGCGGCGCAAGAAACAACGAAGGGCTCCTGCGCGTCGGGGGCCCTTTTCTTTGATCTCATCCTAGGGATCGGCCCGGCTTTGCCGGACAGGAAGCATCTGCTATTTTAGTTTACCCTAAAATCAAACAGGTGGGTCATGGCGGACGAGTCTGGATTGCTCGGCACCTGGAAGATGCTTTCCTGGACGCGCGAGGTCGTCGCCACTGGCGAGGTCACCGATGCCATGGGCCCTGATCCTATCGGCTATCTCTCGTACTTTCCCGATGGCCGGATGACCGCCGTTGTGGTGAAACGCGATCGACCGCAGCTCAAAGGACTCGTGCCGTCTCACGACGAAAAGGCGGCACTGTTTGATTCCATGCTCGCCTATTCCGGCTCCTATTCGCTCAAGGACGGCCGGATCATCCATCATGTCGAGGCAAGCTGGAACCCGGCCTGGGGCGTCTCCGACCTGATCCGCCCCTTTGTCCTGCAAGGGGATAAGCTGGTGATCTACGGCGCGCCGGGCGTGGACCCGGCAACCGGCGAGGAGGTCATCTATCACCTCGAATTTCGCAAGATGTAACCAGCTTCACTGTGGGCTCTAGAGGTGACGGGTCTCGGCTGGCGCGTGGAACCAGTTGTTGTTGCGCCCGTCCATGTACTGCACCGGTGCTTCGGCCAGCACCGCCGGATCGAGGTCGTCGAGGCAGGCGAGGTTGACGGAGTAATAGGCGCCGCCAATCTCCTCGATATAGCCGTGGCCGAAGGCGGCAACGCCGCAGGTCCTGCAGAAGCGGTGATGCACGCTGTCGCTGCCGAACTGGTAGTCGGCGATATTGGCTTCGTCGCACTGCAGCCGGAAAGCGTCGGGCTTCACGACCGCCCCCCAGTAGCGCCGCTTCCAGCAAATCGAGCAGTTGCATTTGCCGGTGCCGGCATCGAGGTCGATGTCGGCCTCATAGCGGATGTTTCCGCAATGGCAGCTTCCCTTATAGGTCAGTTTCATACCCGTCGCTCCTGCGTGGCGGGCCAGGCAGGCCCCCTATTGCCGCCCACCCGGCAGGCGATATGCTGCCAGGTGAAACTCATGCAGTCCATATGCCATATTGACAACATATTGTCAAATAGGAGCGAGATCTCGCACGCGTCAGAGATGACGGAATTCGGCAGGCGTTTCATCCCAGCGGTCGTTCCGGCCATCCAGATATTGCACCGGCACCTTTGCCAGTACCGTCGGATCGACATCGTCCAGCGTTGCGACATTGATGCTGCAATAGGCGCCGCCGAGTTCCTCGACATAACCATGGCTATAGGAGGCGATGCCGCAGGCAGGGCAGAAGCGGTGGTTGCCAACCTTGGCGCCAAACTGATAGAGCCCAACCTGATCTTCCGGTGACAGGAGGCGAAAATCCTCCGGCTGGACCTGTGCACCCCAGTAGCGGGACTTGCCACAGAACGAGCAATTGCATCGCGTCGTCCCCGCATCAAGATCGAAAGTCGCTTCGTATCTGACCTTGCCGCAATGGCAACCGCCGCTGTAAGTCCTTCTCGCCATGCTCTCATCTCCCTTGCTAAAATGACTTGCTGAAACGACCGCATCATGACAACATGATGTCATACAAACATTCACACGACGGTGGTGCTGTCAACATGAAAGATCCCGATCGGACACCCGCCGGAGACGCCTTTGCGGAGTTCGCCATATCGGTACTGCGGCTAGCCGGCCCGTTGACGCAGGCCGGCGACGCACTCGCCAAACCTTCCGGACAGACGAGCGCCCGCTGGCAGGTGCTGGCCGCGGCAAACCATGCGCCGATGTCGGTTGCCGATGCGGCACGCGCGCTCGGCCTTGCGCGCCAGGGGGTGCAGCGCATCGCCGATCTCTTGGAGGCCGAAGGGCTGATCGCCTACAGGGACAACCCGACCCACCAGAGGGCAAAGCTCATGGTTCTGACTGCGGCGGGAGAAACGGCACTGCACGACATCAAGGAGCGGCAGGCGGCCTGGGCGGACGGCCTGGGCGGCGCACTCGGCGAACGACGGCTGCGGCAGGCCTCTGCCTTGATCGCCGAGGTGATCGAGGTGCTCAAGGAGCGCCCCGCGCCAGAGCCGTCCGAGGACTGACCGGCCGCCCGTCAAGCCAGCCTTAAGAGATCGGCACGCAGGCGGTCCGAACCGCCGTCATCGAGCACCGGATCGAGCGCCTCATGCAGGTTCCGCCAGATCGGCACGGCGCGCGCCAGCAGCGCCTGCCCTTCGGTCGTCAGCCGCAATCGCCGCGACCGCCGGTCGTCGGCATCCGGGAAGCTTTCGACCAGGCCGCGCCGTTCCAGCGGCTTCAACGCCGCCGTCAAGGTCGTCCGGTCCATGGCGAGAAGCGACGCCACCGAGCCCATATTGGGCGGCGCCGGGCGGTTGAGCGACATCAGGAGAGAGAACTGTCCGTTGGTGATATCGAGCGGGCGCAGCGCCTCGTCGAACCGGCGGGCAATGGCGCGCGCGGCGCGTTGCACATGCAGGCAGAGGCAGGTGTCCTTCACATGCAGGGTAGTGTCGAACGAAACAAGCGGCATTTTTGACATGCCCGATTAATGTTGATATCAACGTAAATAGTCAAGTGCAACGTTGGAAGGAGGAACGGGCATGAGACAGGACCACGCAGTGGTATCGCCTGGAGAGTGGCTGAAAGCGCGCAAAGATCTGCTTGCGCTGGAAAAGGAACACACCCACGCACGCGACAAGGTCAATGCCGCCCGGCTGGCCTTGCCCTGGGTGAAGATGGAAAAGACCTACGTCTTCGATACGCGGGTGGGCCGCAAATCCCTGTCCGAGCTTTTCGACGGCCGCAGCCAGCTCATGGTCTACCATTTCATGTTCGGCCCCACCTGGGAGGCCGGTTGCCCCGGCTGCTCCTTCCTGGTCGATCATTTCGCCGGCATGCTGCCGCACCTCAACCATCACGACGTGACGCTGGTCGCCGCATCGAACGCGCCGCTCGCAAAGATCGAAACCTACAAGAAACGCATGGAGTGGGATTTCCCCTGGGTCTCGGCGGAAGGCAACGGCTTCAACCATGACTTCCACGTGGCCTTTTCGCCAGACGAGCTCGCAAGCGGCAAGGTCGGGTACAACTTCACCGACATAGAAAGCGCCAATGCGCATGAGGAACTGCCCGGTCTCAGCGCCTTCCAGAAGGGCGAGGACGGCACGATCTACCACACCTATTCGTCCTATGCCCGCGGGCTCGAGGAACTCGTGGGCACACTGATGCTGCTCGACCGCGCACCCAAGGGGCGCAACGAGGACGGGACCATGAGCTTCGTTCGCCGCCACGACGAATATGATCGGGAGCCCGGACGCAAGGCGGGCTGAATTCCGCACCCCAGCGGACGGAACTTTTCGCCCGCAAAATCGTTTTGAGAACGCTCGCGTGCCGGGCCGAACGTCTGCGCCCGGTCAAGAAGGAAATCCCGTGAGAGCAGAACCGGAAGAAGCGCACCGCTGGCTCGAGCAATTGCTGGGCGACTGGCACGTTCGCACGGCCGGCTCCGATGGCAAGCCCGATGGCAGCGGGCCCTGGACCGAGCATGTCCGGTCACTCGAAGGCCTCTGGATCGTCTGCGAGGGTCAGGGAACGATGCCGGGCGGCAGTTTCGGCCAGACGCTGATGACGCTCGGCTTCAATCCGCAGACAAAACGTTACGTCGGCACCTGGGTCGGCTCGATGATGAGCCACATGTGGATCTATGACGGAGAACTGGACGCGGACGGCACGTCCCTCTCCCTCCACTGCAAGGGACCGGATTTCGAGAACCCCGGCAGGACCATGCGCTACCGCGACGTCATCACGCTTGCCGGGCCATCCCGTCGGCTGCTGACGGCGCAGGCGCAGACAGCGGACGGAAACTGGAAAGACTTGATGACGGCGGAATACCTACGTCGGGATTGAAAGCCGCGCTGACGACGGCCTTGGCTGTTCGGCCACGCATCATGTCAGGCTGACCCGACGACAGTTCATTCGAACAGGCAAACAAGTGGCGCCAGATGCGCCGCGCCAGAGCAAACCGGAGGAAGGCAATGGCAGATCACGGCAAATTCGTTTGGTACGAACTGATGACCACCGACATGGCGGCCGCCGAGACGTTCTACAAGGACGTGGTCGGCTGGGCCGCCAGCGATGCCGGCATGGCCGGCATCAGCTACACGCTGTTCAACGTCGGCGAGATTCCGGTGGCGGGATTGATGACCATGCCGGAAGGCGCGCTCGAAATGAACGTGCCGCCCGCCTGGCTCGGCTATGTCGGCGTCGACGATGTCGATGTGAGCGCCGCCAGCATCGCCGCCAAGGGCGGCAAGGTGCACCGGGCGCCGGACGATATCCCGGGTATAGGGCGCTTCGCCGTCGTCACCGATCCGCACGGCGCGGTCTTCTCGATCTTCAAGGGTACGGGCGATCCGCCGCCGGTCACCGACCCGATGGCGCCCGGACTGATCGGCTGGCACGAGCTTGCCTCGGGCGACCTCGACACCGCCTTTCCCTTCTATTCCGAACTCTTCGGCTGGACGAAGGACCAGGGCATGGACATGGGCGAAATGGGCATCTACCAGATCTTCGCCCATGGCGGCGCCCCGATCGGCGGGATGATGACCAAGCCGAAGGAAGTGCCCGCGCCTTACTGGCTCTACTACATCAACGTACCGGCCATCGATGCCGCCATCGAACGCATCAAGGCTGGCGGCGGCAAGATCGTGCTGGAGCCGATGGAGGTCCCCGGAGGCGCCTGGATCGTTCAGGCGCTCGACCCGCAGGGCGCCCTCTTCGCACTGGTCGGGCCGAAGCGCTGAGACGACTGCTTGTCTCCTTAAATCGTCCTCTACGTAAGGGAACAGACTTGCAGAAAATCAAAGTGTTACAGCGACCTTAGCCCGTCTGATAAGACGCGCGGCGCTTTAGGCGGCAGCACAGATCACGTTGCCGTGAAGAGTTGCTGAAGTAAAATGACGACCAACCAAGTCCAGGCCCGCTTTCGGCAAGAAGGCGGGCAGGATTTATTGCGATCATGGACCGGAAAGCGAATACGGGGGCCGCAAAGCTGGGGTCTGCCGTGCGCCGGGCGCATCCCTCGGTTGCGGAATAGCCCCTAGTATTTCAGGGTATTTCAAGCTTATTTAACATCTTATACGATAGCAGGGGCGGCAAGCACACTGATTTCGGATGGGTTTCTTGTCGGGTGGCAAGAATTTGTCGCGATTGTCGAGCAGACGGGCGGCGACATGAGTGGAGCAACTTCGCGCAAATGAGCAATAAGGGCAGCACCTATGCGTCCCCTCAGATGGGCGTAGGGGAAGCGCGTACGGCCAAGGCCCTGCGACGCAAGCTCCAATGGCTGGTGGCGATCGTCGTTGCCTGCACGGGCATTCTTGCGACCGAAATCATCGCCGCATCCTATAGCGACTTTGTCGTCGCGCGCCGCAACCTGACGGAAGTCATGGCCTTTTGCCGCGTCCTCGACGCCGCAAACTACCTCTCGGCCGAACGTGGCCCGTCCAACGGTGTGCTCGGCCTTGGCGTAGCGCCCGGCTCGACTGTCCAGGCGCGGCTGGCGGAGTTTCGTGCCCGCAGCGACGCGGCATTGGCTCAGATCACCGCCGACATCGACAATGCCAGCCGCTCCGAACCGGCCGGCGCGCTTTCGCCCATCCTGGTCGAGGTCCATCGTCGGCTGATACTCGCGCGTGCGGAAGTCGATCGCATTGCGGCCCTTCCGCCGGAACGGCGGAACCTTGCCGAAATCGAAGCGACGATCGAGGCCATGTTCGGCGTGATCGATGCGCTTCGCCCCGCGATCGACTGGAACATTCAGCGCCTGACCAACACCGACCCGAACCTTGCGGGCATTGCCCTTGCAGCCCAGATGCTTGCCAATCTGCGTGAGGACGGAGGGCGCCTCGGCTCGCACGTCATGGCGCCCGTTGCCGTCGGCAAGCCGCTCGCGATCAAGAATCTGGCCGACAGCGAGCGCACGCGCGGCAGGCTGCAGGAGGTCTGGGCGATCGTCGGCAAGCCGGGCGCGCTTCCAGGCTTGGATCCGTCGAAGATCGGCGATCTCGCCAAGATCGACCGCGAGTTCTTTGCCGAAGGTTTTGCAATCATCGACAACATCGTCGCCGTCGGTAAACGCTCGGGCGACTACCCGATGACCGCCGAACAGCTCACCGACCTTTTCGTCCCGAAGATGAAACCGCTCGAAGATCTGCGTCGCGCCTTCATGGATTCGACCGTCGAGCGCCTGTCCGCCAACAAGACCCGCGCGTCGATCAAGCTCGCCGTGGCGAGCCTTGCGACCTTCTCGCTCTTCCTGATGTTGCTGATCTTGATGCGGCGCGCCCGATCGCTGGTGTTCGAACCGCTGCTTCTTGCGCGCCACAGCATCATCGAGCTTGCCAATGATCGCCCGATCGCGCGCCTTCAGGGCAAGGGCGGAGAAGGCGAAATGGGACGCCTGTTCGATGCGATCGATATTCTGCGCCACCGCCTCGACGAGCGCACGCTGCTGATGCAGCATCTCGAACGCCAGGCGGAAACCGACGAACTGACCGGCCTGCTCAACCGCCGCGCGCTGGAGCTGATCGGCGGCGCGGAAGACACGGACGGCAAGGATCAGGACGCCTGTCTGATCCTGATGGACATCGACCATTTCAAGCAGATCAACGATACCCACGGCCATCTGATCGGCGACATCGTGCTTCAGGAAACCGCCCGCATCATCCGCAATTCCGTGCGCAATTCCGATCTCGTCGCCCGCTTCGGCGGTGAGGAGTTTGCCGTGATCACGCCCGGCGACAGCATCGAGTCCGCCCTTGCCCTTGCCGAAAGGATCAGGGTCAACCTCGCGCACGAACCGATCGTCCTTGCCGACGGACGGAAGCTGAACGTCACCGCCAGCTTCGGCGTGGCCGAAGGCCGCAGCGCGAACGGTGGCTGGAAGCACCTGATCGAACTTGCCGATAACGAGCTCTATCGCGCCAAGTCCGAGGGCCGCAATCGCGTCTGCGGCCAGCCGGCCGAAGCGACGCACCAGCCGTTCAAGGCGATGAAATCCGCGCGCGCTTAGCCAGGAAATCAAGTACCACCCGCACGCGCGCCGGCAGGGCTCCACCCTGCCCGTGGAACACCGCATGGAATGCCTCGATGTCGCCCGGGTTCAAGTGCTCGGCGACCGCCGTCAGCCGGCCGCAACGGATATCCTCCTTGACCGTAAACGTGGGCAGTCGCGCCAGCCCGACACCGGCGAGCGTAAGCTGGCGCAAACCCTCGCCGTCGCTCACGCGGACCTGCTCCGTCGGCGCCAGCGTGAAAGGCTCCCCGTTCGACAGGAGCGGCCAGCCATCGATCGTACGCGCATAGCTATGGCTCAGCCTGTTCATCGCTTCGAGGTCGCCGACACTCTCGGGCATGCCGAACCGTTGAAGATAGGACGGCGCGCCCACGATCGTCATCGACGTGCTGCCGAGCTTGCGGGCGATCAGGCTCGAAGACTTCAGAGGACCGGCGCGCACGGCGATGTCGGCCCGCTCCGCCATCAGATCGACCACGGCGTCGGTCTGCAGGATATCGAGCGAGACCGATGGAAAGACCGAGAGAAACTCCGGCAGCACCGGCATCAGCACATGCACCGCATAGGAAGCGCTGACGTTTAGCCGCACGCGGCCCTCGGGCGTTTCGCCTGAACCCGCCTCGCGCTCCGCCTCGTCGATATCGGCAAGGATGCGCACCGCCCGCTCATAGAAGGCACAGCCTTCCGCCGTCAGCTGCAGCCGCCGCGTCGAGCGGTTGATGAGCCGGACGCCGAGCCTTTCCTCCAGCCTCTGCACGAGCTTGCTGACGGCCGAGGGTGTCATGCAGCAGACCTTTGCCGCGGCCGAAAAGCCGCCGAGCTCCACCGCCTTGGCGAAAACCGCCATCTCCCCCGAACGGTTGATAGACAAGCGCGACATGTGACTTCAACTCACAAATGATGTTCTTTCATCCGGTCTACATCGCAAATGGCCGCGATACCACCTTCTCCTGGTGGGCGAGCGTACTTCCGCTCTCGCAAAGACAAAACCAACGAGGAGTTTGACGACATGGAATACAGACGGCTTGGATCATCGGGACTGAAAGTGCCTGCCTTGAGCTTCGGCGCCGGTACCTTCGGCGGCAAGGGGCCGCTCTTCAGCGCCTGGGGCAACAGCGACGCCGCGGAAGCCCGGCGGCTGATCGACATCTCGCTCGAAGCCGGCGTCAATCTCTTCGATACCGCAGACGTTTACTCCGACGGTGCGTCCGAGAGCGTGCTCGGCGCGGCCATCAAGGGCCGGCGTGATGCCGTTCTTCTCTCCACCAAGATGGCATTGCCGATGGGCGACGGACCGAACGACGCCGGCACGTCGCGCACGCGTCTCGTCAAGGGCGTCGACGATGCCTTGAAGCGGCTCGGCACCGACTACATCGACCTTTTGCAACTGCACGCCTTCGACGCGGGAACGCCGGTCGAGGAGGTGCTTTCGACACTCGACAGTCTGGTTGCCGCCGGCAAGCTGCGCTACGTCGGTGCCTCGAACTTTGCCGGCTGGCAATTGATGAAATCGCTGGCTGTCTCGGAGAAGCACGGCCTCGTGCGCCACGTCGCCCACCAGGTCTACTATTCGCTGGTTGGACGCGACTACGAATGGGAACTGATGCCGCTTGGCGCCGACCAAGGCGTCGGCGCTCTGGTCTGGAGCCCGCTCGGCTGGGGGCGTCTCACCGGCAAGATCCGCCGCGGCAAGCCGTGGCCCGAAGGCAGCCGCCTGCACGACACTGCGGCCTTCGGCCCACCGGTCGATGATGAGAAGCTCTACGATGTCGTCGACGTGCTCGACCAGCTCGCGGAGGAAACCGGCAAGACGATCCCGCAGATCGCCATCAACTGGCTGCTGCAGCGCCCGACGGTCTCGAGCGTCATCATCGGCGCCCGCAACGAGGAGCAGCTTCGCCAGAACCTCGGCGCCGTCGGCTGGTCGTTGTCAGCGGACCAGATCGCCCGACTCGACGCGGCGAGCCGAACGACGCCGGCCTACCCCTACTTCCCCTACTACCGCCAGGAGGGTTTTGCCCGCATCAATCCGCCGATCGTCTGACCGAGGATGGCCAATGTTTCGCACGCCCGTCCGGGCGTGCGAATGCGTTGCGCCGCCCTGATTTTCTGCGGGCGCTTTCGCGCTTGCATTCTCGATTTGCATTGCACAAACTTCGTGGCGATGGGGGGCGTCAGACCCGCCACGAAGGGGATCAAATCCGGCATGTCGATCAAGGCCAGTATCTATCACCTGACCCACTATATCTATGACCGTCCCGTAAGCCTCTCGCCGCAGATCATCCGGCTGAAGCCCGCTGCCCATTCCAAGACCAAGGTTATCAGCCACTCGCTGAAGGTTTCGCCCGGCAACCATTTCGTCAACCTGCAGCAGGACCCCTACGGCAACTACCTCGCCCGTTTCGTCTTCCCCGAGCCGGTGAGCGAGCTGAAGATCGAAGTCGATCTCGTCGCCGACATGACCGTCTACAACCCCTTTGACTTTTTCGTCGAGGAAGAGGCCGAACATTGGCCCTTCCCCTACCCCGAAGATCTCAGCGACGATCTCCGGATCTATATGACGCCGGAGCCGCTCGGCCCGGCGCTCTCCGCCTTCATGGCAACGGTCGACCGTTCCCGCCAGCGCACCATAGACATGGTCGTCGGGCTCAACGCACGCCTGCAGAAGGAAATCGGCTATGTGATCCGGATGGAGCCGGGCGTGCAGGACCCGGAGCAGACGCTGACATCGGCAAGAGGATCCTGCCGCGATTCCAGCTGGCTGCTCGTACAGATCCTGCGCAATCTCGGCTTCGCCGCCCGCTTCGTCTCCGGCTATCTCATTCAGCTGACGCCGGATCTGAAAGCCCTCGACGGCCCCTCCGGCACCGACCACGACTTCACCGACCTGCATGCCTGGGCCGAAGTCTACCTGCCCGGCGCCGGCTGGGTCGGGCTCGACCCGACCTCGGGCCTGCTGACCGGCGAGAGCCACATTCCGCTTGCCGCAACGCCCCATTACCGCAACGCCGCGCCGATCTCCGGAGAATTTTTCGGCGATCCCGAGACCCGCACCGACTTCGCTTTCGACATGAAGGTGAGGCGCGTCGCCGAGCACCCGCGGATCACCAAACCCTTCTCCGACGAAAGCTGGGATGCGCTGAATGCACTCGGCGGGAAGGTTGACCGGGAGCTTGAGGAAAACGACATCCGCCTGACGATGGGCGGCGAGCCCACCTTCGTTTCGATCGACGACTTCGAGTCCGAGGAATGGAACACGGAGGCCGTCGGACCAACCAAGCGCGAGAAGGCCGACACACTGATCCGCCGGCTGCGCGAACGCTTCGCCCCCGGTGGCTTCCTGCATTATGGCCAGGGCAAATGGTATCCGGGCGAAACCCTGCCGCGCTGGACCTTCTCCCTCTACTGGCGCAAGGACGGCGTGCCGATCTGGCGCCGGCCGGACCTGATCGCCGAGGAGACCAGCCGCCACGACGTGACGGTAGCGGATGCCGAACGCCTGCTGCATCTGGTCGCAGGCGAATTGAGCCTGCCGACCGAAATGGTCGTGCCGGCCTTCGAAGACCCGGCCGACTGGCTGCTGAAGGAGGCAAACCTCCCCGACAACGTCGATCCTGCCAACTCCAAGCTGAAGGATCCCGAGGAGCGCAGCCGCATGGCCCGCGTGTTCGAGCGCGGCCTGACGGCGCCGACCGGCTATGTTCTGCCGGTGCAAGCCTGGAACGCGCGCGCCACCGGCGTGAAATGGATGAGCGAGAAATGGCAGACGCGCCGTGGCCGCATCTTCCTCGTTCCCGGCGACAGCGCCGTCGGCTATCGCCTTCCGCTCGGCGCCCTGCCCTATGTCGCGCCCTCCGCTTACCCCTATATCCATCCGGTCGATCCGACGGTCCCGCGCGACGATTTGCCGGACTTCAGCGAAAGCAGCGCCCGCACGCAGCATGCACGCTTCGAGGCCTCGGAAGTTCCGGAAACGCCGCTCCCGGCGCCGCGCGACGAGATCGCCGGACTGGTGCGCACCGCCATCAGCGTCGAGCCGCGCGACGGCCGGCTCTGCGTCTTCATGCCGCCGACGACAAGCGTCGAGGAGTATCTCGATCTGATCGCGTCTGCGGAGCGCGCTGCCGCTGCGATCGGCCTGCCCGTGCACATCGAAGGCTATGCACCGCCGCAGGACGAGCGCATCAACGTCATCCGCGTTGCGCCGGACCCGGGCGTCATCGAGGTCAACATTCATCCGGCCGCCCATTGGCAGGACTGCATCGATATCACCACGGCGATCTACGAGGAGGCGCGCCAGAGCCGGCTCGGTGCCGACAAGTTCATGATCGACGGCCGTCACACCGGCACCGGCGGCGGCAATCACGTGGTCGTCGGCGGCGCCAATCCGAATGACAGCCCGTTCCTGCGCCGCCCGGATCTGCTAAAAAGCATGGTGCTGCACTGGCAGCGGCATCCCTCGCTCTCCTACCTGTTCTCCGGCCTCTTCATCGGCCCGACCTCGCAGGCGCCGCGTATCGACGAAGCCCGGCACGACCAGCTCTATGAACTCGAAATCGCCCTGGCGCAGGTGCCGATGCCGGGCTCTGCAACGCCGCCGCCCCTGCCCTGGCTCGTCGACCGGCTGTTCCGCAACCTGCTCGTCGATGTCACCGGCAACACCCATCGGGCGGAGATCTGCATCGACAAGCTGTTTTCGCCTGACGGGCCCACCGGCCGCCTCGGCCTCGTCGAGTTCCGCGGTTTCGAGATGCCGCCGAACGCCCGCATGTCGCTCGCCCAGCAATTGCTGGTGCGCGCCCTCATCGCCCGCTTCTGGAAACACCCGGTCGACGGTCGCTTCGTGCGCTGGGGCACAGCTTTGCACGATCGTTTCATGCTGCCGCATCACGTCTGGCAGGACTTTCTCGACGTGCTCGCCGATCTCCGGGCGCATGGCTTCGATCTGAAGCCGGAATGGTTCGAGGCTCAGCTCGAGTTCCGCTTCCCCTTCTGCGGCGAGGTCGAATACGAGGGGGCAAAGCTCGAAATCCGTCAGGCGCTCGAACCCTGGCACGTGATGGGCGAACAGGGCGCGATCGGCGGCACCGTGCGCTATGTCGACAGCTCGATCGAACGGCTGCAGGTCAAGCTCGATACCGCCAATCCCGAGCGATATACGGTCGCCTGCAACGGTCGGCCCTTGCCGCTCACACGCACTGGTTCGAATGGCACGGCGGTGGCCGGCGTCCGCTACAAGGCGTGGCAGCCGGCCTCAGGGCTACATCCGGTGCTACCGGTCAACACTCCCCTTACATTCGATATCTATGATACATGGTCGAATCGGGCGATCGGCGGTTGCATCTACCATGTCGCCCACCCGGGTGGGCGCCACTACGACACGTTTCCGGTCAACGGCAACGAGGCGGAGGCGCGACGCCTGGCGCGGTTCGAGCCTTGGGGCCATACGCCGGGAGGCTATCCGCTGCGCCCCGAAAGCCCGTCGACGGAATTCCCGATGACGCTTGATCTCAGGCGTCCACCAGGAGCGTAAATGCCGAAGAAGCAGACAGCGGCCGCAAACCATCCGGGCACCGACGACGATCCGGTCTTCGGCTACCGTGCCCTACCGGGCATTGCCGACGAAATGCTCGACCAGGAGGGCAATGTCCGCCCGGTCTGGCAGCGGTTGCTCGCGACGCTTGGGCGGCTCGACGAGACCGAACTTGCCAACCGCTTCGCGCGCGCCGACCGCTATCTGCGCGACGCCGGCGTGTTCTATCGCGTCTATGGCGCCAAGGAGAGTTCCGAGCGAAGCTGGCCGCTGTCGCACATTCCGGTTCTGATCGACGAAAAGGAATGGGCGCATGTCTCGCAAGGCCTCGTGCAGCGCGCCGAACTTCTGGAAAAGGTGGTCGCCGACATCTATGGCGAGAACCGGCTGGTGCGCGAAGGGCTGCTGCCGCCGGCGCTGGTCGCCTCCAATCCGGAGTTCTTGCGCCCGCTCGTCGGCGTGAAACCGGCCGACGGCCACTTCCTGCATTTCGTCTCCTTCGAGATTGGCCGTGGACCCGACGGTAACTGGTGGGTCCTGTCCGATCGCACCGAGGCACCTTCGGGCGCCGGCTTCGCCCTGGAGAACCGGGTCGCGACCACGCGTGCCTTCTCCAATCTTTATGCCGAAAGCCACGTCCACCGGCTGGCCGGCTTCTTTGGCGAGTTCCGCGACACGCTCCAGAGCCGCCGGCTGCACCCGGACGACCGCATCGCCGTTCTTTCGCCGGGGATCGCCAACGAGACCTATTTCGAACATGCCTATATCGCCCGCTATCTGGGCTTCATGCTGCTTGAAGGCGAGGATCTGACCGTGATCGGCGGCCGGGTGATGGTGCGCACCGTCGCCGGCCTCAAGCCCATTGGCGTGCTCTGGCGTCGTCTCGACGCGGCCTTTGCCGATCCGCTCGAGCTCAATCAGTCCTCGCATATCGGCACACCGGGCATTGTCGAGGCGCTCAGGGCCGGCTCGGTCTCAATCGTGAACGCGCTCGGCACCGGCATCGTCGAAACCCGCGCCTTCCTCGCCTTCATGCCGGCGATCTGCCGCCATCTGCTGGGCGAGGAACAGAAGCTGCCCTCGATCGCCACCTGGTGGTGCGGCCAGGGCGCCGAACGCGAACAGGTCGCCGCCAATCTCGACCGCATGGTCATCGGCCCCGCCTACCAGACCCGCCCTTTCTTCGACGACAATGGCCAGTCGGTACTCGGCCGTACGCTTGATGAGAAGGCTCGAGCCTCGATCGCAGATTGGCTTAGCGCCGAGGGCGGCAAGCTCGTGGGCCAGGAGGTGGTCACGCTTTCGACCACGCCGGCCTGGGTGCGTGGCCGGTTGACCCCGCGGCCGATGAGCCTGCGGGTGTTTGCGGCACGCACCCGCGACGGCTGGCAGATCATGCCAGGGGGCTTTGCCCGCATCGGCTCCGGCGACGATGTCGCCGCGATCGCGATGCAGGCGGGCGGCACCGCCGCCGATGTCTGGATCGTCAGCGATCGACCGGTCGAGCGCACGACGCTGCTTCCGGCCGAGGAAAGTTTCACCCGCAACATGCCGGGAAGCCTGCCGAGCCGGGCGGCCGACAATCTCTTCTGGCTCGGCCGCTATATCGAGCGTGCGGAAGGGGCGCTGCGCATCCTGCGCGCCTGGCACGGCCGCTTCGCCGAAACCGCCGATCCGGACCTGCCGCTCCTTAAGGATGTCGGCGACTATCTCGCAGCCCTCGACATCGATGCGCGCCAGCCGGTGCCCGACAGCCTGCTCGCCAATATCGCAAGCGCCCTCTTCAGCGCCGGCAACATCCGCGACCGGTTCTCGCCGGACGGCTGGCTGGCACTGAACGACCTGTCGCAGACGGCGCGCAAGTTCCACGCGACGGTGCAGGCCGGCGACGACGCGACCCGCGCGATCACCGTGCTCCTGCGCAAGCTCGCCGGCTTTGCCGGTCTCGTGCATGAAAACATGTACCGCTTCACCGGCTGGCGCTTTCTTTCGATCGGCCGCTATATCGAGCGCGGCCTGCACATGACCCGGCTGCTCGGCCACATGTCGGGGCCGGATGCGCCCGATGGCGCCTATGACATGCTGCTCGAAATCGGCGACAGCGTCATGACCCATCGCCGGCGCTACAATGTCAGCACCGCCGCCTTGACAGTCACCGACCTCCTGGCGCTCGATCCGCTCAATCCGCGCTCGGTGCTTTACCAGTTGAATGAGATCAAGACCGAGGTCGAGCTGTTGCCGAACGCCTTCGTCAACGGCCAGATGTCCTCCTTCTACCGCGAGGCGATGCGGCTGCATTCCGGCCTGGCGGTGATGACACCGGAAGCCATGAACCTCGGCGTCTACAATCGGTTGGAGCGGGATCTCGAAAGCCTGTCCGATCTGCTCGCGCGCACCTATCTCGGCTAGCCATGCTTTACGACATCAGCCTGAAGATCATCTATGACTACGAAGTGCCGGTGTCCGGCGGCCGCCACCTCGTGCGCGTGCTGCCGGCGACGCTGCCCGGTCGCCAGCGTCTCGTCGTCGGCTCGCTCAGCTGCCATCCCATGCCGGCCGAACGTACCGAGAGCATCGACTTCTTCGCCAACCCGTTTACGTCGATCCTCTTTCGCACCTCGCATGCCGACCTGACGATCCGCATGCAGGCGCGCGTGCAGGTGGAAGCACAGGCCCTGACCGCGGACTTCTCCCCTGACCTCAGCGGCCTGCCGGCAGAGCTTGCGGCCTGCTGGTCCGTCGATGCCGACGCGCCGCATCACTTCGCCGGCCCGAGCCCACTCTTGCCCGAGGTCGCCGACATTGCCGCCTACGCGCGTGACACCATTACCGACACGATGACCGTGCGCCAGATCGCCGTCGCATTGTGCGACCGCATCCATCGCGACTTCGCCTATGACGGCGAGGCGACAACCGTGAACACGACGCCGGCAGAAGCGTTCAAGCTCAAGCGCGGCGTCTGCCAGGATTTCGCCCATGTCATGATCGTGGCGCTCAGAAGCCTCGGCATCCCTGCCGGCTATGTTAGCGGTTTCCTAAGGACGATCCCTCCGCCCGGCAAGGAGCGCCTGGAGGGGGCCGATGCCATGCACGCTTGGGTGCGCGTCTGGTGCGGCACAACCGGTGGGTGGCTCGAACTCGATCCGACCAACAATATTCCGGCTGGAACCGACCATATCGTCGTCGGCCATGGCCGCGACTACGGCGATGTCGCGCCCGTCATCGGGGTCCTGAAAAGCTACGGCAGCCAAACGACGAAACAGGCGGTCGACGTCATTCCGGTACCGTGACCCGATTTGGCACAGGCCGATTCCCGCTTCGGAACAGACGGGGTGCCGCAGAACCCCTTACAACAACCGGTTTTCCGGCAATCCATTAAAATTGCAAGGATTGCCGGAACGATATCGTAAGCCATCGCCGCTATTGATGCCCCCAAGCTTGCAACGTGTTCCTTTGGGGTGTGCAAAGATGGGAAGACGATACACGGTAGGCCGGTCCTTCGTAGCCATGCTCAAGGACCGGGGTGGCAATTTTGGCATCATGGCAGCACTCGCGGCGCCGTTGGTGTTGGCAGCCGGCGGCGTCGCCGTCGATCTGGCCACCATGATGACGACGAAAAACCAGATGCAGGATGCAGCCGACGCGGCAGCACTTGCGGCTGCGTCCGCACTGGTTGCAAACAAGGATACGCTGGCGACCGAGAAGGCCAAGGAAATCGCCTTGAACTTCCTGAAGGCGCAGTCGGGCGCAAGCTCGACCGATCTGCCCGGTGGAGCTGGCGGCAGCGACCCGGGCACCAGCGGCGCTTCCGCGGGCGGCGTGACCGACCCGACGGAGACCCAGGTTCAGCCGACGGTCGACATCGTCATGACGACTGTCGGCAAGAGCGACAAGGCCTTTAAGGTCACGATCGTCAACAAGCATACAATTCAGCTCAACCCCATGACGCGGTTGCTCGGACAGAAGTCCGTCAATCTGGAAACGGTAGCCGTTGCCGAGAGCGCGACGGAAACCAAGAACGCCATGTCGATGTACCTCGTGCTCGACCGCTCGGGCTCGATGGCCTTCGTGACGAATGTGAAGGACGAGAAGCGCACCAAGTGCAAGAACTGGACGGCGGAGAACTGGGGCAAGAGCATCTCTGAGACCAGCCCTTGCATGATCGACAAGATCACGACCTTGAAATCCGCGGTTGAGACGCTGCTGAAGCCACTCACCGAGATGGACCCCGACAACAAGTATGTCCGTGTCGGCGCTGTTTCCTATAGCAGCTCCATCTTCCCGGAAGAGAAACTGGCCTGGGGCACGACGAAGGCCAGTACCTACGTCAAGAACCTGGAGGCGAACGGCGGCACGGATTCGAGCGGCGCCTTCGCCAAGGCCGTCACGGATCTGAAGCTCAAGGGCGAAAACGACGCGCACACGGCATCCAACGGCCTGACGCCGAAAAAATACATCGTCTTCATGACCGATGGGGCGAACACACATTTCGAAGGAAAGGCGTTGACCATCCCGGCGGCGCCAAAGCCGGAACCGGAACTCGACAAATACAAAGCCCAGGATTCCAAATCCGACACGGCAACGCTCAAGGCGTGCCAGGATGCCAAGGACGCCGGCATTCGCGTCTTCACCATCGCCTTCATGGCACCGATCCAGGGAAAATCGGTGCTCAGCCGATGCGCCAGCAGCACAGCCGACTACAAGTCGCCGGAAGATGCCGCAGCTCTGGTCAAGGTTTTCGGTGAAATCGGCGCCACCACCTCGGGCAAGATGGCACGCCTGACAAGGTAAGACAGACCACATCGCTGACGATGCCGCCCGGCCCCGCCGGGCGGCATTTTGCGTTTCGGCGGGACACGTTCTCCACCGTCTGAGACAAGTCTAATCCATTTAAAAACATCTGTTGCAAGCGCTTCGGATCGATGCATAAATTGGCTTTATCCCCGGTCGGGTCCGGCCTGCGATCTCCCAACGCAAAAGGGTAAAGACAGTTTCATGATGAACAGGCTCTCCACCAACGACGTGCCGCAGCCCGCCCCAAGGTCGTCTGAACCTAGCCAGCTCGCCGTCGAAATCCTCGAACGTCTGAAGTACCGCATCGGCAAGGACCCGAAGGTCGCCAAGCCCCATGACTGGCTGACGGCGGCGATCCTGGTTGCGCGTGACCGCATCACCGACAAGTGGATGGACTCCACCCGCAAGACCTACGCGACCGGCGCCAAGCGCGTTTATTATCTCTCGCTCGAATTCCTGATCGGCCGGCTGATGCGCGATGCCATGACCAATATCGGCCTGATGGACGAGATGCGCGATGCGCTCGCCTCCCTCGGCGTCGATATCGATGTCGTCGCCCAGCTCGAGCCGGATGCGGCCCTCGGCAATGGCGGTCTCGGACGGCTGGCTGCCTGTTTCATGGAATCGATGGCGACCGTCGACGTACCCGCCTATGGCTACGGCATCCGCTACATGCATGGCCTCTTCCGCCAGCAGATGGCCGATGGCTGGCAGGTGGAACTACCCGAAACCTGGCTTGCCCACGGCAACCCCTGGGAATTCGAACGCCGCGAAAGCTCCTACGAAATCGGCTTCGGCGGCGTGGTCGAAACCGCCAATGTCGACGAGGAAATCCAGCGTTTCGTGTGGAAACCGGCCGAGCGCGTCATCGCCACCGCCTTCGACACGCCCGCCGTCGGCTGGCGGGCAAAACGCGTCAACACGCTGCGCTTGTGGACCGCGCAGCCGATTGACCCGATCCTGCTGGCCGCCTTCAACGCCGGCGACCACATCGGCGCCCTTCGCGAAAGCAACAAGGCGGAAAGCCTGACGCGTGTTCTCTATCCGGCCGACGCGACGCCAGCGGGCCAGGAGCTGCGCCTGCGCCAGGAATACTTCTTCTCCTCGGCCTCGCTGCAGGACATCCTGCGCCGTCACCTGCAGCAATACCCGGATTTCAACTCGCTGCCGGACGCCGTCGCCATCCAGCTCAATGACACCCATCCAGCCATTTCCATTGCCGAACTGGTGCGGCTCTTGACCGACCTGCACGGCCTCGATTTCGAGCAGGCCTGGGACATCACCCGCCGCACGATCTCCTACACCAACCACACGCTTCTGCCCGAAGCGCTCGAAAGCTGGCCGGTACCGCTGATCGAGCGCCTGCTGCCGCGCCACATGCAGATCGTCTATGCGATCAACGCCAAGATCCTGATCGAGGCCCGCCGCCAGAAGGGCGCCACGGACGACGAAATCCGCAACATCTCGCTGATCGACGAAAGCGGCGAACGACGCGTGCGCATGGGCAATCTCGCCTTTGTCGGCTCGCACTCGATCAACGGCGTTTCGGCACTGCACACCGAGCTGATGAAGGAAACGGTGTTTGCCGACCTGCACAAGCTCTACCCGGACCGCATCAACAACAAGACCAACGGCATTACGCCGCGCCGCTGGCTGATGCAGTGCAATCCCGGTCTCTTCGGACTGATCCGCGACGCGATCGGCGACGAGTTCATGGACAATACCGAGGCGCTGCAGGCGCTCGACGTCTTCGCCGACAAGGCGGACTTCCAGGAACATTTCGCCGCGGTCAAACGCGCCAACAAGGTGCGCCTCGCGCAGCTCGTGCAGAGCCGCCTCGGCATCCGGCTCGATCCGTCGGCGATGTTCGACATCCAGATCAAGCGCATCCACGAGTACAAGCGCCAGCTCCTCAACATCATCGAGGCCGTGGCGCTCTACGACCAGATCCGCTCCCATCCGGAGCTCGACTGGGTGCCGCGCGTCAAGCTCTTTGCCGGCAAGGCGGCGCCGAGCTATCACAATGCCAAGCTGATCATCAAACTGGCCAACGACGTCGCCCGTGTCGTCAACAACGATCCGGCGGTGCGCGGCCTCCTGAAGATCGTCTTCGTGCCGAACTACAACGTCTCGCTCGCCGAGATCATGGTTCCGGCTGCCGACCTTTCCGAGCAGATCTCGACGGCCGGCATGGAAGCATCGGGCACCGGCAACATGAAGTTCGCGCTGAACGGCGCCTTGACGATCGGTACGCTCGACGGCGCCAATGTCGAGATGCGCGACTGGATCGGCGAGGAAAACATCAAGATTTTCGGCATGACCGCCGAAGAGGTGACCAGGGCACGCGCCGAAGGTCACAATCCGCGCGCCATCATCGAAGGCTCGCGCGAGCTGTCGCAGGCGCTGCAGGCGATTGCGTCCGGCGTGTTCTCGCCCGATGACCGTAATCGCTTCGCAAGCCTCGTCGAAGGGCTCTACAATCACGACTGGTTCATGGTCGCTGCCGATTTTGAAGCCTACGCCAAGGCGCAGCGCGAGCTCGACCAGCTCTGGACGACGCCGTCCGACTGGCACGCGCAGGCAATCCGCAACACCGCACGGATGGGCTGGTTCTCGTCCGATCGCACCATCCGGCAATATGCCGGGGAAATCTGGAGAGCTGGATGACGCCCTCGGCCGGCAAGGACCCGGAACCCGCAGCTTCAGGTCTGCTGTCAGCCCCGGATATCGCGGCCATCCTCAAGGGCACGCATGACGACCCCTTTGCGGTTCTTGGCGTGCACCCCGTCGGCAAGACCGTCCTTGCCCGCTGCTTCATCCCCGATGCCGAGACGGTGACGGTCGAAACGCTCTCGGGCAAGGACCTGGGGGCGATCGAACAGCGCGACGATGCCGGCTTCTTCGAAGGCCCGGTGGCGCTGAAGAAGCCACAGCCCGTCCGCTACCGCGCCCGCAATCAGGGCGGCGAATGGGTGGTCGTCGATCCCTACAGCTTCGGTCCGGTTCTCGGGCCGATGGACGATTATTACATTCGCGAAGGCTCGCATCTCAGGCTCTTCGACAAGATGGGGGCGCACCCGATCGAGCATGACGGTGCCAGCGGCTACCATTTCGCCGTCTGGGCACCCAATGCGAAGCGTGTTTCGGTCGTCGGCCAGTTCAACGACTGGGACGGCCGTCGCCACGTCATGCGGCTGCGCACCGACACCGGCATCTGGGAAATCTTCATTCCCGGCGTCGATGCGGGCCTTGTCTACAAGTACGAGATCCTCGACCGCAACGGCACGCGTCTGCCGCTCAAGGCCGATCCCTTTGCCCGGCGCTCCGAACTACGCCCGAACACGGCCTCGATGACCACGCCGGAAATCGCGCAGACCTGGGACGACGAGGCACACCGCAAGCATTGGGCCTCGGCCGACGCAAGACGGCAACCGATCTCGATCTACGAAGTGCACGCCGGTTCCTGGCAGCGCCGCGACAATGGCGAGATGCTCTCCTGGGACGAGCTTGCCGACCGGCTGATCCCCTACTGCGTCGACATGGGCTTTACCCATATCGAGTTTCTGCCGATCTCGGAGTTTCCTTTCGACCCCTCCTGGGGCTACCAGACAACCGGTCTTTATGCGCCGACCGCCCGTTTCGGCGAGCCCGAAGGTTTTGCCCGCTTCGTCAACGGCTGCCACAAGGTCGGCATCGGCGTCATCCTCGACTGGGTGCCGGCGCATTTCCCGACCGACGAGCACGGCCTGCGCTGGTTCGACGGCACCGCACTCTACGAACACGAGGATCCGCGCCAAGGCTTCCACCCCGACTGGAACACGGCGATCTACAATTTCGGCCGCCAGGAAGTGCTGTCGTTCCTCGTCAACAATGCGCTCTACTGGGCGGAAAAATTCCATGTCGACGGCCTGCGCGTCGATGCGGTCGCCTCGATGCTCTACCTCGACTACTCGCGCAAGCACGGCGAGTGGGTGCCGAACGAATATGGCGGCAACGAGAACCTCGAGGCCGTCCGTTTCCTGCAGACGCTGAACACGGAAATATACGGCTCTCACAAGGGTATCCTGACGATCGCCGAGGAATCGACCTCCTGGCCGAAGGTCTCCCATCCGGTCCATGCGGGGGGTCTCGGGTTCGGCTTCAAGTGGAACATGGGCTTCATGCACGACACGCTGCAATATCTGTCGCGCGAGCCGGTGCACCGCAAGTTCCACCACAACGACCTGACATTCGGCCTGCTTTATGCCTTCAACGAGAACTTCGTGCTGCCGCTGTCCCATGACGAGGTCGTGCACGGCAAGGGCTCGCTGATCGCCAAGATGGCCGGCGACGACTGGCAGAAGTTCGCCAATCTCCGGGCCTACTATGCCTTCATGTGGGGCTATCCCGGCAAGAAGCTCTTGTTCATGGGTCAGGAGTTCGCGCAATGGCGCGAATGGTCCGAGGATCGGGCGCTCGACTGGAACCTGCTCGAATACCATCTGCACGAGGGCATGCGACGGCTGGTGCGTGACTTGAACGGCACCTACCGCGCCAAGCCGGCGCTGCATGCGCGCGATTGCGAAGGCGAAGGTTTCGAATGGCTGCTGGCCGACGACCGCGACAACTCGGTCTTTGCCTGGCTGCGCAAGGCGCCCGGCGAAAAACTCGTCGCCGTCATCACCAATTTCACCCCCGTCTACCGGGAAAGCTACGCCATCCCGCTGCCGGTCAAGGGTCGCTGGAAGGAGATCCTCAACAGCGACGCGGAAATCTATGGAGGAAGCGGCAAGGGCAATGGCGGCGCGGTTTTTGCCGAGAAGAACAGCACGGGAGCGATCATGGCCAACATCACCCTGCCGCCGCTCGCGACACTGATGCTGGAACAGGAGTAATTTATCCGACCCGCCAGCCGAAGGCGGCGGAAGACTGCAAATATCGAGGGCCGCAAGGCGTCGCAGAAGGCCGCCGTGACGACCCCTTAAGGTCAATGAATGGGGAGGACAAATGGTGGAAAAGCGTACGCAACCTCTGGCACGTGATGCCATGGCCTATGTTCTCGCCGGCGGTCGCGGCAGTCGCCTGAAGGAACTGACCGACCGACGGGCGAAGCCGGCGGTCTATTTCGGCGGCAAGGCCCGTATCATCGACTTCGCGCTATCGAACGCGCTCAACTCCGGTATCCGCCGCATCGGCGTCGCCACCCAGTACAAGGCGCATTCGCTGATCCGCCACCTGCAGCGTGGCTGGAACTTCTTCCGCCCGGAGCGAAACGAAAGCTTCGATATTCTCCCGGCCAGCCAGCGCGTTTCCGAAACGCAATGGTACGAAGGCACGGCCGACGCCGTTTACCAAAACATCGACATCATCGAGGACCATGGCGTCGAATACATGGTGATCCTTGCTGGCGACCATATTTACAAGATGGACTACGAATTGATGCTGCAGCAGCACGTCGATTCCGGCGCCGACGTCACCATCGGCTGCCTCGAGGTGCCGCGCATGGAAGCAACCGGCTTCGGCGTGATGCATGTCGACGAAAAGGACCGCATCATCGCCTTCGTCGAGAAGCCGGCCGATCCGCCGGGCATTCCCGGCAATCCGGAGATGGCGCTTGCCTCCATGGGCATCTATGTCTTCCACACGAAGTTCCTGATGGATCTTCTGCGTCGCGACGCCGCCGATCCGAAATCGAGCCGCGACTTCGGCAAGGACATCATCCCCTACATCGTCGATAACGGCAAAGCCGTCGCCCACCGTTTCGCAGAGTCCTGCGTGCGGTCGGACTTCGAGCGCGAGGCCTACTGGCGCGACGTCGGCACGATCGACGCCTATTGGCAGGCCAATATCGACCTGACCCACGTGACGCCGGAGCTCGACATCTACGACAGCACCTGGCCGATCTGGACCTTTGCCGAGATCAAGCCGCCGGCGAAATTCGTGCATGACGATGAAAACCGCCGCGGCTCGGCAACCTCGTCGCTGATCTCCGGCGACTGCATTATCTCAGGCGCCGCGCTCAACCGCAGCCTGTTGTTCACAGGTGTCCGCGTAAATTCATATTCCCGTCTGGAGAATGCCGTAGTTCTTCCCGATGTGAAGATCGGTCGCCACGCGACGCTGCGCAACGTGGTCATCGACAGCCGTGTCGTGATCCCCGAGGGCCTCGTCGTCGGTGACGATCCGGTGCTCGATGCCAAGCGTTTCCGGCGTTCGGAAAACGGCGTCTGCCTGATCACGCAAACGATGATCGACAAACTGGGAATGTAGGCACTTCATGAACGTCCTCTCCGTTGCGTCCGAAGTCTATCCGCTGATCAAGACCGGGGGGCTTGCCGATGTCGTCGGCGCGCTTCCGGCAGCGCTTTTGCCGCACGGCGTCAAGACCCGCACGCTGGTGCCCGGCTATCCGGCCGTGCTGCAGAAGCTGAAGAAGAAAAAGAAGGTCGGCAGTTTCGAAAACCTGTTCGGCAATCCGGCGACAGTTTTCGCCGCCGAAATCGACGGGCTCGATCTGCTGGTCCTCGACCAGCCTGAACTCTACGCCCGAGACGGCGGCCCCTATGTCGATGCCACCGGCCGCGACTACGTCGACAATTTCCGCCGCTTTGCAGCACTCTCGCTTGCGGCGGCAGAAATTGCCGGCGGCGATGTCGTCTCGGGCTGGAAACCCGATATCGTTCACGCCCATGACTGGCAGACGGCGCTGACGCCAGTCTACATGCATTTCGGCCCGGCGGCCGCAACGCCGACGGTGATGACGATCCACAACATCGCCTTCCAGGGCCAGTTCGGCGCCTTAGTCTTCCCCGAGCTTGCCCTTCCTGCCGAAGCCTTCTCGATGCAGTTCGTCGAATATTACGGCGACGTCGGCTTCCTGAAGGGCGGCCTGCAGACCGCCGACGCCATTACCACCGTCAGCCCCTCCTATGCGCAGGAAATCCTGACGCCCGAATTCGGCATGGGCCTCGAAGGCCTGTTGAAGAGCCGCGTCGCCGACCTCTCTGGCATCGTCAACGGCATCGACGCCGACATCTGGGATCCGCAGACCGACCCGCACATCGCCCAGCATTTCAGCGCAACGAGCCTGAAGCAGCGCGCGGTCAACCGGCGTGCGCTCGAGGAACGCTTCGGCCTTGAAAAAGGCAACGGCCCGATCTTCTGCGTTGTCAGCCGGCTCACCTGGCAGAAGGGCATGGATCTGGTCGCCGAGATCGCCGACGAGCTCGTCGCCATGGGCGGCAAGCTCGTGGTGCTCGGCTCCGGCGACGCAGCGCTCGAAGGCGCGCTGCTCGCCGCTGCCTCCCGCCATCGCGGCCATATCGGCATGGTCACCGGCTACAACGAGCCGCTGTCGCATCTGATGCAGGCGGGCTCCGACGCCATCCTCATTCCGTCGCGCTTCGAGCCCTGCGGGCTTACCCAGCTCTATGGCCTGCGCTACGGCTGCGTGCCGGTCGTCGCCCGCACCGGCGGGCTTGCCGATACCATCATCGACGCCAACGAGGCCGGGCTTGCGGCCAAGGTCGCGACCGGCTTCCAATTCACGCCTGTCAATGCCGATGGGTTGCGGCTTGCGATCCGGCGGGCGCTGCGTGCATACAGCGAGCCCAAAGTCTGGTCGAAAATTCAGACCCAGGGCATGAAATCGGACGTTTCCTGGGCCACAAGTGCCGAGCGTTACGTCTCTCTTTATTCCGGACTTCTCGGGAAAGGTTAAGTCAGCATGATAAGAACGGTTACCACAACCCCCTACGGCGACCAGAAGCCTGGCACGTCAGGGCTGCGCAAGAAGGTCCCGGTCTTCCAGCAGAAGAACTATGCCGAGAACTTCATCCAGTCGATCTTCGATTCGCTCGAAGGCTTTCAGGGCGAAACGCTCGTCATCGGCGGCGACGGTCGCTTCTACAACCGCGAAGTCATCCAGATCGCCATCAAGATGGCGGCGGCCAACGGCTTCGGCCGCGTGCTCGTCGGCCGCGGCGGCATCCTGTCGACGCCGGCTGCCTCCAACGTCATCCGCAAGTACAAAGCCTTTGGCGGCATCGTGTTGTCGGCCAGCCACAATCCTGGCGGCCCGACCGAAGACTTCGGCATCAAGTACAACATCGGCAATGGCGGCCCGGCACCGGAGAAGATCACTGACGCGATCTTCGCGCGCAGCAAGGTGATCGACAGCTACAAGATCTCCGATGTCGCCGACATCAACCTTGATGCCGAAGGCACGCAGGACATCGACGGCATGACGATCACCGTCATCGATCCCGTCGCCGATTATGCCGAGTTGATGGAAAACCTGTTCGACTTCGGCGCGATCCGCAAAATGATTGAAGGCGGCTTCCGCGTCGTCTTCGATGCGATGAGCGCCGTTACCGGTCCCTATGCCAAGGAGATCATCGAAAAGCGACTCGGCGCGCCTAAGGGCTCGGTGATGAACTTCATCCCGCTGCCCGATTTCGGCGGCCACCACCCGGACCCGAACCTGGTTCATGCCCGCGCGCTCTATGAGACGATGATGGCGCCCGACGCACCGGATTTCGGCGCCGCTTCCGACGGCGACGGCGACCGCAACCTCGTCATCGGCCGCGGCATCTTCATCACACCGTCCGACAGTCTGGCCATGCTCGCCGCCAACGCGCATCTGGCACCCGGCTATGCCAAGGGTCTTGCCGGCATCGCCCGTTCGATGCCGACCAGTGGTGCTGCCGACCGTGTCGCCGAAAAGCTCGGCATCGGCATCTACGAGACGCCGACCGGCTGGAAGTTCTTCGGCAACCTGCTCGACGAGGGCATGGCGACGATCTGCGGCGAGGAAAGTGCGGGCACCGGCTCCAACCACGTGCGCGAGAAGGACGGGCTCTGGGCAGTCCTGCTCTGGCTCAACATTCTGGCGGTGCGCAAGGAAAGCGCGCTCGACATCGTCAAGAACCATTGGGCGACCTACGGCCGCAACTACTATTCGCGCCACGACTACGAAGAGGTCGATTCTGATGCGGCCAATGGCCTGATCGCCAACCTGCGCGACCAGCTTGCCACGCTGCCCAGCAAGTCCTTCGGCGCGCTCAAGGTCGCGACCGCGGACGACTTCGCCTACAACGATCCGGTCGACCATTCCGTCAGCAAGAACCAGGGCATCCGCATCCTGTTCGAAGGCGGCTCCCGCGTCGTCTTCCGCCTGTCGGGCACCGGCACATCGGGAGCAACGTTGCGCGTCTATATCGAGCGCTTCGAGCCGGACGCCTCGCGTCACGATATCGAGACGCAGACGGCGCTCGCCGATCTCATCGCCGTTGCCGAAGAGATCGCCAGCATCAAGACCCGCACCGGCCGCACCGAGCCGAGCGTCATTACCTGAGATACCGCACTATCGGGGCCGCTTGATGCGGCCCTTTTTCGTTTGCCGCTTACCCCCCTCTGCCCTGCCGGGCATCTCCCCCACAAGGGGGAGATCGATCTGCGGCACGGCCTTGCCCTAAGATGGCGTTGACGTCGCAGGGATCCCCTCGCCCGTAAACCAACGCATCGGTTTATCGTTGGAATGGGAGGATGCCACAAGTCAACCTCCCCCTTGTGGGGCAGATGCCCGGCCGGGCAGAGGGGGGTGGGTCACACACACCGACGACACCACGAAGAGGGCCGCCTTCATGCCGACCAAAGGAAACCCACCCCTCGGTGCCACCATCACCTCCGAAGGCACCGTGTTTTCGGTCTGGTCGCACAATGCCGCCCGTATCGATCTCTGCCTTTTCGACAAATCAGGCGCCAAACAGCTGCGCCAGCTGCCGATGACGCGGAACGGCGACATTCACAGCTTGAAGGTTGCCGACGCGCCGAAAGGAACGCGCTACGGCTTCCGGGCCGATGGCGTCTATTCGCCCGATCACGGTCTCTGGTTCGATCCATCCAAGCTTCTCGTCGATCCCTATGCCATCGAACTCGACCGCCCGTTTGGCCATGATCCGCGCCTGACGATCTTTGGCGAAGACACCGCCGACCTCGTACCGAAAGCGATCGTCACCGAGGTGAAGGCTGCCAAGGTGAAGGCGCCGCTCTTTCGCGCCGGCGGCCTTGTCTACGAAATCGCCGTCAAGCCTTTCACCATCCTTCATCCCGACGTGCCCGAAGCCAAGCGCGGCACGGTGGCCGCCCTCGCCGAGCCCGCCATCATCGAACATCTGAAGCGCCTCGGCGTCTCGGCCATCGAGCTGATGCCGATCGTCGCCTGGATCGACGAACGCCATCTGCCACCGCTCGGTCTGAAGAACGGCTGGGGTTACAATCCGATCGCCCCTATGGCACTCGATCCGCGCCTGGTGCCGGGCGGCATCAAGGAGCTGCGAAAGACCGTCGAGGCGCTGCGCAAGGCCGGCATCGGCGTCATCCTCGATCTCGTTTTCAACCACTCCGGTGAAAGCGATCGCTTCGGCACAACGCTGTCGATGCGCGGCCTCGACAACCTGACTTATTATCGTCACGCCACCGACCGCCCGGGCGAGCTGATCAACGATACCGGCTGCGGCAACACGATCGCCTGCGACAATCCGGTGGTCGAGGCACTGATCCTCGACAGCCTGCGCCACTTCGTCAGCGCTGCCGGCGTCGACGGCTTCCGCTTCGATCTCGCCTCGATCCTCGGCCGCGACATGGGCGGCTTCCACCGCGATGCCCCACTCTTCCAGGCGATTGCGACCGATCCGCTGCTTGCCGACCGGGTGCTGATCGCCGAGCCCTGGGATATCGGTCCCGGTGGCTACCAGCTCGGCAATTTCCCCGCGCCCTTCCTCGAGTGGAACGACCGCGCCCGCGACGACCTCCGCATCTACTGGCGCGGCGATCGCCATTCGATCGGCGCGCTGGCGACAGCGCTTGCCGGCTCCTCAGGCAGTTTCGCCCGCTGGGGTGAGACCGGCACGCGCACGGTCAACTTCATCGCCGCCCATGACGGCTTCACGCTGGCCGATCTCGTCTCCTATGCCGGCAAGCACAACGAGGCGAATGGCGAGGAAAATCGCGACGGCCACAACGAGAACCACTCCTGGAACAATGGCGCCGAAGGGCCGACCGCGGATCCGGAAATCGAGGCGGCTCGCCGCCATGACGTGATGGCGCTCATCGGCACGCTCTTTGCCACCCGCGGCACGATCATGCTGACCGCCGGCGACGAAGCCGGGCGCAGCCAGCAGGGCAACAACAACGCCTACTGCCAGGACAACGCCATCACCTGGCTAGACTGGACGGCGATGGACGATGAGATCGTCGCCCATACTGCAGCCCTGTCAGCCATGCGCTCCCGCTTCGGCGTTTTCGACGAGACCACGTTCCTGACAGGAAACGGCGACGTCGAGTGGTGCCGTCTCGACGGTCACCCGATGACCGTGACCGACTGGGAGCATCCGGCAACGGACAATCTGACAATGGTGCTGACCACCCCCGACCGCACCCAGAAGCGGGCAACGCGGCTTGCCGTCGTCATCAATCGCAGCCATGCGCCGCATCCCCTCCGCCTGCCCGACAGCGCCAATAGAAAATGGCAGGATGCGCTCGCAGCGTCATCCCCCGCCGATCACGTGGCGCCGCGCTCCGTTGCCTTCTTCGTCGAGGTTTTCTAAAGCTTTTCCACCACTTGCAGGTTGCAACGGGCGAGCCTATAGATCGCTTGGGGGGCTTGTTTCGAGGCGTTTACATGCTGCACGACATTTCACTTTCTGAGATCAAGGTGCTGGTCGGCAAGGAGGTCGGCGTTTCCGACTGGATCACGGTCACGCAGGAAACAATCGACAAATTCGCCGAGGCAACCAGCGACTATCAGTATATTCACGTCGACCCGGTGCGGGCCGCTGCCGAAACGCCCTTCGGCGGCACGATCGCGCATGGCTTCCTGTCGCTCTCATTGCTCTCGGCGATGAACTACAATTGCCTGCCGAAAATCCGCGAACAAACCATGGGCATCAATTACGGCTTCGAGAAAGTGCGCTTCATCGCGCCGGTGAAGAGCGGCGCCAAGGTGCGCGGCCACTTCACCATGGCCGATGCCCGCTTCCGCGGCGCCAGCATGCTGATGATCACCTACGACGTCAGCGTCGAGATCGAAGGCGAGCGCAAGCCGGCGCTGACGGCAACCTGGCAGACGATCATCCAGTTCGATCCCAAGGATCGCCCCGCCGATGCCTGAGGCGGTTTGAGCAGGCAGATCCCATGACAGCAGCAGTCATCGTCGAGCCGGCCGACGGGCGTTTCGTCAGCGACTTTGCCGGCTGCGACTTTTTCTTCGAGGTCACGTCCGAGGCACTGCCGCCCTTCACCGGCCCCGGTCTCGGCGACGTCGCTCCGGTCGAGAGCTACATCAAGACCTATGGATCCGATCCGGACGAGCTTGTGGAGACCGCGGCCGGGCCGGATGCCGCCCTCTTCACAGCGCGTCTCGACGGCCAGCTCGCCGGTTACATTGCACTCTCGAAGGCGTGGAACGGCTATGCCGAGGTGGACGATATCGCCGTCGACAAGGACGCGCGCCGCGCTGGCGTCGCGCGAGCTCTCATGGACAGGGCAGTGTCATGGGCGCGGGAACGGGGCCTGCCGGGGATCAGGCTTGAGACCCAATCGAACAATGTCGCCGCCTGCCGCTTTTACGAGCGCTACGGCTTCGAGCTCGCCGGCCACGACCGACACCTCTATTCGGCATTGACGCCGGGAACGCACGAGATTGCGCTCTACTGGTACTTGCGCTTCGCGTAAAAAAGAAAGGCGGCTGTCGTGGTCGCAAAATCAGTAAATGGAGAAGTCATTGCGCCAGCGTATCATCGTCTGCCCGCTCATTCAGAACAGGGGCGCCTACCTGCTCTGCAAGATGCCGCCCGATCGCGGCGTGTTTCCCGGGCAATGGGCGCTTTCGGGTGGCGGCCTCGAGCCGGGCGAACGTCTCGATGAGGGCTTGCGCCGTGAAATCCGGGAAGAGCTCGGAGACCGTCTGGAGATCGGAACGATCAAGCCCTGGACCTTCCGGGACGACATCCGGACAAAGTCCTATGCCGACGGCTCAACCGAGCAGCTTCATATGATCTATCTGATCTTTGACTGTGAGGCCGAAAATCGCGAGGTCAGCCTCAACGACGAGTTCGTCGAACATGCCTGGGTCGAACCCGAGCACCTTCAGGATTACGACTTGAACGATGCGACGAAGCGCACGCTCCTCGAAAAAGGCATCTTGCTCGCTCGGCAATGAGAGCGAGCTGTTTCAAACAGTCTTCGAATGCCGGGAGGTGCTTGCTCGCACCTCCCGGCTTTTTCATTTAGTGGCCGGCGTCAGCAGCGCCCTCGGAAAGCAGTCCGAAGACGAAGGGCGAGAACGACCGCCAGCACTCGACCCGGAACTGATCCTCGGCAGTGCGGAAGAGGATGATCTCCGCCTTGCCGAGGATCGTGCGCGAGCAGCCACCAACAGGGAAGATCGCCAGCGACAGATCCTGCGGGCAGCCGCTGTTGATAGCCACGTCGGCGCCCGGACCGCTGACAATGACGGCGACGTTGCGATGCGAAATGTCGACCGCCGAATGCAGCGTGCCGCTTGAGGCCGCTGCCGCCATCAGGTCGGCTTGGCTCTCATCGATGACCAGCCACTCGTCCGGGCCGATCCACAGCGCATGGCGCTGGCCGGAAGAAGCCGAGGTCTTCGGCCGGGTCGGCAGCGTCACGCCAAGTGCGGCCGACAGGGCCGGCAGTGCGTCGGCGCCGGCGCGCAGCGAAATGCGCGTTGCTGCCGGTGCAGGCGTCAGGATCGCCTCGGCCGAGCCCCCGCGCGCGGTGAGTGCCGCCTTGCGGCTTGCAGTAACCTGGTCAGCCATGGAGGCGGCCCCCTTCCTTGTCAAAGAACACCATGTCGCTCACTTCGACGGCAATGGTGCGATCGGTCATCGGCACGTAGAGCGTCTGGCCGAGGCGCTCGCGGCCACCGGCCACCATGGCCAGCGCAATCGAGCGACCGCAGTTTGCCGACCAGTAGGACGACGTCACGTGACCGAGCATGGTCATCGGCTTCGGCTGGTTCGGGTCGGCGACGATCTGCGCGCCTTCCTCCAGCACCACCTTCGGATCCTTGGTGAGAAGACCGACGAGCTGCTTGCGGCCATCCTTGACGAGATCCGGGCGTTTCAGGCCGCGGATACCGACGAAGTCGGGCTTCTTCTTCGAGACGGCCCAGGAGAGGCCGGCATCGTCCGGCGTCAGCGTACCGTCGGTGTCCTGGCCGACGATGATGTAGCCCTTCTCGGCGCGCAGCACGTGCATGGTTTCCGTGCCATAGGCGCAGGCGCCCATCGGCTCGGCCCGCGCCCAGATCGCTTCCCATACCACCTGGCCGTAGTCCGCCGGCACGTTGACTTCGAAGCCGAGCTCGCCGGTGAACGACATGCGGAAGAGCCGTGTCGGCACGCCGCAGATCCTGCCCTCGGCGACGCTCATGTGCGGGAAGGCCTCGTTGGAGAGGTCGATGCCCTCGACGAGCGGCGCGATGATCTCGCGCGCCTTCGGTCCCTGCACGGCGATGACGGCCCACTGTTCCGTCGTCGAGGTCAGCCACACCTTCAGGTGCGGGAACTCGGTCTGCAGATAGTCTTCCATGTGGTTCATGACGCGCGGCGCACCGCCGGTCGTCGTCGTCACGTGGAAGCGATCCTCGGCCAGTCGACCGACCACGCCGTCGTCATAGACGAAGCCGTCGTCGCGCAGCATGATGCCGTAGCGGCAGCGGCCGGGCTTCAGGTTGTCCCAGGCGTTGGTGTACATGAGATTGAGGAACTGCGCCGCATCCGGGCCAACAACCTCGATCTTGCCGAGCGTCGAGGCGTCGAAGACACCAGCCACGTCACGCACCGTCCTGCACTCGCGCGCGACCGCCTCATGCATGTCTTCGCCGGAGCGCGGGTAGAACCAGGCACGCTTCCAGTTGCCGACATCCTCGAACTCGGCGCCATGCGCCTCCTCCCAGGCATGGATCGGCGTCTTGCGCGCGGGGTCGAACAGGGCACCACGCGAGTGGTTGACGATCGCTCCGAAGGTCACCGGCGTGTAGGGCTGGCGGAAGGTCGTCAGACCCACCTGCGGAATGTCCTTGCCAAGCGCTTCGGCGGCGATCGCCAGACCATGCATGTTGGAAAGCTTGCCCTGGTCGGACGCCATGCCGTTGGTGGTGAAGCGCTTGATGTGCTCGATCGAGTGCATGCCTTCGCGCACCGCCAGACGAATGTCCTTGGCGCAGACGTCGTGCTGGAAGTCGATGAAGGCCTTGACCGTGGTATCGGGACCAGCGCCTTCGGCAGCGCCGATCATGCCGCCGGTCCAGCCGTAGCGGTTTTCGCCCGAAAGCGTCACCTGCGCACCGCCCTCTGTACCGGCCGCACGCGCGGTCAGTTCGCCGGCCGCAAGCGCCTCGTCGATGGTTGCCTGCAGGTCGTCGGTGCCGTTGCAGGCGCCGATCGACAGGCAATCCTGCAGGTACGTGCCTGGCAGGAAGCGCTGCGTCGCCGCATCGAATTTCACCTTGCCGCGGGACTGCGAGAACAGGTGCACCGACGGTGTCCAGCCGGCCGAGACCAAAAGCGCGTCGACGGCGAACTTGCGGGCAGAGCCGCCGCCATTGCGGGCGACGTTGATCGAATTGACGCGGAGCTTGCCGCCAGCCTTGATCACCGAATGCCCGGTCAGCACCTCGATGCCGAGCTTGCGCGCTTCGGCCAGCACCGCCTCGCCCGGATTTTCGCGGCAGTCGACGATAACAGGAACCGAAACACCGGCCCGCTTCAGATCGAAAGCCGCTTCATAGGCCGAGTCATGCGCCGTGTAGACGCCAACCTTGGAGCCGACTGCGACGCCGAAGTGATTGAGATAGGTGCGGCCGGCCGAAGCGAGCATGATGCCCGGGCGGTCGTTGTTGGCGAACACCATGTGCCGCTCGATCTGGCCGTTGGCGAGGATCACCTTCTTGGCGCGCACCTGCCACAGCCGTTCACGCGGCAGCGACTTGTCGAGGGCCGCCAGATGATCGGTCACGCGCTCGACGAGGCCGACGAAATTGTGGTTGTAGTAGCCGAAGCCGGTGGTGCGGGTGAGCACCGTGACGTTGTCCATGGAGGCAAGCGTCTTGGCGGTCTCCTGCGCCCAGTCCCAGCCATCCTTGCCGTCGATGGTCGTGCCGCTCTCGTAGCGAAGCGCACCACCGACTTCCGGCTGCTCGTCGCAGATGATCACCTTGGCGCCGGCCTTGGCAGCGGCAAGTGCTGCGGATAGACCGGCAACACCCGCACCGATGACAAGCACATCGCAATGCGCGTAGCGGCTGGCATAGTGATCCGGATCGGCTTCCGTCGGCGTAACGCCGAGGCCGGCAGCACGGCGGATGAAGGGTTCGTAGATCGCGTGCCAGGCGGCTTTCGGCCACATGAAGGTCTTGTAGTAGAAACCGGCGGCGAAGAACGGTGACATCAGATCATTGAGACCGCCTACGTCGAAGGCGAGCGACGGCCAGCGGTTCTGCGATTCCACCTTCATGCCGTCGAAGACTTCCTGCACCGTGGCGCGCACGTTCGGCTGGCGGCGGGCGGCATCCCGCGCGACGTCGAGCAACGCATTCGGCTCCTCGGCACCGGCCGAAAGAATGCCGCGCGGACGGTGGTACTTGAACGAGCGGCCGACGAGATGGATGCCGTTGGCAAGCAGTGCCGAGGCGACCGTGTCGCCTTCGAGCGCCGTCAGTGTGCGGCCATCGAAGGTGAAGCGCGCGGTGCGGGCGGGTGTCAGGCGGCCGACGCCTGGAATGCGATTGGCGCCCATCATTTCGCGGCTCCCTTATCCTGGCCGTTCTTGTCCTGCTCGCTTTGAAGAATGGTGGCGATGTCAGGCTTCGGTTCGCCAGCCTTGTAGGTGGTGTAGAAACGGTCGCTGACCGTGTCGCGGGCGGCGTTGAAGAATCGGCCGCAGCCATGGATGTGGCGCCAGCGTTCGAAGATCAGACCCTTGGGGTTCTGACGCAGGAAGAAATATTCCTCAAACTGTTCGTCGGTGATGTCGGCGATGTTTTCCGGACGGGCGATATGGGCGTCGCCGGCACCGCGGAACTCGAGCTCGGAACGCTCTTCCTCGCAATAGGGGCAGTAGATCAGAAGCATCTCGAAATCCTCAGTGCGCAACGGCGGCGGCAGCCGCTTCGTCGATGAGCCGGCCGGTGCGGAAGCGCTCCAGCGTCAACCCTGCGGCGAGACGATGCGGCTCGCCCTTAGCGATCAGATGGGCGAAGAGATGGGCCGAGCCCGGCGTCGCCTTGAAGCCGCCCGTACCCCAGCCGGCGTTCAGGTAGAGGCCCGGAACCGGCGTGACACCCTGGATCGGCGAGCGGTCCTGGGTGACGTCCACGATGCCGCCCCACTGCCGCATCATCTTGACGCGGCGGAACATCGGGAAGAGCTCGCAGATCGCATCGAGCGTATGGGTAATGATCTGCAGGCCGCCGGTCTGCGAATAGGAATTGTACTGGTCGGTGCCGGCGCCGATGACGAACTCGCCCTTGTCGGACTGCGAGATATAGGCATGCACCGAGTTCGACATGACGACGCAGGGGAAGATCGGCTTCAGCGGTTCGGAGACCAGCGCCTGCAGCGGCTGGCTCTGCAGCGGCACGCGCACATCGGCCATCTGCATCAGCACCGAGGTGTGGCCGGCGGCGGAAATGCCGACCTTCTTAGCGCCGATATAGCCGCGATTGGTGTCGACCCCGACGACCCGGCCGGTCTCGTCGCGGCGGATCCCGGTCACTTCGCAGTTCTGGATGATGTGCACGCCGCGGTCGGAGGCCGCACGCGCATAGCCCCAGGCAACCGCATCGTGGCGGGCCGTGCCGCCACGGCGCTGCAGGGCCGCCCCGTTGATCGGGTAGCGCGCAGTCTTGGCGATATCGAGCGGCGGGCAATAGGCCTTGGCCTGCTCCGGCGTCAGCCACTCGTTGTCGATGCCGTAGAGACGGTTTGCATTGATGTGGCGCTTGAACGACTGCTGGTCATGGATGTTGTGCGACAGCATCATCACGCCGCGGGGCGAATACATGACGTTGTAGTTCAGATCCTGCGAGAGGTTTTCCCAGAGCTTCAGCGAATGCTCGTAGATGTCCATGCTCTCTTCATAGAGATAGTTGGACCGGATGATCGTCGTGTTGCGGCCGGTATTGCCGCCGCCGATCCATCCCTTTTCGAGCACCGCGACATTTGTGATGCCGTGCTCCTTGGCAAGATAATAGGCTGCTCCCAAGCCATGGCCGCCGCCGCCGATGATGATGGCGTCATACTCCTTGCGTGGCTCCGGCGATGCCCAGTGCGGGCCCCATCCCTTGTGGCCGCGCAGCGCCTCGCGCGCCACGGCGAAAACTGAATATTTGCGCATCGGCCCGTTACTCCCGGTGATCATTCTCGTTG
>NZ_LMJM01000002.1:64001-196426 GCF_001429005.1 Ensifer sp. Root954
GAGTTAGAAATCGCAAATCCGAGACCTGCGCAACGTTTCTTTTGCGACGCATTTGCGTGGACTTGCGCGCAGTTGCGACATGACTATGGATCGGTTAAGCGGCGGGGGAGAAGTCGCGCGACGCTCGTATCTCAGGTTTTTTTCAGCGCCGCCTCATGTCGTCGCTGGACTTTCGCCTGATGATCTGGTATCCGCTCATCTAATCGTAAAGCTTCCAGCTTAGCGAATGTCACTCTTTTGCCTCCGCACCTGACGGAGCAGCAAACAACACGAACCAAGGAACGGGATTCACGTGCAGGTACTAGTCCGCGATAACAATGTCGATCAGGCGCTCCGCGCTCTCAAGAAGAAGATGCAGCGCGAAGGCATTTTCCGCGAAATGAAGATGCGTGACTACTACGAGAAGCCGTCCCAGAAGCGCGCTCGCGAAAAGGCTGAAGCCGTTCGCCGCGTCCGCAAGCTGGCACGCAAGCGTGCACAGCGCGAAGGCCTCCTGGCTCGCTGATTTGTCGTTTTTTCGACGCTATTCGATGTAAGTCGTGGCGGGGGCGAAATATCGCCACCGCCTTTTTTTGGTATGGACATCTTTTCCGCCGACAGGCTAGCGTGCTCGACGCTGCCACCGACGGACGACCGACCGGAGTGTTTGGACCGGTGGTCTGCCAAGGCCGACTTTGGCCCGGCTTGAGGAGCCCGCGGGGAGTTCAGCGGCTCCAGAAACGGAAAGCCGATGGCTTTCGAGACCTTGTCGATTTGAGGGATCAACCTTTGACACTTGCTGCCATGACTGCGGACGTCTCCGGTTTTAATGTCCATGAGGCGTCTCGCCGCCACCAGCGCAAGCCGAGGCTTGCCGCCATGCTGCTTCTCGGCTCGGCCCTCCTCATCGCCGGCTGCACGACCGACGGTCCGGACTCCGTCACCAACAAGGTCGAGCGCGAACAGGGCTCGCAGGAAAACATCGCCTCGCTTTCGAGCGTCATCGCCTCCAACCCAAGCGATCCGGAAGGCTACAATGTCCGCGGCTCGGCTTACGGCCGCGCCGGCGAATACCGCCGCGCGATTGCCGATTTCGACCAGGCGATCAAGCTGAACCCGCGCTTCTACCAGGCCTTTGCCAACCGGGCGCTCGTTCACCGCAACATGGGCAACACCCAGGCAGCGCTGGCCGACTACAACATGGCACTGCAGCTCAACGCCAACTACGACGTCGCCTATATCGGCCGCGGCAACCTCTATCGCCAGGCCGGCCAGCTCGATTCCGCCTTCAACGATTTCAACAAGGCCATCCAGCTCGATACCACCGATCCGCGCGCCTATCACAATCGCGGCCTGATCTACCAGGCACGCAACCAGCACGGTCAGGCGATCGAAGACTTCTCGACCGCGATCTCGCTGTCGCCGAGCTCGCCGGAACCCTATAACGGCCGCGGCATCTCCTATGTCGCACAAGGCGACGACGACAACGCCTTCTCCGACTTCAACACCGCGATCAACCTGAACGGCAAGGTCGCCGAATCCTGGGCCAACCAGGCGCTGATCTACGAGCGCAAGGGCGACAAGGCCAAAGCGTCGAAATCCTATTCGCACGCGCTGCAGCTCGACCCGAAATACGAGCCGGCCCGCGCAGGCCTTGCCCGCGTCAAGGCATCCTGAGCCAACCCGATCACGCATTTCGAAACGCCCGCGACCGCATCGCGGGCGTTTTCGTTTGCAGGCATTGCCCCCTGCACAGCGGAACCTTCCCGCCCGCCATCCGTTTGCTTGAAGCATCAAGAACGGAGACTAGCCATGATCAAACGAACCCTCGTCACTGCGCTGGCGCTCGCCGCGCTTGCCACGGGCCCGGCCGCCGCGCAAAACTATGTCGCCCTTGGCCGCCTCGTTTGTGGTTCGGAAGGCGGCACTGGCATGATCCTGACCTCAACCAAGAACCTGATGTGCACCTTCACGCCCACCAATGGCGCACCGAAGGCCGTCTATGCCGGCACGATCCGCAAGATCGGCATCGACATCGGCAAGACGGGAAAGAGCACGATGATCTGGGACGTGCTTGCCAAGACAGGCACACCGATCAGCGAATTCGCGCTCGCCGGTGAGTATTACGGCGTCGGCGCCGATGCGAGTCTCGCCGTCGGCGGTGGCGCCAAGGTGATCGGCGGCGGCACCAACAAGGCGTTTATGCTACAGCCGGTCAATGTCCAGGTGCAGGAAGGCCTGAACCTCGCCGTCGGCATTGACGAGCTGACACTGGCACCGGCTGGCTAAGTCGACCTGGACTAAAGCTCGACACATCGCCGCGTCCGGCGCGCGCATGTCCTTCAACGCAAAACGCCCGCCGACAGGCGGGCGTTTCTTTATCGGTCGATGCGAGCAGCCCTCAGGCGTGCAGCGCCTTGACGATGTCTTCCGTCACCTTCTTGGCGTCGCCGAGCAGCATCATCGTGCCGTCCTTGTAGAACAGCGTGTTGTCGATGCCGGCATAGCCGGAGCCGAGCGAACGCTTGACGAACAGGCAGGTCTTGGCCTTGTCGACGTCAAGGATCGGCATGCCGTAGATCGGCGAGGACTTGTCGTCGCGCGCCGCCGGGTTGGTGACGTCATTGGCGCCGATGACATAGGCGACATCGGCCTGCGCGAACTCTGAATTGATATCCTCGAGCTCGAACACTTCGTCATAGGGAACGTTTGCTTCCGCCAGCAGAACGTTCATATGGCCGGGCATGCGGCCCGCGACCGGATGGATCGCATATTTGACCTCGACGCCGGCCGCCTTCAGCTGATCGGCCATTTCGCGCAGCGCATGTTGCGCCTGAGCAACTGCCATGCCGTAGCCGGGCACGATGATCACCTTGGAGGCGTTCGCCATCAGGAAGGCCGCATCATCGGCCGAGCCCTGCTTGACCGTGCGCTGGACGCCGTCGTCACTGCCGGCCGCTGCTGTCTCACCGCCGAAGCCGCCGAGGATGACCGAGATGAACGAGCGGTTCATGCCCTTGCACATGATGTAGGAGAGGATCGCACCGGACGAACCGACGAGCGCCCCGGTGATGATCAGCGCCAGGTTGCCGAGCGTGAAGCCAATGCCGGCCGCCGCCCAGCCCGAATAGGAGTTGAGCATCGAGACCACCACCGGCATGTCGGCGCCGCCGATCGGAATGATGATCAGCACGCCGAGCGCCAGCGACAGTACGACGATCAGCCAGAACACCGTCGTGCTCTGGGTCAGGACCAGCATGATCACCAGCACGACGAGCGCCGCGGCAAGACCAGCGTTGATCGCATGGCGACCCGAAAGCATGATCGGCTTGCCGGACATGCGACCGTCGAGCTTCAGGAAGGCGATGACCGAGCCGGTAAAGGTGATCGCGCCGATGGCGACGCCGAGCGACATTTCGACCAGCGCCTGCGCGTGGATGTCACCGATCGTACCGATGCCGAAGCTTTCCGGCGCATACATGGCGGCAGCCGCCACCATGACGGCCGCAAGACCGACCAACGAGTGAAAGGCAGCAACAAGTTGCGGCATCGACGTCATGGCGATGCGGCGGGCGATGAACGCACCAATACCGCCGCCGATGGCAAGGCCGAGCACGATCAGCATCAGGCCGCCGAAACTCGGCTTGGCGAGCAGCAACGTCGTGACGATGGCGATGCCCATGCCGACCATGCCGTAGGTATTGCCCTTGCGGCTGGTGGTCGGATGCGAGAGGCCGCGCAGCGCCATGATGAACAGGACGCCGGAGACGAGATAGAGGAAGGCTGCGAAGTTGGCGTTCATCGGGCCGGCCTCACTTGTCTTTTTTCTTGTACATGGCCAGCATGCGCTGGGTGACGAGGAAGCCGCCGAAGATGTTGACCGAGGCCAGCACCAGCGCAATGAAGCCAAAGCCGGTCGCCAGCCCCGAGGCGGAAATGCCGACCGCCAGCAGGGCGCCGACGACGATGACCGAGGAGATCGCGTTGGTGACCGCCATCAGCGGCGTGTGCAGCGCCGGCGTCACCGACCAGACCACGTAGTAGCCGACGAAGATCGCCAGCACGAAGATCGCCAGGCGAAAGACGAAGGGGTCGATCGCCCCGCCGGTGGCGCCATGGGCGACGGCACCGGCCGCATCCGGCACATACTCGGCCGCGGTGCGGACCGCTTCCACCGCCCGGTCGAGATCGGCGAGCGCCTTGTCGAGAAGTTCATTCGCCATCACTTGTCCCCCTTGCTGGCGCCGAAGTTCGGATGCACGACCTGACCGCCATGGGTGAGCGCCGTCGCCTTGACGAGCTCGTCTTCCATGTTGAGCGCGAGCGCCTTGGTCTCCTTGGAGACCATCGTCTCCAGGAAGGTGACGAGGTTCTTGGCATAAAGCCCGGAGGCGGAAGCGGCGATGCGGCCAGGCACATTCAGATGGCCGATAACCTTGACGCCTTCGACCTCGGCGACCTTGCCGGCCTCTGCCCCCTCGACGTTGCCGCCGCGCTCGACCGCAAGATCGACCGCGATCGAACCGGGCTTCATGCTCTTCAGCATCTCGCGGGTAACGAGCCGCGGCGCCGGGCGGCCGGGGATAAGCGCCGTGGTAATAACGATGTCCTGCTTGGCGATATGCTCGGCGACAAGTGCTGCCTGCTTGGCCTGATAGTCCTTGGACATTTCCTTGGCGTAGCCGCCGGCGGTCTCAGCCGCCTTGAACTCGTCGTCCTCGACGGCGATGAACTTGGCCCCGAGCGAGGCGACCTGCTCCTTGGCGGCGGGACGCACGTCGGTTGCCGAGACCACAGCCCCGAGACGGCGGGCCGTCGCGATCGCCTGCAGACCGGCAACGCCGGCGCCCATGACGAAGACCTTGGCGGCAGGAACCGTGCCGGCCGCCGTCATCATCATCGGCAGCGCCCGGTCATATTCGTAGGCCGCGTCGATGACCGCCTGATAGCCGGCGAGGTTGGCCTGGCTGGACAGCACGTCCATCGACTGCGCGCGCGTGATGCGCGGCATCAGCTCCATCGCAAAAGCGGTCAATCCGGCATTCGCCATCTCGGCGATCGCCGCCTCGTTGCCGTAGGGATCCATGATGGCGATGACGATGGCGCCGGACCTGTAGCCGGCAATCTCGGCACTCGTCGGCCGACGGACCTTGAGCACGACATCCGCCGTCCTGGCGTCTGCCGTCGTGCCGATCCGGGCTCCGGACTTTTCGAACTCGGCATCCGGAATGCGCGACAGAAACCCGGCGCCCGCCTCGACGACGACGTCGAAGCCGAGACCTTTCAGTTTCTTCACAGTATCCGGTGATGCGGCAACGCGACCCTCGTTCGGATCCGTTTCCTTGGCGACGAAGACGATCTCGCTCACAAGTCCCCCCTCCTGGCCGCAATCGAGCCAGGGCCGGAATGCGGGCATTCTCTCCGACTGCAAAGCGGGTGGCCTACCGGGCCGACACGCCCTCATGTGCGCGGCACACCTGTGCCCGGCGCAATCGTCTGGAGCAAGCCATCGCCTGGATGCGGGACCTTTGGCGATCCACCGGCATCGAGCCGCAATCGGGCTCTGCGGGCCTGCTGTCCACTCCTCCCTCACTCGGGTGAGGATTATCCACCCCTGCCCTACGACGGGCATCCGGGCCTCAAGCCATATGCGTCGGCACCTCCAGCCGGCGACATGCAGCTTCTTCCGGGCAAACGCCCGGTCGCCGAGGAAGCACGGTCTGCGCTCCCTCAACAGTCGGTTTGGTCGCGCCGATTAACGAAGGAAGAAGAAACCGGCGACGTTGATCAGAATGAAAAGCACGATCGAGGAGATCAGGCCCATCGTCGTGAAGAAGCCGGCAGCCATCGCGATCAGCAGGGCGACGCAGAAAAGCGTGCCGTACTTCGAGGCACTCAGGAACATGAGGTAGGTCTTCTCGTGTTCCGGATAGTCCATCGGAGCGCCCACATCGACCGGTCCAGAATGATGCTCAGCCATCGTTCAAAATTCTCCCTGAATGCCGCGGCGCCACCTTGGGGTCATCGCCGCCCCTATCGAAGCATGGTCTCGCGAAAAGCCGCGAAACCCTTATAGCTGCCCTTACACAATGCGCACGGCTGGCGCAACGAAAACCCGTTCTTTAGCCGTACCTGATGGGGCGAAATGTCACGCCACACAGCAAGGTGCGGCGCGCCTCGACGCGCCCCGAATTCGCATGCGCAATCAAGGCCGCTTACCGGAAGACGGACATCCGGTAGGAGCGGCCGTAGCCGGTCTGCGCCATGCGCGCGGTCGGCAGGATCGTCAGCGGCGCAAACGGCACCTCGCTGCGGTCGGCAAACATCATGCGGCGTTCGAACGGTTCGGAATCGAAGACCGGGTAGCGGTCGAGGATCGACGGCCGCTGCCCCCGCACCTGTGCCACCAGAAGCGCGCCGTCGGCATTGTAGACACCGAGGTTCTCGCGCTTGGCGACAACCGTCTCCGACGCAAAGATGCGCTTGTAGAAAGCCGCGTGGCGCGGACGGCAGGCCGTCAGGCAGCGGTCGGCAGCGAAATACTCGCAGGCCATCGCGACCGGTCGCAGCGTCAGATAGGGAAGCGCCCGCATCTCGTCGCCGATCACGTCAGGATCGACTGCCAACCGGCCGGGATCGACCAGCACCATGCCGGCATCGAGGAACGCGTCGATCTCAGGAGCGAAGATCATGCCCGACGTGCTGGCGCGATGATCCGGCGTCACATGATGAACGCGCACGGTGCTGACAAGCACTTCGTCGAGATAGAGACCGAAGACATAGGCGTGACTGTCGAAATCGAGATCGTCGATCAGCGTCGAGCCGGTCAACTCCATCAGATTGACGGACTTGTAGGACTTGTAGCGCAGCCGCGCGATGTCCTCCATGTCCTCGCCGGTTTCGACCCGCCGGTATTCGACGCGATCGAGCAATTGCATCAGTTTTTCAGAAAAGCGCCCAGGCTCAGCCTGGTGAACCGTCTCACCCATACTCAACACCTCATGGTTAACAAATCGTTAACCTATTGACGAGTGATGGGGCGGCAACCGCAAATCGAAACAGTTCACCGTTAACTTTTCGTTAACCATAAAAATTCGTGAACTTATTTGCTCGATTTGAAATCAAGCGCACCAAAGCGGGATCAATTTGGCGCACCTAATCAATGGCTTGCTACCGGAAAACCAGTAGCAAAACAGGACAGTTTCAAGAAGATTTCAGGGGTTAGGCGATGCGCTTGCTGGTGGTTTTTGTGCCTCGTTTTGGCACACCATTCTTGCAAAGCGTAGCAATGGCCGAAGCCGGCATGGGCGCGGCAAAGACGAAGCCCTGTATCAGATCGGCACAATTGTGCTCGTTGATAAGTTGTAGCTGGTCCGCCGTCTCGACACCTTCGACGACGATGCGCAGGCCGAGCGCGCGGGCAAGGTTGGCGGTCCCACGCAGAAGCTTGAAGCGCCGAGAATCTTCGCGGATGTTGCGCACGAAGGAACGGTCGATCTTGATGATGTCGACCGGCAGCGCATCGAGATAGCTGAGGCTCGAGTAGCCGGTGCCGAAATCGTCGATGGCGATCGTGATGCCCAGTCCGCGCAGTTCGCGCAGGATCGCCTGCACCTTCAGCGGCTCGTCCATCAGGCAGCTTTCCGTCACTTCCAGATGCAGCCGCGCGGCATCGAGACCGGTTACGCGAAGTGCGTCCGTGACCATGACCACGATTTCGCTGCTGCGAAGGTCGAGCACCGACAGGTTGACCGACACCGATACGTCGCCCGGCCAGTTCATGCAGTCCTGGCACGCCTGATCGAGAACAAAGCGGGTGATTTCCGTGACCAGCCCGAGCTCTTCGGCAAGCTGGATGAATACGTTCGGCGGCACGGGCCCGCGTTCGGGATGGGTCCATCGCGCCAACGCCTCGCAGCACTCCACGCGCCCGCCGTTCGGGGCGAACATCGGCTGGTAGGAGAGCGTCAGGCTGCGGGCGTTGATCGCCTCGCGCAGATCCGCCTTCAGCTTCTGGCGATCGACGTAGCGCGCATCCATCTCGGCCTCGAAGGCCGTGCAGCCGCCGCGGTTGCGCAGCTTTGTTTCCGAAAGCGCAAGATCCGCCTTGATCTGCAAGTCCTCGAGCTTGAGGTCGAGGCTCGAAGCGACGACGATGCCGGCGCTCATCGTCATGCTGAAGGTGAAGCCGCCGGCTTCGTAAGTGTCGCGCAGATCGGCATGAAGTCCTCGCATCCGCTCTTCGAGTGCAATAGCGTCACTGCCATCGGGAATGAACACGACGAACTCGTCGCCCATCAGCCGCGCGACGATCGCATCGTCACCGGCAAGCACCCTTAGCCGGCCGGCAATCGCATGAAGCAGTCTATCGCCGACGATATGGCCGCGCATGTCATTGACGTGCTTGAATTCCGTTACGTCGAGAACCATCAACCCGACCAACCGTTCGGCCGTGTCGTCCGCGCTCACCGTCGCCTGCACCAGCTCCCCGAAATAGTCGCGGCTCGGCAGCTGCGTCAGCTTGTCGAACCGCACCATATGCAGGATCTGCTTTTCCGCCTGGACGCGCGCGGTCACGTCTTCAAAAATCAGCACCGTGTCGCCGTTATCGCGGCGGCTCGCCGAAAATTCCAGATGCAGCTCTTCGCTGACGGGGATCAGCACCTGCGGCCGCTTGCCCTTGAGCAGAAGGTCGAGCTGGCGCGAAATGGCCTTGGTCTTGTCCGGATCGAGCCGCATGCGCCGGGCGCCGCGCCGGATCACATCATCGAGCAACCAGCCCTTGAGTTCGGTGCGGTCGCCGAGGGCCAGCAATTCGCAGGCCCGCTCGTTGGCGACGACCACCCGGCCATCGGCATCAAGCATGAACAGCCCATGCGTCATGTTGTTGAGCGCCGTGTCGAACTGGCCGGCGATCGTGGCGATCTCGCGCGCTGCCATCACGTTTTCATAGAGGAAGGCGCGCACATTGTTGGCCATCATCCAGGTGGACAGGATGAAGGGCAGGATCAGCACGGCAAGCGCCAGCATGAACACGTCCTGCAGCGTGATCAGGCCGATGACGATCGGCAGGCACGCCGAGGAAGACAAGAGGAGCACGGCCCGCTCGGAGCCGTAATTGCGCCCGACGAGCGAAATCATCGACGCAAGCGTCACCGAAATGGTGGCGAGCTCGGAAAAGGAGTCCTGGCTGATGGCGATGGCGTAGCCACAGGCAATACCGCAGGTGAGCGTGACGCTGACGCCGCCGACGATGTAGCGGTTCTCCCACTTGCGGACCATCGCCCGATCGGCATTGGAGAAATCCTGCCGGTCGAACCGCGCCATGTCGAGATTGCGCAGCGCCCAGAGGACGAAGATCACACCGGAGCAGGCGAGATAGAGCGGATCACTGGTTTTCAGATAGACGAGCAGGAACGTCACGACATGCGACAGCATGCCGATCACCAGCGTTTTGCGATGTTCGTAGAGCGAGCTCACGGATGACAGATACACGTCAGTCGGAAGAGCGCTCTGTCCAAGTCGCATCATGAACCAAGCTCCGGTTTACCGGATTGTTAGGGGTGATGACTTAACGAAAGATTTCGTCTAACGCCCCGAAAAATGTACCGAATCCCAGCAAAACCACGGGTCTTCGCCGGCATCGCCCAAGAGTTCAACTCAGTAGTGCGAACCGCACGGGACAATACTCGGTTTCTACAACCAAACATAGGCATTCGCACAATAAAACGACTTGATCGCAACTTCGACAATTCTGCGACGCCCGTAGATGATCCCAAACTTGCGCCTGTGATGGTTACTCGTTCTTGAAGAAATACCTGCGATTTCCTGCCGTTTCGGATCGCTCCTCCTGTCTCGCTGCCCGGGATCGGCGCGACGATCGCGCTCACCACCTTCTCAGTTGACTTTCATCTGCAACTGAAGGCAAGGCTTTTCTCAAGCATCCAACGGAGCCTGATGATGTCGAAACCTGTCGTTGCCATCCCGTGCGATTTCCGCGAATTCGACGGCAATGTCTGGCATGTCGTTGCCCATCAATATGTCCGCGCCGCCGCCGAAGGCGCCGGCGTCATGCCCTTCCTCATCCCGGCACTCGAGACCGGCAACGACATCGACGAGATCCTCGACCGCGTCGACGGCGTGCTGGCAAGTGGCGCCCGCTCGAACGTCCATCCCTCGCTCTATGGAGCCGAGGCCAAGGAGAGTGATGGCCCCTTCGATCCCGGCCGCGACGCGACCAGCCTGCCGCTCATCACCCGCGCGCTGGAGCGCGGCGTGCCGCTTCTCGCCATCTGTCGCGGCATTCAGGAACTGAACGTCGCGCTCGGCGGCACGCTCGCCTCCGAAATTCAGGACCAACCGGGCATCTGGGATCACCGCAAGCCCGACGTGAAGGAACTCGACGTCGCCTACGGCATCCGCCAGGACGTGATCGTCAAGGAAGGAAGCTGCCTCGCACCGGTGCTCGGCGCCGGCCGCATCCGCGTCAACTCGCTCCATCGCCAGGCGATCGGCGCTGCCGCGCCCCGTCTTGCGGTCGAAGCGGTTGCCGACGACGGCACGATCGAGGCCGTCTCGGTGATCGGCTCCAAGGCCTTTGCCGTCGGCGTGCAATGGCATCCGGAATATTGGGTGCGCACGGACACGCCGTCCGCGAGCCTGTTCAAGGCGTTCGGCGATGCGGTCAGAACCTACGCCGCCGGTCGTCTGGCCGCCTGAGCTATCTGTTTGACCTTGCGCCTGGCGCGTCGACGTCGGGCCTTAGTCCGCGCGTCGCGTGAACGGTGTTTCCGGCACGGGCGTCAGCGCTTTGCCGGTCGAGAACCACGCCACGACGTTGTCGGCGACGAGGTCGGCCATGGCGTTGCGCGTCACCACCGAGGCAGAGGCCACGTGCGGCAGGAGCGAAACATTCGGCAGCGCCACAAGCGCCTCCGGCACCTGCGGCTCGTTCTCGAAGACATCGAGACCGGCACCGGCGATCACGCCCGCCTGAAGCGCCGCGATCAAGGCCTGTTCGTCGACCGTCGAGCCGCGTCCGACATTGATCAGCACCCCATTGCCGCCAAGCGCGGCAAGCACCTCGGCATTGACCGTCCGCCGCGTCGCCTCGGTGCCGGGTACGATGACAACAAGCGTGTCGACCGCAGCTGCGAGCCCCGTCAGCGTCGAATGGTAGGCATAGGCAAGGCCTTCGCGCGGGCTGCGCGTATGATAGGCGATCGATACGCCGAAGGCTTCGAGCCGCTTGGCAATCGCAAGACCGATGCGTCCAAGACCATAAAGACCGACGCTTCGACCCCGCAGCGACAGCGGCGATAGCGGGAACGCGCCCTCGCGGCTCCAGCGACCCTGGCGCAGCCATTGCTCCGCCTGCGGCAATTGACGGAGCGTGTTGAGCAGCAGCCCGACCGCGGTATCGGCCACTTCTTCCGTCAGGACGTCGGGCGTGTTGCTGACGGCAATTCCCTTGGCCGCGGCATGCCCGACCTCCACCCCGTCGTAGCCGACGCCGAAATTGGCGATGATCTCAAGCTGCGGCAGGGCATCCATCAGTGCAGCCGGCACGCGCCCGGAAACGGCGATCGCCTTGACGTCCTGCATCTGCGGCGTCACCAGCGTCGCATCGGCACCTTCGATCCGCACCACATCGAACCGGTCCGTCAGACGATCGATCACCCGCGGATTGATTTTTCCGGGCACGAGAACGCGAATGCGGGCAGACATGGCAATTTTCCTTGCGGGTGATGGACCTCAGGCGATGACCCGCAAGGGGCCGGTCGACTGCCGGATGCGCATCTCCGGCTTGATCAGGTGAATTCCGTCCGGCTCATGGCTGCCGGAGAGCTTGTCGAGTAGTGCGCGGGCAGCACTGCGGCCGACATCGGCCTGCCCATTCCAGACGGTGGTGAGCGCCGGCGTCGCGATCGACGCCTCTTCCAGGTCGTCGTAGCCGGTCACGGAGATGTCGACGCCCGGCACGAGACCGGCGCGCGCGATGCCGTTCATCATGCCGATCGCCACGAGGTCGTTCCAACAGACGACCGCGGTCGGCTTCTGCGGCAACGAAAGCAGGTGCACTGCGGCCTCGAAGCCGCCCTGCTTCGTGCGGGGCCCGGGAATGCGCAGTTCCGGATCGACCTCGATGTTGGCCTTGCGCAGCGCGTTGACGTAGCCCTGGTAGCGGTCGCGTCCGGTGGAGGTCTCGTCCGTGCCGCCGACCATGGCGATGCAGCGGTGGCCAAGGCCGATCAGGTGGTTGGCGGCAAGCGAGATGCCATAGGCGTCGTCGCCGCGGAAGATCGGCACGTCCACACCCTCGATCGAGCGGGCGATCAGGATCGCCGGCATGCCGTTGTCCTCGGCAAGCTGGATATCCTCCAGCGGCGTGCCGATCGCCGGCGACATGATGACGCCGTCGCCGCCGAGCTGCAGCAGCGTCTCGATGAAATCGCGCTGCTTGTCGACGGAATCGTAGTGATTGGAAAGAATGAAGGTCTGCTTGTCGCGGTCGAGTTCGGCCTCGATCGCCTTGAGGATTTCCCCGTAGAACGGGTTCATGATGTCGTGCACGACGACGCCGATGATGCCCGATCGCGATGTCCTGAGACTGGCAGCGCGGCGGTTGTAGATATAGCCGAGCGCGCGCGCCTGTTCCTTGATCTTGTCGCGGGTGACGGTCGCCACCAGCGGGCTGTCACGCAGGGCCAGGGATACCGTCGCCGTCGAAAGACCGAGTGTTTCCGCGATCGTCGAAAGCTTCACCTTTTGCGCCACGATGCCCCCTGTAAGCCCTGTTTCGCCCCATCCGCACGAACCCCAGCCAGGAGCGGTGCGTCAAGCCGTTCGACATCCTTCGCGCGCCTTTGAGACGGCACGCGTGCCATAAATTTAAATCCCTATTTAAACTGTTTAAATCGCCGCGGCAATATGCGGCAAATCCGGTTCAATCGGCCGCGCGCGCAGCCTGGAGATTGCTGTCGACGGCGCGCAGCAGCTTCATCAGCGTGCGAACCTGCTTGTCGGTCAGGCCGCGGGTCGCGAGCTTTTCAGAATGCTGACCGGCCTCGGCGATCGTCTGCAGCCGGTTGCGGCCGGGCTCAGTGAGATAGACCTTCGTGAGCCGGGCATCATCGTCGTCCGGACGCCGCTCGAGAAAGCCCTGCGCTTCCATGCGGCCGATGGTGCGGGTCATGGTCGGCGCCTTGACGCCGAGCTTGACCGCGAGCCCGCCGGCCGTCAGGCCATCGGTCTCGGCCAGAGCCAGCATGACGCCATCCTGTCCGGCATAGAGGCCGCTTTCGAGCAGATTGCGGGAGAGCACGGTGCGCATCGACCGCGCAGCCTGGACAAGGACGGCGGCAAGATCGTGAGGCTCGATCAGGAGCTCGTCCTTCTTCTTGCCGTTCTTGCCCTTCTTTTCGGCCTTGTTCTTCTTGCCCATTGGACCTCCTGCCGAATCCCGTCTCGAACTCTTATAACAATACAGCTTGCGATTACGAACTGTATGACTCAAATAACAATTTTACGACAATTGACGTGGAGGATCGAAGAGAAATGTCGATGCCCGAGCCGCGATGGCAGGACAATCCGGCCGATCTTCCGCCTGACGCCCGTCGCGACTGGATCGCGGTGCTGCCGCTCGGCGCGCATGAGCAGCACGGCCCTCACCTGCCCTTCGAAACCGACACGCTGATTGCCGAGGGGATCGTCTCCCGCACCATCGCCGTCCTTCCCGCCGATCTGCCTGTAACCTTCCTGCCGGCCGAGCCGGTCGGCTACTCGATCGAGCACATGGATGTCGCCGGCACCCGCACGCTCGCCTATGACGAGGCCGTGGAGCGCTGGCTCGGCATCGCCGGGGATCTCCATGGCCTTGGTATTCGCAAGCTCGTGATGCTGAACGCCCACGGTGGCAATTCGCCGTTGATGACGATCGTCGCGACCGAAGCGCGCGTGCGCTTGAACATGCTGGCGGTCGCAACCAGCTGGACCCGCTTCGGCCAGCCGGACGGCTGGATCGCGCCAGAAGACAAGGCCTTCGACATTCACGGCGGCGATATCGAGACTTCGGTGATGCTGGCGCTGCAGCCCGACAAGGTGGACACGACAAAAGCGTCCGATTTCCCGTCGCGTCAGCGCGACTTTGCAGGTCGCTTCAAGCATCTGCGCGCCTACGGCCCGCATGCCTTCGGCTGGAAGATGCGCGACCTCAACGCCGATGGCGTTGCCGGCAACGCGTCAGCCGCAACGGCTGCGCGCGGCGAGGCGCTGCTTGCCCATGCCGTCAAAGGCCTTGTCGAACTGCTCGAAGACGTCAGGGATTTCGACCCGTCTGAACTCGCCTGACGCGTGACCGACGCCCGGCAAACACTTTCTTTGCGGTTTTGCGCTATCAAGGAAGTCCGTTGGAAGAGCAGAGAACCCATGGCGAAGATCATAGCGCTCGGCGCCTATTTTTATCAGGCCGTCATCGCCTTCGGCCTGCTGATCATCGTCGCCCATTGGCTGGCGCCTGCGGACTACGCCAGCTATTCGCTGTTCGTCTCGATCTGCCAATTCGCAGCGATCGCCGCTTTCGAATGGGTGCGCTTCGCCTGCACCCGCTTCTATCCGGGGCCGGACGCTGACAGCGAGGCGGCTGAGCGGCGCACGATCCTCGTTGAAGCGACGGTCTGCGCAGCACTCTGCCTGGCCGCAGCCTCGATAGCCGTGTTCTTCGGCGTGCCGCCGGTCGTCGCCCTTGTCGGCGGTCTGGTGTCGATCGCGCAAGGGGGCAGCGACCTGCATCTGACGATGCTGCGGTTTCGTCAGGACTTTCGCGCCTTTTCCGTGTTGCAGGGATCACGCGCCACAATTCTGGCAGTCGGCACGCTCGCCGGGGCATTGGCCTCGCCCACCTTCCTCTCGACGGTCACGGGGCTTCTGGCCGGCTACGCTGCCTACGGCCTGCTCGCCTCGGTTCTTTCCCGCAGCCCGGCAGCGCGACCGACCGTTGCACTGGAGACTGCGCGCTTCCGCAAGCACCTCGTCTATGGCAGCGTTTCGGCCGGCGCTGCAACGGCCGCCATGTTCGCGCCGCTCGCCCTCAAGACGCTGCTGACGTCCGTTCTCGGAGCGACGGGTGCCGCCGGCGCGCTGTTGGCGCTCGACCTTTTGCAGCGGCCCTTCGTGCTCATCGTTTCGGCGCTTCAGGCGATCCAGTACCCCGAAATCGTCGCCGCCCACGACCGGACCGACAACCGCGCGGACCTCGCCCGGACGCTCGGGCAATACTATGCCCTGCTTGCCAGCTTCGCGCTGATGATGGCGGCCGGCATCTTTGCAGTGCTCCTGCCGGTCACGTGGGTCGTCATCAGCCCGGACCTGCAGCAGGGGTTCCTCGCCACGGCGCCCGCGATCATCCTCATTTCGCTTGCCCGCACGCTGACGCAGATCATGTTGCCGACGCCGCTGCACCTGAAGCAGCGTCTTGCGCTGATCCTTCTGCTCGCCGTCATCGACTGCCTGCTGCTGAACCTCGGGGCGCTCGCGGCACTGGTTGTCGCAGGCCCGAGCGATACGGCGCTTGCGACCGGTGGTGCGATCGGCGCGGTCCTTGCGACCGCCTTCGGTCTGCGCCTGATGGCGGTGCTTCCCTTCGACCTCCCCTGGTCGCCGGTGCTTCTTGCCGCCGCAGGGCTCGCCACGGCTGGTTTCGCCTTCGCGCTCGCCGGCGAAACCAGCTATCTCGCGATCGGCGCCGGCATCCTCGGGGGCGGCGTCCTGTGCCTCCTCGCACTCAACCAATTGCGGCTGATGATGCGGGCTCCGGCCCCATAGGGCTGGAAACAATTGCGCTAAGAAAAACTGCACGAATTTCCGGTTAGATCGCCGCCGAAACGTTCGGAGAGTCCGCCATGAACATCGTCGTCGGCATAGCGACCGCAGGCCGCCGCGAAGTCCTTTCGGAGACCCTGCTGCATCTGACGCGGCAGACCCGCTTGCCGGACTCCATCCTGGTCTGCCCGAGCGCGCCCGAGGACATCGACGAAAACCGCCTCAGTGCCCTCGCAGTCGACGTCCGCGTCGTTAAGGGCAGCAAAGGCTCGAGCGCGCAGCGCAATGCGATCCTCGACCACGCGACGACCGCCGACCTGATCGTCTTCTTCGACGACGACTTCCTGCCACACCACGACTTTCTCGCAGAGTCCGAGCGATTGTTTGCGCGCGAGGCGGATATCGTCGTTGCAACCGGCCTGGTTCTGGCAGACGGCATTCACGGACCCGGCATTTCGGTGGCCGATGCGAAGGCGATCCTCGATGGCGACGCCGGTCCCGCGCCCGAGGATCAAATCACACCCGCCTTCAATGCCTACGGCTGCAACATGGCCTTCCGTGTTGCGGCGATCGCCGTCGAGCACACCCGCTTCGACGAGCGCCTGCCGCTCTACGGCTGGCAGGAGGACGTCGATTTCTGCCGGCGACTTGCGTCACGCGGGCGCATCGTCAAGTCGCCGAGATTGCGCGGCGTCCATCTCGGCAACAAGCGCGGCCGCACCTCGGGTTTGCGTTTCGGCTACTCGCAGGTCGCCAATCCGCTCTATCTGCGCAACAAGGGCACGGTCGGCCTCAAATGGGCGCTGCGTCTGATGGGGGGCAACGTCGCTGCCAACATCCTCGGCAGCGTCAGGTCGCAAGGCCTCGTCGACCGCCGCGGTCGGCTGAAGGGCAACGTCATCGCCGTCTTGGATATGCTGCGCGGACGGTTGGACCCGATGCGCGTGCTCGACCTCTAACGCCCTCCGCAGCCATCAAGCCCGGCTGGCAGCCAGCATGTTGAGCAGCACCACCGCGCTTCCATCCCAGGAAAAGCGCTTGGCATTGTCGTAACCGGCATGCGTCAACTCACGACGCAAAGTCGCGTCGGCCGAAATCATCCGCATTGCCTCGACCAGCGTTTCCGCCTTCAACGGATCGAAATAGCGAACCGCGTCGCCGCAGGCCTCGCGCACCGGCGGGATGTCGGCGGCCAGCACCGGGCAGCCTTGCGTCATCGCCTCCAGCGGCGGGATGCCGAAACCTTCGTAGAGGCTCGGAAAGACGAAGGCGACGGCGTGGCGCTGCAGCCCGGCGATCTCCGCGTCGGTCAGGCGCCCCGGAAAGATCAGGTTGCCCTTCGACGTCGGCGCGATATCGCGAAAAACCGACGGATCGGTGCCGCCCACCACGACCAGCTTGTGGTCACCGGCACCCAAGGCCTCGAAGGCGCGCACGGCAAACTCGACATTCTTGTTGGGTTTCAGCGTGCCGACCAGAAGGAAGAAGGGCGTATCGGTCAGCCCGAGCCGCGCGATGACACCGTCGTCCGGCTGAAGGCCGGCGAAGTGATCGGTTGCATTGTAGATCACGTCGATACCGGCCGAAGGCACGCGGAAGACGTCGGCTAGTTCCTTGCGCGAGAAGTTCGAGACCGTGCCGATCTTCGCCCTCCGTGTGAGGAGATAGCCGAGCGTTCCGTGGAACAGTCGGTAGCCGCGGCCGAACGAGGCCGGATGGCGAAAGAGCGTGACATCGTGGATCACTACCACCTGGTCGCCATGCAGCACCGGCCCGCTGCCGCCGAAGCCGATGAGCGTGTCGCAGCGCGACCGCCAGAAGAGCGGCCCCTGCTCCCACAGATGGCCCGGGCCGGAGCCGAAGCGCTCCACCGAAATCGTCTTGAGGCCGAGATCGTCGACAGCCTTGCCGGGAGCAAGGAGCCGCCAGCGCACGCCCTTCAGCGCATGCGGCACCGCACCCGAAGCGATGCGCTGATCGAGCGCCCGGGTCATCTCGCGGGCGAAGCGCTGCACGCCCGTAAGCGGCTGGGTCAGGAACCGGCCGTTGATGGAAATCGTCTTCACGTGCGCACCCCTTCGATGTGCCGCGCACTCTCGCCGATCTTGATGAAAGGAGGGTTATCGGGATCGCAGCGATCAACGCCGCCCGACCGGCAAAATCGCCCGCGCCATTTGCGCATCGCCGCCGCATCTCCTATATGAGACGCGACTAGGATGCCTGCTCCCGCATCCGGAAATCCCAGAGGTTCCCATGACCGAAACATCCCCGCAGAAGCCGATCCCCGTCACCGTGCTCACCGGCTATCTCGGCGCCGGCAAGACGACGCTTTTGAACCGCATCCTCAGCGAGAACCATGGCCGCAAATATGCGGTCATCGTCAACGAGTTCGGCGAGATCGGCATCGACAACGACCTGATCGTGGAATCCGACGAGGAAATCTACGAGATGAACAACGGCTGCGTCTGCTGCACCGTGCGCGGCGACCTGATCCGCGTGGTGGAAGGCCTGATGCGCCGCCCCGGCCGCTTCGATGCGATCATCGTCGAGACCACGGGCCTTGCCGACCCGGTCCCGGTCGCCCAGACCTTCTTCATGGACGACGACGTGCGCGCCAAGACCGAGCTTGACGCCGTCGTCGCGCTGGTCGACGCCAAGCACCTGCCGCTCCGGCTGAAGGACAGTCGCGAGGCCGAAGACCAGATCGCCTTCGCCGATGTCGTTCTGCTCAACAAGACCGACCTCGTCACGCCCGAGGAACTGGAGCGCATCGAGGCGACCGTGCGCGTCATCAATCCGTCGGCCCGCATCTATCGCACCCAGCGCTCCGAGATCGATCTCGCCAAGGTCCTCGACCAGGGCGCCTTCAATCTCGAAAAGGCGCTGGAAAACGATCCGCACTTCCTCGACCAGGACGATCACGAACACGATCACACCTGCGGTCCGGATTGCGGCCACGATCATCACCATCACCACCATGATCACGACCATCATGATCATGACCACGATCACGACCATCATCACCACCACGATGCCCCCTCGCCGATCCACGACGTGACGGTGCAGTCGATCTCGCTGCGCGGCGGCGAGATGAACCCGGATCGCTTCTTCCCCTGGATCCAGAAGATCACCCAGACGGACGGCCCGAACATCCTGCGCCTGAAGGGCATCATCGCCTTTGCTGGCGACGCCGAGCGTTACGTCGTTCAGGGCGTTCACATGATCATCGAGGGCGATCACCAGCGTGCGTGGAAGGAAGGCGAAAAGCGCGAAAGCCGCCTCGTCTTCATCGGCCGTGACCTCGACCGCGAAAAGCTCGAGCGCACCTTCAAGGCCTGCGAGGCGCAGCCGAACTGATGCCGACTGTCGCTCCCCTCGATCTCGAAGGTCACGTCGTCGGCGTGGCCTTTCTCAAAGGCGTCCCCTTCTTCGCCGAAGCCATCGGCGCCATCCACCGCCTCGACCTCGGCCACAAGACGACGGAGGTCCACGAGGGCCTGCTCTCGCTCGTGGTCGACGAAGCCAACGATACGCTGCTGACGGGCGGCGAAGATGGCAAGGTCATGCGCACCGCCGCCGACGGTACCACGGCGCTGGTCGCCGAAGCGCCGCGCAAGTGGATCGCCCAGGTTGCCGCCGGCCCGCAAGGTGCCGTTGGCTATGCCTATGGCAAGACCACGCACGTGAAGCTTGCCGACGGCACGACGAAGGAATTCGCCGAGCAACGCACGGTCGAAGGCCTCGCCTTCGCGCCGAAAGGCCTTCGCGTCGCCGCAGCGCGCTACAACGGCGTGTCGTTGCACTGGGTCGGCACATCGGGCCAGCCAATCGACCTCGAATGGAAGGGCGCCCACACCGGCGTCACCTTCTCGCCCGACGGCCGCTTCCTCGTCACCACGATGCAGGAAAACGCGCTGCACGGCTGGAAGCTCGACGCCAAGCCCGGCGCCGAAGCGCGCCACATGCGCATGACCGGCTATCCGGCCAAGGTGAAGTCCTTTTCCTGGTCGGCCAAGGGCAAGTGGCTCGCATCCTCGGGCGCGCCGGCTGCCATCGTATGGCCCTTCCAGGGCAAGGACGGCCCGATGGGCAAGGCGCCGCTCGAACTCGGCACCCGCGCCGACATCATGGTGACCTCCGTCTGCTGCCATCCGGCCGAAGATATCGTCGCCATCGGCTATCAGGACGGCATGATCCTCGGCGCACGCTTTGCCGACAGCAAGGAAGTGCTGCTGCGCCGTCCCGGCAAGGGCGCAATCACCGCCATGGCGTGGAACAAGGATGGCCGACAGCTGGCCTTCGGCTCGGCCGAGGGCGACTGCGGCGTCGTCGATATCGCGGGATAAACGGTGGCGCATGACCGCATTGATTGAGACGCTACGGTACGGAGGCTCGCTTGCGGCACCGCTCGCCGATGGCGCGGTCTGGAGCCTGATCCGGGCGGAAGCGCGCGCGCTTGCCGCACGTGAACCGGTCATGGCGCCCGCCCTGATGCCGATCATCGATGCCGGATCGGATGCCGAATTGCTGGCCGGCGTGCTCGCAGCCGGCTTGGCCGTCGCGCGCGTCGACGAACGCTCGCTTGCGCAGCTGCTCGCCGACGTCTTCAAGGCAAACCCTCAGATCCTGCTGGCGACCGAAGCCGATCTTCAGGCGGTGAAAGAGCGTGACCCGGCCTGCCCGGGCCTCAAGCATGTGCTGGTGAACCTCAAGGGCTTTCAGGCACTGCAGACCTACCGCGCTGCTCACCAGCTCTGGGTCGATGGCCGCCGTGAAGTCGCGAGCTGGCTTTCGAACCTCGCCTCGCTCGTCTTCGGACCTGACATTCATCCGGCCGCCTGCATCGGCAAGGCTGTCATGCTCGACCATGGCTCCGGCATCGTCATCGGAGAAACCTCGGTCATCGAAGATCAGGTCTCGATCCTCCAGAACGTCACGCTCGGCGGTACCGGCAAGGAGACCGGAGACCGCCACCCGAAGATCGGCCGCGGCGTGATGCTCGGCGCCGGCGCCAAGATCCTCGGCAATATCGAGGTCGGCGCCTATAGCAAGGTCGCCGCCGGCAGTGTCGTCCTCAAGACCGTTCCGCCGCGCACCACCGTCGCGGGCGTGCCGGCAACCGTCGTGCGCATCCATCGCGTCGATGAAATTCCGGCAGCGGAGATGGACCAGACGATCGTCTGATCCCATCCTGTTGCCTGTCAGATCTTCACCAGCGCCGCGGTGGCATACATGAATGCCGCACCGGCTGCGAGGCCGGCCAAAACCGGCGGCGTCAGGAACACGTCGCTCCGGCGCTCGCTCTGGCGCATCAGATAGGCGCCCACTTCGACGATCACCTGCAGGATCGCGCCCGCCCCGATCGCCAGCGCCAAGGCGGACCATTGCGCCGAGGCGGCAAGGCTCCCGAGCCACATGCCGATGACGGCCGGGCTGCCCGCCAGCAGCGTCAAACTGACGAAGACCGAGAACGGCGGCCTCTTCTTCAGGATCGGCGCGGCGATGCCAATGCCTTCTGTGACATTGTGGAGCGCAAAGCCGAGCACGAGGAAGGTGCCGAGCCCGGCCGAGCCGGCCGCAAAGGCGGCCCCGATCGCCAGCCCCTCGCCAAGATTGTGCAGGCCGATGCCGAGCGCGATGTAGGTGGAGAGCGCCAGCCCGGTCGGCGCACCACTTCGCCGGCCGATTGCCATCAGCAGAAGGAAGCTGCTTAAAGCCGCCAGCACCACCATGACTGGCCCCTGGAAGATCGCCGCGGCTTCGCCGGCAAGCTCGAGCGCCTCGCCACTCGCATCGACCAGCAGGAAGCCGAGCAGGCCGATCGTCAGCGACAGCAGAAAGGCCATGCCCTCGCGCCCAACACCACGCAGCACCGGATAGAACATCAGCCCGACGGCCACGGGCACGATGCCGACGATGATGCCGACCAGGGCTTGCAGCCGCAATTGGCCCGTCGTCGCCTGGGGCGTCGGCACGGCAACCGCAATGTCATGCGCAAAGGTGGCGCCGGTGTTGGTCACCACCTTCACTGCATGCGCCTCACCGAGCATCCAGGGAAATGGCAGTTTCAGCCATGCGGCCCCACCGCGTGCGATCGGCCCCGGCGGGTCCTGGGCGAATTGCCAATAGGCGTCGTCCACCTGGACCTGCGCCACCGTCATCGGTTCCGATCCGCCGGCGCGAACAAGCAGACTGAGACCACTATCGTCGAGAACGGTTCTTTCGAAGGTGAGGTTTTCGACCGGCGGCGCACCGTTGCGGAAGCCCGACAACGGATCGGTCGATACGAGCCAGGCAACGGCGATGCCAAAGACGATAAGAGGCAACGCCAGCCACACCAGGTTGGTCTTTGCCGCGCGAATGGCAGCTCTTGGCATCTCGTTCATGCGAGCGCCTCCACCACGTCGAACATGCCGACCCAACCGAGCTCAGTGAACTCGGTCTGGTGCGGGTGGAACATGTAGAGGCCGGGTTCGTGCTCAGCGAAGGTGAATTCGAGGATGCCGCGCTGCGCCTGACACTGGGTGATGAGATCGACGGTTTTCAAGGTCGGCGTCAACGTCGTGCCCTGGTCGTAATAGTCGAAGAAATTGGCGTGCAGGTGGAAGGAGTTGATCGGGTCGAACTCGATGACGTTGATGAGATAGATGCGCACCGGCTTGCCCTTCACGATCCGGATCGGCCGTTTCATGAAGGCGTGCGCGACGGTGTTGACCGCATAGAATTCATTCTCGGCATCGAAGTTGGTGTCGAAGGCGTTCATCACCATCACCAGTTCCTGCCAGCCGGCATTCTCTGGTGTGCCGAGCAGCCGGGAGCGGGCGACCTCCACATGCTCCGGCCGGCGCTCCGGGTCGGGATCGATCACGAAGGCGCCGTACATGCCCTTGTGGATGTGCCGGCGCAACGGCATCGCATGGCAGTGGTAGAGATGGCAGCCGAAGGGCTTGGCATCGAACTCATAGATAAATTCGTCACCCGGATCGACCATGCCGGCCCCAGGAACGCCGTCCATGTGCGCCGCGTGAATACCGTGGAAATGGATCGAGTGCGGATGCGAAGAATAGTTGCGAAAGACGATCCGCAGCCGCTCGCCTTCCTTCGCCCGGAGCGCCGGCCCGGGGACCCGACCGTTATAGGTCCAGGCGGGAAATTTGATGCCGGGCGCGATTTCGATCTCGCGGTCCTCCGCCGTCATCTCGAAGGTGCGCAGCGTCCGTCCGTCCGGCAGCGTCGAAACCGCACCCGTGTCCCAATCTGTGAGCATCTCCGTCGGGTCGAAGCCGTTGACGGCGCTATCGACCTCGCCGACCGTCATCATCGCGCCATGCCCCATGGCCGGCATCGGCTCCTGTCCCGCCGCTCCCGATGGCGCGGCATGACCGACATGGCTCGCCTGTTGTTGACCCAAGGCGGCGCTGGTGCAGATCGCCGTTCCACCCGCTGCCGCCAGCCCGCCCATCAGCAGACTGCGCCTTCGCAGCAGGTCCGGTCTTGTCGGCTTGTCCATATTCGCCCCTCTCCCTCATTGGGTAACACGCACCGCACCGCGCCTGACTGGGGCCAGCAACGATCCACCTGCTTCTGCAAATCATTTGCAACAACATCAATAGTGCAAATGCATCCCATTCGCAACTGACTTGGGAAGCGTGATGTCCGAAGGGGCCGGCAGGACCGCGCGCTCAGCACGGCGCGCCCGTCATCATCCCGGAAACCAAAACGTCCCCGGAAGGCGCCGGCCTCGGGGACGTTGGGTTGAACTTCGGCGCCGGACCGGAAACGGACATGTCCGCAGGGCCTCGGAAGGCGGTGCTCGCGCCTCACCATTCAAGTTCGAGTTGCGGGATCCCGTTGGAGGTTTTTTCGATCGTGCGGCCGCTCTCGTCCACCGTCGCGGTAACCCGCTGGCGCAAGGCCGAGAAGCTCTCGAAGGTGACGACGTCGACCGGCTGGTCGAATTTCATCGTCAGACGATAGCGTCCCGGCTGCGCCGCGATCGCCTGGACGCCCAGGATCTCGCCTTCGAAGGCCTGGCCGAGATAGCGCCCCTTCACGCGGGACCCGAGCATCCAGGGATTGAAGGGCGGCCGGTTGCCGGCGGCGGCATGCAGCGTGTTCCAGTCGCGATAGCCGTACTGGGCGGCGATCAGTTCGAGCGAGCGGGAATGGCCGATCGTTTCGCCTTCGGATGCGAGGCGGATGCGCAGACGCTTGGCCTGGTCTTTCAGGGCGTCGAGCGAGGGAAGCGGGATTGATCCGCGCGTCATGAGAAGGTCTCCTGCAGCGGCATGCATTCCTTGAAGATGGGAGCCCGCATTGCCACCGGTTCGCATGCCGTTTCGGCTGACCGTGTCTCAAAAGAAGGACTTCACCAAAGCATGACGCTCGCGGACGGCAGGGACCTTCACCCTGCCGCTTCCATAGGGGATGCCGCCTCGACTGTCAAACCAGGCCCGGAAATGCGGCTGCGTCCGCGCGAAACACGATTGCGCACGCGCAAAAGCTGTGGGACGACTGAAGGAGACGACGAGGGAGGAACTCATGACCGAAATGACGATACTCGCATTTGCGCTGGTTGCCTTCATCGGCATCGCGACACCGGGCCCGACGGTCCTCCTCGCACTCACCAACGGATCGCGCTACGGGGTGCGGCGCGCAATCGCCGGCATGGTCGGCGCCGTGCTCTCCGATTTCGTGCTGATCGGCGCGGTCGCGCTTGGCCTCGGCGCGCTGCTGGCGGCCTCCGAATTCTGGTTTACCGTCGTCAAATGGCTGGGCGCGGGCTATCTGGCCTTTCTCGGCATTATGCTGCTGCGGTCGAAAGGGACGATTCAGGTGGCAAACGAAGCCGGCGGCGCAGCTCCCGTTTCCTCTGCCGCGATTTTCCTCAAAAGCTTCCTGGTCGCTGTCACCAATCCCAAGGGTTATCTGTTCTTCACCGCCTTCCTGCCGCAGTTCATCGATCCGGCGGCACCACAGGTGTCGCAATACGCCATGCTTGCGCTCGTCTTCGCAGTCGTCGATTTCACCGTGATGTTCGGCTATGCGCTGCTCGGCGCGAAGGCTGCAGCCTTCCTCAAGCGCTCCGGCGCCGTCTGGCTCGACCGCCTCTGCGGCGGCGCCTTGCTTGCGCTCGCCGGCTCGCTCGCCCTCTATCGCCGCGCCACCGCCTGAAATGCTGTTTCGCCAAAACGTGCTCGCTGGCATCGCCAGCGGCGACGTAACCTTGGCCTTCCGGCGTTGGACCAAGCCGACTGTCAAGGCCGGCGGTAGATTGCGCACCGCAGTCGGTGTTCTCGCCATCGATGCCGTCGACGAGATCGACGAAGGCGCGATTACCGACAGCGATGCCCGCAAAGCCGGCTTTGCCGATCGCGCCGCCCTCGCGAAGGAGCTTACCGCGCGCACCGAAGGGCGCTGCTATCGCATCGCCTTCCACCGGGCCGGCGACGATCCACGCATCGTCCTGCGGGAAGCGGCTGACCTCGACGGTGAAGGACGGGCAGAAATCGACCGCAAGCTCGCGCGCTTCGACGACAGCGCCGGCATGGGCTGGACGCGTCCGGTACTGCAGCTGATCGCCGTCCGTGACGGGACGACCGCAGCGGAGCTGAGCGCCGCCATCGGCATGGAGAAACTGAAGCTCAAGGCGCGCATCCGCAAATTGAAGGAGCTCGGCCTCACCGAAAGCCTCGATGTCGGCTATCGCCTGTCCGGCCGCGGGCGCGCCTATCTCGACGGCGAATAGCCCGCGTGAAAAAGCGGGCGGTGACGCGGACACGATCGGTCATTCCTTCCAATCCCGATCGCCGCTGTTGCGTGCCTAGAGCAGGTGTGAGACGACTTGCCACCGAAACGGACCACCCCCATCAGGCAAGGCGAGGAGACAGGCATGATCGGCTACACCATGGTCGGAACGGCGGACCTGAGGCGCGCAGAGCGCTTCTACGATCCGGTGATGGCGCTGATCGGCCAGGAGCGCTGCTACTGCGACGAGCAGGTTTCCTCCTGGGGTCGAAAGGATGATGACAAGGCGCCGCGTTTCTTTGCCTGCCACCCCTTCGACGGGAAAGCCGCCTCGGTCGGCAACGGTGCGATGACCGCCTTCCTGGTGGAAAGCGCGGAGGTCATCGACCGGCTGTTCGAGACCGCCATGGCGCGCGGCGGCAGCGAAGAGGGAAAACCAGGCTTCCGTCCGCAATATGGCGATGGCTTCTACGCGGCCTATGTGCGTGATCCCGACGGCAACAAGCTGGCCTTCGTCTGCTACGACGCCCGTGAGGTCGAGAGCCCGTCCTGATCGGTCCTAGCGTCGCGTCGACCAGCCGAACCAGATCGCCACGGCCGCAAGCATCAGCGCGAGCACACGCCGCACCAACCGTTCGCGTGCCGGCGAGTTGAGGACCGGCTCCAACGCCCCGGCCAGAAGCACGATCGCGGCATGAACCGCGGTCGCGACCCCCACATAGAGCGCGGCAAGCGTCAGGTTCTGGGGCAAGAGCGGGCGTGTATCGTCGACGAAGGTCGGAAGCACGGTGACGAAGAACAGCGCCGCCTTCGGATTGAGCAGATTTGTGATCAGGCCGCGCCGGAAATAGAAGGATGCGGGCTTGCCGCTCGGCCCCGCCTCCTCACCGTCACCGTTCCAGGCCTCGAAGGCGAGATAGAGCAGGAAGCCGACGCCTGCCCAGCGAAGCGCCCCATAGAGCATGTCCGACTGGCCGACGAACTCGGCGACCCCGAAGGATGCGGCAAGGCCGACGATCGCCAGGCCGAGTGCCACGCCGGCGACGGTCGCCATGCCGGGCCTGCGCCCCTCCGAGGCCGCGACCATGGCGAGGTAGGCCATGTTCGGTCCCGGCGTCAGTTCGATGATGAAGGATGTCAGTAGAAAGGGCAGCAGGGTCGCTGCCCCGAAAATGAACGGATCCATGCGCGAGACTTCCATCCGCCTGCAACGAGGCCTTGGCGCAAGGACAGGTCAGCGGCGCTGCCTTGTCAAGGAAGATCACAAACCGATCAGCAGGGAGCGCCCGGCATGTCATGCGTCTGCCCCCTCGCCGATCAGATCGGACCAGCGAGGGAGCAGCGAAAAATCCGCCACCGCAGGGTTGGCGGCGGAAAGAGATCTCAGGCGGCGCGGCGAACCGGCGGCATGGCGAGCTTGCGGCCGCTGGCGACGATCAGGCCGGCGGTGCCCTCGAGCCAGTTGTCCCGAAGCTCGAGCGCCAGGAACCGGTCGCGTTCGAACGGCCCTGGCATCACCAGATGCTGGGTGCGGCTGGCAAAGAAGCCGAAGCGCTCGTAATAGGCAGCATCACCGACGAGCAGGATCGCGCCATGGCCGCGGTTCTTGGCCTCTTCGATCGCGGCCCGCATCAGCATGCCGCCGATGCCCTTGCCCTCATGGGCGGGGTCGACTGCGAGCGGACCGAGCAGCAGCGCCGGCACGGCATGGCCCTCACGGCTGACGCCGGCCTCGACGTTCCAGAGCCGGACCGTGCCGATCACGTGACCATCGACATCGCGGGCGACGAAGGCAAGGCCTTCGGCCGGCAGCCGGCCGCTGCGCAGCTTCTCCGACGACTTGCGGCGGCGCTCCGGGCCCATGGCACGGTCGAGCAGGTTCTCGCGCGCGACGACGTCGCCCGGATTCTCCGCATCGATTACAAATGTAGTGGGCGCGAAAAACGCGCGCAGGGCGTCAACAACAGCGGCCATCGGGGCCTCCCGTCATCAAAACCGCTTCAGGCGGACCGAACGAAAATTGTGAAGTGGCGCTCCCGCCCGAGGACGGGAGCAGGCCGGATCAGATCACATAGGCCTTCAGCGGCTCGAAGCCGTTGAAGGCGACGGCCGAGTAGGTCGTCGTATAGGCGCCGGTACCTTCGATCAGAACCTCGTCGCCGATCGAAAGGGTGATCGGCAGCGGATACATGTTCTTCTCATAGAGCACGTCGGCCGAATCGCAGGTCGGGCCGGCGAGCACGCAAGGCTCCATTTCGTCGCCATCGCGCGCCGTACGGATCGGGTAGCGGATCGCTTCGTCCATGGTTTCGGCGAGTCCGCCGAACTTGCCGATGTCGAGGAACACCCAGCGATGGGCGTCGTTGTCCGACTTCTTCGAGACGAGAACGACTTCCGCCTTGATCACGCCGGCGTTGCCGACCATGCCGCGACCGGGCTCGATGATCGTTTCCGGGATGTGGTTGCCGAAGTGCTTCTTCAGCGCGCCGAAGATCGCCTGGCCATAGGCTTCCGCCGTCGGCACGTCCTTCAGGTACTTCGTCGGGAAGCCACCGCCCATGTTGACCATCTTGAGCTCGATGCCCTGCTTGGCCAGTTGCACGAAGACGCGCTTGGCATCGGCAAGGGCCTGATCCCAGGCATCCAGCTTCGTCATCTGCGAACCGACATGGAACGAGACGCCGTAGGAAACGAGGCCATGCTGGTGGGCGTAGACGAGCACGTCGACGGCCATCTGCGGGACGCAGCCGAACTTGCGCGACAGCGGCCATTCGGCGCCTTCACCATCGGTCAGGACGCGGCAGAACACGCGAGCGCCGGGGGCTGCGCGGGCAACCTTCTCCACTTCCTCGTGGCTGTCGACCGCGAACAGGTTGACCCCAAGCGCGTGGGCGCGGGCAATGTCGCGCTCCTTCTTGATGGTGTTGCCATAGGAGACGCGGCTCGCGGTCGCACCGGCGTCGAGTGCCATTTCGATTTCGGCGACGGACGCGCAATCGAAGGAAGAGCCCATGCCGGCGAGCAGGCGCAGGATTTCCGGCGCCGGGTTTGCCTTGACCGCATAATAGATCGAGCTGTCCGGCATCGCATGGCGGAAAGCCTTGAAATTGTTGCGCACGACGTCGAGGTCGACAACAAGGCACGGGCCTTCCGGTCGTCGGGTGTTGATGAAGTCGATGATGCGAGCCGTGGTCATGGCCATATTCCCCTGATCCAAGATGCCCCGCTTTCGCGGAGGACAAAGGGCATACGCGCACATGCTCTGGAACCAGCCGGTGGAGACCCCGGAACCATGCATGCGCTCGATGCGCGAACGGTGAATCAAAGCCCGCCTAGGCTTCAATTCGGCTTTGTCTGCCATGGATTGGAGGGAATAACCCAACCGCACTTCCGGCAATGAAGGTGTGCCTCTTCAGTAACCCCGGCTGTTGGAAAGCCGGCAGACACCAGAAAGGCCCGCACCGTCGTTGCTTCAAGATGTCCTCGCATTTCCCGGTTGGCCGGAATAGCGACTGGAGGGGTTAGTTCCAGGTACCTTACCGATACCCTCACCTAATCGAGGGTCGGCGGACACCCACAGGCACGTGCGACTTTGGGCAAGGGCGTAGGTAAGAAAAAAGCCCGTCGTAATCAAGAGTTTTTTCACAACCGCGGTTGAATTTTTTTCCAGCCGGGCAAAACTGTCGATGTTCACAAATTTTGAACGCTTGGCGCCAGATCGTCCACAACGCTAAAGCATTGAAAGAAGACTATTATTTATAAGAACAGGCACTGAAGGCAGAACCCGGCGCAATGACGCAAGCGACGGACAATCTGCCGTCTGCATTATCGACGCGGAAAGAGGCCTTCGCCGGCGAATCGGCGAAGCACGATTGAGAGCACGAAAGAAAGATCGCCATGGACACACTCACCCGCATCCGCGCCTTTATCGATGTCGTGGACGCCGAGGGGTTCTCGGCCGCCGCAAGGCGTGTCGGCAAGTCGAAGGCGCTGCTTTCGAAATATGTGCGCGAGCTCGAGGATGAACTCGGTGCGCTGCTCCTCAACCGCACGACACGGCAGTTCTCGCTGACCGAGGCTGGCCACACCTACTATCGCACCGCATCGGAAATCCTGAAGGAGATCGACAATCTCGCCGATCTCGTGCGCGCCAACAACTCCGACCTCAAGGGACGGCTGCGCATCACCGCGCCGCGCACCTTCGTCGATGCCGACATCGGCCAGTCGCTGGTCGATTTCGGCAAGCAGCATCCCGAACTCTCGCTCGAAATCATCTCCGACGACCGTTTCGTCGATCTGGTCGAGGAAGGCTTCGACGTCGCCATCCGCATCACCCGGCTCGAAGATTCGACGCTGATCGCCCGCAAGCTCGACGATTTCCAGGTGCTGATCTGCGCTGCCCCGGAATTCCTGGAAAAATCTGGCCCCATCGCTCACCCGACGGACCTTTCCAAGCTGCCCTGCATTCTCGATACCAATGGCCGCTCCTACTCCAACTGGCGCTTCGTCGAGCCCGATGGTTCGGCCTTCACCGTGCCCGTCAGCGGCCCGATCGAGGTCAACAGCCCGCTTGCAGCCCTCAGAGCCACCGTCTCCGGCCTCGGCGTATCGATCATCCCGGATTTCATCGCCCGCCCGAAAATCGCTACCGGCGAACTCGTCACGCTGTTCGACGATTTCCTCCCCCGCGACCGCGGCATCTATGCGATCTATCCGCATCGCCGCTACCTCCCGGCCAAGGTCAGAACCCTCGTCGACTTCCTGCACGCCTGGTTTCGCAAGCCACGGTGATCGGGCGCCGGCACCTCAAAGTCCCAATTCCGTCCCATTTCCGGTACATTCCCGGAAACGAATCGCGGAGCGATCGCTCCAGCCGAAAGGATTGCCGCCACATGAGAACCAAACGCCTCGTCATGGCCGGCCTTGCCACCCTGGCTGCCCCGTCGCTGGCCTTTGCCCACCCGCACATCTTTGCGGAAGCGCGCCTCGAGGTCGTCTCCGACGACAAGGACGAGATCAGCGAACTCAGGAACGTCTGGCGCTTCGACGAACTGTTCTCCTCCAGCGTGGTGCTCGATTTCGACAAGAACTCGAACGCGACGCTCGATCCGGATGAATTGGCCGAAGTCGGGCAGACGGTGATGGAGTCCCTGTCCGAGTACAATTATTACACGACGATCCTCGACAACGGCAAAACCATCAAGGTCAACAAGCCGGATCACATCACCGTCGACTACAAGGACGGGCAATTGCTGATGATGTTCGCGGTCAAGCCGGCCGAGCCGATGCCGCTCAAGGGCAAGCTCTCCTTCGGCGTCTACGATCCAACGATGTATACGGCCATGGACTTCGCCACCGACGATGACCTGACCGTCGTCGGCGACAAGATCAATGCCTGTGAGCACAAGGTCGTTCGCCCTGATCCCGACGAAGTTCTCGCCGAGAACAAGGACACCTTGACCGACGCCTTCTGGAGCGACCCGACGGGCACCGACATGTCGAAGCTGTTTGCAACCAGGATCGAGATCACATGCTGAACACCCGCGGGATCGCACGTCTGGTCACGGCCGCGCTCGTCGTCACGGCGCTTTCCGCAACGATTGCCGCGGCGCAGTCGCCCCTCGGCATCGGCACGGCCGAGCCCGCGTTCAAGACGACCGGTTTTCTCGGCGGCTTCTTCGCCTGGATCAACATGGAGCAGCAGGGCTTCTACCGGCTGATGACCAATGCGCTCAAGGGGATGCGTGAGAACCCCTGGCAGCTCTGGTCGCTGGTCGGCCTGTCCTTCACCTATGGCGTGCTGCATGCCGCCGGCCCCGGCCACGGCAAGGCGGTGATCTCGTCCTACATGATCGCCAACGAGACGGAACTGAAGCGCGGCGTGCTGCTCTCCTTCCTGTCCTCGCTGCTGCAGGGCGTGGTCGCGATCCTCCTGATCGGCGCCGTTTACCTCATCCTGCGCGGTACCTCGATCAGCATGACCAGCGCAACGCGCTGGCTGGAGATCGCAAGTTACGCGCTGATCGCCGCCTTCGGCGGCTGGCTTCTCCTGCGCAAGCTACGGTCGATGCTGCGTCCGGTTGCCTTGGCTTCCGTTGCCGGCGGCGGGCACGTCCAGCTCGCGGACGATCACCTTCATGATCATCACGATCATCATCATAGCCACCATCGTGATCACCACGGGCACAGCCATGGCCCGGGCGAGGTCTGCTCAAGCTGTGGCCATGCGCATGCGCCCGACCCGTCGATGCTGAAAGGGGATCGTTTTGCGCTCCGCGAAGCTTGGTCGGCGGTCATCGCCGTCGGCCTGCGCCCGTGCTCCGGCGCACTCATCGTGCTGTCCTTCGCACTCCTGAACGGGCTTTACCTCGGCGGCGTGCTTTCGGTCTTCGCCATGTCGATCGGTACGGCGATCACCGTCTCAATCCTTGCGACCATGGCCGTCACCGCCAAGGGCGTTGCGCTTCGCTATGCGGCAAACGGCGCGGCGGCTGCCCGGATCTCGAACGGCATCGAGATCGCCGGCGCTGCCCTGGTTCTGTTGCTGGGATTGGCGCTGCTCGGCGCGGCTCTGCAGAGCTGACGCACGCGGCCTGATCGGGCCGTCAGAGCCCGCGCTTGCGCTGGTAGCGGGCTCGCAGCCAGAAGAGCAGGAAGAAGCCGAGCACGAAGATCACGCCGAAGGCGGCGGCCAGCCAGGGCGAGATATCGCCGAGCTTGAGCATGATCGACGGCAGAACGAAGAAGCCGAGACCGGCGACGACGAGAATGATCGCAGCGGCGATCGCCGGTGACTTTTCCTTGTTCTGCATGATTTCCCTGTTGTTGTCTGCTGCGGCTTAAGCAGCCTGCGCCTATTTCGACGCCTGCCGCTCCAGATCCGAACGTATATCTTCAAGCCGCCGCTTCTGGCGACCGTCTTCATCGAAATTATCAGCTGCAAGCCAGGTTTCGAATGCGGCATTGAGCAGCGGCCATTCGCTGTCGATCATCGAAAACCAGGCCGTATCACGGTTGCCGCCCTTGGATATCATGTGCTGGCGGAAGATGCCCTCGAAGGTAAAACCGAGCCGGGCGGCGGTCTTGCGGCTCGCCATGTTCTCGCTATGGCATTTCCACTCGTAGCGGCGATAGCCGAGATCCTCGAAGGCGTGCTTCGCCATCAGGTAATGCACCTCGGTCGAGAGCGGCGAGCGGGCCATGGCGGCGCCGTGTGCCACGGAGCCGACTTCGACGACGCCGTTGGCGGGATCGGCACGCATGTAATTGGCCATGCCGACGACAATGCCGGTCGCCTTGTCGCGGAAGACCTCTGTAACCCAGCCGGATTTCTCCTGCGCCGCCGTCAGCCAGGCATCGAAAGCGTCGATATCCCTAAAATCCGGCTGCGTGAAGTATTTGAGCAGCGGGTTGATCGCCATACCGCCGAGGCCGTCCCAGAGGTCCTGCAGATGCCGGTCGCGCTCATAGGCCTCGAGCTTGACGAAACGCCCTTCGAGCGCGACGCCCTTCGGCGCCGGGCACCCTTTCCAGTTCTTCAGATCCTGCATCGGCCGCTCCTCCTTCATCCCTGCCCTTCGGCATAGGCCAGAGTGGCGGCCGACACAAATTCAAACTGGTGATGAACCCTGTTCGAACCGGTGATGAAACCATGCCCCCCCGAACGGTATCCTACGCGGTGGCCGGCACCTTGGCGGCCGAGACCGTCGCCTCGATGTGATCGACCAGCGCGTCGGGAAGTCCGAGGCGTCCGGCGAGCAGGTCGAGATAGCCGCGCTCCGCACGGGTTTCCGGCTCGATCGTCAGGCGCGACGCGGTGTAGATCTCCACGCGCTCCTCTTCGGTCTTTGCCGCGCCGACGATCGCGTCGATATCGACCGGGTTGGCAAGCTCGCCTTCGAGGAACGCCGCGGCATCGGCCGAAAGGCCCGAGACCGACAGCTTGTCCATGATGTGCTGGCGCTCGGCCTCGTCGATATGGCCGTCGGCACGCGAAGCGGCGATCATTGCGCGCACGAGGGTCAGCGCAAAATCATGGCTGACGGCTTCGGGAGCAGAGGCGAAGCCGGAATCGGCCGGCGGCGGCAGAAGTTCCGGCTCGCCCTTGGCAACCGTTGCACCGCCCGGCGTATTGCCGGCCTGATAATTCTTGTAGGCTTGGTAGCCGAGACCGGCGATCGCCGCGAGACCGCCAAGCACGGCGGCGTTGCCGGCCAGCTGGCGACCCGACTTGGTGCCGAGCAGAACAGCGGCAATGGCGCCGCTCGCCAGTGGATTGTCCTTGGCAAGCTGCGTCGCCTGGGTCGCGCGATCGCGCACCGTGCCGCCGGCACCGGGCACCTGCGATCCCAGAAACTGATCCAGCAATTTCTTCGCGTCGAACATCGGGTTTCGCTCCTTGTCGGTTCCGGGCGGTTGAAGGCGAGCTCAAGGGTGCGCCGCCCGCGCGCCCGTCGCTGAATGGATTGAGACATAGGAACGTTGCAGGGAAAATACAAATTCGCGCCAGAGGCGAGCGACGCCGTACAGCCAAAGAAAAAGGCCGGGCTCTCCACCCGGCCTTTCAAAAAACGGAAGGCGTTGCTTGCCGCTCAGCCCTTGAGCACGAAGGCTTCTGCCGCAAGCTTGGTGATGCCGGCCCAGTCGCCCTTGGCAACCAGTTCCTTCGGCGCAACCCAGGAGCCGCCGACGCAAACGACGTTGGGCAGCGTCAGATAGTCGCGCGCATTGGCAAGGGAAATGCCGCCCGTCGGGCAGAAGAGCGTGCCGGCAAGCGGCGAGGACAGCGACTTGAGGTAGGCGGCGCCGCCTGCCTGCTCGGCCGGGAAGAACTTCATGACGTCGTAGCCTTCTTCACGCAGACCCATGACTTCGCTCGCCGTCGCCGCACCCGGCAAAAGCGGCACCTCGTGGTCGTTGGCCACATCGATCAGTTCCTGCGTCGTGCCGGGGCTGACGATGAACTTCGAGCCGGCTTCGACCGCGGCTTCGAACTGGGCGGCGTTGAGGATCGTACCGGCGCCAGCAACAGCGCCTTCGACTTCGTTGGCAACGGCGCGGATCGCTTCGAGTGCGGCCGGCGTGCGCAACGTGATCTCGATCGCCTTCAACCCGCCGGCAACGAGCGCGCGCGCCAGGGGAACGGCGGTCGCCACGTCGTCGATCACCAGCACCGGAACAACCGGCGCCAGTTTGAGGGTTGAAAGAAGCCTGTCGGATTTCGCGCTCATGCCGATCGTCCTTTTTAAAACGATTGAATATGCCCTCCGCATACTCCCCCGACCGCCGGTTGTCGAGACCCAAGGCGGCGAGAGCGCGGCTTTCGCATGTGAGGCAAGGGTAATATGCAACTTGCGACAAAGAGATGACTTGAGCCTTTGCGTGAAAGCGATAGGTTGAAGGCTGCGGGCCCTCGAAATGGCGGATTTTCCATGGCGAAGGAAATAGAGCGCAAGTTTCTCGTCGCTTCCGATGGGTGGCGAGAGCGTGCGGACAAGGGCATTGACCTCAGGCAGGCCTATGTCGTGACCATGGACGACCGCTCGCTGCGCGTGCGCATCCACGGCGACAAATGGGCGCGGCTGACCATCAAGATCGGCAAGTCGGCACTGGTCAGAAACGAATACGAGTACGACCTGCCGATGGAGGATGCCCGCGAGATGCTGACCCATGCGGTCGGGATCGTCATCGAGAAGAGGCGCTACCGGGTGCCGCACAAGGGGTTCACCTGGGAAGTCGACGTCTATGGAGGCGCGCTCAAAGGCCTCGTCGTTGCGGAAGTCGAGATGAAGCGCGAGACCGACATGCCGGCGCTGCCCGATTGGGTCGGGCAGGAAATCACGGGCGATCGCCGCTACTCCAACCAGTCCCTCGCCACAGAAGGACTGACGGAACCGCAACCATGACTTACGCCTTCGAACCTGGACGGCCTTTTTCCGAAGACTTCCGCACGATCGCCGCCGAACAGCTCACACAGGCGGTGATGACGCTCGAGGATCGGCCTGACGGGGTGCACGAGGCGATCCATGACGCCCGCAAGAATTTCAAGCGCCTGCGCTCGCTGTACCGTCTCGTCGCAGCGGACGTGCCGCTTTTTCAGAAGCATGAAAATGCGCGCATCCGCGACATGGCCCGCAACCTCTCAACCGTTCGGGACGCGGCCGCACTGGTCGAGAACGCCCATTACCTCAAGGCAGCCGCGTGCAACGAGGAGGAAGAACGGGCGCTCGACCATGTCTGCGAGCGGCTGACGACACGCCGGGACCGCATCACTGCAAGCGCGACCGATATCGAGGACCGCGTGGCAGCCACCATCGTGCGCTGCGAGCAGGCACTGCAGGCCCTCAGCCAAGTGACATTCGACGATCGACGCCGCAAGACCGCAGACCGGCTGACGAAGGGATGGCGGCGCACTCTGAGGCGGGCCAAGCGCGCCAGGCAGGCATGCAGCGAGACTTCGGAAGCCCCGGCGTTCCACGAGCTGCGAAAGCGGGCGCAGGACTACCGCATGCATCTCGGCCTGATGCACGCGGTCTGGCCTTCGGCCCTGCAGGCCAAGCGCACCGAGGCTAAAGCGCTGGTCGACACGCTCGGGCACCTCAACGATCTCGCGGTCATGACCCAGTTGATCAACGAGGATCCGGGGCTTGCCGGTAACAGTCAGGATCAGGCCCACCTCATCGCGGCCGTCATCGACCGACAGGGAAGCTTGCGCAAGCACGCTCTTGATCTCGCCGCCGAGGTCTTCCAGGAGGAACCGGACGACGAAAGCCGAACGATCCGGTTGCTCTGGCTCGACGCCGCGCGCTGATGTTTCGGCGAAATTTCGGCGGGCGGACCGACTGTCCGCGCCGCGACAGAGTGCCCCTGGGCCCCGCCGCGATTGCGCTTGCGGCGCGAAAGCTGTATTTGCACGGGCCATGACCGACATTTTCACGACCCCGCGCCCTGAGCCCCATGGTGAGACGCATGGCCAGTTTCTGGTGGCCGCGCTCTATCATTTCGCACGCTTCCCGCGTTTCGCCGATTTTCGCGAACCGCTGCAGGCCGTCTGCGACGAAAACGGCGTCAAGGGAACGCTGCTTCTGGCGCATGAAGGCATCAACGGCACGATCGCCGGCACGGATGCCGGCATCGCCGCGGTGCTCTCGTTCCTGCGCGCGCAGCCCGAATTCGGCGCACTGGAGCACAAGGAAAGCCGTGCATCGTCCATGCCGTTCCTGCGCATGAAGGTGCGGTTGAAGAAGGAAATCGTCACCATGGGCGTCGAGGATATCGACCCCAACAAGATCGTCGGCACCTATGTCGATCCGAAGGATTGGAATGCGCTGATCTCCGATCCCGAGACGATCGTCATCGATACGCGCAACGACTACGAAACCGCCATCGGCATCTTCAAGGGTGCGGTCGATCCGAACACCAAAACTTTCCGCGAATTTCCCGATTGGGTGCGCAACAACACCGGCCTGCACAACAAGCCGAAGATCGCCATGTACTGCACCGGTGGCATCCGCTGCGAGAAGGCGACCGCCTTCATGAAGGAGCAGGGCTTTGATGAGGTGTACCACCTCAAGGGCGGCATCCTGAAATATCTCGAGGAAGTGCCCCAGGAAGAAAGCCTCTGGGAAGGCGCCTGCTTCGTCTTCGACGATCGCGTCTCCGTCACCCATGGCCTCGAGGAAGGCGAGCACACGCTCTGCCACGCCTGCCGCCAGCCGCTGACCAAGGCGGACCTCACTTCACCGCACCACGAGGACGGCGTCTCCTGCATCCATTGCCACGAGGTCCGCACCGACGAGGACCGCGAACGCTACCGCCAGCGCCAACGGCAGATCGAACTTGCGAAGAAGCGCGGCGAGCGCCACCTCGGTAGCTGACAATCATAGCTTGATGTCGGGTTGTACGATCACCGGGCTTTCGGTTGGAGGAAACTTCAGAAGGATACTACCGATTCGGCGGCGTATCTGGATGACAAGTTCCTGACCAAAGTCGGATGGCGACCGTTCAACCACAACAAACTCTTCCAGCCGGCTGTTGTCAGTCGACCATATTGCCGGGCTTGAGAAGCCGCAGTGAGTGTCACCGCAGCTGACCATCAGCGCTCCGCCTTCACCGTCCCTATCCGGACGCAGACTCAGCTCCACACCTTTTTGATCGGTGAAGAGCAGGCAGGTCTTTCCATAATCGCATGCGACTTCAGCGTAAGAAAGAAGCTTACCGCCCAACGAAAATGCGTAGCGAACGTGAAACTTGCCCTCGCCAAGCGGCTCCGCAGCCCCTCTCTCCGTCGGCAGAAACATGGCAAGTGCCACAACAAACAACCGGCCAACACCGCTGTTTCTATATCTCATCTAAGCCTCGAATGGCGACATGGTTGCACCGCAATGAACACGACTCTGAGGCGTATTTGTGAGCACCACAATCTCAAGGGCAGTTTTCCAGAGCAACACAGCACCGACTTCCCCCTGTCAGCCCGGCAACGCCTCGCATTCCTCAAGTGCCAACGCACTGCGGTCCCATTCATGGCGGCTGCGGGTGAAAATGGCGTCGGTCGGGCGAAACGCCGAGGGGTCGTCGAGTGTGCCGGCATAGATCGACACACGCGGATCGTCCGGCGGGCCGGAGCCATAAACCTGGCTGCCGCAGGTTTCGCAAAAATAGCGGATCGAAGGATTGCCGTTTTCAGCGCGCGTCTCGTAGCCGCGGCCGGTTCCCGACATCGTCACATCGGCCCGCTCGAAGATCATGTAACAGCAATGACCGGTGCCTGTCGTGCGCTGGCAATCGCGGCAATGGCAGAAACCGGAAAAGAGCGGCTCACGGTTCAGCTCATACCGGATTGCACCGCAGAGACATCCGCCTTTCAAGACGCTCATGGTTCGTCCTCCTCGAAGTGCCAGGAGGATAGCCAAGCAAGCCATGCGGTCAAAGAAAAACCGCGCGCCGCAAGTTGCAGCGCGCGGTCCATGTTTCTCTTTACCAGAGACGCTTACCAGCTCGGGATCAGCGCGCCCTTGAAGGTGTCGTTGATGAAGGCCTTCACCTTTTCGTCGTGGTAGGATTCGACCAGGGTCTTCACCCACGGAGCATCCTTGTCGGCCTTGCGCACGGCAATCACGTTGGCGTAGGGCGACTTCTCGCCTTCGATCGCGATCGCGTCCTTTTTCGGGTGCAGGCCGGCTTCCATCGCGTAGTTGGTGTTGATGACGGCGGCATCGACGTCCTGCAGCGAGCGCGGCAGCTGGGCAGCGTCGAGCTCGGCAAACGTGATGTTCTTCGGGTTCTCGGTGATGTCGGCCGGCGTGACCTTGAGGCCGACCTCTTCCTTGACCTTGATCAGGCCCTTCGACGCCAGAACCAGCAGCGCGCGGCCGCCATTGGTCGGGTCGTTCGGGATGGCGATCGTGGCGCCGTCCTTGAGCTCGTCGAGGCTCTTCACCTTCTGCGAATAGACGCCCATCGGGGTGGTGATGGTGGTGCCGACGCTGACGATGTCGAAACCACGATCGGCGATCTGGTTGTCGAGATAGGGCTGGTGCTGGAACGAGTTGGCGTTGAGGTCGCCGTCAGCCAGAGCCTGGTTCGGGACGACGTAGTCGGAGAATTCGAGGATCTCGATATCGAGGCCCTTGGGAGCTGCGATTTCCTTCACCTTCTCCATGATCTGGGCGTGTTCGCCCGGCGTGACGCCGACCTTGATGGTTTCGGCGAGTGCCGTGCCGGCGGAAAGAGCGGCAATCGCTGCCGCGATGATAAGCTTCTTCATGGTCGTCTCCTTGTTCACGTTCAGTCTTGGGAGGAAATCAGGTCTTGCGGTTTTTCTTGTCGAAGCGCCGCGCCAGCCCGTCGCCGGCGCTCTGGACGAGCTGCACCAGCACGATCAGCACGATGACGACGACGAGCATCACGTCGGGCATGAAGCGCTGGTAGCCGTAGCGGATGCCAAGGTCGCCGAGCCCGCCGCCGCCGACGGCACCGACCATCGCCGAATAGCCGATGAGGCTGACGGCGGTCATGGTGAGCGCCAGGGTCAGCGCGGGCCGCGCTTCGGCGAGCAGCACCTTGAAGACGATCTGCATCGGGGTCGCGCCCATGGCGCGCGCCGCCTCGATCAGGCCCTTGTCGATCTCGCGGATCGCCGCTTCCACCAGCCGCGCGACAAAGGGAATGGTGGCAATCGTCAAGGGCACAATCGCAGCCTTCGTACCGATGGAGGTGCCGGTGAGCAGTCGCGTAAACGGAATGATGGCGACGACGAGGATGATGAACGGCGTCGAGCGCGTGGCGTTGACGATCAGCCCGATGATGCGGTTGAGCGTCGGCGCCGGGAAGAGTTCACCCTTGCCGCTGGTGGCGAGGAAGATGCCGATTGGCCCGCCGATCAGCGAGCCGATCAGGCCGGCGATGGCGACCATGTAAATCGTGTCGACCGTGGCCCCGCCGATGCGCAGGAGAATATCAGGCGACATAACCGAGCACCTCCGTGACCAGACCGTTTTCGACAAAGAAGCGTTCGGCGCGGCCGGACGTCTCGGCATCCGCGCCATAGGCGACGACCAGCGAGCCATAGGGCGCGCCGCCGATCTCGTCGATCGTGCCGGCGATGATGTTGACCTCGGCGCCGACAGACTTGATCAGCTGCGAGATCAGCGGCTTCTCGGCCGCAGCCCCGAAGAAGGTGAGCCGCACGACGGCGCGATCGCCGGCCGCGGGTGCAGGCTTCAGGGCGCGGGCGACCGCGTCTGGAAGCTTCGAACCCGGCAGCCCCGAGAGCAGCGCCCGCGTCGTCTCGTGCTTCGGATGGGTGAAGACGTCGAAGGTGTGGCCACGCTCGACGATGCGGCCATGATCGATGACGGCGACGTCTGAGGTCACCGCCTTCACCACTTCCATCTCGTGAGTGATGAGCAGCACCGTCAGGCCGAGATCGGCATTGATGCGCTTCAAAAGCTCCAGGATCGACTGGGTCGTTTCCGGATCGAGCGCCGAGGTCGCCTCGTCGGAGAGCAGGAGCTTCGGCTCGGTCGCAAGCGCCCGGGCGATGCCGATGCGCTGTTTCTGGCCGCCTGAAAGTTCGGCCGGATAGCGCCCGTGCTTGTCGGCGAGACCGACGAGATCGAGCAGCGGCCGAACGCGCTGTTCGATCGCGCGCTTGTCCATGCCGGATATTTCGAGCGGCAGCGCGACGTTTCCGAACACGGTGCGCGAGGACAGCAGGTTGAAGTGCTGGAAGATCATGCCGACGGAGCGGCGAAGGCTGCGCAGCGCCGCCTCGTCGAGCCCGCCGACATCGACGCCGTCAACCAGCACCTTGCCGCCCGTCGGCTTTTCGAGCCCGTTGACCAGTCGGATCAGCGTCGACTTGCCAGCGCCGGAGCGGCCGATGATGCCGGTGATCGAACCACGGTCGACGGTCAGCGAGACCTTGTCGAGCGCAGTGAAGGCGCCGCTGGTGCCGGACGCGGGGAAATGCTTGGAAACGCCGTCGAAGACGACGGCCGCGTCAGCCGATGGCGCGGCGTTTTGGGCGGAAACGCTCATCGTTCGGAATTCCCCGAATGAGGCGCAGTCGGAATGTGCGGGTACATAAGTGCTCTCGGATGTTCAAAACTCATGATCCCGGGCCTGGCCGGGATGGAACGCGCGTCTGGTCAGGCCGACATTCGACAACGCATTCGGAACAGGGAGCACTTCTCTAACATCAAGCAACCAGTCAGTTCAACTTTGCTGCCGCATGGCCCGCATGCGACATAATCTACGGGTCTTATGGAGAATTGCCACGCCCTTTCACAGGCATGATTTTTCCGAATTTGCCAAGCAACGGCAAAACCATGCTCTTTTGCTTCGCAACGCGCCGTCATCCCGCAAATCGCCATCTTGGAAATCCTTGCTCGGGCGGACTGTGTCCGACCGCATTTCATGCTAACGGGCAGGAACAGGATTATGAGGTGAGAAATGCGCATCGTCTTGACCGGAAGTTCCGGCCGCATCGGCAGAGCGATCTACAACGCGCTCGCCGCCGCCGACCATGACGTCATCGGCATCGATCGCGCGCCCTTCGGCACGACGGCCGTCGTCGGCGATCTCGTCGATGGCGAACTGCTGGAGCGCGCGATGGAAGGGACGGACGCCGTCATCCATACGGCGGCCCTGCACGCGCCACATGTAGACGCCGTCGCCGACCAGGAGTTCGAGCGCGTCAATGTGATGGGCACCCATCTGGTGATTGCCGCAGCCCAGGCCGCCGGCGTCGGCCGCATCGTCTTTACCAGCACGACGGCACTTTATGGTCACGCGGTCACGGAAGGCGGCTGCGCCTGGATCACCGAGGAGACGCCGCCGAAGCCGCACACCATCTACCACCACACCAAGCTTGCGGCCGAAGCTCTGCTCGAAAACGCGGCGGATCGTGCTTTGCATGTGCGGGTGCTGCGCATGTCGCGCTGTTTCCCGGAGGTCGCCGATCGTATCGCAAGCTACCGCCTGCACCGCGGCATCGATGCGCGCGACGTGGCTGCCGCGCATGTGGCAGCACTCGACAATGGCGGCCCGGCTTTTCAGCGCTACATCATCTCGGGCGAAACGCCGTTCCTTCCAACGGATTGCCGCCGGCTGGCGGAGGATGCCGCGGGGCTCCTGCGTGAGCGTGCGCCAAAACTGTCGCAGGCCTTTGCCGATCGCGACTGGCCGCTGCCCGCGACCATCGACCGAGTGTATGACCCGAGTGCTGCGATCGAAAAGCTCGACTGGAAGCCGCGCTACGGTTTCAAGGAAGTGCTGGCCCAGCTCGACCGGCAGAGCCTGGAAGTCCTGCCGGTCCGACGGTGAATTGACCGAGCCGCACGGAAGCGTTGCGAGCGGGTGAGCCCGCCCGCTTGAGCGTCAGATGTGGTTGCCCTTCGGGAACTGCTCGGCCAGAGCCTGGTACCACTCACCGCTCTTCTTGATGGTGCGGACCTGGGTGTCGTAGTCGACATGGACGATGCCGAAACGCATCTTGTAACCTTCGGCCCATTCGAAATTGTCCATCAGGCTCCAGGCGAAATAGCCGCGCATCGGATAACCCTCGGCGATCAGATCCGCCGTCACCGACAAGTGGTCGGCGATATAGTCGAGCCGCAGCTGGTCGTCGACAATGCCGTTCTCGACGCCCATGTTGTAGCAGGCGCCGTTCTCGGTGATGTAGCAGTCGGGCAGCTGGTAGGTCGCGTTCAGCGTCTTGACCAGGCTGCCGAGCGCTGGAGCGTAAACCTCCCAACCGATATCCGTCTTTGTCTGGCTCACCGGCTTGGCATTGATGGTTGCCGGATATTCTGCGCCCTTGGCCGGATCGGCACTGACCCGCATCGGCGTGTAGTAGTTGAGCCCCCACCAGTCGAGCGGCCGGGAGATCGTCTCCATGTCGCCGTCTTCGATCGCGGGCATGCGATGGCCGAGCGCACTCATGAAGCTTTCGGGGTACTCCCCCTTGAAGATCGGGCCGAAGAAGACGCCATTGTGGAAGTCGAAGGCGCGATCGGCGGCTTTCCTGTCGGCCGCGCTGTCGCTGCCCGGGTAGACCGAATGCGCATTGATGACGATGCCCGTAGGCAAGTTCGGCCGCTCGGAGCGGATGGCGTCGACGCCGAGCCCGTGCGCCAGATTGGTAAAGTGCAGCGCATGCAGGGCTGCGTCCATGTTGCGCTCGCCCGGCGCATGGATGCCATAGAGGTGGCTGAGCCACACCGAGCACCAGGGCTCGTTGAAGGTCGCGACCGCATCGAGCCGGTCGCCGAGGCGGGCGATCACGGTCTTGGCGTAGCGCTGGAAGGCATAGGCCGTCGTGCGGGCCGTCCAGCCGCCATCGCCCATCAGTGCCAGCGGCAGGTCCCAATGGTAAAGCGTGGCGAAGGCCTTGATGTTACGCGCCTTCAGGCCGTCGACGAGGCGGTCGTAGAAATCGAGACCCTTTTCGTTGATCGGGCCGGTGCCTTCAGGAATGATCCGCGGCCAGGCAACGGAAAACCGATAGGCATCGACGCCGAGGCTCTTGATCAGGTCCAGATCCTCGTCGAGCCTATTGTAGTGATCGCAGGCGACATCGCCGTTGTGACGCCCGAAGACACGGCCCGGCATGTTCGAAAAGGCATCCCAGATCGACGGCTTGCGCCCGTCAGCTTTGGTCGCGCCTTCGATCTGGAAGGAGGCGGTCGCCACCCCGAATACGAAATCGCCCGGGAAGCGCTCTGCCAGGATCTTGGGATCGGTCATATCTTTGTCTCGTCTCGTTCCGGCCCCGCTGCCAGCGGGACCTTGGTTTTTGGTTTGTAGCGGGCCGACCTAAATCCATGCCGGCAAATGTCAACTCGCGAAAAAGGGCGGGAAAGCCCCGCCCTTCCGCCGGTATTGGCCTGCGGCTATACCTTTACCCACGCCCCATTTCGTTTGGATGACTGTACGCAGGCGTCGACGAAGACCATGCCCTTCATGCCATCGTCGATGGTCGGGTAAGTGACGGCCGGATCGATCTTCTCGCCCTTGCGCTTGGCAAAGATGGCGCGCGCCGCCTCCGTGTAGATGTTCGCGAAGCCCTCGAGATAGCCTTCCGGATGGCCCGACGGAATACGGCTGACGCGGTTTGCGGCCGCACCCGCCCCGGCGCCGGCGCGAGTGAGCAGGCGCTTCGGCTCACCGAACGGTGTGTACCAGAGATAGTTCGGGTCCTTCTGCGTCCATTCAAGCCCGCCCTTGGTGCCGTAAACGCGCACCATCAGGCCATTCTCGTGGCCGGGCGCCACCTGGCTGCACCAGAGCAGCCCCTTGGCGCGCTCGCCGTCCTTCGCCTTGAAGCGCATCATCACATGGGCGTTGTCGTCGAGCTGGCGGCCGCCAACGAAGCTGTCGAGATCGGCAGCGAGTTCTTCGAGTTCGAGGCCGGAGACGAAGGCGCCGAGATTATAGGCGTGCGTGCCGATATCACCCGTCGAGCCGCCAGCGCCCGAGCGCGCCGGATCGGTGCGCCAGGCCGCCTGCTTCTGGCCCGACTGCTCGATGTTTTCGGTGAGCCAGTCCTGCGGGTACTCCATCTGCACCAGCCGCACCGCACCGATCTCGCCATTGGCGACCATCTCGCGCGCCTGCCGTACCATCGGATAGCCGGTGTAATTGTGCGTCAGCACGAACAGCGCATCGCTCTCGTCCGCCGCTTTCTTCAGCTTCTTCGCGTCGCCAAGCGTCGAAGTCAGCGGCTTGTCGCAGATCACGTGGATGCCGCGCTTCAGGAATTCCTTGGCCGCAGCGTAGTGCACATGGTTTGGCGTGACGATCGCCACCGCCTCGATGCCGTCTTTCAGCTTCGCCTCGCGGATCGCCATCTGCTTGAAGTCGGAATAGACCCGCGACGGATCGAGCCCGAGCTCTCGGCCTGAGCTTTCCGCCTTTTCCGGCGTCGACGACAGCGCGCCGGCCACCAGCTCATAGTGATCGTCGATACGGGCTGCGATGCGATGCACCGCGCCGATGAATGCGCCGGAGCCTCCGCCCACCATGCCGAGCCGGATGCGACGCTCGCGCTTCTCGCTCGTTCCTTCGATTGCCATGATCTTCTCCCCTGTTCGTTCCGTGTTGTTTGCTCGTTTCCTGGCGCAACGGATGCCCCTCATCCGCCCGCCGGCGCCTTCTCCCCGCACGCGGGGAGAAGGGCTCATGCCGCACCCGCTTGCGAAACCGCAGCAACAGCAGCCACGATAACCCGTGGTCAGCGGCAATCCACGTCCCCTCTCCCCGCCTGCGGGAAGAGGGCCAGTCCTCGGGTTAACCCGAGGAGAGCGGGCAGTCGCACCCTCAGGTCCTACCTGCCTCAGATACCGAGCATGCGCCGGTTGGCCGCCTCGTCCGTGCCAGCCCCGGCAAAGTCGTCGAACGCCTTCTCGGTCACGCGGATGATGTGATGCTTGACGAAATCGGCACCCTCGCGTGCCCCATCCTCCGGATGTTTCAGCGCGCATTCCCACTCGACCACCGCCCAGCCGGCGAAATCGTTGGCGGCCATCTTCGAGAACACCGCACCGAAATCCACCTGGCCGTCGCCGGGCGAGCGGAAGCGGCCGGCGCGGTTGACCCAACCCTGGTAGCCGCCGTAGACGCCCTGGCGCCCGGTCGGATTGAACTCCGCGTCCTTGACGTGGAACATGCGGATGCGGTCCTTGTAGATGTCGATATTGTCGAGATAGTCGAGGCACTGCAGCACGTAGTGCGAAGGGTCATAGAGCATGCAGGCGCGGGCATGGTTGCCGGTGCGCTCCAGGAACATCTCGTAGGTGATGCCGTCGTGCAGGTCCTCGCCCGGATGGATCTCGTAGCAGACGTCGACGCCACAATCCTCGGCATGGTCGAGGATCGGCTTCCAGCGCTTCGCCAGTTCATCGAAGGCGGTCTCGACGAGACCGGCCGGCCGCTGCGGCCAGGGATAGACGAAAGGCCAGGCGAGCGCGCCGGAGAAGCTTGCCATGGCGTTGAGGCCGAGGTTCTTCGAGGCCGTCAGCGCCAGCTTCACCTGTTCCACCGCCCAGGCCTGGCGTGCTTTGGGATTGCTGCGCACCTCGGGTGCTGCAAACCCCTCGAAGGCTTCATCATAGGCCGGATGCACGGCGACGAGCTGACCCTGCAGATGGGTCGAAAGCTCGGTTACCTCGACGCCATTGTCGCGCGCCGTGCCGGCGAACTCGTCGCAATAGGCTTTCGAGGTCGCCGCCTTTTTCAGATCGATCAGCCGCGCGTCCCAGCTCGGCACCTGCACGCCCTTGTAGCCGCAATCGGCCGCCCATTTGGTGATCGCATCCCAGGAATTGAACGGCGCGGCATCGCCGGCGAATTGCGCAAGAAAGAGCCCTGGCCCCTTGATGGTCTTCATGCTGATTTTCCTCCCGATGGAACGGCCGAAATTGGTGTTGGCCTTGTCCTGACAGCCGGCATGAAAGGCGATTGCACGCCTTTGTTTTCTCCCAGAACTGCCGGATCTGAAACGTTGCAGGCGCCGAAGCTAGCAGATTTTCAGCGAGGGGCAACAGCGCACGACCGGATTCCGAAAAGTTTTGTAATCGATTTCATTGCAAACGGCATTGGGCCAGCCACGGCACGCCCTTGCTGCAGAAATCCGCGACATCAACGATCGCCTCCCGTGCGCGTCGACGAAGAGAAAGGGCGCTTTCGAGGCGCCCTTTCGATATCCATCTCCGCTCAGACGTAGCGGTTGACGACGTTTTCGAGCAGCTCCTGCTTGCCGGACTTCGGCTGCGGGTTGAGGTCCGACTTCAGCACCCAGGCCTCGATCTCTTCCAGCGAGAAGCCGCCGTCGAGCATCTTCTTGGCTTCCGGCACCTGCCAGCCGGCATAGCGGCCTTCGAGCGGTGCGGAGAGCGCCTTGTCCTCGATCATTTTTGCCGCTGCCTTCAGGCCACGCGCGCAGCAATCCATGCCGCCGATATGGCCGATCAGCAGGTCCTCCGGATCGATCGACTGGCGACGCAGCTTGGCGTCGAAGTTCGTGCCGCCGGTCGCAAAGCCGCCGCCGGCAAGAACCTGGTAATAGGCGAGCGCCATTTCCGGCACGTTGTTCGGGAACTGGTCGGTATCCCAGCCGGACTGGTAGTCGTTGCGGTTCATGTCGATCGAGCCGAAGATGCCGAGCGCGTTGGCGAGCGCCAGCTCGTGCTCGAAGGAGTGGCCGGCAAGGATCGCATGGCCCTGCTCGATGTTGACCTTCACCTCGTTTTCCAGGCCGTAGTTCTTGAGGAAGCCGTAGACCGTCGCGACGTCGTAGTCGTACTGGTGCTTGGTCGGTTCCTGTGGCTTCGGCTCGATCAGGATGGCGCCCTTGAAGCCGATCTTGTGCTTGTACTCGACGACGAGGTTGACGAAACGGCCGAGCTGGTCGAGCTCGCGCTTCATGTCGGTGTTGAGCAGCGTCTCGTAGCCTTCACGACCGCCCCAGAGCACGTAGTTCTGGCCGCCGAGGCGCTTGGTGGCGTCAAGGCAGGTTTTCACCGTCGCGGCTGCGAACGCGAAGACATCCGGATCCGGATTGGTCGCCGCACCCGACATGTAGCGCCGGTTGGAGAAGAGGTTCGCCGTGCCCCACAGCAGGTTGACACCGGTCTCGGCCTGCTTCTTTTCGAAGTAGTCGACGATCTCGTTGAGGTTCTTCGTGTTCTCGACGAAGCTTTTGCCTTCCGGGCGCACGTCGGCATCGTGGAAGCAATAGAACGGCACGCCGAGCAGGTCGAAGAATTCGAAGGCGACGTCGGCCTTCAGCTTGGCCGCAGCCATGTCGTCCTTGAACCAGGGACGTTCGAAGGTCTGTCCGCCGAAGGGGTCGCCGCCCGGCCAGACGAAGGTGTGCCAGTAGGCAACCGCGAAGCGCAGGTGATCTTCCATGCGCTTGCCGAGCACAACCTCGTCCTTGTTGTAATGGCGGAAGGCGAGCGGGTTGGCGCTATCCGGTCCTTCATATCTGATCTTGGCGATATCGCCGAAAAAGCCAGTGCTCACGGGTCTTGCTCCTCTTTCAAGAGTGGTGTCGGCCGGCGTCGCCCATGCGATAGGCGCGGCCATTACGTGGAAGGTAATTGGTTTCATTCCCTCGTCCGGCGATACCGGAGGCATCGAAACGCCAAACGAAAGGAACACTTCGATGCACGACTTCAACGCCATCGCTAGAGCCTACATCGCCGCCTGGAACACGACCGACGCCGCAAGCCGCGCCGGCCAGATCGAGAAGGCCTTCACCGCCGACGTCGCCTATCGCGACCCGATCATGCAGGGCGACGGCCATGCCGGCGTGGATGCGCTCATTGCCGGCGTGCACGGACAGTTCCCCGGCTTCCGCTTCACGCTGAAGGGTGCCGCCGACGGTTACGCCGACACGATCCGCTTTTCCTGGGCACTCGGTCCGGACGGCGTTCCCTCTGTCATCGAAGGCACCGATGTCTGCCAGATCGAAAATGGTCTCCTGAAGCCGGTCACCGGTTTCCTCGACAAGGTTCCGGTCCGCTGAGCACGCGGCGGCGGATCGAGACAGGGGGCGCCGCATCACAACACGGCGCCCTTGATCGCCGGATAGAGCCGGCGGTAGCGCTGGTAGCTCGCCTCATAGGCCGAAACCAGCGACGCTTCCGGCGCAATGGTCTCGGCCGTCTGTGGGGCGTAGCAGGTGACAACGGGATCGGCACCGGCCGCGGCGATGAGGCCAAGGCGGGCCGCCCCGAAGGCAGCACCGAAATCGCCGTCGGCGGGCAGATCGACCGGTAGGTTGAGCGCCGTGGCGATCGATTTGAGCCAGTAGCGCGAGCGCGAACCACCACCGATCGCCGTCACCCGAGAAAGCGTCGTGCCGGCGGCGCGCAAGGCTTCCAGGCTGTCGCGAATGGCGAAGGACACGCCCTCCATCACCGCCTGGGTCAGTACCACCCGGCCGCTCTCATGGCCAAGCCCGACAAAGGCGCCACGGATCGCCGCGTCATTGTGCGGCGTGCGCTCGCCCGACAGATAGGGAAGGAAAGTGACGCCCGAAGGCGCCTTCAGATGATCGCCGAGTTCGGCGCTCAGGTCGGCAGCACTGCGGCCGGCGATGCCGGAGTACCAGTTCAGCGCATCGGTCGCCGACAGGATGACGCCCATCTGGTGCCAGGTATTCGGCAGCGCGTGGCAGAAGGCATGCACGGCGCTTTCCGGATTGGGCAAGTAGCTTGCATTCGCCGCGAAGAGAACACCCGAGGTACCGAGCGAGACGAAGGCATTGCCCTCGCCGACCGTGCCCATGCCACAGGCAGAAGCCGCATTGTCGCCTGCACCGCCGGCAACCACGACGTCACCCGAAATGCCCCAGCGCGCGGCCAGTTCCGAACGCAGCTTCCCGGCCGCATCGGTTCCCTCGACCAGGCTCGGCATCTGCTTTTCGTCCATGTCGGTGGCGGCAAGCAGGCTTTCCGACCACTGCCGCTTGCCGGTATCGAGCCAGGCAGTGCCGGCGCTGTCGGACATTTCCGACATGTGCTCGCCGGTCAGCCACAGGCGCAGATAATCCTTCGGCAGCAGCACCCAGCACACCTTGGCGAAGATGTCGGGCTCGTTGGCCCGCACCCAGGCAAGCTTCGGTGCGGTGAAGCCGGGGAAGACGATGTTGCCGGTGATGGCGCGGAACTGCGGGTCCGCATCGAGCGCTGCCGCCTCTCGGAAGCTGCGGGTGTCGTTCCAGAGGATGCAGGGCCGAAGCACCCGGTCGTCGGCATCAAGCAGCGTCGCACCGTGCATCTGGCCGGAAAGGCCGATACCGCGCACCGCCGAAAGCTCCGCCGGGTGTGCCGCCTTCAGCCCGGCAATTGCCTCTTCGGTGGCGCGCACCCAATCAGCCGGGTCCTGTTCCGACCAGCCGGGATGCGGCCGCGAGACGTCGAGCGCGCCGGAGGCCGAACCGACGATGCGCTGGCCGCCATCGATCAACATTGCCTTGACGCCCGAGGTGCCGAGATCCAGTCCGAGATACATGCTTGCCTCCATTGAGCAATTCTTCGAAAGAACTGCGTAAATTCAAAGCGCTACGCCGGATCGACCGGCAGGTTGTCCTTCAGGAAAATTTCGATGCGGATGCGCTCCTGCGCCCCGATCACCGAAAGGCCGTCGGCTCGGGCCTTCAGCACCCGGATGGCGCTGCGCACCTCATGGCCGCCGTCCTGATTGAGGAGAGCGTCGAGCGTGCCGGAAAGAAGTGCCGCGCGGCTGTGCGGCGTCAGTTCATGGGCGATGGCGCAGACAGCCTTTTCGCGACCTGCCTTTTCCAGTGCCGCGATCAGGCCGCGATTGCCGGCGCCGAGACTGTAGATGCCGGCAAGCTCCGGTTGATCGGCGAGAAGGTTGGAGACGAGGCGATCGACCTCGGCCGGATCGTCATGGCCTTCGACGACGGGCAGCAGCCGGCGGCCAGGCGCACTTTCTGCCATGGCTGCGCCAAAGCCTTCGAGACGGTCGCGATGGTCGCGCACCAGCATCGAGCCGGCTACGATCGCCACCGGGCCGTTTCGGCCACCGAGGAAACGCCCCATCAGGGTGCCGGCGGTCCGGCCGGCGGCAACGTTGTCGACACCGGCGAAATGATCGCGCGACGACCCCGGCAGGTCGGAAACCAACGTCACGACGGCGACGCCGTCTTCACGCAGCGCATCTACCGCACTGACGACCTCGGGCGCATCGATCGCAACGACCGCGACGCCGGCCGGGTCAAGCGCCCGCGCTTTATGAAGCGCTGCAGCTAACGCTTCCGGGTCGAAGGCCGGCACGGAAAAGACCGTGATCGCCGTGCGCTCGACTGCCGAGCGCGCCTTCGCCGCCTCCACCTCGGCCGCAAGGCCGCGCATGAAGGTGTTGTCGCCCTCTGGCAGGATGAAGACCAGCGGGTAGATCCGGCTCTTGGCGAGGTTGGCGGCGGCGACGTCGCGCACATAGCCGAGCGCTTCGATGGCGCGCTCGACCTTGTCGCGGGTGACACCACGCACGCCCGGCCGGTTGTTCAAAACCCGGTCGACCGTCGCGAGGCTGACCCCGGCTCTAGCAGCGATATCGTGAACTGTCGGGCGCATGTTTTCCTCCGGGTTCTGCCTTTAGATGAATTTCTGATGTACGTAAATCAAAAATCCGCAAGACGCGGGAAATGGAGCGCCGCCCCGCTATCCAGAAACAGGGAATTCGACACCTTAAATATTTGATTCAGATAGAGTTTTCGACCTATGAAAGGAGCTTGCTGAAGGCATCGGTAAAGACAACCTCGCCATGGCTCTGCCCAGCCTCCGCCAGCGCCACGTCCATGAAGCCATCGGTCACGCGCACGAGGGCAAAGCCGCCCATGTAAGCCGCCTTCGGCTTGATGAGATCGAGCCCGCCCTGCCGGTAGATCATTGCGGTTTCGTGCTGATGGCCGTGGAACAGGCCGATGACGTTGCTGCCTTTGACGGTGTCGAGCAGCGCCTGGCGCTGAGGGATGCTCCACCAATGCGGAGCGCCGTCACCTTCGTCGTCGAAAGTCCTGGCCTTCGCATCCCAGACCTCGGTCGAAAAGGCGTCCCAGCCATAGTGCTGGAAGAGGATCACCGGCCGGCCGTCGGCGGCATAGGACGCCAGATCCTGTTTCAGCCAGGGCAGCGCATTGACCGCACCCTTGGTCTCGTCGCCGCCGAAGCGCTGCAACTGCACCAGATGCAGCCCGCCCCAGTCCCAGGAGTAGCAATCCGACAGGGGATCGTAGTTGGTGACCGGCACCGGAGGCTTGTAGAACACCGACTGGCGGTGGTTGAGCTCGACATAGTCGCGCAGTTCGCGGCGATACCAGTCGACATGCGGCGGGGGCCCATCCTGGTCGAGGTCGTGGTTGCCGAGGCCGACATAGACGGGCATGTGGACGTGGTCGGGTCCCGCCCCTTCCTGGTAGCGACTTGAGAATTGCTGCAACTGCCGCCCCTCGCGCGGCTGGCGCACCTGGCCGCCGCCGTCATCGGTGAGATCGCCGCCGAGCACCAGGCCGAGCGGCTTGCCGATCTCTCGCCCGGCGCTTGCAAGCCCGCTCGGCTTGCCGGCAACCGTCTCCGGCCAGCGCATGGCGTGCACGGCATTCAGCGCCGCGACGTGGCGCAGCAGATTGGCGTCCGTCTTGCCTTCGGCCGCGCAGTTGGGAGCCAGCCCTTCGATCGAAACGAGGCAGGCATGGATATCGTTGGAAAACAAGAATGTCGCGTCGATGGCCGGGACTGCGGCGCGGCTTCGGGAGGCAGCAAGCGCTGCCCCGAGACCAGCAAGGCCCGCAACGAATGATCGCCTGGATATGCCGTCAGAACCCGATCGCCGCATGCCGCTCCCCCTCTCACACTTGGGACAGAAGTGTGCCGCAAGGAGCGGCTCGCGTAAATCGAGAGTCGCGTCCTGCTTAAGAGGGGGAGCTAGTGACCGCCGCCGCTAGGGCCGACGCCCTCGGGCTTCTTGATCATCATGACGCCGAGGATCAGCGACAGGAACAGCACCGTCAGCAGCATGAAAATGTCGCCGAAGGACAGGATGATCGCCTGCTTCTGCGCCATGCCCGCAAGCTGCTTGATCGCGATCGTCGTGCCGTCGAGACCATGGGCGTTGAAGTTGGCGGCCATGTTGTTGAAGCGTTCCATGGCTTCCGGGTTACCCCACTGGATATGCTCGGCCAGGCGGGCATAGTGGAAGTCCTGGCGCTGGGTCAGGATCGTGTTGATAACCGCAAGCCCCACCGCGCCGCCGAGGTTACGGGTCAGGTTGAACAGGCCCGAGGCGCCGCGCATGCGCGCCGGCGGCATGGTGCCGAGCGCGATGTTGTTGATCGGCACCATGCACAGCATCAGCCCGACGCCGCGCAGGATCTGCGGGATGAACAGCTCGTAGAAGTCCCAGTCGGCCGTAAGGTGCCCCATGATCCAGGTGCCGCTGGCAAAGCTGGTGAAGCCGATCGTCATCAGCACGCGCGGATCGAGCTTGCCCGAGAGAATACCCGCGACCGGCGCCGTGAAGAACATGGCAAGGCCCGAGACGAACATGGTCTCGCCGATCATCAGCGAATCGTAGCCGCGGATACGGCCGAGATAGAGCGGATAGAGATAGGTGAGACCATAAAGGCCGATGCCCATGACGAAGGAGAACATCGAGCCGAAGGCGAAGTTTCGGTTGGCAAAGGCCCTGAGGTCGACGACCGGGAACTCCACCTTGAAGGCGCGGTAGAAGAACACGATGGCGGCAATCGCCGAAGCGACGGCACCGATGACAATGTGCTCGTCGTTGAACCAGTCGTTGGTGTTGCCCTCTTCCAGCACGTATTCGAGCGCGCCGAGGAAGATCGCCATCGAGGCGAGACCCCACCAGTCGAACTTCTTGAACAGGCCAAGCTCCGGCTTGTCGAAGTCGATGAAGGTCCAGGTGAGCGTCGCGACGATGATGCCGGGAATGACGTTGACGAGGAACAGCCAGTGCCAGGAGAAGGCGTGGCTGAGATAGCCGCCGACCGTCGGACCGATGGTCGGGGCAAGCGTGGCGATCAGGCCGATGATCGGCGAGACGATGTTGCGCTTCGACGGCGGGAAGATGGTGAAGGCGGCCGCAAAGACCGACGGGATCATGCCGCCGCCGATGAAGCCCTGGATCGCGCGGTAGACGATCATCTGGTCGATGTTCGTCGCGGTCGCCGCAAGCGCGCTTGCCGCGGTGAAGCCCGCCGCCGAAACCGAGAACAGCACACGCGTCGAGACGATGCGCGCCAGCGTGCCCGAGAGCGGGATCATGATGACTTCGGCAATGAGATAGGAGGTCTGCACCCAGCCGATCTCGTCGGAACCGGCCGAAAGGCCGGCCTGGATCTCGGCAAGCGAGGCCGAGACGATCTGGATGTCGAGGATTGCCATGAACATGCCGACGACCATGGCGAAGAAGGCGATCAGCCTCTTCGGGTCCATATGTTCCTCGACCTTCGGTGCGGCGGCCGCCACCGAGCCTGCTGTTGCCGTTGCGGCCATCTCAGCCACTCCTTGCATGGGCGCGCTTGGGCGCCAGCGTTCTGGACATGCGCGTTTCGCCGCGCCGGCGTTCCGGACTTCACCGCGCTCCGTAGCGCCGGGGTCTCGACAAAAGGCGCGCCCAAGGGCGCGCCGGCATTTCGTCCGCTTACTTGGTCGCGGCAACCTTGGTCTGATCCGGCGCTGTGCGCGTGTCGACATCGACGACAACGCTCAAGCCCGCGCGCAGGTGACCTTCAGCCAGCACGTCGGCCGGCAGGGTGATGCGCACCGGCACGCGCTGGATCACCTTGGTGAAGTTGCCGGTGGCGTTTTCCGCCGGCAGCAGCGAGAAGACCGAACCGGAGGCCGGCGAGATCGAGGCGACCGTGCCTTCGATCGCATGATCCTCATAGGCGTCGACATGCACCTTCACCTTGGAGCCCGGCACCAGATGGGCGATCTGGGTCTCCTTGAAGTTGGCGTCGATATAGAGCTGGTCGACCGGAACCAGGGCGGCAAGCCGCTGGCCGGCCGACACGAGGTCGCCGACCTGCACCGCGACGTTGCCGACGATGCCGTCATAGGGCGCCTTCAGCACGGTGAAGCCGAGGTCGCGGTTGGCCTTGTCGCGCGCAAGCTCCAGCGAACGGATCTCGCTTTCGGCTTCCGTGCGCTGCGCTTCGAGAACGGTGATGCTGGCGTTGGCAGCGGCGATGTTGGCGTCTGCCCCGGCAAGATTTGCCCGTGCCTGATCGAGCGCCACATCGGCGTTATCGAGCGAAGCGACGGTGCCAACGGCCTTGGACTGGAGGTCGCTCGCGCGCTTCTGCGCGAGCTCGGCGCCGCGCACCGTCGCTTCGAGAGCCTTCTTCTGCGCTTCGGTCTGGGCAAGGCTCGCCTTGGCGCCGGCGATCTGCGCATCGAAGCGGCTGAGCGCAAGCTTCTGGGTGGCAATCTTCGCCTCGGCCTGCTCGGCGGCGATGCGATAGTCGCCGTCATCGAGCGTGACCAGCGGGTCGCCGGCCTTCACCTTCTGGTTGGCGACGGCGTCGACCTTGGCGACATAACCGGAAACCTTCGGCGAAATCGTCGCGATGTCGCCTTCGATATAGGCGTCATCGGTCGAGATCATGAAGCGGCCATTGGTCCACCAGTCGTAGCCATACCAGGCACCAGCAGCCAGAAGCGCCAGGCCGAGTACGGGAAGGATGGGCTTGCGCGCCTTCTTCTGCGGCGCGGCGGCTTCCTTTGCCGGAGCCGGCGCGACCGCCTGCTCCGCAGCGGGCGCCTTCGCCTCAAGCGCGGTTTCCTGCTGCACTTCGAAAGTCTCGTCGACGGGACGGACGCGGGCAGCGCTGGACGTGTTGGATGCGGACATTGGGCACCGGCCTGGTTAAGGATTGCTGAACGAACTGAACCGTTCGGTTCGATTGGAACTTGACATAGGCCCTTTCTGGTCGCATATCAAGAGGAAATCGAACCGCGTGGTTCGATGACTTAAATTTAATATGAGCAGGGCGGAAACAAGCGACCATCATGAGCGAGGCAAAGAACGGAACCCAGGACGTCATGCAGCCGGCAGCCGGCATGGATGAGGATCTCTGTTCGGGTGGCGGCCGTCACGCCGCCGGCGAGGATCCAGCCAAGCGTGAACAGATCCTCGAAGGCGCGCGACGCGCGTTCCTGAGCCAGGGTTTCGATGCCGCCAGCATGAACGACATCACCCGCGAGGCGGGCGTCTCCAAGGGCACGCTCTACGTCTATTTCGAGAACAAGGAAGACTTGTTCAAGGCGCTGATCATCAAGGGCAAGACCCGGGTGGTCCAGACCGCCAAGCACGCGCTCAACGATCACGACGACGTCGAAGAATCACTCTACGATTTCGGCGTGACGCTGACGACGAGCATGACGGCGGAAGAGACAATCCGCTCCATGCGCATGGTGATCGGGGTGATCGACCGCATGCCGCATCTGGCCGAGCGCTTCTTCAGCGAAGCACCGGAGAACGGCTACACTGTGCTCAAGGCCTATCTCGACCGCCAGGTCCCGACCGGCGTGCTCGACATCGACAACACAGAAATGGCCGCCCGCCAGTTTATCGAGATGGCCCAAGCCGGCCTCTTCAAGCACCGGCTTTTCGGCGGCATGTGTTCGGCACCGCCGAAAGAACAGATCGAGGCGACGGTGACCGCCGCCGTCCGCGTCTTCATGTCCGCCTACGGTCCGAAGAAGAAGAAATAGGCGGACTGACGCCGAACCTCCTTCAGCCCTCCTGCGTTTCAATCGAGCAATTTCGATCAAGCGCGCCTTCAGCCGAGCCCCTATCAAAAGGGCGTTGCCAGGGGAGTGAAGATGAGTGCCATCGGACGGGCGGTCTGGTTCATCGAGAGCCATTTCGCAAAAGAGATATCGCTGGATGAAATCGCGGGGGCCGCGGGCCTTTCGCGCTTCCATCTTTCGCGCGTTTTCGGGCTGGTCACCGGCCGCTCGATCACCGCCTATATCCGCGGACGGCGTCTCAGCGATGCCGCCAGCGCGCTTGCCGATGGCTCCATCAGCATTCTCTCGGTGGCACTCGATGCGGGCTACAGCTCGCACGAGGCTTTCACCCGTGCCTTTCGCGACCAGTTCGGCGTGACACCCGAAACGGTTCGCAAGCAAAGGCACATTCGAAACATCGAGCTGATGGAGCCTTTAAGAATGGACGATACCCGCCTTCTCAAGATCGACCCGCCCCGCTTCGAAGACAGCCCGCCATTGCTTCTGGCGGGCCTTTCGGAAACCTACACCTACGGCCGCACCGAAGGCATCCCGTCGCTCTGGCAACGGTTCAATCGCCATTTCGGCGCGATACCCGGACAGAGAGGCGACATCGCCTACGGTGTGTGCACCGACAGCAACGGCGAGGCTGGCACCTTCCGCTACATGGCGGCAGCCGAAATCAGCGACGCCGACGACCTGGCGGAAGGCTTTTCGACGCTACGGCTGCCGAAGCAGCGCTACGCCGTCTTTCTGCATCGCGGGCACATCTCCGCGATCGCCAAAACCGCCGACTACGTCTTCGGCACATGGCTGCCCGAATCCGGACTGCAGCATGGAGAAACGCCCGACCTCATCGAACGCTATGATGCGCGCTTTGACCCGCATTCGGGCATGGGCGTGGTCGAAATGTGGATTCCTGTCAAATCGTAAACGGTAAAGCGCCGCTGCAATCGGGCAGCGGCGCTTGTCTCTTCCGCAATGTTTCTTAAATACTTTCGGCGATTCTTGCGCGTCGACGCGCCATCCCCCACAGCGCCGCGCGTCCATCGGACGCGCGGCGCTGTGGAACTTATGAAGTGCTGAAAGAGAAAGATCGCCGATGCAGGATATCCTGTTGCTTGCTCAAGACCCCGCCGCCTGGGTCGCCCTCGTCACCCTGGTCGTCATGGAGGTGGTTCTCGGCATCGACAACCTGATCTTCATCTCGATCCTCACCAACAAGCTGCCTGTCGAGCATCGCGAAAAGGCCCGGCGCATCGGTATCGCCCTTGCCCTCGTCATGCGCCTTGCGCTGCTCGGCACGGTTGCCTGGATCGTCAAGCTGACGACGCCGGTGTTCGAGGCCTTCGGCCACGGCTTCTCCTGGAAGGACATGATCCTCATTGCCGGCGGCCTGTTCCTCGTCTGGAAGGCGACCAAGGAAATCCACCACAATGTCGATCCGGCCGATCACGGCGAGGACTTCATCGCCTCCTCGGCGATCAACAGCTTCGGCGCCGCGATCGCCCAGATCCTTTTGCTCGACCTCGTGTTCTCCGTCGACAGCATCATCACCGCCGTCGGCATGACACCGCACCTGCCGATCATGGTCATCGCCGTCATCGCCGCCGTCACGGTCATGCTCGTTGCCGCCAACCCGCTCGCCAACTTCATCGAGAAGAACCCGACGATCGTCATGCTGGCGCTCGCCTTCCTTCTGATGATCGGCACGACACTGATCGCCGAAGGCATGGGCCTGCATGTGCCGAAGGGTTACATCTACGCCGCCATGGCCTTCTCGGCGCTCGTCGAAATCCTCAACATGGTCGCGCGCAATGCGCGCCTGAGGAAGGCCGGAAAGCTCGACTGACGCGCCGGGCCGAAAACAATCCCGTCATGAGAAAGGCCCGCATCCAGGATGCGGGCCTTCTGCTTGCGGGAGTTCTGGAAGACGCGGAGCCCGGCTGACCGGCCGTCAACCGCGAGCCATCGGCGGCAAGACAAACGGGGTCGTTTCCTCTTTCCGCCAAGCTTGCCGGGGCCAGTCCCCACGCCTTCTGGTTGGACAACGCATCTCCTCAGGAAACGTTCCGATCCGGTTTCAGCCGCTCAAACATCCGGGCGATGGCCGACCTCGACCAGAATGTTGCCGGGTATCACTACGTAGAAAACATAGGCGCCGTGCCGATCGGCAGGCGGGATAACCTGGGCGCCGGATCCAAGCACCCGCTGATAGGCATCGTCGACGTCGGCCCGCACCGGCAGCAAAAAGCCGATGTGGTAGGTCTGGGTCCCGAGGCTGACCTGGTCGCCGCCGCCGAGCGCAGTGATCGGCGGGCTGACGACGAGCACCAGGCCGGAACCGTCCGTCAGGCGGAAAAAGGCATCCTTGCCGCGTTTTTCGACCAGCGTCAGGCCGAAATGATCGATGAGGAAGGACGCCGTTTCGGCAACGACAGGGCTATAGAGGTCGATATGGTTCAGTCGCATGTTTACAGTCTCCGTGTTCGAGAAACGCGGCGGACTGCGTCGATTGCATACACCCCGCCGCGGACCGATGCGATTGCATCGGAACCACGTCGCGGGTTCGAACGGGACGTTCGAGCAGAGCTTCGTTTAGAAAACCGAAGGGACCGGGCTTACCTTATCCGGTCCTGCCTTTTTCGACGTCCCTGCTTAGCGCAGAACGGCCAAGGACGGAAGACGGGGCGGCGATCAGTTCTTGCCGGCACCGGGGTCGATATGCTGGAGTTCCTGCAGATAGGCGTCGAGACGGTCGAACTTCTGCTCCCAGAAGCGACGGTAGCCGTCGAGCCAGCTGTTGACGTCCTTCAGCGGGGCGGCTTCAAGCTTGCATGGTCGCCACTGCGCTTCGCGGCCACGGCTGATCAGCCCGGCGCGCTCGAGAACCTTGAGATGCTTGGAGACTGCCGGCAGGCTCATTTCGAAGGGCTCCGCCAGCTCGCCGACCGAGGCCTCTCCAAGTGCGAGGCGGGCGAGAATGGCCCTTCGCGTTGGATCGGCCAGGGCTGAGAGCGTCGTCGACAAGCGATCTTCCGGCATTTTCTAAAAAACCTTTCAGTTAAATAACCTTTTGGTTCATTAACGCCCGCTGGCGGCAGTGTCAACAAAAACCGGCGTGATCGGGTTTCCGTTGACATGATCGGCGTTCTATGGTCTCACGCGAGCCTATTGGAATAGCCTGCCGATACCGTTGTTGCGGCACCCTTGCGGGCCTTTCCTTCCCATAAAATGCGCGCCCCCGGCGGCCGGTTTCTTCTCCGGCAAGGGGCGAAAAGCACGTCAGACGGGCAAAGACCATGGCAAATTCAGCAGTCCGGGTACGCATCGCACCCTCCCCCACCGGCGAGCCGCATGTCGGCACCGCCTACATCGCTCTGTTCAACTACCTCTTCGCAAAGAAGCACGGCGGCGAGTTCATCCTGCGCATCGAAGACACCGATGCCACCCGCTCGACGCCCGAGTTCGAACAGAAGGTGCTGGACGCGTTGAAATGGTGCGGGCTCGAATGGTCGGAAGGTCCTGATGTCGGTGGTCCCTTTGGTCCCTACCGCCAGAGCGACCGCAAGGACATGTACCGCCCCTACGTCGAGAAGATCGTCGAGAATGGTCACGGCTTCCGCTGCTTCTGCACGCCCGAGCGGCTCGAGCAGATGCGCGAGAGCCAGCGCGCCGCCGGCAAGCCGTCGAAGTATGACGGCCTGTGTCTCCACCTGTCCGCCGAAGAAGTGACCTCGCGCGTTGCCGCCGGCGAGCCGCATGTCGTGCGCATGAAGATCCCGACCGAGGGCTCGTGCAAGTTTACCGACGGCGTCTATGGCGACGTGGAAATTCCGTGGGATGCCGTCGACATGCAGGTCCTCTTGAAGGCCGACGGCATGCCGACCTACCACATGGCCAACGTCGTCGACGACCACCTGATGAAGATCACCCACGTCGCCCGCGGCGAGGAGTGGCTGGCCTCCGTGCCGAAGCACATCCTGATCTACCGCTATCTCGGCCTCGAGCCGCCGGTCTTCATGCACCTGTCGCTGATGCGCAATGCCGACAAGTCGAAGCTGTCGAAGCGCAAGAACCCGACGTCGATCTCGTACTACACGGCGCTTGGCTATCTGCCGGAAGCGCTGATGAACTTCCTCGGCCTGTTCTTCATCCAGATCGCCGAAGGCGAGGAGTTGCTGACGATCGAGGAACTGGCTGCAAAGTTCGACTCGGAGAACCTCTCCAAGGCCGGCGCGATCTTCGACATCCAGAAGCTCGACTGGCTGAACGCCCGCTGGATCCGCGAGAAGCTTTCGGAAGAAGAATTCGCCGCCCGCGTCCTTGCCTGGGCCATGGAAAACGACCGCCTGAAACAGGGCCTGAAGCTCAGCCAGTCGCGCATTTCGAAGCTCGGCGAACTGCCTGATCTCGCAAGCTTCCTCTTGAAGTCCGACCTCGGCCTCAAGCCCGAAGCCTTCGCCGGCGTCAAGTCGACGCCCGAAGAACTGCTCGAGATCCTCAACACCGTTCAGCCGGACCTTGAAAAGATCCTCGAATGGAACAAGGAATCGATCGAAGCCGAACTGCGCGCGGTCGCCGAGCGCATGGGCAAGAAGCTGAAGGTGATCCTGGCGCCGCTCTTCGTGTCTGTGTCCGGCTCGCAGCGCTCGCTGCCGCTGTTCGACAGCATGGAAATCCTCGGCCGCGCCGTGGTCCGCCAGCGTCTCAAGGTCGCGTCCCAGGTGGTCGCCTCCATGGCCGGTAGCGGAAAGTAAGGAGAGCACGATGAACGACAAGACCGAGACCACTGGCCTCTCCTCCGACGCCACGGAAGTGCGCGCACAGAAGCTGAAGCTTTTGCGCGAGCAGATCGGCGACGTCTATCCGGCGCATTTCCACCGGACGATGAGCAATGCCGAGCTGACCGCAAAGTACGAGAGCCTGGAGCCGGACACCGAGACCCAGGATGTCGTGACCGTTGCCGGCCGCGTCTATTCCTCGCGCAACTCCGGCATGTTCATGGACATCCATGACGCCTCCGGCAAGATCCAGATCTTCAGCCACAAGGACACCACGCCGGAAGACGCCCGCGCGCTGCTGCCGATGATCGACATCGGCGATATCATCGGCGTGACCGGCGTCGTTCGCCGCACCAAGCGTGGTGAGCTGACGATCAACGCCCAGGCAATCACCATGCTGACGAAGTCGCTGCTGCCGATGCCCGAAAAGTGGCACGGCCTGTCGGACATCGAGATCCGCTACCGCAAGCGCCACCTCGACATCATGACCAACGAGGAATCGAAGCTGCGCTTCCAGCAGCGCAGCAAGATCGTCTCGGGCATCCGCCGCTTCATGGAAAACGACGGCTTCATGGAAGTCGAGACGCCGATGCTGCACTCGGTCTACGGCGGCGCCACCGCCGAGCCGTTCAAGACGCATCACAACACGCTGAAGCTCGACATGTTCCTGCGCATCGCGCCGGAACTGTACCTGAAGCGCACGCTGGTTTCGGGCCTCACCGACAAGGTCTTCGAGATCAACCGCAACTTCCGCAACGAAGGCGTCTCCACCCGGCACAATCCGGAATTCACCATGATGGAGTGCTACTGGGCCTATGCCGACTACGAGGACATCATGGACCTCGTCGAGCGGCTGTTCGGTGAGCTTGCCATGGCGATCCACGGCTCGACCGAGTTTGCCTATGGCGACAAGGAAATCTCCTTCAAGGGTCCGTTCCGCCGCGTGCCGATGCCCGACGCTGTCAAGGAAGCGACCGGCATCGACTTCCTGGCGATGAAGACCGACGAAGAAGCCCGCGCTGCCGCCAAGGCTGCAGGCTTTGAGGTCGAGAAGGACTGGACCTGGGGCGAGTGCCTCGCCTTCATCTTCGAAGAGAAGGTCGAAGGCACGCTGATCCAGCCGGCCCACGTCACGCATTTCCCGAAGGACATCTCGCCCTTTGCCAAGGAAGTGCCGGGCGAACCGCGCCTCGTCGAACGTTTCGAGACCTATTGCAACGCCTGGGAACTGGGCAACGCCTTCTCGGAACTCAACGATCCGGAAGAGCAGCGCGCCCGCATGGTCGAGCAGCTCGAGCAGGCGCACGCCCGCGGCGAAAAGGCCAAGCAGCTCGACGACGAGTTCCTTGACGCGATCGACCAGGGCATGCCGCCGGCCGGTGGCCTCGGCATCGGCGTCGACCGCCTGATCATGCTGCTCACCAACGCACCGTCGATCCGCGACGTCATCCTCTTCCCGGCCCGCCGGCAGAAGGCTGACTGATCAAGGTCGCAAAACCCACGAACACGAAGGCCCGCCGCTCACGCGCCGGGCCTTTTTTCAATTCTCAGAAAGAACGGATTACCGAACGTAACCCGGGCCTAGTGGCCCGCAGGCGCCTCGGCGGTCTCGGCCGGCTTGGCCTCCTGCTCACCGGCGCCGCCCTCGGCGCTCACGCCATCGGCCGGTGCGGCCGACGGGTCGATGCATGGCGAATGGTCGTCCATGGCCGCCATCATCGTGCGGATGTCGTCCATCGAAAGGTCGACGGTCTTGCCATGGAAGACGCCGACAGAATTTGCCGTGCCGTCATTGTAGAACGCCCGAAACGTCTCGCTCATGCCCGGAACGCTCTGCGGACCGGGGGCGAAGAGCACCTCCGCACCGATCGCCGCACCGCGCACGTCAGCCCGGTTTTCGGGACCGGCGGAATCGAGCACGACGACCTGATAGAGATCTGCCCGCTCGGCCTTCGCGAGGGCGCCCACGACGCGCAACGCCGTGCGCATGCGCGCCTGGCCGTCGGCGCGGTCGGTCTTGACGTGCATGCGGATCCAGCGCTGGCCGTTGTGGCCGAGCTTCAACGTGCGAATGGTCGTGCACTCGAGGCCCGAAACCTTCGGCTTGGAAAGTTCCGCCATGAGCGCATCGCGGCTGACATAGACGGCAGCACCGCCCGAAGCGGCGGAAACACCGAAAGCCGCCGTGAGAATGACGAGCAGTCTCTTTGATGGCCTGATCTTGCCGAGGATAGCCTTCACGAGCGTGGACTCCGCCATCATATCCAGAAATTGCAAAAAAGCCCGGAACGGGCAGCACAACATTAGGCGCGCGACCTTTCGGAAAGTTTAAATTGCGGTAGCGATCTTCCGGCAACCCGCAAGACACCGGCGGGTGGCAGATCAACAGACAGGAGGCCGGTGATTGTGCGCCGGCCTCCTGTCTGAAGCATGCACGCCGATCAGTCGACGGCGATATCGATCCGGTCGCGGCACTCGCGGTAAGGCGAAAGATGCACCTTGCCCGAGGCATCGATCCACCGGCGGTTTTCGACGCAATAGGCGCCCGACTTCGTCAGGATGACCTTGGGGCGCCGCCGGCTGTAGCTGTCGTTGGCATGGGTGAAGGAACCGATACCGGCATACCAGTCGCTGCTGTCGGAAGAACCGTGTCCGCCGCCACCGCCGCCGCGGCCCTTGCCACCGGCGCTTTGGGCAAAGGAGGGAGCGGCAAACGACGTTGCCGCGGTGACGACGATCATGGAAACAAGGACCAGCCGATGCATGACATTACCTCCCGGTTGACTGGATGAGCCGTTCCCATCCACACGCAGAGCTTGCCATGCTCGCCCGGTTGGTGATGTTCCCATGGAAACCATGGCCAGAGGCGCGGCCGCTCCCCGAGTCAACCCGGATGGCGATTGACATTCGCAGCCATCTTGCCTCCATTGCGAGCCGTCAAACACAAGAACAAGAAAAGAAGAACGAGAATGCATAAAGTCATCTTTGATACGGATCCGGGCATCGACGATGCAATGGCGCTGCTTTTCCTGCACCGTCACCCGGCCATCGACCTGATCGGCATCACCACCGTATTCGGCAACGCCTCGGTCGAAACCACTACCCGCAACGCGCTGTTCCTGAAGCAGCGTTGGGGCATCGGTGCGCCCGTCGCCAAGGGTCTCGACAAGACTTTCAATCCCAACCGCCCGCATGTCGGCTGGCCGACCTTCATCCACGGTGACGATGGCCTCGGCAACATCGACGTGCCCGAGACGGTCGACCTGCCGGTCGATCCGCGCCCGGCGCACCGCTTCATCATCGACACCGTTCGCGCCCATCCCGGCGAAGTGACGCTGATCGCCGTTGGCCGCATGACCAACCTGGCGCTGGCACTGCGCGAGGATCCCGATTTCGCAGCGCTCGTGCGCGAAGTCGTCATCATGGGTGGCGCCTTCGACGTCAACGGCAACATCACGCCGGCTGCCGAGGCCAACATCCACGGCGACCCGGAAGCTGCCGACGTCGTGATGACGGCGCCCTGGCCGGTCACCGTCGTTGGCCTCGACGTCACCACCCAGACCGTGATGACCAAGGCGATGATCGCCGATATCGCCGAACGCGGCGGCGACGCCGGCAAGCTGCTTGCCGATATCTCGAAATTCTACGTCACCTTCTACGAGCAGCACGTGCCCGACGGCATGGTCGTGCATGACAGCTGCGCCTGCGCCTATGTCGTGGCGCCCGACCTCTTCACCGTCAGGAGCGGATCGATCCGTGTCGTCTGCGGCGGCATTGCCGACGGCCAGACGATCCAGAGCCCCGACAACCGTTTGTTCCCGCCAAGCCCCTGGGACGATCTGCCGAGCCAGAAGGCCTGCATCGACATCGATGCCGCCCGCACGCTGAAGCTGATTATCGACACGCTGGTTCTGGCCGGCTGAACCTGATCGAGGCGCAGCGAATGTTGCGCCTTGAAAAACTTGAACAAGACGGCTGGCGAATGCGCATTCGCCGGCTATCTTTCAGTCCATGAAACCGGACGCCCTGCTCTACCCCGCCCCCAAAGGCCTCTATTGCCCGATCGGTGACTTCTACATCGACCCGGTTCAACCGGTCGAAAGGGCGCTGATCACACACGGCCATTCCGACCATGCCCGCGCGGGGCACGGCCACGTGCTCGCCACCCGCGAGACCCTCGACATCATGCGCATCCGCTACGGCGACGACTTCTGCGGCACGAGCCAGGCGATCAGCCTCGGTGAACCCCTTGTCGTCAATGGCGTCGACGTGGGCTTCCATCCGGCCGGTCATGTACTCGGCTCGGCGCAGATCTCCGTTCGTGCAAACGGCGTGCGCATCGTCGCGTCTGGCGACTACAAGCGGCGACGGGATCCGACCTGCGCCGGCTTCGAGCCAGTCGCCTGCGATGTCTTCATCACCGAAGCCACCTTCGGCCTGCCGGTCTTCCACCACCCGGACGATCGCGCGGAAACCCGCAAATTGCTGACGTCGCTCGCCCAGTTTCCCGAGCGCACCCACGTGGTCGGCGCCTATGCGCTCGGCAAGGCGCAGCGGGTGATCGCACTCCTGCGCGAAGAGGGGTATCACCAGCCGATCTTCATCCATGGCGCCCTGCAACGGCTGTGCGACTACTATCAGAGCCAGGGCATCGACCTCGGCGACCTGCGCCCGGCAACGCTTGCCGCCGACGAAAAGCAGGATTTCAGGGGCACGATCGTGATCGGCCCGCCCGCCGCCTTCGCCGATCGCTGGTCGCGGCGCTTCTCCGACCCGATTGCCAGTTTCGCTTCCGGCTGGATGTTGATCCGGCAACGAGCGAAACAGCGGGGCGTCGAGCTGCCATTGATCATCTCCGACCATTGTGACTGGGCCGAACTGACGGCAACGATCACCGAGATCGCGCCGGCCGAGGTCTGGGTCACGCACGGACGCGAGGAAGCGCTGGTGCGCTGGTGCGAGCTCAAGGGCATCGCCGCCCGCCCGCTTCACCTCGTCGGCTACGACGACGAGGGAGAGTGACGAGATGCGCGCCTTCGCCGAACTGCTCGACCGCCTCGTCCTCAGCCCGCAGCGCAATGCCAAGATCCGCCTGCTTGTCGATTACTTCCGGACCGCGCCGGATCCGGATCGCGGCTATGCGCTCGCGGCGATCGCCGGCACGCTGTCGCTCAACACCGTCAAGCCGGCGATGATCCGCGACCTCTTGCTCGAACGCATGGACGCGGTGCTTTTCCAGTATTCCTACGACTATGTCGGTGACCTCGCCGAAACGGTGTCGCTCGTCTGGGAGCCGCCTGCCGGCACCGTAGAGGCGGACATTCCGCTTGGCGAGGCCATCGAGCGTCTGCAAAGGACCGGACGGGCCGATGTGCGCGGCGTCGTTCGCGACATGCTCGACCGATTGGATACGTCGGCGCGCTTCGCCTTCCTCAAACTTGTGACGGGCGGCCTTCGCATCGGCGTATCGGCGAAGCTCGCCAAGCAGGCGCTCGCAGACATGGGCGGCAAGGACGTCGCCGAGATCGAGACCCTCTGGCACGGCCTGTCGCCGCCCTATCTGCCGCTCTTCCGCTGGCTTTCGGGCGAGGCGGAAAAGCCCGAGCTTTCGACGCCGGCCGTCTTTCATTCGGTCATGCTCGCCAATCCTGTCGGCGACGGCGATCTCGACGGGCTCGACCCCAAGGACTTCGCTGCCGAATGGAAGTGGGACGGGATCCGCGTGCAGCTTGCCAATATCGGCGGCGTGCGCCGGCTCTATTCCCGCAGTGGCGACGAGATTTCCGGCGCCTTTCCCGACGTCCTGGAGGCCGCCGACTTCACCGGGGTGATCGATGGCGAACTGCTCGTCGGCGGCACCGCGCGCACCAACCGCGCAACCCGAACTTTCGCCGACCTGCAGCAACGGCTGAACCGCAAGACGGTCAGCCCTAAGCTCATAGAGACCTATCCGGCCTTCGTCCGCGCCTATGACATTCTCTTCTCAGGCGAAGAGGACGTTCGCCCACTGGGCTTCGTCGCCCGACGCGCGCGGCTCGCCGACCTCGTCGACCGCGCCTCGCCGCAGCATTTCGACCTGTCGCCGCTGGTGCCCTTCTCGTCCTGGCAAGAACTCGACAGCCTGCGCGCCGACCCGCCCGATCCGGTGATCGAGGGCATCATGCTGAAACGGCTGGATTCGCCCTATACGCCGGGCCGCGTCAAGGGCCCGTGGTTCAAGTGGAAGCGCGCGCCCTTCAACATCGACGCGGTGCTGATGTATGCCCAGCGCGGCCACGGCAAGCGCTCGAGCTACTACTCCGATTACACCTTCGGCGTCTGGACCGACATCGACGGAAAGGAAACGCTGGTACCGGTCGGCAAGGCCTATTTCGGCTTCACCGACGCCGAACTGGAAATTCTCGACCGTTTCGTCCGGGACAATACGACCGAGCGCTTCGGGCCGGTGCGCGCCGTCAGGGCCGAGCCCGATTTCGGTTTCGTCGTCGAGGTCGCCTTCGAGGGTATCAACCGCTCGAGCCGGCACAAGTCAGGCGTCGCCATGCGCTTCCCGCGCATCGCGCGCCTGAGACAGGACAAGTTGCCGCGTGACGCCGACCGGCTGGAGACGCTGCAGGCGATGATCGAGGCGCGGGAGAATACCTAGCTTCGCGGAACATCCGGCGCTGCCTCGCGTTGGCCAGGGCAACCAACCGAAAGGCGATGTGCCATGCCAGCCAAGTCGAAAGCGCAACAGCGTGCAGCCGGCGCTGCCCTTGCCGCCAAGCGCGGCGACGTCAAGAAATCCAGCCTCAAGGGCGCCTCGCGCGAAATGGAGAAATCCATGAGTGAAGGTGAACTCGAAGACCTTGCAGAAACCAAGCACAAGAAGCTGCCCGAGCACAAAGGTGACTGAGACGCGAAGGAATAAAAGCGGAACCTAAAACAAGGTTTATTAAGACCCTTTTGGGATTATCCGGCTCAAGACATAGCCATTCGCGTGCCGCCGGGGTGTTTCGTGCCTGCCAGACATGCTTTCAACCTCGGGATGAAGAGGCTCTCCAGGGTTTTGACGCCGAGCTATCTTCCGGCGATCATTGCCGCCTTCGTGGTTCTGGTCGCTGGCATCCTTGCGGACAACCAGAACCAGGTGGTCGACGAGGCGCGCCAGCGCGCGCGCGTCGCCGAGGAACTCAATCCCATCCGCTCCAAGCTCGAGGCCAACGTCAACGGCAACATCCAGCTCGTGCGCGGGCTGATCGGCACGCTGGTCACCGAGCCGGCAATGGATCAGCAGCGCTTCGCCGCGCTGTCGCGCAGCGTCTTCACCGAGCGCTCGCAATTGCGCAGCATCGCAGCTGCGCCCAATCTGATCGTCTCGCTTGTCTACCCGCTCGAACAAAATCGCCGCGCACTCGGCCTCGACTACCGCCGGAACGAAGCGCAGCGCGCCGCCGTCATGCGCGTAAAGGACACCGGCCAGATGGTGCTTGCCGGGCCTGTCGATCTCGTCCAGGGCGGCAAAGGGCTGATCGGCCGCTTCCCCGTATCGATCGACGCCGGCGGCGGCAGCAACCGCTTCTGGGGCATCGTCTCGGCCATCATCGACGTGGACCGGCTCTATCGCGACAGCGGCCTTTCTTCCGATGAACTCGGCATAGACGTCGCCATTGCCGGTCAGGACGGCACAGGCGCGCAAGGTCCGGTCTTTTACGGCGACGCCAATATTTTCCGTGGCGCGCCGATCGAAATGACCGTGCTCCTACCCGGCGGTTCCTGGCATATCGCAGCCGTTCCGAAGGGCGGCTGGCCGACGACGGCGGGCAACGCCTGGCTCATCCGCGGCCTCATCGTCATCGGCGGACTGATGATCATCCTGCCGATGGTGTTGACCGGGCGCCTCTTGAGCGAGCGGCAAGGCAACATTCGTGCGCTCAGATACAGCAAGGCGCAGCTCCAGGAACTGTCCCATCGGCTGAAGATCGCGCTCGACTCCTCCCAGATCGGCATCTGGGAACTCGACATCGCCAGCAAGAAGCTGCTCTGGGACGAGCGGACCAAGGAACTCTATGGGCAAAAGGCGTCGTTGCGTCAGGCCTATGACGACTGGAAGGACGCGCTGCACCCGGACGACCTCGACCGCGCCGAGCGGGAGTTTGCCGAGGCGCTGGAATCCGGGCTCGCCTACAATTCCGACTTCCGCGTTCGCCTGCCCGACGGCAGCACGCGCCACATCCGGGCCAACGGCTCCTTCTATATCGGCGCCGACGGCCACAGGAAGATCGTCGGGGTCAACTGGGACGTGACCGCCGACTTCGAGACCCGCGAAACGCTTTTCGAAGCCAAGCGCACGGCCGAGGCGCACAGCGTCGAACTCGAAGCGGCGCGCCATCGCATGGAGTTCAACGCGCTGCACGATCCGCTGACCGGCCTGCCAAACCGGCGTTTCCTCGACCAGGTCCTGGCCGATCGCGACCGGCATTTCGCGCGGGAGGCGAAACTCAGCATCTTCCACATGGACCTCGACCGCTTCAAGCAGATCAACGATACGCTCGGCCACGCGGCCGGCGACGAGATCCTGCGGCATGCCGCCGAGCTTCTGCGCGGCAATGCCGACGAAAAGGACTTCGTCGCCCGCATCGGCGGCGACGAATTCGTGCTCGTCCGCCAGGATGGAGGCATCGAGCCGGATGCCCGGCTGGCGTCACGCATCATCGAGGCGATGAGCGTGCCCGTCCGCTACAAGGACCAGGAGTGCCGCATTGGCGTCAGCATCGGCATCGCCGCCCAAAGCCAGACGAGCGAAGAGCTGTCGCACGTGCTCGTCAACGCCGACATCGCGCTCTATGAAGCCAAGCGCCGCGGCCGCAACCGCCACGAGATCTTTACCGGCGAACTGAAGACGGCCGTCTTCAAGACCAAGCAGACGGCCGACGAGATCCTGCGCGGGCTCGAACACAACGAATTCATCGCGTATTTCCAGCCGCAGTTCTGCCCGCGCTCGCTCGACATCATCGGTGTCGAGGCGCTGGCGCGCTGGGACCATCCGACCAAGGGCCTGCTCGGCCCGCACACGTTCCTGAAGACGGCCGAAGACATCAACGTCGTGGCCGCGATCGACCAGGCGATCCTGGAGCAGGCGCTGTTCCAGATCTATCGCTGGGAAGCAAGCGGCATTCGTATCCCCAAAGTCTCTGTCAATCTCTCCTATGCCCGGCTTCACGACGAAAATCTGATCGAGCGCCTGGAACAGTTGCAGATCCCGGCCGGCCGCCTGTCGTTTGAACTGTTGGAATCGATCTCCTTCGACGAAAGCGACATGACGGTCCTGTCGAACATCCGCCGGATCAAGGAACTCGGCATCGCCATCGAGATCGACGATTTCGGCACCGGCTATGCATCCATCGTCAGCCTGCTGAAGCTGACGCCGCGGCGCTTGAAGATCGACCGCCAGCTCGTCCTGCCGATCCTCAAATCCCCAGCCGAAAAGCGTCTGGTCGAGTCCATCATCGACATCGGCACGTCGCTCGGCATCGAAGTGATCGCCGAAGGCGTCGAGACCCTCGAACACGCGGCCATCCTGAAGGAACTCGGCTGCCATGGGCTGCAAGGTTATGCTTTCGCGCGGCCCATGAGCGCCAACGACCTTGCGACCTTCGCCTTCGAGCGTCGGTGGCTGGCAGCCTGAGAGGCTTCGGCCACAGCTAAAAAGCGCAGGTGCGTGCATTTTTCGCAGGCTTGAGGCTTGGCAGCCCTGCCGCGAATCGCCATAAAAACAATTGCCTGCCTCCACATTCTTGGGAATGGCGGCATCACCTGCGGCAGTCGCTGATGCGACCGCCCTTTCGGGCCTCTAGAGCGTCCCGCTTCAAGTGGAACCACTGAAAGCGGAAAAGATGCTCTAGAATCAAAATCCTGGTGCGTCCCTTGTGCATTCTTTTGGAAAGCACGGCGCTCGGGTGCCCGCTCTCCATGAACCCGAACGAAGGGAACGGTACGATCGAATACGCGGGAAAATTGCTTTCTGTCTTCATTCTCGCCCCATTTGTGGGAAGCCTCCTTGCAATCTTCTTTCCGCCCGATCAGCGCGGTGCGACAGCCTGGTTTGCAGGAGCGATCGCGCTCCTTTGTTTCCTCGTCGCCGCCGGCCTCTATCCCTTCGTCACCTCGGGCGGCGTCCTGCGCTATGACATCGCCTGGCTGCCGGAACTCGGCCTCAACTTCACGCTCCGGATGGACGGCTTCGCCTGGCTCTTCACGGTTCTGGTAACCGCGATCGGCGTGCTCGTGGTGCTTTACGCCCGCTACTATATGGCCGCGGAAGACCCGGTGCCGCGCTTCCTGTCGCTTTTCCTCGCCTTCATGGGCTCGATGCTCGGCGTCGTGCTATCAGGCAATCTCATCCTGCTCGCCGTCTTCTGGGAACTGACGAGCATCGTCTCCTTCCTATTGATCGGCTACTGGCACCACAATGCCCACGCCCGTGACGGCGCCCGCATGGCGCTGACCGTGACCGGCACCGGTGGCCTCTGCATGCTCGTCGGCCTTCTGCTGATGGGTCGCATCGTCGGCAGCTACGATCTCGACGTGGTGCTCGCCTCCGGCGACCTCATCCGCAACTCGCCGCTCTACATGCCGGTACTGATCCTGGTGCTGCTCGGGGCGCTGACGAAGAGCGCGCAGTTCCCGTTCCATTTCTGGCTGCCGCACGCCATGTCGGCGCCGACGCCGGTTTCGGCCTATTTGCATTCGGCAACCATGGTGAAGGCCGGCGTCTTCCTCTTGGCGCGCCTCTGGCCGGTCATGGCCGGCACCGAGGCCTGGTTCTGGATCGTTGGCCTTGCCGGTCTTTCGACGCTGCTGCTCGGCGCCTATTTCGCCATCTTCCAGCAGGACCTCAAGGGCCTGCTCGCCTATTCCACTATCAGCCATCTCGGCCTGATCACCGTGCTCCTGAGTCTCGGCAGCCCGCTGGCCGCGGTCGCCGCGGTCTTCCACATCGTCAACCACGCGACCTTCAAGGCGTCGCTGTTCATGGCGGCCGGCATCATCGACCACGAGACCGGAACGCGCGACATGCGCAAGCTCGGGGGGCTGATCAGGTACATGCCTGGAACGGCGGTGCTCGCCATGGTCGCGAGCGCGGCCATGGCTGGCGTACCACTCTTGAACGGCTTCATCTCGAAGGAAATGTTCTTCGCCGAAGCGATCGAAACGCACCAGGCCAACATTCTCGATACGATGACGCCCTATGTCGCGACGCTCGCCGGCATGTTTGCCGTTACCTATTCGCTGCGCTTCATCCACAGCGTCTTCTTCGGCAAGACGCCGGAGGACCTGCCCAAGGTGCCGCACGAGCCGCCGCGCTGGATGCGTGTGCCGATCGAGTTCCTGGTGCTCGCCTGCCTCGTCGTCGGCATCATTCCGGCGATCACCATCGGCCCGTTCCTGCACACGGCTGTCGTCTCCATTCTCGGCGCCAACACGCCCTATTACAGCCTTTCCGTCTGGCACGGCTGGAACCTGCCGCTGATCATGAGCTTCGTCGCTCTTGCCGGCGGCATCGGTCTCTACTTCCTGATGCGCAACTACCTCGCCACCAGCGTCGAGGGGCCACCGATCTTCCGCCTGCTGCACGGCCAGCGCATCTTCGAGCGCGTGCTGGTAACGCTCTCCTGGAAATGGGCGCGTTCGCTGGAGCAGCGCCTCGGCACGCGGCGGCTGCAGCCGCAGATGCGCTTCCTCGTCTTCATCGCGATCGCCGCCGGCGCGCTGCCGCTGCTTCTCAATCATTTCGAGCTGCCGCCGCTTCTCGTGCGCAGCATCGATCCGGCCTTTGCCCTCCTCTGGGCGGTCGGCATCGCCTGTGCCATCGGCGCTGCGATCCTGGCGAAGTTCCACCGGCTGGCGGCACTCGTGCTGCTCGGCGGCGCCGGGCTCACCACCTGCCTCACCTTCGTCTGGCTTTCGGCGCCGGATCTGGCGGTAACACAGCTCCTCGTCGAGATCGTCACGACGGTGCTGATCCTGCTCGGCCTGCGATGGCTGCCGAAGCGCATCGAGGACACCGAGGAAACCGAGCTCTTGTCGCTGAAGGTCCGCTTCCGGCGCCTGCGTGACTTCCTGCTGGCGGTCGTCGCCGGCGGCGGCGTGGCGCTGATCGCCTATACGATCATGACCCGGCCCATGCCTGACACGATCGCGAGCTACTTCCTCGAGCGCGCCTACAAGGAGGGCGGCGGCACCAATGTCGTCAACGTCATCCTCGTCGACTTCCGCGGCTTCGACACGCTCGGCGAGATCGCGGTGCTGGCGATCGTCGCGCTTACCGTCTTCGCCCTGCTGCTGCGCTTCCGCCCGCAGGCCGACAGCCTGGAGGCTCCGGAACAGCAGCGCGTCCAGAACGCCTTCGACGACGATCACCCGGATCGCAACAAGGGTGACAGCGTGGCTGAATACCTGTTCGTGCCATCGGTGATCATGCGTTGGATGTTCCCGGTCATCGGCATGCTCGCAGCCTACCTCTTCCTGCGCGGCCATGACCTGCCGGGCGGAGGCTTTGCTGCCGGCATCGCCATGTCGATCGGCTTCATCCTGCAATACATGTCCGGCGGAACCCGCTGGGTCGAGGAGCGGCTGCGCATCCATCCGCTGCGCTGGATGAGCATCGGGCTTCTGGTGGCCGCTGCGACCGGCATCGGCTCCTGGCTCTTCGGCTATCCGTTCCTGACGTCGCATTCGCAATACGTGACGCTACCAATCATCGGCAAGTTTCCTCTGGCGAGCGCCCTATTCTTCGATCTCGGCGTCTTCTCGCTGGTGCTCGGCGCAACCGTGCTGATCCTCATCGCGCTCGCCCACCAGTCGATCCGCGCGCCGCGTGCCCATGCACGCGCCATGCGAAAGGAGGCACGCTGATGGAGATCATTCTCTCTGCCGCCATCGGCGTGCTTACAGCATCCGGCGTCTACCTGCTTTTGCGCCCGCGCACCTACCAGGTGATCATCGGCCTCTCGTTGCTCTCCTATGCGGTCAATCTCTTCATCTTCGGCATGGGGCGCCTTCGCGTGAACGCGCCGCCGGTGCTGGAGCCAGGCGGTGTCGGCGATCTCAGCCGCTTCACCGATCCGGTGCCGCAGGCCCTGGTGCTGACAGCGATCGTCATCGGCTTTGCCATGACCGCGCTCTTCCTCGTCGTGCTGCTCGCCTCGCGCGGCTTCACCGGCACCGACCACGTCGACGGCAGGGAGCAGCGCCATGACTAACTGGATGCACCACCTGCTGATCCTGCCGATCCTGCTGCCGCTGATGGTCGGCGCCGCGATGATCCCGATCGACGAGCGCAACCGCTCGCTCAAGGGTGTGCTGAGCTTCGTCTCGACGCTCGCGCTCTTCATCTTCTCGATCGTGCTGATGCGGATCGCCTCGATGGATGGGGCGCCCGCAGGCAACGGCGTCTATCAGCTCGGCAACTGGCCCGCCCCTTTCGGCATCGTGCTGGTGCTCGACCGCCTTTCGGCACTGATGCTGTGCCTGACGAGCGGACTGGCGCTTGCCGCCCAGGCCTATTCGATCGCGCGCTGGCACACCGCGGGCCATCATTTCCATTCGCTGTTCCAGCTCTTGATCGCCGGCCTCAACGGGTCGTTCCTGACTGGTGACCTTTTCAACCTCTTCGTCTTCTTCGAGATCATGCTGGCGGCGTCCTACGGGCTGCTGCTGCACGGCTCCGGGCCGCTGCGCGTCAAGGCCGGCCTGCACTATGTCGCGATCAACCTCGCCGCCTCCTCGCTCTTCCTGATCGGCGTCAGCCTGATCTATGGCGCGACCGGCACGCTCAACATGGCTGATCTCTCCATGAAGCTGGCGACGCTCTCACCGGAGGATCGCCAGATGGTCGAAGTCGGTGCCGGCGTGCTCGGCGTCGCCTTCCTGGTGAAGGCAGGCATGTGGCCCTTGAGCTTCTGGCTGCCGACGGCCTATGCAGCCGCGACGCCGCCGGTCGCCGCCGTCTTTGCGATCCTCACCAAGGTCGGCATCTATGTCATCCTCAGGCTGTCGCTGCTGGTCTTCGGCGCCAGTGCCGGCGCGTCTGCCGGTTTCGGCCAGCCGATCCTGCTTGCCGGCGGCCTGCTGACGATCGCCTTCGGCGCCATCGGCGTGCTCGCATCGCAGGCCATGGGCCGCCTCGCCGCCTATTCGGTGCTGGTCTCCTCCGGCACCCTGCTCGCCGCCATCGGCCTCGGCCACCCAAGCATGATCGCCGGTGCGCTCTTTTACCTCGTCAGCTCGACATTGACGATCGCCGCCTTCTTCCTGCTGATCGAACTGGTCGAGCGCGGACGTGACGCCGGCGCCGACGTTCTGGCGGTGACGATGGAAGCCTACGGCGACGCCGACGAGGACGAGGAGGAAGAAGAAGTCGGCTCGGCGATCCCCGGCACGATGGCGATCCTCGGCCTCTGCTTCTGCCTTTGCGCCCTCTTGCTTGCCGGCCTGCCGCCGCTCTCCGGCTTCGTCGCCAAGTTCGCAATCCTCGGCGGTCTCTTCGGCCTGTCGGGAGCGGAAGCCGCCCCGGCGGTCTCCGCCGCCGACTGGACCTATGTCACGCTGCTGATCGTTTCCGGTCTCGCCGCGATGATCGCAATGAACCGCGTCGGCATCCGCACCTTCTGGGCGTCGATCGAAAACACCGTGCCGCGCGTCGTAGTCATCGAGATCACCCCCGTCGTCGTGTTGCTCGCTGCCTGCATCTTCTTAAGCGTGCAAGCCGGGCCGGCGATGCGCTACATGCAGGCAACAGCGGATTCGCTGTTCGATCCTGCGGGTTATACGGAACGGGTGCTCTCAGCGCCGCGGGCGGGAGGGCAATAGGCGATGCGCACCTGGCTCCCCTATCCCCTGCTCTCCGTCGGACTGCTCATCATCTGGCTCCTGCTCAATCAGTCGGTTGCGCCCGGCACCTTCCTGATGGGGACGGTACTGGCAACCGGTCTTGGCTGGGTGACGCTGAAGCTTGGCCTCGTGCGCTCGCAACCGCGCCGGGTTCTGTTGATCGTGCGCTTCGGCTTTGCCGTCGCCGTCGACGTGATCCGCTCGAACATCGCCGTCATCGCCGTCATCCTGCGTGGCCAGCGCCGACCGCCGAACTCGGGCTTCCTGACCATCGATCTCGATCTGGAAGACGAAAACGCCCTGGCGCTGCTTGCCTGTGTCATGACAGCGACGCCGGGAACGGCCTGGCTCGAATACGATCGCGGCCGCAAGTCCCTGCTCTTCCACGTGCTCGACATGGAGAACGAGGACATCTGGCTCGATACGGTCAAGCGCTATGAGACCGCCCTGAAGGAGATATTCGGATGATGGAACTTTCAATCATCTGGTCGATCCTGATTGCCCAGATCATGCTCGGCCTGGCGATGGCTTTTGCCTTCTATCGCATGGTGAGGGGACCGCGCGCCCAGGACCGCATCCTCGGCCTCGACACGCTCTATATCAACGCCATGCTGATGCTCTTGACCTTCGGCATCCGCACGGCCAACTCGCTCTATTTCGAGTCCGCCCTGATCGTGGCTTTGATCGGCTTCGTCTCGTCGATCGCCTTCGGCAAGTTCCTGATGCGCGGGGAGATCATCGAATGAGCCACCTCACCGACCTTCCCGTCTGGGCCGCCGTTCTCGTCTGCGGGCTCACCGTCCTCGGCGCCGCAGTGGCGCTGATCGGCTCCGTCGGCCTGCTCCGGTTCACCAGCTTCTACGAGCGCCTGCACGCACCGACGCTGGCGACCAGCGGCGGCGTACTGATGATCTGCACCGCCTCTATCATCTGCTTTGCCGTGCTGCAGAGCCGCTGGGTATTCCACGAAATCCTGATCATCGTCTTCGTCATCGCCACCACGCCGGTGACGCTGATGCTGCTTGGACAGGCAGCGCTCTACCGCGACCGCGTCGAGGAAAAGCGCGGCGTCCCGCTCAAGCAGCGGCCGCCGCGCGAAGAACCGGCAGAATAGGTTTCAAAACCCTCTCAGCGGGAAACTTAGGCCGACCCCCGAGGGAGTGCGGCCTATTCGCCGCGCCCTCTGAAGCGCCGCTGATAGGCGGGATCGTAGAGCGAGCTTTCACGGAAATCAGAGGCTTCGAGCCCCGGACCGACGAAGATCAGTGCCGTACGCTCGATCGGCTCTTCCGCCACCTTGGCGGCGATGTCACCGAGCGTGCCGCGCACCACGCGTTCGTCCGGCCAGGAGGCCTTGACGACGATGGCGACCGGGCAGTCGGCACCGTAGAGCGGCGTCAGTTCCTCGACCACCTGCTGAAGCGCATGGATCGCAAGGTGGATTGCCAGCGTCGATCCAGTAGCGCCGAAAGCGGAAAGCGTTTCTGAGTTCGGCATCGGCGAGGCGCGGCCCGAAACGCGGGTCAGAACCAGGCTCTGGGCCACCGCCGGAATGGTCAGTTCGCGACCGAGCGCTGAAGCCGCCGCCGCAAAGGAAGGAACGCCCGGCGTCATCGTATAGGCGATGCCATGCTTCTCGAGCCGGCGGATCTGTTCGGCCACAGCACTCCAGACCGAGAGGTCGCCCGAATGAAGCCGCGCCACGTCGAGCCCTTCGGCTTCGGCCTTCACATACTCCGCCTCGATCTCGTCGAGCGACATCGGTGCCGTATCGACAATGCGGGCGCCCGGCGGGCAATATTGCAGCAGCTCCGGCGAGACGATCGAGCCGGCGTAGAGGCAGACCGGGCAGCGCCCGATCAGGTCGCGACCGCGCACCGTGATCAGGTCTGCGGCTCCCGGGCCGGCGCCGATGAAATGTACCGTCATAGGTTACTCTTTCTTTATCTTACGCAGTTCCGGACCCAAAACCGCGTCACACTTTCGCTGGAACTGCTTTAGCCCTTCGTCCACGACCATTGGGTGACCGGCATGGCCGGCTTCCAGCCGGTCATGCCACCGATCGGTCCTGCACGCGCGATATCGATGCGGATCAGCGAACCGCCGAGCCGCGCGTGATGATCGAGCAGCACCGCTTCCATGTCCGTCGTCACCGCGTTTGCAACCAGCCGTCCGCCTGACTTGAGCGCCTCGATCGCTGCTTCCATGACGCCGTCTTCGCTGCCGCCGCCGCCGATGAAGATCGCGTCCGGTTGTGGCAGGCCGGCAAGCGCCGCCGGCGCCTCGCCTTCGACAACCGTCAGCCCGGGCACGCCGAACATCGTCGCGTTGCGGCCGATGCGCGCTGCCCGCTCCGGCTCCACCTCGATGGTGATCGCCTGCATGGTCGGATCGGCGAGCATCCATTCGATGCCGATCGAGCCGGAGCCGCCGCCGATATCCCAGAGCAGTTCGCCCTTGCGCGGTGCGAGTGCCGACAGCGTCAGCGCCCGGACCTCGCGCTTGGTGATCTGCCCGTCATGTTCGAACAGCGCATCGTCGCGGCCGGCGGCAAGCGGCAGGATGCGCGCGCCCTCGTCGGCCGCCACCTCAATGGCGCAGACGTTCAAAGGATGCACGAGGCCGAGCATGAAGCGCGCGGCGATCTGCGTCGTCACCCGTTCGCCGGCGCCGCCAAGCGCCTCGAGAACCGTCAGCCGCGACTGACCGAAGCCGCTTGAAACCAAGAGCTCGGCAAGGTCCCTGGGGCCGGCGCCATCGGAGGTCAGCGTCAGCACCTTGGCGCCCGGATGAAGATGCGGCCGGACGAGATCCAGCGGCCGCCCATGGACGGAGACGAGCGTCGCATCCTGCAGCGCCCAGCCGAGGCGCGAGGCGGCAAGACTGATCGACGACGGCGCCGGAAGCGTGCGTATTTCGGCCGAGGCGATGCGGCGCGCCAGCGTCACGCCGACGCCGAAGAAGAACGGGTCGCCCGAGGCAAGCACCACCACCGGGCTGCCGCGACGCGCGACGATCTCGACGACCGAGCGTTCGAGGGGGCTTAGCCAATTGTGCGCTTCGCCGGTGATGAGGGAGGCGGCGAGCTCCAGATGACGATGGCCGCCGTAGACGACCGGCGCTTCGGCGATCAGCCGCTTGGCCTCGTCGCCGAGACCCGCTACACCATCCTCACCGATACCGATGACGGTCAGCCAGGGGGAGACTATGGCGGGTTCGCTGTTCGACACGTCAGCCATGGAAAAACCTCGTATTCTGATTCTGGGTGGCACCACCGAGGCACGCGAACTCGCGCGCCGCTTGGCCGAAGATGTCCGCTACGACACCGCCATCTCGCTGGCCGGCCGCACCGCGGACCCGCGGCCGCAGCCGGTCAAGACGCGCATCGGCGGCTTTGGCGGCGCCGATGGGCTGGCGCATTTCCTGCATGACGAAAACATCGCGCTGCTGGTCGATGCGACGCACCCCTTTGCCGCACGCATTTCGCACAACGCCGCGGACGCAGCGCAAAGAACCGGCGTTGCGCTTATCGCCCTCCGCCGACCGGAATGGGTGCCCCTGCCTGGCGACCGCTGGACTGCTGTCGATAGCGTTGTCGAGGCCGTCAGCGCGCTCGGTGATCGGCGACGCCGCGTCTTCCTGGCGATAGGTCGACAGGAAGCTTTCCACTTCGAGGTCGCGCCGCAGCACAGCTACGTCATCCGCAGCGTCGATCCGGTGACGCCGCCGCTTAATCTGCCCGACCAGGAGGCGATCCTGGCGACCGGTCCCTTTGCGGAAGCCGATGAAGCCGCGTTGCTCAGGAGCCGGCAGATCGATGTGATCGTCGCCAAGAACAGCGGCGGCAGCGCCACCTACGGCAAGATTGCCGCAGCGCGCCGGCTCGGCATCGAGGTGATCATGGTCGAGCGGCGCAAGCCCGCGGACGTGCCGACGGTCGGCAGTTGCGACGAGGCACTCAACCGCATCGCTCACTGGCTCGCCCCTGCATAGAAGCGCGGCGTGTAGACGAGATCGGGTTGGCCGTCGCGCTCGACGATGCGCGTCTCCGGCGAGCCGATGATGACGCAGGTCGCCATGTCGGCGCGGTTAGCATCGGCCTCGCCGAGCGGCATCACCGCGATCCGTTCGTCCGGCCGCCCGGCCGCACGGCCGAAGATGACCGGAACCGTTGCCGGCAGAACGCTGCGCAGAAGCTCGAAGGCCTCACCGAGCTGCCAGGGCCGCGCCTTGCTGATCGGATTGTAGAGCGCAATGACGAAGCCCGCTTCCGCCGCCAGCCTGAGACGCCGGGTGATGACTTCCCAGGGCTTCAGATTGTCGGAAAGCGAGATCGCACAGAAATCATGACCGAGCGGCGCGCCGATGCGGGCGGCAACGGCGAGCATCGCGGTCACGCCGGGCGTGATCACCAGTTCAACCGACTTCCATTCCGCCGGTCCCTTGTCGATCGCCTCGCAGACGGCGGCCGCCATGGCAAAGACACCGGGATCGCCACCGGAGACCATGCAGACCTTCACGCCTGCCGCAGCCCGCGTCAGCGCGACCTGTGCCCGATCGAGCTCCTCGCGGTTGTCCGAGGCGACACGGATCTGATCCGGTCTGAGGTTCAGCCGGTCGAGATAGGGAAAGTAGCCGTAAAACTCCTGAGCGGCCGCAACGGCTTCCGCCGTTTCCGGCGTCATCTGCTTGGCGCTGCCCGGTCCGGTACCGACGACATAGAGCGTACCGGTCATGGTCGGTCCTTCCAGCCGGGAACGAGCACCAGCGAGAAATAGGGCGCCTCGTCGTCGGCCTTTTCCGCAAGAGCCGTCATCGCCGCGTTCTTCATCGTGCCGCGTTCGACATAGACGGCCTGGTCGAGACGGCCGGAGGCAGCAAGCGCCCGACGGATCTTCGGCAAATTGCGCCCGACCTTCATGATCACGGCGGCTTCGGTATCCGCAAGCCTGCGGCCGAGCTCGGCCTCGGCCATGGTGCCCGGAAGCACCGAGAGCACGTCGTCGCCCTGCACCAGCGGCAGGCCGGCAAGCGACCAACAGCCGGACATGGCGGTAATGCCGGGGATCACCTCGACCGGGAAACGATTGGCGAGCCGCACATGCAGATGCATGTAGGAACCATAGAACAGCGGGTCGCCTTCACTGAGCACGGCGACCGTGCGCCCGGCGGCAAGATGCGCCGCTACCGCTTCGGCCGACGCATTGTAGAAGTCGGTGATCTGGGTCTTGTAGGCGCCATCGTCCTTGTCGATTTCGGTCGTCACCGGATAGTATAGCGGCAGCTCGACAAGATCGGGCTTCAGCAGACCCTCGACCACCGCGCGGCCGTTACCGCTTCGCCCGGCCTTGGCGAAATAGGCAAGCACATCGGCTTGCCCGAGCGCCTTCACCGCCTTGACCGTCAAAAGTTCCGGATCACCGGGGCCGGTCCCAACACCGATCAGGCGCCCCACGCCGACGCCGCTCACAGGCCCGGCCTCGCGAGCGAGTTGAGCGCTGCCGCCGTCATGGCGCTGCCGCCAAGCCGGCCGCGCACGATGGCGAAGGGAACGCCATAGGAATTCTCGGCCAACGCATCCTTCGATTCCGCCGCGCCGACGAAACCGACGGGCATGCCGAGGATTGCCGCCGGCTTCGGCGCGCCGTCGCGCAGCATTTCCAAGAGGAAGAACAGCGCCGTCGGTGCGTTGCCGATCGCGACCACTGATCCGGCCAGCCGCTCGCTCCAGAGCTTCAGGGCTGCGGCGGAGCGGGTGTTGCCGATCTCGGCCGCAAGTGCGGGCGTGCGAGGATCGCGCAGCGTGCAGATCACCTCGTTGCCAGCCGGCAGACGGGCGCGGGTGACACCGTGCGCAACCATCTCGGCATCGCAGAGGATCGGCGCACCGGCTTTCAGCGCCGCACGGGCCGAGCTTACGAAATTGGGAGAAAACACGAACTGCCTGGTCGCCTCGACGGAACCGCAGGCGTGCACCATGCGCACCGCCAGATCCGCTTCCTCTTCGGAGAAGCGCGACAGATCGGCCTCGGCGCGGATGATGGCGAAGGAACGCTCGTAGATGGCGTTGCCATCGCGAATGTAATCATACTCAGGCATGTCTATCCCTGTTCGAACGCTGCCGAGACGCGCGCAGCTCCGAGCCGTGTAAGACAGGACTGCGCCGATTCGCCAGCGTCTTTGTTTTGCCGCACCAGCCGGCCGAGCCGGGCAAGGGCGGATCCCATTCCATTCTCATCGGTGTAGGCGCTTGGCAAGCCATTGGCAGCCCCATTTACGACAAGCCCGTATCCTGATGGCGCACCGACAAGCGTCAGTTCGGACGGCTTCGGCCGGGCGCAGCCCTTGGCGCAGCCGGAGAGATGCACGGTGAGCGACCCGTCGAGCAATTCCGGCGCCGTCTCGACGAGGCGCTCGGCCATGCCCTTGGTTTCCATCCACGCCGAGGCGCAACCCCTGCTGCCGGCGCAGGTGGCGATCGCGTTGCGCGGATCCTGCTCGGCAATGCGAAAACCGTGTCCCACTGCCAGGCTCTGCGCCACAGCCGCCGTCTCGGGGCGAAGGCCGAGGACGAAGAAGGCGTGCCCGGGCGCAAGCCGGATCGCATTGGCGCCAAGCGCCTGGACCTGATGCAGGTAGGATGCCAGCGCGGCGGCCTCCACCTGAGCAAAGGCCAGACCGAGGCCAAGAACGGTGTCGGCGTTACCCAGCGCATGAATGCCGGGTATTGCGGCCGAACGCGGAGCGGCCGGGCGTTCGGACGATGTCTCACAGCGACAGAGCGCGCGGATTTCCGACGGGTCCAGATCGCGCCCGCGCATCGTCGTGCCCAGGCTCGCCAGTTTCTCGAGAATGGTGACCAGGGCGGGCACGACCGCGTTGCCGGCCAACGTCCCGACGATCGATGCCTTCGTTGACGTGCCGCCAAGCGACAGCACCCAGGCCAGCCCCGCGACAGTCGAAACCGCCTGAAGGCGAATGTCGGCGACGACAGCGCCGAGACCAAACCGGCCACCGCTATCGATGACGACGGATAGTTTGGGTGCAAGCTTCAACGGCACCTGGCGCGCACCCAACGCTTCACGAAGCTTGGTGGCAATCGGCCGCGGATCGGCGATCTCGTCCGGGTCGATGCCGGCCAGGGGCGGCACCTCGATCGCGAGCCCCTCGGCAATGGCGATCTCCGCATCGCCGATCGCCTGCGCCAGCATTGGCACCGAAGCCGCGCTCAGGCCGCGAAGCTGCAGGTTTCCGCGCGCGGTAATCTCGATGATGCCATTGCCGAAGCGCTCGGCAGCCGTGGCAAGGGCAATGACCTTCGGCAGCGTCAGGCTGTCATCCGTTGGCCTCACCCTCACGAGTAGGCCGTCGCCGGTCTGCATCGGCTCTGCGAGCGACGGGCAAGCGCCGCGGCGCATCGAAGCGACGGTGCCGGCATCTCCGGTCAATGTAAGGGCGCAGCTGGTCATCAAATCCGTCATCACTTGAGGCTCTCCTCCCTGAAGAAGCCTCTTAAGACGCTATAACACAGCCGCAAACCTTGAGTGAGATCAAACACGACGCAGATCGGCCCTCCCCGTCACTCGTCGAAGTCGGCGCCCTTGCGCAGGAGATAGATGTCCATGATCCATCCCATCTTCGCGCGCGCCGCCGCCCGCGTTTCAAGGATCCGGTCCTTCACCTCAGCCACGCGGCCGGAAATGACGATCTCATCCGGCGTGCCGAGATAGGCGCCCCAATAGATCTCCGCCTCCGGGTCCTCGACCCGCTGAAACGCCTGTTCGCCATCGAGCATGACGACCGAGGTCTGGCTCTTCTCGGGAAAGCTCTCGTGCAGCCGACGCCCCGTGGTGATCTCCACCGGCTTGCCGACGAGGTTCAGCGGAATGCGGTGGCTGGCGCAAAGCGCCTGCAGACTGGTGATCCCGGGAATGACGTCGTAGGCGAAGGCGACCTCACCGCGTGCCCTGACCCGCTCGACGATGCGAATGGTGCTGTCATAGAGCATCGGGTCGCCCCAGACGAGAAACGCGCCAATTCCCTCTTCGCCCAACTCCTTCGACAGAAGCGCTTCGTAAATCCCAGCGATCTGGGCGTGCCAGTCATCGACGCTGCCGTCATAGCTGACGCCTTCGGTGCGCCGCACGGGCACCGCGAACTCGACGGTGCGGCTGTCCTTGCGCGTGACGTAGCGGGCGCAGATGTCGCGGCGCACTTCGGCAAGCTCGGTCTTCTTCGCTCCCTTGGTCGGGATAAAGAGCACGTCTGCGCGGTTCAGCGCGTTGATCGCCTGCACGGTCATGTGTTCGGGATTGCCCGAACCGATGCCGATGATCAGAATTTTGCGCATGCCCGCCTCCGCCATTTCGTTCGGGCGTCTTAGGCGGATCGCCGCCGCCAAGGCAAGACCTCAGGGCGACGACAAAGCCGTCATTCGCGCCAAGCCTTCAGTTGATGTCCGCAGCCGGATTTTCCGGCAGCCGCCAGTCGATCGGATCGAAGCCTTTGCCTTCAAGGAAGGCATTGGCCTGGGAAAAATGCCCGCAGCCGAGAAAGCCGGAATGGGCCGAGAGCGGCGATGGATGTGGTGCCCTCAGGACAAGATGGCGCGAGCGGTCGACGAAGGCCGCCTTCTTCTGCGCATAGGAGCCCCAGAGCATGAAGACGACGGGATGCTCGGCGTCGTTGACCGCACGGATGATCGCATCCGTGAATTTTTCCCAGCCGCGGCCCTGGTGTGACGCAGCGTTGCCGCGCTCTACCGTCAGCACGCTGTTGAGGAGCAGCACACCTTGCTTCGCCCAGCTTTCGAGAAAGCCGTGTCGCGCCGGCGGAATGCCGAGATCTGTATTCAGCTCCTTGTAGATATTGACGAGCGAGGGCGGCGTCCGGACACCGGGGCGAACGCTGAAGCAGAGCCCATGCGCCTGGCCGTCACCGTGATAGGGATCCTGGCCGAGAATGACCACGCGCACCTTGTCGAGCGGCGTCAGGTCGAGCGCGCGAAAATACTCAGGCCCGCGAGGGAAAATCTGCCGGCCCTCGTTCTTCTGGGCCACGAGGAACTGCTTGAGGTCAGCCATGTAGGCGCTGGCGAATTCCGGTGCCAACGCTTCCTTCCAGCTTTCTTCAAGCTTCACTGCCGTTTCCATTGCACGTCCGCTCCATGTCAGGGGATCGAGGCCGCAATTTAGGCCGCCCGGACATCATCGCAAGCCCAATCGCGCCCGCCGCAGGAATGCTGCACCGGTTTTGCCGGGCGGCCACAACCACACGGGTATTACGCTAGCCCTTTTGAGGAGCATTGTATTTCAACAGATACAACGGTAATCAGGAGGCGATATCGTTGTATCCTAAGAGATATCACGCATCGTTGGAGGGAAATCGATGATCAAGAGAAGAGACTGGCTGAAGGGACTGGTGCTGGCGCTCGGCCTCGCCTGGGCCGGCGCAAGTGTTCTGCCGGCGTCCGCGCAGGCCGAAGAGAAGGTGACGGTCTTTGCGGCTGCGAGCCTGAAGAACGCGCTCGATGCGATCAATGCCGAGTGGCAGAAGGAAAGTGGCAAGGAAACGACCGTTTCCTACGCGGCCAGCTCGGCGCTGGCCAAGCAGGTGGAACAGGGCGCGCCCGCCGACGTCTTCATCTCTGCCGACCTCGCCTGGATGGACTACCTCGCCGAAAAGAAGCTGATCAAGGACGACACCCGCGCAAACCTGCTCGGCAACCGCATCGTGCTCGTCTCCGGCAAGCAGGACGCTGCCCCGGTCGAAATCAAGCAGGGCTTCGATCTCGCAGCCATTCTCGGTGACGGTCGCCTTGCCATGGGTGCCGTCGATTCCGTTCCGGCCGGCAAGTACGGCAAGGCTGCGCTCGAAAAGCTCGACGCCTGGAAGGCCGTGGAGGCCAAGGTCGCCGGCGCTGAAAGCGTGCGTGCCGCCCTCCTGCTCGTTTCGCGCGGCGAAGCGCCGTACGGCATCGTCTACCAGACCGATGCCGCGGCAGACCCGGGCGTCAAGGTCGTCGGCACCTTCCCGGAAGACAGCCATCCGCCGATCATCTACCCGATCGCAATCACGGCCGAGAGCAAGAGCCCTGATGCGGCCGCCTACATCGACTTCGTCAAGTCGGCAAAGGCTGCTGAACTCTTTGAAAAGCAGGGCTTCACGGTCCTGAAGTAACCGGCTGAAATAGGCGCTAGTGCCGTCTGTCCAGAGGCAGGCGAAGCATCTAACGTCATGTTCGCGCCGCCCGCGCCCAAACGCGGGCGACGCGAACATTTGTCAGAGGCATAGGGGGCAGACAGCCGCGTCCCACAAGCCTCGTATTGGGGAGCGATATCCATTGGACTGGCTTGCAGTGAGCGATGCGGAATGGACGGCGATCCTGTTGAGCCTGCGTGTCGCGACCGTCGCAATGATCTGCAGCCTGCCCTTCGCACTCGTGGTCGCCATGCTGCTTGCCCGCGGGCGCTTCTGGGGCAAGACACTGCTGAACGGCCTCGTTCATCTGCCGCTGATCCTGCCGCCTGTCGTCACCGGCTTCCTGCTGCTCCTGCTTTTCGGCCGCCGCGGCCCGCTCGGCGCCTTCTTCGCCGATTATTTCGGCCTCGTCTTTTCCTTCCGCTGGACCGGTGCTGCCCTTGCCTGCGCCGTCATGGCCTTCCCGTTGATGGTGCGCAGCATCCGCCTGTCGATCGAGGCGGTCGACCGCAAGCTCGAGGACGCGGCGACCACGCTCGGCGCGAGCCCCCTCTGGGTCTTTGCCACCGTCACGCTGCCGCTGATCATTCCCGGCATCATCGCCGGCATGATCATCGCCTTTGCCAAGGCGATGGGCGAGTTCGGCGCCACGATCACCTTCGTCTCCAACATTCCCGGCGAGACGCAGACGCTTTCGGCCGCCATCTACACCTTCACCCAGGTGCCCGGTGGCGATGCCGGCGCCATGCGGCTGACAATCATTTCCGTCATCATTTCCATGGCCGCGCTGATCCTCTCGGAACTGCTGGCGACATTTGCCGCGCGCCGGGTGGCAGCCCAATGAGCCTTACCGTCGAAGCTCATCATCAACTCGGCAATTTTGCGCTCGACGCCGCCTTCACCTCGGATGGAGGCGTGACCGCACTGTTCGGCCGCTCCGGCTCCGGCAAGACCTCGCTCATCAACATCATCGCCGGGCTTATGAAGCCCGAAAGCGGACGTGTCCTGCTCGATGGCGACGTTATCGCCGACAGCGAGAGGAGAATCTTCACGCCGGTGCATCGCCGGCGCTTCGGCTATGTCTTCCAGGAGGCCCGGCTGTTTCCGCATTTGAGCGTACGCCGCAACCTCGCCTATGGCCGCTGGTTCGCCGGCAAGAGCGGCACCGGCAATGAGTTTACCCGCATCGTCGACCTGCTCGGCATCGGCCATCTGCTCGAACGCAACCCTTCGGCCCTTTCCGGCGGCGAAAAGCAGCGCGTCGCCATCGGCCGCGCCTTGCTCGCGGCACCGCGCCTGCTTTTGATGGATGAGCCGCTGGCCGCGCTCGACGAGGCGCGCAAGGCCGAAATCCTGCCCTATCTCGAACGGCTGCGCGACGATGCCCGCATACCGATCGTCTATGTCAGCCACTCGGTCGGCGAAGTCGCCCGGTTGGCCCGGCGCGTGGTCGTGCTCGAAAACGGTCGGGTCACCGCATCGGGCGCGGCCGCCGAGGTGTTGAGCGCGCCCGCCGCAACGCTTGCCACCGGCAGGCGCGAAGCCGGTGTCCTGCTGGAGGGCGAAGTCGAGGGAACCGATCCGGTGCACGAACTGACGACCGTCCGGGTCGGACGGGAACGGCTGCGCATCGCCGGTGTCAGCGCGACGGCCGGCGTCAGGCTTCGCCTGCACATAGCCGCCCGCGACGTCATGCTGGCGACCTCAAGGCCAGTGGAAATCAGTGCGCTCAACGTACTCGAAGGGCGCATTCTGACGCTGACATCGGAGGAGGATGGCAGCGTCGATGTCCGGGTGACTTGCGGCGATGCGACGATTGCCGCCCGCATCACCCGCTTTTCCTGCGACGCGCTGCAGCTTGTTCCCGGCAAAACCGTCTATGCCGTCATCAAGTCGGTCGCGATCGATCACTAAAGCCTGTCGCATGAAAACGCATTCGCGCGCCAGGCTCTAAGCTCTTGTTTTTATGCATGTCGTTGCCGCGATACCGCTGCACGCTTTTGCGCGACATGCATTAGGCCTTTTTGGAAACAGCCTCGGCCGTATCGAACGCTGGTGTATCGCTGCTCCGAACGGATTCGAGCCAGGCCAGATCCTCGCCGATCGCAAGGCGTGCCTTCTCCTCCATCTCGCGGTAGCGCCGGATAAGCTCTTCGCCGAACGGCGTCACCAGGGCTCCGCCACCCTGCTTGCCGCCGCGCTGCGATTCTACCGAAGGCTCGCTGAACATCCGGTTCAGGGCATCGACCAGCAGCCAGGCGCGGCGGTACGACATGTCCATCGCCCGCCCGGCGGCGGAGATGGAGCCGGTCTCGCGGATCAGTTCGAGCAAGAGGATCTTGCCGCGGCCGAGCCGGTCGGCGGGCGGAAAATCGATGCGCAGGACGGGGCGAAGATCAGGGCGGCTCTCACTCATGCGCACGAGCATAGAAGCACGCGCAAAATTCCGAAAGACCGTCTCGCGGCGAACCGGACGGGTTGGCGATAAAAGATTGCCAGCAACCGAGCGCCGGCCGACGACGGCCAGATTGCAGGTCTTGATCTCGCGGCGGCGGCATGCACCGATGACCGCGACACCTCCTGCCCGAAAGTGCCCTCCCCATGCCCGGCCCCACGCTCGATCCGATCGCCACAGACACCATCCTGCCCGCCAGGGCCGACGTCGTCATCGTCGGCGGCGGCATCATCGGCGTCAGCACCGCCCTCTTCCTTGCCGAACGCGGTATCAACGTCGTGCTCTGCGAGAAGGGCACGCCCGGCGCCGAGCAATCGAGCCGCAACTGGGGCTGGGTTCGGGTGATGGGCCGTGACGAGCGCGAAATCCCGCTGGCGATCGAGGCGCTGAAGATCTGGGACACGCTCGACACGCGCATCAGTGGCGAGACCGGCTTTCGCCGCAGCGGCATCCTCTATATCTCCGAGAATGAGCGCGACATCGCCAATCGCGACGCATGGCTTGCCATGGCCCGACCCTACGGCGTCGACAGCGTGCAACTCAGCTCCGACACGACAGAGGCGATGATGCCGGGCGCCGCCATCCGCTACCGAGGCGGGCTCTTCACGCCGAGCGACGGCCGGGCAGAACCGCAGAAGGCGGTGCCCGCGATTGTCGCCGGTGCACGCCGCGCCGGTGCACGTATCCTGACGGGCTGCGCCGTGCGCGGGGTCGAAAAGGCAGCGGGCCGGATCTCCGCCGTCGTCACCGAGAGAGGCCGCATCGAGACGTCGACCGTCATCGTCGCCGGCGGCGCCTGGTCCAGGCTCTTTCTCAAAAGCCTCGGCATCCGGCTGCCGCAGCTGAAGGTGCGGAATACGGTGTTGAGAACCGGGCCGGTCTCCGGCGGTCCGGAAGGGGCCGGCGCAACCGCGACCTATGCCTATCGCAAGCGCCTCGATGGCGGTTACACGATTGCCGACGGTGCCGCCAACCTGCACGCGGTCGTGCCCGACAGCTTCGCATTCTTCCGGGATTTCCAGCCGGCGCGAAAGGCGGAGGGCGATGCCGTGCAGGTGGGCATCAACGCCCAGAGCTGGAACGAATTGTTCGAGATCGGCACCGTCCCGCTCGACCGGCCCGGCGCCTTCGAACGCCACCGCGTGCTCGATCCCAATCCGGATTCGCGGCGCGCCCTGCGGGCCCTCGACGCCGCCGGCAGGGCCTTGCCATTCCTGCGCAAAACCAAGGTGCAACAGATATGGGGAGGACTGATCGATGTGATGCCCGATGCCGTCCCCGTCATCTCACCCGCCGAAACCGTTCCGGGCCTCATTGTCGCGACGGGTTTTTCCGGCCACGGTTTTGGCATCGGGCCTGGCGCCGGACACCTCGTCGCCGACCTCGTAACCGGCGAGAAACCGATCGTCGATCCGACGCCATTCCGGCTCTCGCGCTTCCTCGATGGAACGCCGATCACCATCGCCCCGCCGGTCTGAGCGCTACCGCCGACTGATCGCCGCGAAAGAAAATTACCGGCAACGACCGGCAGGAAGGTGAACGACACAACGCGTGGGCGCACTCCCGGCAGGATTCTATCTTTCTTCGCCTGCCCCTGCCCCGCAACACGGAAAGACCTTCATAAGCCCCGGAACTCGTGGCAGTCTGTGAGCATTCCCGTCGGGAGAGCGGGGGCTTTTTGGGAGGAGTCTGTGCAGACCTCGGGCGGAGGAGCCTTGCCGGTCACATTGCACGTCCTCGTACACCTCAGGCCCATCGTTATCCCGTCCCAGAGCATTTCCAGCGAGGGTCCTAGCGCCTTTGCGTCCGGAAATGCGTGAGAACAGAAATGAAGAGCGGTTCGACTGGAACCGATCTTGATTTGGTGCACTGCGCACTCCGGAGGAGGCCGGAAACCGCATGAGCGATCTCGATCGACTTAGCCTGCATGTCCCCGAACCCGCCGTTCGGCCCGGCGGCCAGCCGGATTTCTCCAACGTGAAGATCCCGAAGGCCGGCTCCGTGCCGCGCCCGGAGGTGGACGTCGCGCCGGAAGAGATGCGCGACCTCGCCTATTCGATCATCCGCGTCTTGAACCGCGACGGCGAAGCGGTCGGTCCCTGGGCCGGGCTGCTTTCGGATGACGAGTTGCTCTCCGGCCTCAGGCACATGATGCTGCTGCGCGCCTTCGATGCGCGCATGGTCATGGCGCAGCGTCAAGGCAAGACCTCCTTCTACATGCAGCATCTGGGCGAAGAGGCCGTCAGTTGCGCCTTCCGCAAGGCGTTGGTGAAGGGCGACATGAACTTCCCGACCTATCGACAGGCCGGTCTTCTGATCGCCGACGGCTATCCCATGGTCGAGATGATGAACCAGATCTTCTCGAACGAGAGCGACCCTCTGCGCGGCCGGCAGCTGCCGATCATGTATTCCTCCAAGGAGCATGGCTTCTTCACCATCTCCGGCAACCTCGCAACCCAATATGTGCAGGCGGTCGGCTGGGCGATGGCGTCGGCCATCAAGCGCGACACCAAGATCGCAGCCGCCTGGATCGGCGACGGCTCGACGGCGGAATCGGACTTCCACTCGGCGCTCGTCTTTGCCTCCACCTACAAGGCGCCGGTTATCCTCAACATCGTCAACAATCAGTGGGCGATCTCGACCTTCCAGGGCATCGCCCGTGGCGGCTCCGGCACCTTTGCCGCCCGCGGCCTCGGCTTCGGCATTCCGGCCCTGCGCGTCGACGGCAACGACTATCTCGCCGTCTACGCCGTCGCCAAATGGGCGGCCGAGCGTGCAAGGCGCAATCTCGGCCCGACCCTGATCGAATACGTCACCTACCGCGTCGGCGCCCATTCGACCTCCGACGATCCGAGCGCCTATCGCCCGAAGACGGAATCCGAGGCCTGGCCGCTCGGCGATCCAGTCTTGAGATTGAAGAAGCACCTGATTCTGCGCGGCGCCTGGTCGGAAGAACGTCATGCGCAGGCGGAAGCCGAGATCACCGACGAAGTGATCCAGGCCCAGAAACAGGCCGAGGGCCACGGCACGCTGCATGCCGGCGGCAAGCCGTCGGTGCGCGATATCTTCGAGGGCGTCTATGCCGAGATGCCGCCGCACATTCGCCGCCAGCGGCAGAAGGCAGGATACTGATATGGCCAGAATGACAATGATCGAAGCCGTGCGCAGCGCCATGGACGTATCCATGGAGCGCGACGACAATGTCGTCGTCTTCGGCGAGGACGTCGGCTATTTCGGTGGAGTCTTCCGTTGCACGCAAGGCCTCCAGGCGAAATACGGCAAGACCCGCTGTTTCGACGCGCCGATCAGCGAAAGTGGCATCGTCGGCACGGCGATCGGCATGGCCGCCTACGGGCTGAAGCCCTGCGTCGAGATCCAGTTCGCCGACTATATGTATCCGGCCTACGACCAGATCACCCAGGAAGCGGCCCGTATTCGTTACCGATCCAACGGTGATTTCACCTGCCCGATCGTCCTGCGCATGCCGACCGGCGGCGGCATCTTCGGTGGCCAGACGCACAGCCAGAGCCCCGAAGCGCTCTTCACCCACGTCTGCGGCCTGAAAGTCGTCGTGCCCTCCAATCCATACGACGCCAAGGGCCTGCTGATCGCGTCGATCGAGGACCCCGATCCGGTGATGTTCCTGGAACCGAAGCGGCTCTACAACGGTCCCTTCGACGGCCACCATGACCGGCCAGTCATTCCCTGGTCGAAACACGATCTCGGCGAGGTGCCGGAAGGCCACTACACCGTTCCGATCGGCAAGGCGGAAGTCCGCCGAGAGGGCTCCGCCGTCACCGTCGTCGCCTATGGCACCATGGTGCACGTGGCGCTCGCGGCTGCCGAGGAAACCGGCATCGACGCCGAGGTGATCGACCTGCGCAGTCTGCTGCCGCTCGACCTCGATACGATCGTCAAGTCGGTGGAAAAGACCGGGCGCTGCGTCGTCGTGCACGAAGCGACGCTGACGTCGGGCTTCGGCGGCGAAGTGGCCGCACTCGTGCAGGAGCACTGCTTCTACCATCTCGAAGCGCCCGTCGTGCGCGTCGCCGGCTGGGACACGCCCTACCCGCACGCGCAGGAATGGGACTATTTCCCCGGCCCCGCGCGCGTCGGACGCGCGCTCGTCGAAGTGATGGAGGCCTGACATGGGCGAATTCGTAATCAAGATGCCCGATGTCGGCGAAGGCGTGGCCGAGGCTGAACTCGTCGAATGGCATGTGAAGCCCGGTGACCCCGTGCGCGAGGACATGGTGCTCGCCGCCGTGATGACCGACAAGGCGACCGTCGAAATCCCCTCGCCCGTCACCGGCACCGTGCTCTGGCTCGGCGCCGAGGTGGGCGACACCGTTGCGGTGAAGGCGCCGCTCGTGCGCATCGAGATATCAGGCGAAGGCGAAACGGCTGCTCCCGTGGAAGAGAAGCCTGTCGCGAAGGTGGAAGAAAAACCCGCAGTGAAGACTGAGGCGCCCGCGCCGGTCTCCAAGCCGGCCCAGCCCGCCAAGGTCGAGGTCAAGGCACCGACCACGAACGGTGTCCACGCCAACGGCGCCCATGCCGCCGGCGAACGATTGGAGAAGGCCCTTGCCTCGCCGGCGGTGCGCCTGCGCGCCAAGGAAAGCGGCGTCGATCTGCGCCAGGTGACCGGCACCGGTCCGGCCGGCCGCATCACCCATGATGACCTCGACCAGTTCATCGCCCGCGGCGCCCAGCCGGCGCTTGCGCCAGCCGGCCTGCAGCGCAAGACCGCCGTCGACGAGATCAAGGTAACCGGCCTTCGCCGTCGCATCGCCGAGAAGATGTCGCTTTCGACCTCGCGCATTCCCCACATCACCTATGTGGAAGAGGTCGACATGACGGCGCTCGAGGACCTGCGGACGACGATGAACCGCGACCGCAAACCCGACCAGCCGAAGCTGACCATCCTGCCCTATCTGATGCGCGCGCTCGTGCGCACCATTGCCGATCAACCCGCCGTCAATGCCACTTTCGACGACGGCGCCGGCATCATCAGCCGCCATCACGGCGTGCATATCGGCATCGCGACGCAGACCCCGGCCGGCCTCACCGTTCCGGTCGTGCGCCATGCCGAAGCCCGCGGCATCTGGGATTGTGCCAACGAGCTCAATCGCCTGGCGGACGCTGCCCGCACCGGCACGGCCACCCGCGACGAGCTCACCGGATCGACCATCACCATCTCTTCGCTCGGCGCACTCGGCGGCATCGTCTCCACGCCGGTCATCAACCATCCGGAAGTCGCAATCATCGGCGTCAACAAGCTCGCTGTCCGCCCGGTCTGGGATGGCACGCAGTTCGTGCCGCGCAAGATCATGAACCTTTCCTCGAGCTTCGATCACCGCGTCATCGACGGGTGGGATGCGGCGGTCTTCGTGCAGCGGCTGAAGACCCTGCTCGAAACGCCGGCGCTTATTTTCGTGGAGGCCTGAGGCGATCATGAAGGAAATTTCCTGCAAGCTGCTCGTCATCGGCGCCGGCCCCGGCGGCTACATCTGCGCAATCCGCGCCGGCCAGCTCGGCATCGACACGGTCATCGTCGAAAAGGCGAAAGCCGGCGGCACCTGCCTCAATGTCGGCTGTATTCCCTCCAAGGCCCTCATCCACGCGGCGGAAGAGTTTCATAAGCTGCGCTCGGCCGCTTCCGGCCGCAGCCCGCTCGGTCTGTCGCTCGCCAATCCGACAATCGACCTCGCCCGCACCATCGCCTGGAAAGACGGCATCGTCGGACGGCTGAACGGCGGCGTCATCGGCCTTTTGAAGAAGGCGGGTGTCAAGGCGGTGATCGGCACCGCCCGTTTCGTCGACGGCAAGACCGTCGATGTCGAGACCGAGATCGGACTGCAGCGCATCCGCGCCGAGACGATCGTCATTGCCACCGGCTCGGCGCCGGTCGAGCTGCCCGACCTGCCTTTCGGCGGGTCGATCATTTCCTCGACCGAGGCCCTGTCGCTGAAAAGTGTGCCGAAGAGCATCGCCGTCATCGGCGGCGGTTACATCGGTCTCGAACTTGGCACCGCTTTCGCCAAGCTCGGCAGCCACGTGACCGTACTCGAAGCGCAGCCGCGCATTCTGCCGCTCTATGACGCCGATCTGACGAAACCGATCGCCAAGCGTCTCGGCGAACTCGGCATCGAGGTCTTCACCCAGACGGTCGCCAAGAGCTACTCCGCCGAAACCGGCAGCCTGCAAGCCGAACACAACGGTCGCGCAATCGATGTCGCCGCCGAAAAGGTGCTGGTCACCGTCGGCCGCAAACCCGTGACCGAGGGCTTCGGCCTTGAGGAAATCGACCTCGACCGCACTGGCCGCTTCATCCGCATCGACGACCAGTGCCGGACGTCCATGCGCGGCATCTATGCGATCGGCGACGTCACCGGCGAGCCGATGCTGGCGCACCGCGCCATGGCGCAAGGGGAAATGGTGGCGGAGATCGTTGCCGGTCACAAGCGCAGCTGGGACAAGCGCTGCATCCCGGCCGTCTGCTTCACCGATCCGGAGATCGTCACCGCAGGGCTGTCGCCCGACGAGGCGCGTGCGAGCGGCATCGAGATCAAGATCGGCCAGTTCCCCTTCCAGGCGAATGGCCGCGCCATGACGACGCTTGCCGAAGACGGTTTCGTTCGCATCGTCGCTCGCGCCGACAACCACCTGGTGCTCGGCATCCAGGCCGTCGGCCACGGCGTCTCGGAACTCTCGGCAAGCTTCAGCCTGGCGATCGAAATGGGCGCGCGCCTCGAAGACATCGCCGGCACGATCCATGCGCATCCGACGCAATCGGAAGCTTTCCAGGAGTCCGCGTTGAAGGCGCTGGGGCACGCGCTGCATATCTGACGTCGAGGGGCGGTTGGGGCAAAAGTGCCCCTCATCCGGCCTGCCGGCCACCTTCTCCCCGCCACGCGGGGAGAAGGACACACGCGGGGCACGCACTCGCGCCAACCATTGCCTTTTGCCGTATGGGAGAAAGACATGAGCAGAACTGACCCGATCGTCATCGTTTCGGCGGCCCGCACGCCAATGGGCGCCTTTCAGGGCAGCCTCAAGGATTTGACCGCGCCAGAAATCGGCGCCATAGCGCTCAAAGCCGCACTCGATCGTGCCGGCCTTGATGCTGTCGACGAGGTGTTGATGGGCAATGTGCTGCCGGCCGGCATTGGCCAGAACCCGGCGCGCCAGGCAGCCCTTGGCGCCGGCCTCGGCAAGGAAACGCCGTCGACGACCATCTCCAAGGTCTGCGGCTCCGGCATGAAGGCGCTGATGCTTGGCCACGATGCTCTGCTGTCCGGTAGCGCGTCGGTGCTTGCGGTCGGCGGCATGGAGTCGATGACCAACGCGCCCTATCTGCTGCCGAAAGCGCGCGGCGGCTTCCGCCTGGGTCATGGCGAAGTCAAGGACCACATGTTCCTCGATGGCCTCGAAGACGCCTATTCCGGCCGGCTGATGGGCACCTATGCCGAAGACACGGCCGAGCACTATCAGTTCTCGCGCGCCGATCAGGACGGCTTTGCGCTGCGATCTCTGGAGCGCGCAACCCGCGCAGCTGAGGATGGTTCCTTTGCCGAGGAAGTCGTGGCAGTCGCTGGCGCCGGCAAGCGCCAGACCGCCAATCTCGACCGCGACGAACAGCCGACCAAATCGGATCCGTCAAAGATCCCGAAGCTGAAACCCGCCTTCCGCGACGGCGGCAGCGTGACGGCCGCCAATTCGTCGTCGATATCAGACGGGGCAGCGGCGCTGATCCTGATGCGCGCCAGCGAAGCGGAAAAACGCGGGCTGACCCCGCTTGCTATCGTCGCGGGCCATGCGGGCCACGCCCAGGAGCCGGCCTGGTTCACGACCGCCCCGATTGGCGCAATCGACAAGCTGCTGGCAAAGCTCGCCTGGGAGAAGGGCAGCGTCGGCCTCTACGAAATCAACGAGGCCTTCGCCGTGGTGGCGATGGCGGCGATCCGCGACCTCGGCCTGTCGGACGAGATCGTCAACATCAACGGCGGCGCCTGCGCGCTCGGCCACCCGATCGGCGCATCCGGCGCCCGCATCATCGTGACATTGCTTCACGCCATGCGCGCCAAGGGCGTCAAGCGCGGCATCGCCTCGCTCTGCATCGGCGGCGGCGAGGCGACGGCGGTCGGGCTTGAGCTGTTGCAATAGCGTAGCGCGTTCCAGTCGCCTCGCGCTCCAACCTACGAGAAACGCCGCCGATCGAACCGGCGGCGTTTCTCGTTTTCAGCATGCGATTTGCCTGACACCTCACCCCATACGCTCGGAAGCATAGGAGCCCGGGCTCGGCGGGAAGACGACGACACGGTTGCCGTTGATGAAGCAACGGTTGTGGATATGGGCGTGCACCGCGCGCGCCAGCACCTGGCTTTCCACGTCGCGGCCGATCGAGACATAGTCTTCGGCGCTCTGGGCGTGGGTGATGCGGGCGATGTCCTGCTCGATGATCGGGCCTTCGTCGAGGTCGGCGGTGACGTAGTGCGCCGTCGCGCCGATCAGCTTCACGCCGCGCTCATAGGCCTGCTTGTAGGGGTTGGCGCCCTTGAACGACGGCAGGAAGGAGTGATGGATGTTGATGATGCGGCCCGACATCTTCTTGCAGAGCGCGTCGGACAGGACCTGCATGTAGCGGGCAAGCACGATCAGTTCGGCGCCGGTCTGGTCGACCAGTTCCAGCAGCTGGGCTTCCGCCTTCGGCTTGTTCTCCTTCGTCACCTTGATGCAGTGGAACGGGATATCGTGGTTGACCACCACCTTCTGGTAGTCGAAGTGGTTGGAGACGACACCGACGATATCGATCGGCAGTGCGCCGATCTTCCAGCGATAGAGCAGGTCGTTGAGGCAATGGCCGAAACGCGACACCATGAGCAGCACCTTCATGCGCTCCTCGCTGTCGCGGATCTCGGCGTTCATGTCGAAGCGCTTCACCACCGCTTCGAAACCTGCCTTCAACTCGTCGAGTTTTGCGCCTTCCTGGCTGATGAAGCTGAGACGCATGAAGAACAGGCCGGTTTCGAGGTCGTCGAACTGCGAACTGTCGGAGATATAACAGCCCTTTTCGGCGAGGTAGCCGGTGATCGCGGCGACGATGCCACGGGTGGTCTTGCAGCTGACGTTCAGCACATAGCTTTTCATCGGTATGTCTCTCGCTCCAGAGGTTTTTCCGGCCCCCCTTATACGGCCAGTCATACAAAAACTAGCGCGGCCTTTTCGCCGCCGTCGATCCATTCGCGACATTCGCTTGACGGAACCGGCCAGAGAAGGCGGCCCGCAGGATGCGGGCGCATCCGAAGGTGCAAGGAGAAGGGATCAAGCGGGAAGCCGCGTGGCCCCTCAGCGCGGCGTGCGGTCCGGGTGCGCGCGGGCGAAAGCCTCGATCTCCGCGCAGTTCTGGTCGATCGCGACCAGCCGCGGACAGGCCGAAAGATCGACGTCCCATCGGCGGGCATTGTAGACCTGCGGCACAAGGCAGAAATCCGCCATGGTCGGCATGTCGCCATGGCAGAAGCGCCCGGTCGCGGAATGGTCGAGCAACCGTTCGAAGGCGGAAAGCCCCTCGCCGATGAATTTGCGCATCCAGTTGCGCCGCGCCGCCTCGCTGTCCTCGGCATTGGCCATGACGTGGGACACGACGCTGAGGTTGCAGACGGGGTGGATGTCCATGGCGATCGCATAGGACAGGCTGCGCACCCGCTGACGACCGATGGCGTCTTCCGGCAGGAAGCCGGAGGTTGCCCGGGTCTCGGCGAGGTACTCGATGATGGCGAGCGATTGCGTGAAGCGCTCGCCATCGATCTCAAGGACAGGCACGAGCCCTTGCGGGTTGCGGACCAGATGCTCCGGCGCCTTGTGTGCCTTGGCAAGCAGGTCGACAGGCACAGAACGATAGCTTTCACCGAGGCTGTTGAGCGCGATGCGCACCCGATAGCTCGCCGACGAACGCCAGTAGTCGTAAAGGACGGTCTCGCTCATGCCTTGCCCGTTCGTGTCAGTCAGCCGTTTGCGACTGTGTTGTAAGCTTCGACGGTCTGCTCGATAGCTCCGAAGATGGAATGACCGGTTTTGTCCTTCATCTCGATGCGCACGACGTCGCCGACCCTCAGGAACTGGGTTTTCGGCGCACCGCCGGCGATCGTCTCGATCATCCGGAGTTCAGCGATGCAGGAATAGCCGGCGCCGCCTTCCGCAACGGGCTTGCCCGGTCCGCCGTCGAGCTTGTTGGAAACGGTGCCCGAACCGATGATCGTGCCGGCGGAAAGCGGCCGGGTCTTGGCCGCATGCGCGACCAGCTGCGCAAAATCGAAGGTCATGTCGATGCCGGCATTGGCGCGGCCGAAGGGTTTGCCGTTGAGGTCGACTTGGAGCGGCAGGTGCAGCTTGCCGCCGTCCCAGGCGTCGCCCAGTTCATCCGGCGAAACGGCAACCGGCGAAAAGGCCGACGACGGCTTTGACTGGAAGAAACCAAAACCCTTGGCAAGCTCGGCCGGGATCAACCCGCGCAGCGACACGTCGTTGACGAGCATGACGAGCTGGATCGCCGCCCGTGCCTCGTCGATGGTCGCACCCATCGGCACGTCGTCGACGATGACGGCGACCTCGCCCTCCATGTCGACGCCAAAGGTCTCGTCGGCAAGCGGGATCGGATCGCGCGGCGCGATGAAGCTGTCGGAGCCGCCCTGGTACATCAAGGGATCGGTCCAGAAGCTTGAAGGCATCTCGGCATTGCGGGCCTTGCGCACCAGCTCGACGTGATTGACGTAGGCCGAGCCGTCGGCCCATTGGTAAGCGCGCGGCAACGGCGACAGCGCATCATGTTCATGGAAGCGGATCGTCGGCTGCGAACCGGTCTCGATCCCTTCGGCGACGCGCGCAAGCCGAGGGCCCGCATGCGCCCAGTCGTCGAGCGCTGCCTGCAGCGTGCGGGCGATGTGCCCGACCTCCGAGCAGCGGGTAAGATCGCGGGAGACGACCACGAGCTTTCCGTCGCGCGTACTGTCCTTGAGTGTCGCCAGTTTCATGCAGTCCTCCCTCTCAAACTTCTCATTGTTCCAGACCGACGACCGCTTCGCGGCCGTCGCGGAATTTCTTTACGCGGACGAATCGTCCGCAATCTTCACAACAAGGCCGTCGGTGGCGATCGTCAAGGCGCCCGCCCAGTTTTTGCGAGCCGCTGCAATCCAGTGGGCCTCAGATATCTCGGGGTCGTCGGCGGGGATGAGGTGATGCAGCACCAGCCGGCCGACGCCGGCAGCCGCCGCGATCGCCGCCGCCTGTTCGGCGAAACTGTGGCTCGCCAGCAGATGCTCCTTCAGCCGCGCGCCATTGCCGGTGCGCGCCACCAGCCGGTCGACGCCTTCGGCGAGCATCGCCTCATGCACGAGGATGTCAGCTCCTTTGGCGAAATCAGCAAGCGGTGGGAAATAGGCCGTATCGGACGAGAACACGACCGAGCCTTCCGCATCGTCGAACCGAAGCGCAAAGCAATCGGTCACCGGCGGATGGTCGACGCGCAGCGCCGAGAGCGTCAGGCCGTTCTCGGAGAAGATCTCGCCTTCCGAAAACTCGATGACCTCGACCAGCATCCGCAGGTCGGGCCGGCCCTCATCGACGATACGGATCTCGATGTCGAAGGCCATCGATTGCAGGAAGCCCTGCCAGTAAGCGCGGGTGCCTGCGGGGCCGAACACACGTACCGCCTGCGACAACCCCGCGGTCCAGGCCGTGTGAATGAGCGGCCCGAGTTCCAGCACATGATCCGAATGCAGATGGGTAATGACGATCAGGTCCAGCGTCTTCAGCGCCACACCGGCATCGGTCAGTCCGCGCGTGACGCCAAGGCCGCAATCGACGACAACCGTCCGGCCGCCGATTTGAAGCAGAGACGACGTCGGCCACGGGCCGCCCGGCCGGATCGCCGGACCGCCCTTGCTGCCGAGCAAAACCAGGCGTGAACTCAAGACCAATCGCCTTCCGGCGTCCCGTTGAACCGCTTCTTCAGATCCGTCCAGCAGTCGATGTAGTTGTCCTGCAACGTCTCCAGTTCGGCGGCGTAGCGGGTCAGTTGCTGCGGGAAGCGGGTCTCGAACATGAAGGCCATCGTATGGTCGAGCTTCACCGGTTTCAACTCGCTATTCGTCGCTTTGTCGTAGCCCGACGCATCGGGCCCATGCGCCAGCATCATGTTGTGCAGGCTCATGCCGCCGGGAACGAAGCCCTCTTCCTTTGCGTCGTAGCGACCGTAGATCAGCCCCATGAATTCGCTCATGATGTTGCGGTGGTACCAGGGCGGACGGAAAGTGTGTTCAGCCACCAACCAGCGCGGCGGGAAGATTACGAAATCGATATTTGCCGTGCCCTCTTCGCCCGAGGGCGCCGTCAGCACCGTGAAGATCGACGGATCCGGATGGTCAAAGAGGATCGCGCCAACAGGCGAATAGGTCTTGAGGTCGTATTTGTAGGGCGCGTAGTTGCCATGCCAGGCGATGACGTCGAGCGGCGAATGTCCGATCTCGGTTACGTGGAAACCGCCGCACCACTTCACATGCACGCGGCAGGGCGTCTCCTTCTCCTCGAAGGCGGCGACCGGCGTCTTGAAATCGCGCGGATTGGCCAGGCAGTTTGCGCCGATCGGACCGCGATCCGGCAGCGTGAACTTGGCGCCGTAGTTTTCGCAGACATAGCCGCGCCAGACCTTCTCGTCGCCAAGTCGCGTCACCTTGAACATGGTGCCGCGTGGCACGATGCAGATCTCGGAGGGTTCGACGTCCATCTTGCCGAGCTCGGTGAACACCTGGATCGCGCCCATTTCCGGAACGATCAGCAGCTCGCCGTCGGCATTGAAGAAATAGTCGTCCACCATGTCGGCGTTGAAGGCATAGGCATGCGCTGCCATGCCCGAATGCGTCGGCGCATCGCCCGCCGTCGTCATCGTGCGGATGCCCTGCAGGAAGTTCAGCTTTTCCGTCGGCTCCGGCAGCGGATTCCAGCGCAACTGGCCAAGCGCCAGGGAATGCTCGGCGACATGCGGCGCCGTCTTCCAGTGCGGATAGTCGATTTTGTTGAAACGTCCGGTGTGGCGAACGCTCGGGCGGATGCGATAGAGCCAGGACCGCTCGTTGGTGCCGCGCGGCGCGGTAAAGGGGGAGCCCGAAAGCTGCTCGGCATAGAGGCCATAGGCACATTTCTGCGGGCTGTTCTGCCCTTGCGGCAGGGCGCCCGGCAGGCTCTCGGTCTCGAAATCATTGCCGAAGCCGGGCATGTAGCCAAGCGCTTCGTTGGCCTTAGCCTGTGTCCCGGCCTGTTTTCCTGCCTTGTCCAGCATCGTCGATCCTCCTCCTCATGGCGCCCTGCTTCGGCTTCGCGAAGCGACCTGTTCACAGGTCCGGCGCAATTCCAAATACCGCGGCGACGGCCTTTTCCCAGGGTGGACGCAGGCGTCGCCTTCGGCATATTAGTTGCAATCGTAACTATCGATTTTGTAACTATCAAGGATGCCCGATGGCCGCCGATGGCTTCGAACTCAATGCCTTCCTGCCCTATCGGCTGAACCGCGCCGCGGAATTCGTCGCGCTGCGCTTTGCCGCCCAGTACAAGGCGCGCTACCAGCTCACGCGCCCGGAATGGCGCACTCTGGCCGCCCTCGGCAGCACAAACCGCCCGATGACGGCCACCGAAGTCGGCGCGCACTCGGCCATGCACAAGACCAAGGTCAGCCGCGCCGTCGCCTTGCTCGAAAAACGCCGCTGGCTGACGCGGCGCGAAGACGAAAACGACCGCCGCATCGAACATCTGGAACTGACGAAGACCGGCATCCGGGCCTATGGCGAATTGACGGAGCTCGCCGTCCGCTATCAGGCGGAACTCGACACGCTGATCGGGCCGGCCGGGATACAGGCGCTCGCCGTCGGGCTGGAAGCAGTGGAACGCGCTATCGGCAGGTTCGACCCTCCGCCCTCTGCCTGAGGCTTCAGCCCTTCATCCGCTCGGGGATCGGCACGCCCTCGAAGCTCTTCAAGGTTTCAAGCACGATCGACGTCTTCACATGCTGCACGCTGTCGTGCGGCAGAAGCACTTCGTTGACGAAGCGCGACAGCCCCGCAAGATCTGGCGTCACCACCCGCATGTGGTAGTCCATCTCGCCGGTGAGCGCATAGGCCTCCAGCACCTCCGGCAGGCCGGAAATGAGCTTGCCGAAGCGCTTGGCATTGTCGCGATTGTGGGTAGCGAGCGTGACCGAGATCACCACCATCAGATCGAGGCCGAGCTTCTGCCGGTCGATCTGTGCCTGGTAGCCGGTGATGTAGCCTTCCGCTTCAAGCCGGGTGCGCCGGCGCGAACATTGCGACGGCGAAAGCGCGATGCGTTCCGATAGTTCGTTGTTGGTCAGATGCCCGTCACGCTGCAATTCGCTGAGGATCTTGAGATCGAACCCGTCAAGCTGCTCCATTCGTGCATCCTAATACGCAATTTTGCATGTTTCGTGCGCCATTCTGTCTAAACCGCGCAAGAATACAAGCATCATGCATGGGAATTGCGTCATACTCCAGCAAAGTTTGGAAGAATAAGAGGAGACTTCCGATGGGCCCCTTCCCGCATGACGCCCCGCCGGCAACGATTACCGCTGACAATCCCGCCGGCACCGACGGCTTCGAGTTCGTCGAATTCGCCCATCCGGAACCGGAAAAGCTGGCCGAGCTCTTTACTCGCATGGGCTACAGCCCGGTCGCCAAACACAGAAGCAAGAACATCACCGTCTGGCGCCAGGGCGACATCAATTACATCCTGAACGCCGAGCCTGGCTCGCACGCCATGCGCTTCGTCGACGAACACGGCCCCTGCGCCCCGTCGATGGCCTGGCGCGTCGTCGATGCCAAGCACGCCTTCGAGCATGCAGTCTCGAAGGGCGCCATCCCTTACGAAGGCAAGGACAAGTGCCTCGACGTCCCGGCGATCGTCGGCATCGGCGGTTCGCTGCTCTATTTCGTCGAGACTTACGGTGCCAAGGGCTCGGCCTACGAGGCCGAATTCGAGTGGACCGGGGAGCGCAATCCGAAGCCCGAGGGCGTCGGCTTCTATTATCTCGACCACCTGACCCACAACGTCTATCGCGGCAACATGGACAAGTGGTGGGCGTTCTACCGCGAACTGTTCAACTTCACGCAGATCCACTTCTTCGACATCGACGGCCGCATCACCGGCCTCGTCAGTCGCGCGATCACCTCGCCCTGCGGCAAGATCCGTATCCCCTTGAACGAGTCCAAGGACGATACGAGCCAGATCGAGGAATATCTGCGCAAGTACAAGGGCGAAGGCATCCAGCACATCGCCGTCGGCACCGAAGGCATCTACGATGCCACCGACAAGCTGTCGGACAATGGCCTGAAGTTCATGCCGGGCCCGCCGGAGACCTACTACGACATGTCTCACGACCGTGTGCACGGCCATGATGAGCCGATCGACAGGATGAAGAAGCACGGCATCCTCATCGACGGCGAAGGTGTCGTGAACGGTGGCATGACAAAGATCCTCTTGCAGATCTTCTCGAAAACCGTAATCGGCCCGATCTTCTTCGAGTTCATCCAGCGCAAGGGCGACGAGGGTTTCGGCGAGGGCAACTTCCGCGCTCTGTTCGAATCGATCGAAGCCGACCAGATCCGTCGCGGCGAACTGGGTCCGCAGGCGGCCGAGTAAGCAGGTCCGGCATCGGCCGGACGCCACCGCCCAATCAAATCAGCCTCTCGCCTCAAGCGAGGGGCTTTTTACTTTGGAGACCTGGGCCACCCGCAAGCCAGCCGCGCCCAGTGACCCCCCAACGTGCCCCAAGAGGGGCACGCATCGGCGAGAGCCTCAGTTCGTGGCGTCGTTGACCACCCGCCAGTTTGGCCGACCAAGGTCGTGCGGCCAATCGATGACGTCGCGGTCGTTGAAGTAGACGACCTCGGCGAGATTGGGGAACTGCGAATCCGCTTGCGTCGCGGCGTTCATCCAGGGCTGCATATAGGCTTGGCTGCCTTCCCATCCGAGCTCGGCCACCCATATCGGCTTGTTGTATTTGGCGACCAGGTCGTAGCCGGGTTTCAGTGCCTCGGTGAAGGTCTTCGGCGCGCCGTATTCGATCTTGTCAAACGGTTCGAGCCCGAAGACCGAGAGGCCGACGAGATCGACGTAGTCATCGCCCGGATAGTAGTCGACCAGGTTCGGCAGCCCCTTGGGCGACCACATGATCTGCGCTTTTGGCGCTTTCGCCCGCACGATGTCCATCGCGTGCCGGTAGGCCTTGATCCAGTCCTGGGGCTCCCAGCCGGCCCAGGAGAAACGCCCGGACGTATCTTCCATTTCCTGGCCCCAGCGCACGATGACTGGGCTCTTCAGCCCGGCAATCGTGTTGGCGATTGCTTCCATGTTGGCGTCATACTCACCTCTGAGCATGCGGTCGCGAAGCTGCGTCGGCGTCAGTTTCCAGTCCAGCGACCAGGACCAGGGCTCGATGGTGATCAGCAGGTTGCGATTGCGCTGGAGCGCGTACTCGTCGGCGACCTGCAGGGAAGCGAGGTCCACGTCTTCCCAAGGCAGGAACAGGGCCTCGGTCGAGACATCGCTCTGGGCGCCGAAATCGCCATGCGGATCATAGGCACCGAACTTCGTTCCGCCCGGGTGAATGACCGGACGTTTATCGCTCATCGTCTGTTCTGCACTGGTCGCAGGATTGGCTTTCTCCTGCGCCAACGCGGATACCAAGCTTGCACTGAGATCCAGCTGGAGAGCCAGAGCCGTGCATAGCGCGAATGCCAATTTGCGTTTCATTTCATCCTCCTGCAGCAGAACGTCTATTTCTTGGCCAGGAACTGTTCCTTCAGCCGGAGTGCCTTGGCCGTGATGTTGTCGTGGGCGACGAAGCGTTTGTACTCGTCACCGGCGCGGGGCTTGGCATGGCTGAAGACGTACCACTTCCCGTTGGGCACCTTGCGTTGATAGACTGTGTCGCCGATCCGGGCGTGACCGAAGCAGCTCCGGGCGTTGCCGGCATTGGCCGAGGTCGTCCAGGTGGCCTGCATGCACATCATGCCGAGGTCGCTGACGTACCAGTTGCCTTCGGCAAAGGAACGATCGCCCTTGCCCTTGTCGACGAACGCCACGAGCTTGCGCCCGTGGGCTTCGAACCGGGCACCGCCTGTCGACCATTCCCAGGTCTTGTTGCGGTAGAGCGAGTAGACCTCATAGGCGCTAAGCGGCTTTGGCTTGACTTCCATCTTCGCCTTGACCGGCTCGGCGCCGAAATAGACCGCGGCCGCTGCCAAAGGCACCAGCAGCGGGAGAGCTATGACTTTCAACGACCCTTTCATTGCATTTCTCCTCGCATTGGAGATCACACACACTCGACTGCTTGCCGTCGTCATGACGGCACATGAAACCGACCGACCTTCCTGGTCGTTATCGTTTCCCTGTTACTTTGCTGGATGACATTCGATGCACTGATTTCGCCGCGCGCCTGCCCGTCGGATGGCTGTGAAAACCCTCTCCATTTCAGGCGGAAGCGAACGGTTTTGAGATTGGTGCCGCTGCCGGCACCGGCGACCGTGTATCTCGTTTCGGTGAAGCTCACGAACTGCAGGCCGTGCGACAGCGCCTGGGTTGCCTCGGCCCCATGGCGCACGGCCGATTGAGCCGAGAGCACCGAGACCAGCACCAGGCACCCGGCCGTCGCCGCCGTCATCGTCGACCGCGGGATCAGGGCCAACCGGTTTTCGCGTGCGTGGCAAATGAGGATCACCGCCACCAGCCCCGCATAGATGAGCGCGTTGATGCCGGCGAAGACATAAAACCCGCGCGCCGTGCCGGCATCGGAGATACCCCAGGCGACCAGCGCCGACGCGACGGCGAGCACCAGATAGGGCATCAGCACCCGCAGCGGCAAAGGCGCGGCAGCACCGCCGCCCTTCGGCGTGATGCGGAAGTCGACGAAGGAGCCCGTCAGATGATCGCGCACCGCCGCAAGGCAACCGAGCAGCGACCAGGGCCAGCGTGCAAACAGGAACAGCGTGCCTTCCCAGCTCAGGACGCGTGCGTCATAGGGCCGGAACGTGCCCGTCGAGCGCCAGAAATAGGCAAGCGCGATCAGCACCAGCGAGAGCGGCGCGAAATGCAGCAGAAATTCCGGATAGGTGACGGCGACGAAGGTCCGACCGGAGACGAGCGCCACGATCGGCATCAGGAACATCAGCGCCATGAACGACGAAAACAGCGGATACCAGAGCTGCGAGAACAGGAACTGGAACTTCAGCCGCGGCGACAGCTTCGGCACGTAGACCGGCGAGTATTTCAACAGGATCGTGACGAGGCTTCGCGACCATTGGAACTCCTGAACCACGAGATCGGCGAAATTGGCCGGTCCGTCGCCATGGGCGATCGCGTTCAGCGCATGCACGCCGCGCCAGCCATGGGCATTCATGATCAGCGTTGTCGAATGGTCTTCGGCAAGTTCGGGCCCAAGCCCACCGATCTGCTTCAGGGCCTTCGTCCGAACGGCATAGTGCGAACCGATGCACAGCGGCGCCCAGCCGTTGTTGTAGCCGGCCTGCAGCGAGCCGTGCATGCTGGCCTCCGCGTGGAGCCTCCCGCGCGCTGCCCAGCTGGTGGCGGCGTTGGCATCGCAGATGCTCGGCGCCGAGACATAACCGACCGACGGGTCGTTGAACGGGCGCAGCACCTCGACGAGATAGGTGGTTTCCGGCACATGATCGGCATCGAACTGGGCGACGAAATCGTAGCGCTCGTAGCCATAGTGATCGTAGAAATAGGCGAGGTTTCCCTCCTTGCACCGGGTCCGGCGCGGCCAGGAAGAGCGATGGTAGTCTGAGACGCCCTTTCGCGTGGAGATCATCACCCCGCGCGCCGCGCACCAGGCAATCGTGTCCGGCGACGGATCTTCGTCGGCGAGCCACACGTCGAATTCGCAGCCGGTCTGGTCGAGCATGGCGAGCAGCGTCTTGCGCACCACCGAAAAGGGTTCCGAAGGCGCCTTGGTTACCACCATCGCGACCCGCCCCTGCGGCACCGGGCCGGCGCTTGCCGCCATAACCTTCGCGCCGGAAAAGATCACGATGAAATAGACCGGCAGCAGCGTGATCCATCCGACGACCACCGTGATCAGCACATAGGACGGCCAGTCGACGACGTGGGCAGGATCAAGCCACCACTGCCAGAAATACAGGAGGGCGCCAAACCATGCGGCAATGCCGAGGACATGGAGCAGTCGCAGCCGGCCCGAAAACAGGGCGGCGGGCGCCGAAGCGGCCTTCCGGCTCTGCCCGAAGGCGATCGTCTCATCCGGTTTCGCGGTTTCCAGCGACCAGTTCATGAGCGCACCTCCAGGCCGAAGCTCGGCGCGGCCGTCGCGATGATCGTGTCGATGTCCGAAAGCTGCGGACGGAAACCCAGCCTCTGGCGCGCCCAGTTCGTGTCGGCATAGAGAACCGGCGGGTCGCCGGGCCGGCGCGGCAGCATCTGCACCGGGACCGGCCGACCGGTGACCCGGTCGATGGCCGACAGCACCTGCCGGACCGACGTCCCATGGCCAGAACCGAGATTGGCGTGCAACACCTCGCCGCCGTCGCGCAGATAGTTCACCGCCGCCACATGCGCGTCGGCAAGATCGGTCACGTGGATGTAGTCGCGGATGCAGGTGCCATCCGGTGTCGCATAGTCGTCGCCGAAGACATCGAGCCTGTCGATCCGCCCGGCCGCCGCCATCAGCGCACGGGGAATGAGATGCGTTTCCGGATCGTGTTTTTCGGTCAGCTGCCCTTCCGGATCGGCGCCGGCCGCATTGAAGTAGCGCAGCGCCACCGAGCGGATGCCGTAGGCACGGGCATAGTCGCCAAGCATCAGTTCGATCATCAGCTTGGTGCGGCCATAGGGATTGATCGGCAGCTGAACCATGTCCTCGGTAATCGGCAGCTGCGGCGGGATGCCGTAGGTGGCGCACGAGCTGGAAAAGACGATGCGTCCAAGTCCGGTCGCCCGGCAGGCTTCCAGAAGCGCGATGCTGCCGGCGACATTGTTGGTGTAGTATTTTCCGGGATCCTCGACCGATTCCCCGACGTAGGCGGATGCGGCAAAGTGGATGAGGCATTCGGGCGAATGGGTCCGGATTGCCGCCGCCAGCCGTTCCTTGTCCTCGATCGCCCCCTCCACGAGGGGGCCCCATTTCACGTTGGCTCGATGCCCCGTCGAGAGATTGTCGTAGACGACGGGAACGATGCCCTGCTCAGCCAGACGCTTGCAGGTGTGGCTGCCTATGAAGCCGGCTCCGCCGGTGACCAGTGCGACGCGAGACATGTCATACCGCCTCTCCGGCCACTGCGCGACCGGCCGCACTGAGGCGCTCGTCGAAATGGGCGATCGTGCGCTCAAGGCCTTCGCGCAGCATCACCTTCGGCTCCCATGCGAGCTCGCCACGCGCCTGGGTGATATCGGGTCGCCGCTGGCGGGGATCGTCGGTGGCCGCCGCCAGATGCACGATGCGCGAGCGCGAGCCCGTCATCGAAAGCACCATTCGCGCGAGCTCGAGAACCGTGAACTCTCCGGGATTGCCGAGGTTGATCGGCCCGGTGCACGGGTCGGCCGAGACCGAAAGACGGAGGAAACCGTCGATCAGGTCGTCGACATAGCAGAAGGACCGGGTCTGGTGCCCGTCACCATAGATCGTCAGGTCCTTGCCCTGCAGGGCTTGGACGACGAAGTTGGATATCACCCGCCCGTCGTCGGGCCGCATGCGCGGACCGTAGGTGTTGAAGATACGCGCGACCTTGATCTTCACACCGTAGGTCCGGTGGTAGTCGAAGAACAGCGTCTCGGCCGACCGTTTGCCTTCGTCATAGCAGGCTCGCGGCCCGATCGTGTTGACGTTGCCGAAATAGGTTTCCCGCTGCGGACTGGTCAGCGGATCGCCATAGACTTCCGAAGTCGAAGACTGGATGACGGTGGCGCCAGTGGCCTTGGCGTTTTCGAGCGCATGCAGCGCGCCGAGAACGTTCGTCATCAATGTCCCGACCGGGTCCGCCTGATAGTCCGGTGGTGACGCGGGGGAGGCAAAGTTGAAGATGACATCGGCATCGATCAGGTAGGGCTTTCGAACGTCGTGATCGATGATGTGGAGATGGGGGTCCTGCGCCAGATGAGAGAGATTTTCGCGCCGGCCGGTCGAAAAGTTGTCAAGACAGATGACCGTATGACCCAGGGAAATAAGTCTTTCGCAAATATGAGATCCGAGAAAACCACTTCCACCCGTTACTAGTATTCTCTTCGGTATTCCTGCGATCTTCTTAAGAAACTCCCGCTGTCCGACCACGGACAGCGGTCCCGTGACGACCTTTCGCATGCGCACCTCCAATTATTAAACTCACCATTTTTGTTGGTGATTTGGAGACGGGATGCGAGCGCAATAGATAATAAAAATATTCTCTTTATTACAACGACACGCACAACCCGACAAAAAATAAACTATTCAATTTCAATCAATATTTTTTAGATTCTCAATTTCAATATTAGCTAATTATCAAATACGAACCGTCCAGTCAATATGTATGGAATATATTTCCAGTAAATAATCCAAAATTACAACAAATTACTATTGACATAATCATATGTGATTACATTTCAGCCAATCCAGGCCAAAAGTAACGAAATATTTACCAGTATATTCTAGGGTAATTTTCGGTGTGATCCTTCGAACTTTCACGCACCTGTCGAGGAGACATGCCACAGCGGGACCGCCCGGCCAATCGCCGGGGCAGGCTCAAAGTAGCATTTGATTTCGGGAATCAGCCCCAGGAGAACGCACCTGGGGCCGAATAGAACTTGGCACGCCTTCGACGACGGCCAAGCCCTCAAGCAGACAAATGTCTGCCTTACGTCGCGCCTAGTTCTTCCAACGCGACAGGAGGACGTCGCCGTTGCGCTCCGTCGCCGCATCGTTGGTGAAGTATCGAGACGCCGCTTCCGTACGGTTGCGAACGTTCATCTTCTTATAGATGTTGCGGACGTGAACCTTGACGGTATTTTCCGACAGCCCGAGCCGGTCCGCGATGATCTTGTTCTGCGTGCCCTTGCAGATCAGATCGAGGATCTGGACCTCGCGTGTCGTCAGGCCATCGGGGCCAGCATCGCGCTTGCGCCGTCCTGTTCCCGAAACGGTCGTCTGGCCCGGGGCCTCCCCGCGCCGGCCATAAAGGCTGTTCGCCGCGAAAGGCTCGGGAGAAAGCCGCCGCAGCAGAGCCGCCGGGAAATGTTCGCCGCCCTTCATCAGTAAGTCGATGGCTGCAAGGCAGACATCCAGATTGAGGTTCAACGGCAGGACGCCATGGATGAGGCGCTCTTCGACGAAGCCGGCAATCGACGGATCGAGTTCCTCGGCATTCTCCACCACCAGGCCAATCGATGCCCGCGGGTGGAACTCGTGAATGGTCCGCAAGATAGCCGGAAAGGACTTGGGAGGCATCCGGTACAGCATGATCAGCGTGACATCGACGAGACTACCGTCAAGCAGATTGTCGGGATCGGAGAAGCTGACGATATCGTGCCCTTGAAACCTGGACCCGACGGCCTGCATCAGGCATTCGGCGAACAGGTCGATCTTGGCGAGCATTACGATTTTTTTCTTTTGTGACAAAGCCTTGTTGTTATCTTCAAAATCACCCACTTTGGAGCTTCCAGGATACATTACGCCCTCCTAGGATTTTTCCATTTATTTTTATGGGTGCCCCGGTCTGGCCGTGGGCACGCCCCACTTTCAAAAAATTTATTCGGAACCACTTATGCGTCACGATTATTCCTGTGCGATAAAATTCGCGATAGCTAATGTAACGTAAAGATCTCCGCAACGAAACAGCCCAAAAGGATTAGAGAAGCGCCGCAAGGGCACTTAAATCGTTATAAATCGAACCATCTTTGGGTTATATTGCTAACGTTCTGTTTACCAAGACGCGGAACGCTCTCAAAAACAAGCCTCTAGGATACCCCCAGCAGAGCGAGCGTCCTATGCATTTCTGCCAAGTCGGACCCGACGGCACGCGATAAATGGATTAGTTAAGCGGCCTCGTGCAGCCGCGCTTAACCCCCCTCTTCCGCTCCGATATACGCAGGAATACTTAGTTGGTACTAGGAGGCCCGTCCGCTGCTGTCGACGATAGCCCGAAGCCAAGCGCAAAGCGTGGAAAGCGCGGAGGTACCGGTCGGCAGATGCCCCTGAAAAAGCAGGGGATTTCCTCGCTGCGCCAATGGCTTGCGGTCGATGGCTAGGCGAGAAAGTGTCAGTAATTACAAACCACTAACTAGAATTGGTATCTTCCGCGCCACGCCATTTGGTGTCAAATTGAGCGTTCGTTCCGGAAGATCAAAAGGGACCGGCTGAGCGCCACCAAGCGCTTCCAGCCGTGAGAAGCCTCGACCTCCGGAGAGTAGCGTCAGCGTTCCACCGAGTAAGCGTAAAGCAAGTCAACATAAAGACCGGACTTAAATCCGGGCATAAATTATATAAAAAAGTAAAAACTAAAATAAATTTAGCAAAAAAGCGAAAATCTCTAAATCAAGATATTATCGTTCTTCCAAACGGAGCCAACACCGGAAAAATACCGTAAGAGTTAAGGGTATTTGGTGTTGGCCTCCCCTTTTTCCGAAATCCGCTCCAGCAACGAAAACCGCGCCCGGCGACGTCAGGCAACGCCGAAAGAGGCAGCCATGACCAGCGCGCCTGGAAAGCGGCGCGCTGCCTGTCACTCAATGATGCAATCGGGCACCACGCGGCGACACCGCAAGGCGGCTCGCCGCTGCGATCACTTCTTGCTCAGCGCCTGCGCCAGCTGATCGACAATGTCCTGTTGCGACTTCAGGCCCGATGCCGTGAGGTAAAGCTTGGCGGAGTCGAGATAAACGACGTGTCCGTCCTTCCAGGCCTTGGTCTGCCGCACGAGTTCGTTGTCGAGCAGGGCCGCTGCCGGCTGTGCCTGCTGGCCGATGGCTGCATCGCGATCCACGACGAAGATCCAGTCGGGGTTGGTTTCGAGAATGTATTCGTAGGAAACCGCCTGGCCGTGGGTCGCGACCTGCAGCTCGGGATCGGCCGGCTTGATCCCGAAAACGTCATGCAACGCGCCGAAGCGCGATCCCTTGCCATAGGCGCTGATCTTTCCGCCGGTCGTCAGCAGGATGAGACCCGTTCCACGTTCCGCAGCAAGGCCACGCAGCGCCTCGATCGAGGAATCGAGCTTGGCGATGCTTGCCTTGATCTCGGCTTCTTTGCCGAAAATCTCGCCGAGGATCTCTGCATTCTTCTTGACGCTGCCGATCAGATCCTTGTCGTCCGAGGTCAGGTCGATCGTCGGTGCCAGTTTGGCGACTTCAGCATATTTCGCCTGCGACCGCCCGCCGACGATGACGAGGTTGGGCTCCGCCGCATTGATCGCCTCGAAGTCGGGCTCAAACAGCGTGCCGATCTTCGCATAGGTGTCGGCCTTGTACTTTTCGAGCGACGGCGGGACGGCCGATCCGGGGACGCCGGCGACGGCGACGCCGAGCATATCCAGCGTTTCCAACATGCCGAAATCATAGACCAGCACGGTCTTCGGGTTTTTCTCCACCTCGGTGACGCCGCTGCTGTGTTCGATCTTCAGTGTTTCGGCCATCGCCACCGATGCGCCGCCAACCGTCATCACGGCCGCGACGAGCAGTCCGCGCAAACCATTAGAGAAGGGAGATATATTCATGACTATTTACCTCATGTTTTCTCCTCCTCCCTAGCGCGATTTTGCCAGGAGGGCAATGCGCGCATTCCGCGTCATTCCCGCCTCACAAAACTTGACGAAGCCGATCATATATATGACTAAGGCGAGCCTTCGATCGAGCACCTCCTCACGGCCGCAAGCCTCAGGGGTTTCGTTGCGGCGGTCGATGGAAGAATGCAGCCACGGATTCGAGAGCGGTGATCAGAACGAAAAGCAGCTGGAGCGTGACGCAACCATGAGGCCGGTCCTGTTCGCCATCCCGATCGTCCTGTTGCTTGCCGCGGTCAGCGTCTTTACCGGTGTCGGCAGTCTTGCGGCCAGCGACGACGGCCGCGGCTGGCTTCTGGTCGTCGAAAGCCGCCTGCCACGCACACTGGCGCTGATGCTCGCAGGCGCCGGCCTCGCCGTGTCCGGCACGATCATGCAGATGCTGGCGCGCAACCGCTTCGTCGAGCCGTCGACCGCCGGCACCGCCGAGTCTGCCGCCCTCGGAATGCTTCTGGCCATGCTGATCGCGCCGGGCCTGCCGGTGGCAGGCAAGATGGCCTTCGCCACCCTGGCCGCGCTTTCCGGAACCGCCCTGTTCCTGCAGATCCTGCGCCGCGTTCCGCTGCGCTCGGCGCTGATGGTGCCGCTGATCGGCCTCATGCTCGGCGGCGTGGTCAACGCCGTTACCACCTTCATCGCCTATCGCTACGACCTGATGCAGTCGATGGGCGCCTGGATGTCCGGCGATTTCTCGGTCGTCCTTCGCGGACGCTACGAGCTGCTGTGGATCGGTTTCGCGCTGACGCTGGTCGCCTACGCGACCGCCGCGCGCTTCACCGTCATTGGCATGGGCGAGGCGATCGCCCGCAATGTCGGGCTCGACTACGACAAGGTGGTCACCCTCGGACTTGCCATCGTCTCCATGGTCACGGCGACGGTGGTTGCGACCGTCGGTATGATCCCGTTCCTCGGCCTCGTCGTTCCCAATATCGTCAGCCTGACCCTTGGCGACAATCTCAGGCGCACATTGCCGGTGGTCGCCATCTCCGGCGCTGGGCTTGTTCTCGCCTGCGACATCGTCGGGCGAATGGTGATTGCGCCCTACGAGGTGCCGGTGGGCACGGTCATGGGCGTGATCGGCAGCCTCGTCTTCCTTTATCTCCTGCTTTCGAGGCGGTCTCATGCAGGCTGATGCCAAGCGGATCTCTCCGTCGACCGTCCTTCTTGCGTCCGCTGCGCTGGCGCTGCTGTCGATGATCGCCTTCATGACCATCGGCGCGAAGGGAAGCTGGAGCTTCATCCTCTCTTTCCGCGGCACAAAGCTTCTCGGCATGGTGCTGGTCGCCTACGCGATCGCGGTCTCGACGGTGCTGTTCCAGACAATTTCCGGTAACCGCGTCCTGACGCCGTCGATCATCGGTTTCGACGCCATGTACACGCTGCTGCAGACGGTCATGGTGTTCTTCCTCGGCGCCGCCGGCGCGGCAAGCATGAACCCGCAGATGCAGTTCACGCTCGAAACGACCGTGATGGTCGGCCTGTCGCTGCTCCTGTTCCGCGCCCTCTTTTCGGGCGGCAGCCGTAGCCTGCATCTCCTGATGCTGGTCGGCGTCATTCTCGGGGGCCTGTTCCGCAGCCTCTCCTCGTTCCTGCAGCGCATTCTCGACCCCAACGACTTCATCGTCCTGCAGGACAGGTTGTTTGCAAGCTTCAACAGTATCGATGCCAACCTGCTCGGCATTGCCGCCGCAGCCACCCTCGCCGTGACCTTCGTCCTGTGGCGGTTGTCGCCCACCTTCGACGTGCTCTCGCTCGGGCGCGAGGCGGCGATCGGGCTTGGCGTCGACCATCAGCGCGTGGTGACGCTTCTCCTGGTGCTGATCGCCGTGCTGGTCTCGGTCTCCACCGCGCTCGTCGGGCCGGTCACCTTCTTCGGTCTGCTCGTTGCAAGTCTCGCCTGGCAGCTGTCACCCACCGCCAGCCACCGCTTCGTCCTGCCGGTCGCAGTCTTTATCGCGGTCGCGACGCTCGTCGGCGGCCAGGTCATCCTCGAGCGGCTGTTTTCCTTCAACACGGCGCTCAGCATCGTCATCGAATTCTTCGGTGGCCTAGTCTTCATCTTCCTGCTCGTCCGAGGCTCCGCGCGATGATCGAGATCCAAGAGGTAACGAAATCCTATGGCGGCACCGCGGTCGTCGACCGGGTGTCGCTGACGCTACCCGCAGGCGGCCTGACCTCGATCATCGGCCCAAATGGCGCCGGCAAGTCGACGCTTTTGTCAATCGTCAGCCGGCTGATGCCGATGGATACAGGCAAGGTGCTGGTCGACGGCCTCGACGTCAGCCGCGCCGCCGGCGACGTGCTTGCCCGGCGGCTGTCGATCATGCGCCAGGACAACCACATCAGCGCGCGCCTGAGCGTGCGCGACCTCGTCGCCTTCGGCCGCTATCCCTATTCCAAGGGACGGGTGACCGCGGCCGATGCGGAGCATATCGACCGATCGATCGCCTATCTCGGGCTCGAACCCTACCAGAACCGCTTTCTCGACGAACTCTCCGGCGGCCAGCGCCAGCGCGCCTTCATCGCCATGGTGCTGTGCCAGGACACCGACTACATGCTGTTCGACGAGCCGCTCAACAATCTCGACATCAAGCATGCGGTCGAGACGATGAAGCTCCTGCGCCGGCTGGCCGACGATTTCGCCAAGACGGTGGTCGTCGTGCTGCACGACATCAACTTCGCCTCCGCCTATTCCGACCGCATCGTCGCCATGCAGGGCGGCCGCCTCGCCTTCGAGGGACCGCCGCAAGACATGATCGTGCCGTCGCGGTTGCAGGCGATCTTCGATGTCGACTGCCGCGTCCATGCCGTCGGCGACACGCGCCTCGTCAACTATTTCGACTAGAACGCAGACATACGCCTTGGCCCGAATGCGCGAAGCGCGCTGCACGGACACCCATGCAGCGCGCTTCGACAATGATCGTGCCGGGAACAGCACGGACGCTATCCGGCCGCGCCGGGTGCGCCCTCCTTGCCGATCCGGGCCGCATCCGCCGCGCGGTCCTCGTCCGTCACGGAGGAGAAGCGCTTCAGCCAGCGGCCCATCTTCGTGTTGATGTCGTCCATCACGGTGAACATCACCGGCACGAAGACAAGGCTCAGCATCGTCGAGGTGATCAGGCCGCCGATCACCGCAACCGCCATCGGCGCGCGGAAGGCGGCACCGGCGCCGACGCCGATGACTGCCGGGACCATGCCCGCCACCATGGCGATCGTCGTCATGATGATCGGCCGCGCGCGGGTGACGCCCGCCGTCAGCAGCGCCGTGCGCCGGTCGGCACCGTCGTTGCGGCACTCGATCGCATAGTCGACCAGCAGGATCGAGTTCTTGCAGACGATCCCCATCAGCATCAGGATCCCGATCATCGACGAAAGGTCGAGTGCCGCACCGAACAGGATCAAAGCCAGCGCCGCGCCGCCGATCGACAACGGCAGGGCAACGAGGATGGTCACCGGCTGCAGGAAATCCTTGAACAGCAGGATCAGAACCGCCACGACCATCAGGATGCCGGCAAGCAGCGCCAGGGCGAAGTTACGGAACATCTCCGACATGTATTCCGCGTCGCCATAGTTGGCCTGCGTCACGCCCGCGGGCAGTTCCTTCATGGCCGGCAATGCCGAAATCGCCTCGAAGGCCGTGCCGAGCGTCATGCCGTTGAGGTTTGCCTCGACGGCGATCAGCCGCTTGCGATCGAGACGCTCGACGCTGCTTTCCTCGGCACCGAAGGAGACGTCGGCGACGGACGTCAACGGCACCAGGGCACCCGCATTCGTGCCTACCCGCAGATTGCGCAAGGTGTCGAAATCGCCGCGGGCCGACCGATCGAGCATCACCCGGATCGGCACCTGGCGGTTACCGAGGTTGAACCGCGCGGAGTTGCTCTCGCTGTCGCCCATCGTCGCGATACGGGCGACAGTGCCGATCGAGGTCACCGACACGCCGAGCCTTGCCGCCTCGTCGAAGCGCGGCTTGACCAGAAGCTCGGGCGAAAGCAGCGGCTCGGTCGACCGAACGCTGACCAGCCCGGGGAGTGCGCGCATCTCGTTTTCCAGACGCCGCACCGAAGCCATCAACGTTTCCGGGTCATCGCCCGTCAGGTAGATGGAGAGGTCCTTCGCACCTTCGGTCGAGGAGAAGGTTGCCTGGATGTCGGGGGTCTCCGCCAGCAGGGGCCGCAACGACAGTTCGAAGGACTTGCGGTCGAGTTCACGCTCCTTGCGCGGCTTGAGCTTGATGCGCAGCGATACCTCGTTGAGACTGTCGGTCGTCGCCAGAACGTTCTCGACTTCCTTGCGTTCCTTGAGCTTGGCCACCAGATCGTCGGAAATGCGCGCGGTTTCCTGGAGCCTTGTGCCGGGCGGCAGCGTGATCTTGAGCTGCGAGACGTTGCTGTCGCTCGTCGGCATGAAACCCGTCGGCAGCATGCTCAAAAGCGCGATCGAGCCGACGAAGATCAGCGCGACCATCGAAAGCGCGGTCTTGCGGTGATCGAGGGTCCAGCCGAGCATGCTGCGATAGGCGTCGCTGATGCGCGACGGCTTGACGGCATGGCCGTGACCAGGTTTCGGCCGCAACAGATAGGCCGCCATCAGCGGCGTCAGCAGGCGTGCCACCAGCAACGAGAACAGAACGGCGATCGCGACGGTCAGGCCGAACTGCTTGAAATATTGCCCGACCGCACCACCGATGAAGCTCACCGGCGCAAAGACGGCGACGATCGTCAGCGTCGTTGCGACGATCGCAAGGCCGATCGCATCGGCCGCATCGATCGCCGCGATGAACGGCCGCTTGCCCATGTCGACATGTCGCTCGATATTCTCGATTTCGACGATCGCGTCGTCGACAAGAATGCCGATGACCAGCGTCAATGCCAGAAGGCTGATGCCGTTGAGCGTGAAGCCGAGCAGGTCCATCACCGCGAAGGTCGGCAGGATGGAAAGCGGCATGGCAAGCGCCGAGATCAGCGTCGCCCGCCAGTTTCGCAGGAAGGCGAAGACGACGACGATGGTCAGAAGTGCGCCTTCGATCAAAGCCGTGACGGCCGCATCGTAGCTCTCCTGCGTATACTCGACGAGAGAGATCAGCTCGGTCATCTCGACGCCGGGGGTGCGCGCCTGGATCTCCTTCAGCCGCTCGATGACGCGCTCGGCAACGACCGTGTCGCTCGCTCCCTTGCTGCGCGAAACCGAGAAGCTCACGATCGGTTCGCCATCGAAATGGGCAAAGCTGCGCGGCTCGGACGAAGTGTCCTCGATCGTCGCGATGTCGGAGAGCTGCAGCCAGCGGCCGCCTGCAAGCGGGATCGAAAGCTGCCGGAGCTCGTCCACCGAGCCGGCACTGCCGACGGTGCGGATCGACTGCTCGCGCCCGCCGATTTCGCCGCGACCGCTCGGGATGTTGATGTTGATTTCCCTGAGCGCCGTGTTCACCTGATCGGCCGTCACGCCAAGCGCCAGCAGCCGTTCGGGATTGAGCGAAACGCGCACTTCGCGGCTGACGCCGCCGAGGCGCTGCACCTTCTGCACGCCGGGCAGTGTCAGCAATTCGCTGGTGATCGTGTCATCGACGAACCAGGACAGCTCCACTTCCGACATGTGGGGCGCCCGCACGGCGTAGTAGACGATGGCGCTGCCGTCGACGTCGAGGCGCGAGACGATCGGCTCCTGAATGGATTGCGGCAGGTCGGCGCGGATCTGCGCCACGGCCTCGCGCACGTCGTTTGCCGCCCGGTCCGGATCCGTGCCGATCTTGAATTCGACCGTGGTCGTGGAGACGCCGTCGGTAATGGTCGAGCGGATGTGACTGACCCCGACAAGGCCGGAGGCGACGCCTTCGACGCGGCGCGTCACCTGCGTTTCCATTTCGCCCGGCTGCGCGCTCGGTTGCGTGATCGTCACCGTGACGATCGGGAAGGATACGCTCGGATTGGCGTTGACCGGCAGCCTCAGAAACGAGGCGATCCCCATCAGCGTCAGCACGACGAAGAGAACGATCGTCGGAACCGGCTTGCGGATCGCCCAGGCGGAGATGTTGCTCGTCATTGCTGGTCGCCCGTCTGCGTCGGCTGGACGTCTTTCGTTGCGACCGCTTCGCCTTCGCGCAGCGACGCCCCGGATTTAAGGACGACCCGTTCGCCGGTCGAAAGGCCCGAGGCGATCTCCACCTTGCCGCCCTGGCGCATGCCCGGCTTGACCGACTTGCGCACGACCTGGCCCCCAACGACGACGAAGACCGAGACGGCGCCATCCGGCGCACCGAACAGCAGGGCGGAATCGTCGACCATGATCGCCTTGCGCTCGCCCACCACGATCTCCGCCCGGCCGAACGTGCCCGCGAAAGGCGGGCGCTCGGTCGACAGCGTGACTTGCGCGGTGCCGAGGCGGGTCTCGCGGTCGATCTTCGGGTTGATTACCCGCACATGCCCCTGGAGCCAGTCGGCTCGGCCCGAAAGCTTGACCTTCACGGTCTGGCCGACCGCGAGCAACGGCAGTTCGGTTTCCGGCACCTCGGCCGCAAACTCGATTTCGCCACCGCGAATGAGCTTGAGCAGCGGGTCCGAGCCCGCAAGCGCACCGGCGCGCGCCAGCCGTTCCGAAACGATCCCATCGGCAGGTGCCACGATCACGGCACGATCGAGCCTCCGGCGCGCCTCGGCCTCAAGCGCTTCCGCCTGGTCGTAATCGGCCCGCGCGACCTCGACAGCCTGTTCAGCAAGGGCGAGCGCGGAGACGCGTTCCTCGAGAATGGTCGCGGCCTGAAGGTGGCTCAACTGGCGGGCGCGCGCGAGTTTTCGCTGTTCCTGCGTGACCGTCTCTTCCTCCCGCGCCATCGCTGCACTGGCGCGCGCGACGCGGCCCTTGGCCTCGCGCAGCAGGTTCTCCAGCATGTCGGTTTCCAGCCGGGCGAGCACCTGCCCCGCGGCTACCCGATCGCCGATCTCGACCTCGACACTGGCGATACGCTGGTCAGTCAAGGTTGTGCCGACGGCAATCTCCTCGCGGGCAACGAAGATACCGGCAAAGGAGCGTGTCCATTGCTGTGGGCGGCTGTCGGCAACGAGCGTCGTTACCGTGCGGGTGGCAGACGGGGCGGGAACGGAGGCGGCGGCCTCCCCCGAGGCGCGCGCCGGACCAGCAGCCGCCGCAATCACAAGCAACGCTGCGAGAGCGACGTTCAACTCAACTGTACGTCTCATTTCATTGGCTTTCCATTGGCGGGGCCGGCGGCGTGATGCGCCTGCGATACCGGATCCCGGGTCGGGCAAAGGGCGTCGATAATTTATTAGATCATTCAATCTAACAATAGAATTCATCAAACGCGACAATTGTAAGGCAGATCACACACGAGCATTGCGGGAAGATGGCGGAGATCATGCAAACGGCCGGCGGCCTTGACACCGATCGTCTGCCCACCGAAATCAGAGTGCTTGATCTAATAATTGAACGGCATGCAAGGAGAACCGGCGATGCGCAAGATCGACCCCGAAAAACATGCGGCCAGGCGTCGGCTGATTCTCGATGCGGCAATCGCCTGCTTTTCGCGCAAGGGTTTTCACGGCACGTCGACGGCCGAGATCTGCGCCGAGGCAGGCATGAGCCCGGGAAATCTTTTCCATTATTTTCCGACCAAGCACACCATCATCGCGGCGATCGTGGAAGAGGAACGTCAAGAAACGGCGGAGATTTTCCGAAAGCTGGGCGAAGAGGAGGATCTGTTCGCCGCCTTGCTGGGCTTTATGGATAGCGTTCTCGAACTCGCGGGCGATCCTGCCTATTCGAGCCTCGCGCTCGAAATCGCCGCCGAAGCGATGCGTGACGAGCGCATCGGGACGCTAGCGGCGACGAACGACGCGGAACTCCAGTCGGCGCTCGTGGCACTCCTGCGCAACGCCGCCAGCCGAAACCAGATCGACAGGACCCTCGACGCGGAGGGCGCTGCCCGCTGGATCGCCGCGATCATCGACGGCATCTTCAGCAGGGTCGCGGTCGATCCCGGCTTCAAGCCGAAGGAGGAAGGCGTGCTGCTACACCGCCTGTTGAGCCGCTTTCTGCGCACGCAAGACTGAGCGTGAGAAATACGAAACCGCAGCAGCCCTTCGGCACCCTGCGGTCTCCGGTTGCCGGCCCGCCTCGGCTTGAAGCCGAGGCAGTTCGTCGAAGCAATCTCAGGAATGCTTCTGGATGACGCCGTAGACGATGTTGCGGTTGGCACCGAAGAAGACGCGCGCGTCGATCGCAGACTTCCCGGCACTCTTGTGGATGATGTTCCACATGTCCACTTCGGAACGCAGAAGCAAGGCCCAGTTCATGAAGGTCTCCATGTAACCGTCGACACCGATGTCCTGAGCGAAGTTGGCAAAAAGGAAGACGCCGTTCGGCTTCAGCATCTGCAGGCAGCGATGCGTCAGCTTGATGGCCACCTTGTCGGCGAGATAGTCGTAGAGACCAGCCGCATAGATGAAGTCGAACGTGCCGAGCTTCTGGTCGCGGCCGAGCAGGCTGCGAACGGAACCGTCGACCGCTTCGATCGCCGTGCCGGAGAAATCGCGGCTGATCGATCCGACACTGAGAGGATCCTGATCGAGCGCCACCCAACGCTTGATGCGGCGTTCCTCGAGCGCTTTGGACCGGTTGGCTTCCCGCAGATGACCCGCGGCAATCGTCAGGATCTCCGCCTCGGAACCCCGGCTCGCCGCGATCTCGTCGACGTGGCGCGTGAGGATATCGCGGCGCTCGCGCACCGCGACCGAGGACGAAGCGTCCTTCGTGTAGTCGTAAAGGGCGCGCCCGACCGGCGACGCCTGCTCGATTTCGCGGGCAACGCTCGCATGGCCGTAGATGAAGTCGAGCAACTGCGCGTCACCCGAATATCCCCTGGGCTTGTCGAACGACCACCGGGTGAACGGATCCTGCAGGAAGTACTCCGAAACCGGGTGATCCTGGGCAATCGGGATTAGCTCCTGCCACACGCTCGGGTGGTATTTGGCACGGGTCTGGTGGAGGGAGGCCGCGAGCCGGTCGATAATTTTCGACGCATCCGTTCCTTGAATGAATTGTTCCTGAGCGACCCTGAGAATCAATGCGAGCTCGGCCTTGGCGGTCGAGAGCTGTTCGTCATGTCGTTCGCCGCGGGGCGAAACGAACTCATCAGCCATTGCCTTGGGAGTAATGAGGCTCTGACCGTCGAAAACAGTCTGAAATTGGCGCACGCGAGACCATCCGTTAAAGCTTTGTTAACAATAGTCGCGAAGATGCGCGCATTACGGCTCGGAATGCAAGTTTTTGTATATAATAAGGTAAATACTCGGAGCTCACCCCTTTGGGTGACACCGATTCGCAGATGCCCTGACCCATTAATTTAACAAAACTTAATGGACACCTCCTATCATGCCTCGCAGCGTTTCCCGCCCTTGTTGCAGATGGGCTGCGGCGAACACGCAGAGAGTGTCCGAAACAACGTCCATTGATGGAAAAGCGACGACAGATTTCCGTTGACCGTGACGCAGCGCGATGGATCAGTGCATGAAGCACACGTTGGCCGACGTAGTTGACATCGACCTACACAAGCAGCCGCACAGGCCGCACCTGGCTGAGCTTCAGACCCTCTATCGCATGGAGGGCGAGGCTGGCCGGCGCGCCTCGACCCGGCAGGGGCTGTGGGTTGCCGTCGTCGTCTACCTGCTCTTCTTCATCCCGGACATCCTGCTCGTCCCCGACGTCGCCTTCTACACGATCGTCTCGCGCCTCTTTGTCGGCATCGGCTCGCTTCTGACCTTCGAGATCCTGTTTCGGCTGAAGGCCCAGACCAAATGGCTCGACGGCACCTGCGCCGCAGCCCTCGTCTTCGGCTACATAGGCTGGCTCGTTCCGGCGATGATGACGGCCGATACGAGCAGCATGTCCTACTACATGATCTTCGGCGCCATCTTCATGATGGGCGCCAATCTCTTTTTCAGCTTACGGTTCCGCCTCTCGGTGGTCGCCTCCAGCATCGTGCTGGTGACGTTTTTCATCGCGCTGTCGTTCTTCTCCGAACACGATCCGGCCTACCTGATCGCCTTCGGAACGTTCTACGTCTCCTGCTTCGTCTTCACCTCCTATGTGAATTGGAAGCTCAACCGCGAGCGCTACAAGGTTTTCCTCAACGCCTTCGAGGCGAAAATCCAGCAGAACGAAGCTTCCGAGCGGGGAATGGCGCTTCTGCGGCTGTCGAACACCGATCCGCTGACCGGTCTCGACAACCGCCGCGCCATCGATCAGCAGCTGCGCGACTACTGGAACGATTGGCAGAAGCTCGGCAAGAACTTCACCGCCATGCTGATCGATGTCGATTTCTTCAAGAAATACAACGACTGCTACGGCCACCAGGAGGGCGACCGCTGCCTCATTCTCGTGGCCAATGCGCTCGGCGAAGCGATCAGGAACTATCACGGCTCGATCGGCCGCTACGGCGGCGAGGAGTTCATCGTCCTTGCTCGCCTGGATACGCGCGAGCAGGCGGCCGAGCTTGCGGAGGTCATCTGCCGCACGGTTGAAAGCATGGGGCTGATCCACGAGCAGCGACGCGACGGCGTGTCCATCGTCACCGTCAGCGTCGGCGCCGCCTTCACCCGCAACCACACCGGCGCCAAGCTCGAGAAAATCATCCACGAGGCCGACCGCGCGCTTTACGCCGCCAAGGCGAGCGGGCGAAACTGCTCGAAGCTGTTCGATCCGAACGATCCGCAGAGCAGCGACGAGAGCGAGAACATCGCAGCCCTCTTGAAGATCGCCGTCGACCAGAACCTGGTATCCCTCGTCTACCAGCCGATCACGAACGTGACGACTGGCGAGGTCGATGCCGTCGAGGCGCTGATGCGCCTGACGATGCTGGATGGCACCTCGGTTCCGCCAAGCCTGTTCATCCCGGTCGCCGAGCGGACCGGCGCCATTCTCGATCTCGGCCGCTGGGCGATAAAGACCGTGTGCCGCGAACTGCTTGTCGACAATCACGTTCCCTTGGTCAGCGTCAATGTCTCGCCGATCCAGCTGAAGACGCCGGGTTTTGCGACCTCGGTCGCGGCGATCCTGGGAGAAACCGGGGTTGCCGGAAGCCGGCTCGCCTTCGAGATCACCGAAGGGCTGGAGATGGAGATGCACTCGGGCATCCTGCGCTGCATCAGCGACCTGGAGACCCTTGGCATCCGCATCTGGCTGGACGATTTTGGAACCGGCTTCGCCGGTCTCTCCTGGCTGCGCCTGATCGATTTCGACACGGTGAAGATCGATCGGTCGTTCCTGCACGATTGCGCCACGCCGAAGGGCCGCGCGATGCTGCAGGACATCATCGGGCTCGTGCGCAACCGCGGCCACAAGATCCTGATCGAGGGCGTGGAGACCGACGAGCAACTGGCCCTGATGCGGCGCTTTCGGATCGACCACGTCCAGGGTTTCCACGTCGGACGCCCGGCGCCAGCGGACATGTTCCGCACGCCCACCGACAAGCCACGCCTCCCGCTTCGAAACGGCGTCCGTACCTAGTAGCCTTGTCGACTTCATTTGCCACGATTTGCGGTCGAAGGAAGGCAAACCGGTATCGGCGGACGGGAATGCCGCTGCCGCTTCCCGTTCGGCGCTGATCAATGACATCGGCGAGCGAAACGCCCGGCCGCGCGCCGCGTCCTCGGCATCGTCAGCGCCCGCCCGCGCAACCTCGGCAGGGAACGTGAAGCCCGACGCGAATAAATGTTGCGCTCCGACCGAACCGGTGCGTAGGATACGGGAGACTACACTGCCGCCGGATACAATCTCACATTGTGCCCATGGAGGCGCGTGATGGCCATCGGGGACCAGCAGGACGTCGGCGTCGAACCGACCATATCTCCGCCCAGCAGCGTGGAGATTCTGGCACAGCTTGAGCGCATTCGCCTGAGCGCCGAATTCGATGCTCCAGACCGCGACCGTAAATTCCTGGCCTATGTCATCGAGGAAACACTGGCCGGGCGCGGCGACCGCATCAAGGCCTATTCCATTGCCACCGAGGTTTTCGGCCGAGATTCCTCCTTCGACCCGCAAACGGATCCCGCCGTTCGGATCGAGGCGGGCCGCATTCGTCGGGCACTCGAACGCTATTACCTCGTCGCCGGACGCAGCGACCCGATCGTGATCCGGATGCCGAAGGGCGCCTATGTGCCGACCTTCGAAAGACGAGCCGAAAAGCAGCCAGCACCCGTTAGAGAAAGCGGAATGCCACCGTCCGAAGCCGCGCCGGTCGGCTGGCGTCATCGCCGCCGCATCCTGCTTGGCGCTGCGGCGCTTGTCTGTGGCCTCACCGGTCTGTCGGCCGGCTTGCTGCTTCTTTCCGGTGACAACAGTACGGCGGCCAGTCGGCCAAATATTCCGAAGGTGATCGTCACGCCTTTCGAGGACATCTCGGGGACGCGGCAATCGGCGATGATGGCGCAGGGGCTGACGGACGAAGTCGTGAGCAACCTCGCCAAATTCAAGGAGATCGTACCGGTCACGGTCAGCGATCCATTACGGACATCGGCCGATCAAACCTATGCGCTTGAAGGACGGGTAAGGCTCGAGGCAGAGCGGCTGCGGCTGGTCGTGAGGCTCATCCAGCGATCCGACGGGGCGGTCGTCTGGGCGAACACCTACGACGAACGACTGCAGTCCGGCGACGTTATCGATCAGCAGGCAAGGACGGCGGCCGCGGTCTCGAGCGCGGTGGCAGAGCCCTATGGCGCCATCTTCCAGGCAAGCGCAGCCGAACTCAGGCGTTCGGTTCCTGAGGGCTGGCAGGCCTATGCCTGCTCCCTAACCTACTACGACCATCGCGGCGACATCGATCCGCAATCCCGTCGCTCCGCCGAGGAGTGCCTGCAGCGCGCGACCCGGCAATTCCCGACCTACGCCACCGCCTGGGCGCTTCTGTCGATGAGCTATATAGATGCGCTGAGCAATGGCCTCGATCCCTCGGCCTCAGCAGGGCTGCTGGAACAGGCTGGCGAAGCGGCGGCGCACGCCGTCGATCTTGCCCCCTTCGACGTTCGCGCCCTCGAAGCACAGATGCTCGTCCTCTTCGCTCGCGGCGAAGTCGATGCTGCCCTCGCCGTCGGCGCCCGCGCGCTTGCCATCAATCCCAACGACACCGAACTTGCCGGCGCATACGGCCTCCGGCTCGCGCAGTCGGGTCAATGGGATGCGGGCTGCAAGCTCCTGTCGGACGCGACCGAGCGCAACCTCGGCCAGACCGGAGTTTTCGAGGGGGCGTTGGCAAGCTGCGCCTATTTCGCCGGCGACTATGTCGCCGCCGAACGGTGGGCGCGTCTCGCCAATCCGGGCGCCAACCCGGCCGACCGGGTCCTGCTGCTTGCGATTCTCGGAAAGCTCGGCAAGACGGACGAGGCGCGTGAGGAGCGAAAGTGGTTCGAGACCAACGCCCCGGCTCTCTTCGGTAACCTCGGGCAAGCGATTGCCCTTCAGTTTCACCGTCCCGAGGATCAGCACCGCCTGTTCGACGGCCTGCGCGCCGCCGGCGTTGCTGTGCCCGAAGCGGAGTATCAGCAGGCAGGTACCACCAGCGCGATACGCTGATCAGATATTGCCGGGTTCAAGCTCGCCGTCGCGGACGGCCGGTTCAGCCGCCTTCTCTGGCGCCGCATCAGAGCGCGCCCAGACCATCAGCAGATCATGCGCGACACTCAGCACGATCGGCCCGAGAAAAAGACCGATCAGGCCGTAGGACAGCGTGCCGCCAAGCACCCCCAGCAGGATCACCAGAGTCGGCGTCGACAGCCCGCGTGCCACCAGGATCGGCTTCATCACATTGTCGATGACGAACAGCGGGATCAACAGGATCGTCAGCAACAGCGCCGGACCGAAATCCATGGTGAACCAGGCCCAGATCATGACGGGCAGCAACACCAGCGCGGGGCCGATCTGGATGATGCAGAGGATCAGCACGACGAAGGCAATCGCGCCAGGCGCCGGAACATCGAACAGGCTGAGCACCAGTCCGCACAGAAATGCCTGTAGCAGCGCCACGCCGATGACGCCGCGCGCCACGTTGCGGATCGTCGCCGTCGCCAGCTTGAGGAAACCGATGCCCCGCTGGCCGCCGATCCTGCCGGCAAAGCGCTGTGCCATTTCCGCCAGCCGCTCCGCCGAACCGAAGAGAAAACCTGCGATCAACACCGAGACCACGAAACTTAGGACCTCGGCGCCGACGCTCGCGACCTTGCCGAGAACCTTGGTGCCGGCTTGCATCAGCGCCGGTTCGATCTTGCTCAGCAGTGCTTCGATATTGCCCGACGCCATGCTCCAGACCGCATGTATGCGCTCGCCGACGACAGGCCACGTGCGGATATATTCCGGCGGGACCGGTACGCTCAGCGAACCGTCGGCAAGCCTGGCAAGCAGCGCCTGCAACCCTTCGGCAAAGCTGACCGCGATCGCAGTCAGTGGGGCGACGATGACGGCGAGGCATATCAGCGTGATCAGGAATGAGGCAAGGCGCCGCGAGCCGAGCAAGCGTCCCAGCCTGGCATAGGCTGGAAAGAGCGCCACCGCGAGGATTGCCGCCCATATCAGAATGATCGCGAAGGGTGCGATCAGCGTCAAAGACCAGTAGGCCAGAAGCCCGACGATGCCGATCCGGGCGATATCCGTGATCTTCGCCTCGATGGAAGGCGACCCGTTCGTTCCGTTGCGGACCACATTCGATCGGGAAGGATCCTCGTCCATGCTAGCCCCTTCCCCCTCACGCGAAACAGCCGACACCCGCAGCTCTATGCTCGCCGGCACCTTGCAAGCTCTACCGTCACGTGGATGGCACGCCCACGGCAACCGTGGGGCAGTAACATACAGTAGAATACGCCTGCCGGGCTTCCCGATCCGCCGGCCTCCTCTAGAGATTCCATTGACTGATGACGGCTGTGGTCAGAGACTGCTGCGCGATCAGCTTGAAATTGCAGAACAAGAAGCGTCGACAGGGGGCTGTCCCGCGCGCCAGTTCAAGCGCCCGTGCCATTGCCCAATACACGAGGGAGGCTGGATAGATGATCAAAAAGACGATCATCGCGCTCGGCAGCGCAATCGCGGTTTTGATAACAACACCCGTCACGGCGGTTCTTGCACAGCAGACAGCAGCCGCACCGGCTGCTCAGGAACAACAAACAGCACCCGAGCCGCTCAGCGATGATGAGCTCGAGGTGCTGGTGGCGCGCATCGCGCTCTACCCGGACGAGTTGGTGGCGCTCATTTCCGCCGCCGCACTCTATCCTTTGCAGATCGTCGAGGCAGAACGGTTTCTTGAGGCTCGCGAGAAGAAACCCGACATGAAGCCGAAAGACGACTGGGACGGCAGCATCATATCGCTGCTGAACTACCCCCAGATCGTCAAGATGATGAGCGAGGATCTCGAGTGGACGCAGTCTTTCGGCGATGCGATCGCCAATCAGCAGAAAGACGTGCTGATGGCCATCCAGCAACTGCGTGACGAGGCGGTCGCCAAGAACATCATCAAGACCGACGACAAGGTAAAGGTGGTCCAGGAAGGCGACAACGTCGTCATCCAGGCGGCCAACCCGGAAACGATCTACGTGCCGCAGTATCCGCCGGAGATGCTCTACGAGCCGAACTATGCGCCGGCGCCGATCGGCTACTACGACGAGCCCTATCCCGCCTACTGGTATCCGGGTGCGGCCTTCTTCGCCGGCGCGGTCACGGGTGCGGCCTTCGCCGCGATCGTCGACTGGGACGATTGGGGCGTCTGGGGTGGCCGCTGGAACGGCGGCGACATGGACATCGACTGCAACAACTGCTTCAACAACATCAACGGCAAGGTGAAGTGGAACGACGTCGACTGGAAGAATGTCGACCGCAGCAAGATCAACTTCAATCGTGACCAGCTTCAGCATTTCGACCGAAACAGCATCAAGAACAACATCAAGGCGAACGGCAACAACAACCTGCGCAACCGCGCCGCCGAGATCAATCGCGACCGGCCGAACGCACGGCCCGGCGGAGGTGGCGGCGGCCAGATCAGGGATGTGCGCAAGAGCACGCTCGACGGGCTGAAAGCGCAGCAGAGACCGGCGGCTCGGCCCGGCGGCGGCGGTGGCGGTCAGGCGATCGCCAAGGCCCGCGCTGGGGACGGAAAGCCGAGCATCAATCGCCCGGGCAACAAGCCGTCGCAGGTCAACCGCAGCGGTGGCAAGAAGAAGATGGCGGCAAAGGCGCAGAACCGGCCGAAGAAGCCATCGGGCCTTGGCAATGTCAATTCCGGACGGCGTGAGGTCGCTTCGTCACGCCGCGGCGGGCAAAGCCTTGGCGGTGGTCATCGCGGCGGTGGGCGGCCACAGATGAGCCGTGGTGGCGGCCGGCCGCCGATGCACCGTGGCGGTGGCGGACGCGGCGGCGGCGGCCGCAGACGTTGATCGGATCACAGGAGAACGACCATGACAAAGCTCTTCAATTCCCTTCTCCTGGGATCAGCGATGGCGCTGGTTCTGGTAGCGACGCCGATCGGCTCCGCCTATTCGCAGGACAAACCGCCTGCCGATAAACCTGCTGGCGATCAAGCTGCCGGCGATCAGCCTGCAGGAGACCAACCGTCGGCCGATCAGCCGCCGGCGGACCAGATGGTGGGTGGGCTGGATGCCTATGCCGCCGCAGAAGACCCGCCGGTCTTCGACGATCCGGACAAAGCCATCGGCGAATTCAAGGCCAGGCTGGCCGCGGATGATTTCGACGGCCTGGCAAAACTTTTGGGGCTTAATGCGGAGAAGCTGAAAGACAGCGAAGGGGTGAAGGATACGTTCGCTCTTATCCGCGAAGGGGCAGCGCGCAATGTCGTCGTTCGCGATCTGGAGGGTCGAAAGATCCTGCAGATCGGCGACCGGCTCTGGCCCTTGCCCTTCCCGCTCACCAAGGGCGATGACGGCAAATGGGCCTTCGATACCTATGTCGGGCTCGAAGAGATCGTCAATCGTCGCGTCGGCGAGAACGAGTTGCAGGCGATCGACACGGTCGAGGCCTATGTCGATGCCCAGAAGGAATACGCCTCTGAGGATCGCGACTCCGACGGCGTGCTCGAATATGCCCAGAAGCTGATCAGCACGCCCGGCCAGACCGACGGTCTCTATTGGCCGGCCGACCAGGGGGATGGCGAAAGCCCCGTCGGAGACTCGATCAGCGAAGCGGCCCTGGAAAAGGCAAAGGCTGGCGAAGGATACTTCGGCTACCGCTTCCGTATCCTGACCTCGCAGGGCGACAACATTGCCGGCGGTCGCTACGACTATGTGATCAACGGCAACATGATCGGCGGCTTTGCGCTGATCGCCTGGCCGGTCACCTATGCGGAGACGGGCGTGAAGACCTTCGTCGTCAACCAGCAGGGTATCGTCTACGAGCGCGACCTCGGGCCGAGCACGGAAGCAATCGTACCCTTCATCGACCGCTTCGATCCGGACGACAAGTGGTCCGTCGTCGACGATTGACGGGGATGCTACCGTCGGCATGAACGACAGCGCCGCCCAGTCGGGCGGCGTCAGACAATAACCTCGCCGGCCCGTCCGCCAGCCTCTTCCTCTGCCTCAAACAAGTATCAAGGGCATATCGAGCGAGGCTCGGAATTTGCGCGGCTCGATCGGGCCTGCTGTCAGCGAAGCTCCCTCCGGGAAATGGGTCCTGACGCGGTGGGCCACATTGGCAAGACCGATGCCGAGCCCGTGCATCATCCCCGCCGCAGTCGCTGCGGCAACATCGTTTTCGACGATCAGATTGAGCCTGTCCCCGCGCCTTGCCGCGCGGATCAGGATTTCGACTGTGCTGCTGGAACGACCGACGCCGTGTTTGACCGCGTTCTCGACCAAAGGCTGCAGGATGAGACTTGGAACTTTCGCATCCTCGAGTTCGCCGGGAATGTCGATCCGAACGCTCATCCGGTCCGAAAACCGCTCCTTTTCGATCTCGAGATATTCCTTCTGCAGCGCCATCTCGTCGGCAAGCCTGAGCTCACGCATGGGGTCGAGCTGCAGCGTCGAGCGCAGGAACGCCGAAAGCGACATGATCATCCGTTCGGCCCGCTCGGAGGCCCCCTCCTCGACAAGGCCGGTGATGGAATTAAGCGTGTTGAAAAGGAAATGCGGGTTGATCTGGTACTGCAAGGCGCGCATTTGCGCCGCGAGCGCCTCTTCGCGTGAGGCGATCAGCTTCAGGTCGCGGTCGCGCACGTCCATGTGATTGAGCAACGCGACGAAGAGAAACGACCAGCCGAAGAAGATCGACATGCGATAGCAGACCGCATAGGCGTAATCCATCATGTTGAACGGCACGACCACGGGCAGCATGATCAGGCTATAGAGATAGGCGTCCAGCAGCGACATGCCGAGAGAGCTGACCAGCGACAGCAACAGACACGCCGCGATTTGCCGGCCATAGCTCTGCCGCCGCATCCGGCTGAGAAGCTGCGCCAGGAGGATGGCGACGAGGACAAAGACCGCTTCGAGCGCCAGCTTGCCGAGGAGGGGCTTCAGCGGATTGTTCCCGATCGTGAGCCAGATGGGACTGCTGATCAGGAATTCGGCCGCCGCGTAGATCAGTGCCAGCCGCAGGGTGACGACGCGAAACCGGTTGCCGTCCAGGAAACTGTCGGTGGGGATGGTGATGTGCTTCATCAAACTCTGTCGTGCTGAATTCGGGTCCAAGCCCCAGACGCCAGCATGACGAGGGGCGGCTATTTGAAAAAGCAAATAAAGAAATTTAGCAACTAAAAGGATCACTCGGTTCCGGCTTTCCGCGCGAAGATTGCGGCGGAAGTCGAGGAGATGGCTCGACCCCGTGGAAGGCCACGTGGGCCGACGACGGCAGGCGCCGGGCGAGAGTTACGGCGTCATGCCCTCGGACTTGGCTGGCGTGATCGGCTCTTTGGCCCTTGCCTGAACTG
>NZ_LMJM01000003.1:0-411 GCF_001429005.1 Ensifer sp. Root954
CTTCGGTCGTCTGCACCGTCTGGATGGCGTTGCCGGCATAGATCGGACGCAGATAAGTATCGGCCGAGACGACCTCGATGATTTCCGAGACCTGGGAAACGTCGAGCAGGGCTGCAACGCGCGGCATGACGTTCTTGCCGACCGAGGTCGCGGCTGCAACGATGGTGTCGTAGCTGCCAGCGAGCGAGACGATCAGGGCAGCGAGCGGTTCTGCGAGGTTGTTGGCAAGCGAGGCGTCGTCGGAAACGAGCACCTTGGCAACGCCGGCCAGCTTGGCGGCCTGTTCGGCTGCAGCCTTGGCGCCGGCGCCGGCGACCAGCACATGCACATCGGCTCCAGTCCCACTGGCGATTTTCGAAGCGGCGCTCAGCGCCTTGGCGGTCTGGTCGGAAAGGTGGTTGCTGTCGTGGT
>NZ_LMJM01000003.1:501-832 GCF_001429005.1 Ensifer sp. Root954
CTCCTCGGTCTTCAGCACCTTGAGGCGGGCGGCGGTGTCGACGCCGAAGTCGGCCGGGGTGTGTCTGTCGAGCGGCTTCTTCTTCGCCTTCATGATGTTTGGCAGCGAGGCGTAGCGCGGCTCGTTCAGGCGCAGGTCGGTGGTGACGACGGCCGGCAGCTTGATGTCGATGGTCTGCAGACCGCCGTCGACTTCGCGCGTCACGGTTGCCTTGCCGTCGCCGATCTCGACCTTGGAGGCGAAGGTGCCTTGCGCCCAGCCGAGCAGAGCCGACAGCATCTGGCCGGTCTGGTTCGAATCGTCGTCGATCGCCTGCTTGCCGACGATGATC
>NZ_LMJM01000003.1:913-1025 GCF_001429005.1 Ensifer sp. Root954
GCCCATGGCAAGCGCGGTGCGCAGCGTCTCTTCGGCCTTGGCCGGACCAACGGAAACGACGACGACTTCCTCAGCCTTGCCGGCTTCCTTCAGCCTGAGCGCCTCTTCGACC
>NZ_LMJM01000003.1:1113-156974 GCF_001429005.1 Ensifer sp. Root954
CACCGTCACAAGTATTTTCATGGCAAACCTTTCTCCCGCGCTCGGTCTCGGCCGAACGCCCTTTCGTCAGTGCCTCGGTCGATCAGGCAACAATGCCCAGAATGCAAACAGCGGTTTTTCACCCGACCGCATGGCGTGTTTGACGCCAGGCGGATTGTAGAAGGAACCTCCGATCCCGGGTGAGAACCATTCGGAATCGCCATGCTGAAACTCGCCTTCCGACAGGACGAGGTACGTCTCTTCCGGGGCGTGGTCGTGGTCGGGATAACGCACATACGGCGCCATCAGCGTCGCGCCGAGCCAGAGGTCCCTCCGGTCCTCCAGGCCGCCCGGTCCGGCGATCATCGCATTGGCGTGGCTCATCAAGAAATTTTCGCTGGCCGTATGGTCGTAGACCGCGCGCCACTTCCATTCGAGCATCGGCTCAAGGTCCGAGAAGCGTCTGATTAGCGTATCCAGGGACGATCGGCCGGTTTCTGCAGCCAGCACACTGTCGAGATGTTGGCTGCAGACCGGGAGGCGCTTGCCGATGTCCAGACGTTGCGGTTGCGGCGCTTCAAGCTGGGCAAAAATCTGCATGAGTGACTGGCGCGCCCTCAGATCCTGTGAAAACTGGTTGAACGTGACAAAGGCCGCGTCCAGAAACGCTTGCAAGGCGTCAAACCGCGCCATTCTCAGATGTCCTTGGCAAGACGCAGCGCATCGTAGATGGCCGCATGTGTATTGCGGGCCGCAACGGCATCGCCGATCCGGAAGAGTTGATAGGCGCCCTCCGGGTTGCGTTCGACGGACTGCGGCGTGCCGGCAATAAGCTCGTCGTAGGAGACTTCGCCAAGGTTCCGCGAGCCAGGCTTCAATTCGAAATAGAGGTCGTCCAGCGGGATGGTTCCGTGGTTGACGACGATCTGGTCGAAGGCCTGCTGCTTGGCAACGCCGCCATAGTCACTGCCAACATGGGCGATGATCTGGTTGCCACTCTTTTCAACCGACTCCAGCCGGTACGTGACTGTGAAGGTGACGTCGAGTTTCTGCAGCGAGCGCATGTAAGGAACGAGGTTCATCGCCATGACTTCGGGCGCGAAGGAGCGGTCCGGTGTCATGATTTCCACCTTGGCACCGCCCTTGGCGAGGAACTCGGCAGCCTGGAGGCCCGCATGGTCGCCGGCGTCGTCGAAGATGAGCACGTTGGTTCCAGGCTTCACATCACCGGAGATGATGTCCCAGGAGGAAACGACGAGTTCGTTGCCCTTCGACAGCACCTCTGTGTGCGGCAATCCACCGGTAGCGATAATGACGACATCGGGCTTTTCGGTGAGTACCGTCTCAGCCTCGGCCCAGGTATTGAACCGGAAGGTGACGCCGAGCTTTTCGCACTGGCTCATGCGCCAGTCGATAATGCCGATCATTTCCCGCCGGCGCTCGCTCTGGGCCGTCAGGCGGATTTGACCGCCCGGATTGTTCGCGGCCTCCAAAACAACGACCTCATGACCCCGTTCCGCCGAGACGCGAGCAGCCTCAAGGCCGGCCGGACCGGCACCGACGATGACGACCTTCTTGCGAACGGCAGCCTTCGGGATCCGATGCGGCATCGTTTCTTCGCGACCGGTCGCCGCATTGTGAATGCAGAAAGCCATGCCACCTTGATAGATGCGGTCGAGACAGTAGTTGGCGCCGACGCAGGGGCGAATATCATCCTCGCGCTTTTCCATGATCTTCCGCACGATATGCGGGTCGGTCATGTGGGCGCGGGTCATGCCGATCATGTCGACCTTGCCGGCAGCGATTGCATGACGGGCCGTCGCCACGTCCTGGATCTTGGCGGCATGGAAGGTTGGAAACTTGGTTGCCGCGCGCACATCGCCGGCAAAATCCAGATGTGGTGCGCTCGCCATCCCCTGAATCGGGATGACATCTGTGAGGCCCGGATCCGTATCGATATGACCGCGGATGACATTCAGATAATCGATGAGGCCGCTTTCCTTGAGACGACGGGAAATCTCCAGGCCTTCGGCCTTTCCTGTCCCGCCGGGAAGACATTCGTCTGCCGTATAGCGAACGCCAAGGATAAAGTCGTTGCCGACCCTTTCGCGCATGGCCCTGAAGACGTCGAAACAAAAGCGCAGGCGGTTATCGAGCGAACCTCCATAAGGACCGTCGAGTTCGTTGGTGAGCGGCGAGGTGAACTGGTCAATAAGATGCCCGTAGGCTTCCAGCTCGACACCATCCATACCGCCCGCCTTCATCCGTTCGGCGGCGTCCGCAAAGTCCTTGATAATGCGCTCGATGTCCCAGTCTTCGAGCTTCTTGGGAAAGGCTCGGTGCGCTGCCTCGCGATGATGTGAGGGTGCAACGACCGGGAGCCAATCGCCCTTGTCCCAGCGGGTACGCCTGCCGAGGTGCGTGAGCTGGATCATGATCGCAGCCCCCTCTTCATGCACGGCGTCGGTCATTTGCCGGATCCAAGGCACGATCTCGTCCTTGTATGCGAGCAGGTTGTTGAAGACCGGAGGGCTGTCCTTGGACACTGCCGCCGAGCCGGCGGTCATCGTCAGCGCCACCCCGCCCTTGGCCCGCTCAACGGTATAGGCGCGGTAGCGGTCCTTCGGCATGCCGTCTTCGGGATAGGCAGGCTCGTGAGACGTAACAATGATGCGGTTGCGCAGGGTCAAATGCTTCAACTGAAACGGCTGAAGCAGGGGATCGTTCGACATGCGACGGGCTCCGGTTTATGGGAATTTATCGCAACGGTAAGCGGAAATGTACATAGGTGTCAATAATCAAAAACACCGTGGTTCAGATATTCGACACATATGTACATTTTGCTTGAAACGGCCGTTTGGATTTGTTAGGAGGCAATCATGGAACAGGCGATGACTGACACTGGCTGGCGCGGTTCTCAGGAGGGATGGCTCGAGGCCGCCTATGACTCCCTGCTCGAGTCGGGCGTGGACTCGGTGAAGATCCTGCCGTTGGCCAAACGGCTCAATCTTTCCCGGACCAGCTTCTATTGGTTCTTCAAGGACCGGGAGGAACTGCTGAGTGCCCTCGTCGCGCGCTGGAGGGAGAAGAATACCGGCAATCTGGTCAAACAGTCCGAAGCCTATGCGGAGTCCTTGGCCGAGGCGATGCTGAACGTTTTCGACTGCTGGGTGAACAAGGAACTGTTCGACTCCCAGTTCGAGTTCGCCGTTCGCAGCTGGGCGCTGCAATCGCCCGAGATACAGGCCGAAGTCCATGAGGCCGATCAGGCGAGAATGGAGGCGCTGGGCCGCATGTTCATGCGGTTCGGATATGACGCGGGACCGGCGGACGTTCGCGCACGAACGACCTACCTGGTCCAGATTGGATACATCTCGATGCAGTCCAAGGAAGATCTTGCGCTCCGCATGAAGCGCATTCCGGAATACATCGCGATTTACACCGGACAAACACCACAGCAGAGGGAGCTCGATCGCTTCTTCGCCCGGCATGGCTACAAACCAGAGTGAGAGAAGCATGGAAACGGGCGGGCCTTTGAGGGTTGGCGTAATTGGTGGTGCGGGATGGCTGGGCGGAGCAATCGCCGACGCCATTCTCGACGCCGGCATCGTCGAGCCTCAGAACCTGTCGCTCTCCTATCGCAGCGAGCGCCCCGACCGTTTCAACCGCTCCTTCTGGACATCGGACAATCAGGCACTTGCCGACCGCTCGGACGTCATCGTTCTCTCCGTCCGTCCGGCCGACTGGCTCAGCCTGAACGTTGTTGCCGAGGGCAAGCTTGTCATCTCCGTCATGGCGGGCATCCGCCTCAGCGCCCTTGTTGAGCATCATCGGACGGACCGCGTGGTCCGTACCCTGCCAAATGCGGCGGCCGAAGTCCGCAAGTCCTATACGCCGTGGGTCGCAGCCGCCGGGCTGCAGAACGACGATCGAGACATCATAAGGGCGATCTTCGATGCTTGCGGTTCTCAGGATGAAGTGCATTCAGAAGCGGAAATCGACTATCTGACCGGCCTCACCGGATCCGGGCCTGCCTTTCCGGCGCTGCTCGCCGAAGCGATGATGGCAGACGCCGTCTCGCAAGGACTGGCTCCCGAGATCGCCAAGCGTGCAGTCAATACCCTTATCACGGGTGCCGGTCGGCTGCTTGAGCAGCGTGACGACTGTCCGACCGACATTGTCCAGACCTTCCTCGACTATCGCGGCACCACCGCGGCCGCGATCGAGGAGATGCGCGCGGCCGGATTCGATACCGCCGTCTCACGCGGATTGAGGGCTGCGTTCAGGAAATCGGTTCGCATGGGAGAAGCCTCCTAGCGTCGTTGAGACGGGGTCCGCGGCGCCCCGCCTCAGAAGAAAAGCCGCCAAAAGAGGGAACGATAATGAAAAGCTTGCTAGCATCGACATGCCTGTTCCTTGGGACCGTCGCCGGTTCGTCGCTCGCCAGCGCGGCAGACTGCGGCAGCGTCACCATCGCCAGCATGAACTGGCAAAGTGCCGAGGTCATTTCCAATCTCGACAAGATCATCCTCAATGAAGGTTACGGCTGCAGCGCCGAAATCACCATCGGCGATACCGTACCGACGATCACCTCCATGGCGGAAAAAGGCGAGCCGGATATCGCGCCCGAGGCCTGGATCGATCTGCTTCCCGACGTGGTCAAGAAGGGAACCGAAGAAGGCCGTATCGTAAAGGTCGGGTCTCCGCTGCCCGATGGCGGCGTTCAGGGCTGGTGGATCCCGAAGTATTTCGCCGATGCCCATCCAGACATCAAGAGTATTCCCGATCTCCTGAAGCATCCCGACCTCATCAAGGATCCTGAAGACCCGAGCAAGGGCGCGATCTTCAATGGTCCACAGGGTTGGGGTGGAACGGTCGTGACCGCACAGCTCTACAAGGCCTTCGAAGCAGAGAAGGCCGGCTGGACGCTGGTCGACACCGGCTCGGCAGCAGGCCTCGACGGCTCGATTGCCAAGGCCTATGAGCGCAAGGAAGGCTGGGTCGGCTATTACTGGGCACCGACCGCCCTGCTTGGCAAATACGAGATGGTGCAGCTTGAGGCAGGCGTCCCCTATGACGCAGCCGAGTGGAAGCGTTGCATTACGGTTGCCGAATGCACTGACCCGAAGCCGAGCGCCTGGCCGGTCGATACGATCGTGACACTTGTCGCCAAGCCCTTTTCCGAAAAAGCTGGCCCCGAGGTCATGGAGTACCTCAACAAGCGCTCCTGGAGCAACGAGACAATCGCCAAGTTGATGGCCTGGATGACCGACAACCAGGCGAGCGGCGAGGAAGGTGCAAAGCACTTCCTCGAAGAAAACCCGGATATCTGGAAGAAGTGGGTCTCCCCAGAGGCCGCCGCCAAGATCGAGGCTGCGCTGTAGTCAGCACGGCCGAAAACCCGGTGCGGTGTGCCTTCAGCATATCGCACCGTTCTCGCCGACATAACAACAAGAACGCATCGGCTCTTTCGAGAAGGGGAACCGAATGGACTGGTTTTATCAATTTCCCAGCATGGACGACAACGCGCTTCGAAACCTCAAGAAAGTCATCGACGAAACGTTTCGCGGCTTTACCCGAAACTACGGTGATCTGATCGAGGGCTTCTTCGCGCCGCTCCAGCATTTTCTAATCGCTTCTGAACGGTTCATGACCAAGACGCCCTGGCCGATCATCACGCTCCTCATCCTCGCCATCGCCTGGTCAGCGACCAGAAGCATTCGCATCGCCGCCGGCTGTCTCGTGACGCTGTTGCTCATCGGCTACTTCGACATGTGGGACGATACGATGCGGACGATCTCGATGATCTTCGTCTGCACGATCCTGTCGATCGCGATCGGCCTGCCGATCGGCATTCTCATGTCGCGCTCCGACAGGGTCCAGCGGGTCGTCAACCCGGTGCTCGACGTCATGCAGACCATGCCAAGCTTCGTCTACCTGATCCCCGTCGTCATGCTGCTCGGCATTGGCAAGGTGCCGGGCCTGATCGCCGTCGTCATCTACGCGATCCCGCCGATGATCCGGCTCACCAATCTCGGCATTCGCCTGGTCGACAAGGACGTACTGGAGGCGGCCGATGCCTTCGGCGCCGACAACCGGCAGAAGCTCTTCAAGGTGCAGCTCCCGCTTGCGCTTCCGACCATCATGGCAGGGATCAACCAGACGATCATGATGGCGCTTGCCATGGTCGTCATCGCCTCGATGATCGGTGTTCAGGGTCTTGGCCAACCCGTACTGAAGGCGATCGCCAACCAGTACTTCACGCTCGGTATCTTCAATGGTCTTGCGATCGTCGGCATCGCCATCATGTTCGACCGGGTCAGCCAGGCCTATGGCGAACGATTGCAGAAGCACCGGGAGGTGGTCCATGGCTGAGCACGCTTTCGGCGGCATCGCAATCCGCCATCTCTATAAGATCTTCGGACCGAATGCCCGGGCTCATGTCGAGGCGGTTAGGAACGGCCTCACCAAGACCGAACTGAACGAGCGTCACGGGCACGTGCTCGGCCTTCGCGACATCAACATCGAGATGCCGTCGGGCTCGATCCAGGTGATCATGGGGCTTTCCGGCTCGGGCAAGTCGACGCTCATCCGGCATATCAACCGGCTGATCGATCCGACGGCCGGCGAAGTTCTCGTCGACGGCGTCGATGTGGTGAAGATGCCAGAGGCGGAACTGCGCGAGTTCCGCCGCCACCAGACCGCCATGGTGTTCCAGAAGTTCGCGCTGCTTCCGCATCGAAGCGTGCTCGACAACACGATCTTCGGCCTTGAAATCCAGGGCGTAGCGCGCGCACAAAGCATCGATACTTCCATGCGCTGGCTGGAACGGGTTGGACTTAAGGGCTTCGAGCACAAGTATCCCAATCAGCTCTCCGGCGGCATGCAGCAGCGCGTCGGGCTCGCCCGCGCGCTTGCCAACGACGCACCGGTGCTTTTGATGGATGAGGCCTATTCAGCCCTCGATCCTCTCATCCGCACGGACATGCAGACGGTGCTTCTGGACCTGCAGAAGGAGATTAAAAAGACGATCGTCTTCATCACCCACGACCTCGACGAAGCGCTGAGGCTCGGTGACCAGATTGCCATTTTGCGCGACGGCGAGGTCATCCAGCAGGGCACGAGCCAGGATATCGTGCTGAGGCCTGCCGACGACTATGTCGCCAATTTCGTCAAGGAGGTGAACCGGGGCCGCGTTGTCCATGTGGAGGCGATCATGGCACCGCTTAGCGCAACTGCAGCCGACAGTGGGCAACGGATTGCCGCCGATCTCACAATCGAAGAAGCGGTCCGTACGCTCGCCTCTGCACCCGAAGGTGATATCACCGTCGTCGATCCGTCCGGAATGCCTCTCGGCACTGTCACCTTCCGCCAGCTCGCGGGCGCCATGGTCAATGCGCACGAGACGAACGATCGCGCAATGGCAATCGCGGCCAACGCGGCGTAAGCGCGGATCGGCCGGCGAATGCCATTCCTCCGGGCGGCCGGTCCTCCGCCCGGAAAAGCGCCAAGGGTGGCTCCTCCCTCATTCCATTCCAGTCCCGATCCCCTCCCCGCCAGGAGTTGCGCCATGTCCAAGAAATTTCCTCGGCTGTTTTCCCCTCTCAAACTGCGGTCCCACACGCTGAAGAACAGGATCGTGTTCGGCGCGCACTCGGCGAACATGGCGGTCGAGGGTCTGCCGACCGAACGACATACCGCCTATTACCGGGAACGAGCGATCGGCGGCGCCGCGATGATCGTCGTCGAACCCATGCCCGTCCATGCCGCAGCCGTTTTAACTCGCGGCAATTTTCGCCACTCCGATGACAGTGTCATCCCCCATTTCAAGAAGGTGGTCGAGGCGATCAAAGGGCATGGAGCCATAGCGATCCAGCAGCTCTATCACGTCGGAGCGCATGGGGATTCCGACAATTCGTTCCATCCGCATTGGTCGCCTTCGGGCGGGCCGAGCTATCATGACAGCGACGGCTCGCATCCGATGACCGAAGCGGAAATCCTGGAAACGATCGATGGCTTCGTTGCGGCGGCACGTCGCTGTCGGGACGCCGGCTTTGACGGCGTCGAAGTATGGGCTGCCTATCTCGGTTTGGTCGACCAATTCTGGACGCCATGGTGCAATCGGCGCGACGATCAGTGGGGCGGTTCGCTTGAAAACCGCACGCGGATGTCTCGGGAAATCCTGACGCGGATCAGGGACGTCTGCGGGCCGGATTTCATTGTCGGCCTTGCCGTCAGTGACGAACCGGACGTGAAGGTTGCGCTTCAACGCGACGAGCTTGCCGAAATCATCCGCCTGCACGACGAACTGGGCCTTATCGATTATGTCACCTGCGGCTCTGGCGGCTACCTCGATTTCTACAAGCTGATGCCGACGTTCCTCTATCCGGAGAAACTTGGCGCCGATCTCGCTTCAGTCCTGCGGAGTGTCGTCAAGAACGCGCTTGTGATCGCCGAAAGCCACATCCGCACCCCCGAAAACGCCGAATCGGTGCTCAGCCAGGGAGCAGCCGACCTCGTTTCGATCGTGCGCGGGCAGATCGCTGATCCGCATCTTGCAACGAAGGCGGCCGAAGATCGCCCGGAGGACATTCGCGGCTGCATCTCGTGCAATCAGATGTGCTGGGGACGCCGGTCGCGCGACTACTGGATCAGCTGTCTGATCAACCCGTCCGTCGGCCGCGAGGCCGAATGGAACGGCGACCGCTTTTTGAAGACCAGCGATCCCCAGCGCGTGCTGGTCATCGGTGGCGGCCCAGCCGGACTGGAGGCCGCCCGGGTGGCCGCCGAGCGTGGCCACGAAGTCGCGCTCGCCGAGGCGTCGAACCGGCTCGGCGGTAACTTCCTGCTCGCAGGCATGCAGCCACGAAGGGCCCAGATCCTCGATCTCATCGCCTGGTATGAGCGCCAGCTCGAAAAACTCGGTGTAGAGGTTCGCCTCAACTCCTATGTCGAGGCCGAGGACATCGATCCTTCCGAGTTCGGGCGTGTCATCGTCGCCACCGGCTCCTATTCGCCGGAGACGGTGTTCCAGAAAGCGCTGCCGGCGGTCGAGGCGATGCCGGGCCTGGCGAAGGGTAACGTCTTCACAGTCGAAGCCGTCATGGCGCGGCAGGCAAGGCCGGGCAAGCGCGTTCTGCTTTTGGATGAAGGCGGCGGCTGGCGCGGCTGCGGCACCGCCTGGAAGCTCGCCGAGGAGGGCCACGAGGTGGCGCTCCTGACGCCCGACCCGTTCGTCGGCAAGGAGCTGCAGCGAACCGCAGCCGACGTTCCGATGCGGCAGGCGCTCAGGAAACTCGGCGTCACATGGATCGTCGAAGCCAGCGTCATCGAATGGCACGGCAACGGCGCGACCATCGTCGACCACACCACGGGAGAGTGTCGCTTCATCGACGCGGATGCCTTGGTGACGGCCACCACGAATGCCCCGGCCGACTGGCTGATGCCGGGGCTCGCCGAACGCGGTATCGCTACGCGCCAGATCGGCGATTGCGCCGCACCGCGGCAGGCACCCTATGCGTTTTATGAGGGTAGGAAAGCGGGACTGGAGATCTGAGATGGAAGAGGTCGAACTCAACCAGAGGCAAGCAGAAGATCTGGCGATGAGAGCTTGCCTTGGTGCCGGCGCCAATCCGGCGAGCGCCCGATCGCTCGTGGACGCAACAGTGTCGGCCGCCCGCTTCGGCCCGAGCGCGGTCGGGTTTCCGCACCTCGTCGATTATCTGAACAGTTTTCGCGAGGGGCGCATCAATTGCGATCCCACGCCGGCCGCCACGCGCCCCTTCCCCGCTCACATCACCTGCGATGCCGACCGAGGCATCGCGCAGCTCGGTTTCGACCTTGCCTTCCGCGATTTCGTGGATGCTGCCCGCAACTTCGGGATCGCGCTCTTCACCCAAAAGAACAGCTATACAACGGGCGAGCTCGGTTACTACGTGCGCAGGCTCGCGCTGGAAGGCCTGGGCGGTCTTGCGGCGACCAACGCGAATGCCATGGTCGTAGCGAAGGCAGGAGGACCGGCTGTCTACAGCACGAACCCCATCGCCTTCGGATTTCCGCTCGGCGCCAACGCGCCGCCACTCATCGTCGACCAATCGTCAAGCGCGACTGCCTACGTCAACATTGCCGCCGCCGCCGCCGAGGGGCGAGAAATCCCGGAAGGATGGGCGGTCGACAACGAAGGCGCCGATACCCGGGACGCCGAAAAGGCACTCTTAGGCGCGCTGCTACCCTTCGGTGGCCGCAAGGGTGCGAACGTCGCGCTCCTCGTCGAAATGCTGTCGGCCGGTCTTTCCGGCGGTTCCTGGTCTCTGGACACGCCAAGCTTCAGAACGGGTGAAACCTCTCCCGCTGTCGGGCTGACGGTGTTTGCGATGATGCCGGGCCCGGAAGGGAGCGACCACATCGCCCGCGCACACGACCAAATCCGGCGGCTGGAGAAGCTCGGCGTTCACGTCCCGGGCGTCAGCGGCAGGCCACCTGGCTCGCCGGAGCAACCATTGCGCATGTCCCGCGCTGTCTTCGACGCCATCGATCGTTTCGCGTCGAATGAGCATTAATCGTCCGGCGGGCTACCGTAAGAACACCGGAGGCCCGGATATGTTACACACCAAGAGATATCGCCATCCCTTCCGGGGCGGCATACATCGCCATGTTCTTGCGCGATAGATCGAGGTGTGCGCGGATCAACGCCTCCGCCCGGTCAGGATCGTGGTTCGCTATTGCATCGATGATTTCGTCGTGCTGGCGCGACGCCTCGTGCAGCTCCTCCAACATGCGCGCGTTGCTCGGCCTGTAGAAAATCTTGCCGATACGCGCATGATCGATCAGCAGCCGGCGAAGGCTCGGAAGCACGTACGCATTGTTCGCGATCTCGCCGACCCGAAGGTGAAATTTGTCATTGTAGAAGACGCGCCCGTCGACGTCATTGCTGTGAACCGCGTCGCGAAAGCTGTCCTGTATCTCACGCAGGCCCGCGATATCTGCCTTCGACGCATGTTCGGCGGCCAGCCGCGTGGCCGCGACATAGATCATCGGGGCGATCAAAAAGAAATCACGAAGGGATTGGTAGCTCATTGAGGTCACGCGAGCCGGCCGGTTCGCCTCAAGTTCGATGAACCCTTCCCCCGCGAGCTGCCGCATCGCTTCGCGCACCGGAGGGCGGGACAGTCCAAATTCCTCGCTCAACGCCACTTCGTCCAGAACCGATCCCGGCGCTATCTGCATTGTCAGGATACGGTGGCGCAAGGTGTGGTTCAGCGCAGCCTTTCGATCCGGGCCAACGCCTGCTTCAGGTGAGCTTTGATTGTGCGCCATGATAAACTCCTTTTGAGCGTATCTTGTCTACAAAAGGTAGACCGGTCAACGTATTTCGATTTTCGGCGACTCTGCCCTGTGACCACATGGCTCCTTTTGCCCGCTCTTCAGAAGATGCGCAAGGTCCGGCCGGCTGCCCGCGCGCTCCAATCCTTATCGCATGTTCGGTTATCACCGCTCGCTCCGCAAGCGGCGCCGCCGCGGCTTCACGTGTCTATTGACAGTAGATCAAATGTCTATCTATTGTATTATGCAGACGAAACGAGACAGCCGACAGGAGCGTCGAGCCAGGTCGAGCGCTGCGTATGATCTTCGAATTGATGGGAGCAGACGAATGACGGAACTTCTGACCAGGGCGCAGTACGAGAAAATCGCGTCGAAACTGACCCTCCCTTCAAAGGCTATCATCGACGGCCGCTCGGTCGAGGCGAGATCTGGACGCACGTTTGCGACGACCAATCCTGCCACAGGAGAGAAACTCGCGGACTTGCCCGCCTGCGGCCCCGAGGACGTCGACGCAGCCGTCGCAAGTGCGCGGCAGTCGTTCGCCGACGGCGGCTGGGCGAAGCAGCACCCAGCCGCCCGCAAGCAGGTACTTCTTCGCCTTGCCCAGCTCATCGAGGACAATCTAGTCGAGCTCTCCGTCATGGAGAGCCTGGACAGCGGCAAGACGATCCTCGATTGCCAGACTGTCGACGTGCCCGAGACCGTCAACTGCCTGCGCTGGCATGCGGAAGCGATCGACAAGATCTACGATCAGGTCTCGCCGGCCTCGAACGACCACATCGCGCTTGTCGTTCGCGAGCCCGTGGGTGTTGTCGGGCTGGTTCTGCCGTGGAACTTCCCACTCCTCATGCTCGCCTGGAAGATCGGTCCAGCGCTTGCCGCCGGCTGCAGCCTGGTGGTCAAACCGGCGGCCGAGACGTCGCTGACGGCGCTTCGGGTGGCTGAACTGGCGCTCGAGGCCGGCATTCCGGCCGGCGTCTTCAACGTGGTGACAGGCTCCGGCTCGCAGGTCGGCGAGCCGATCGGCCGGCACATGGATGTCGATGCCGTATCGTTCACGGGTTCGACCGAAACCGGCCGCCGCTTCCTCAAATATTCCTCCGAGTCCAACCTCAAGGAAGTCGTCCTCGAGATGGGCGGAAAGAACCCCTCTATCGTCATGGACGACGCCGACGACCTGGACGCGGTGGCCGCTCATATCGTCAACGGCGCCTACTGGAACATGGGCGAGAATTGTTCGGCCATTTCTCGACTGATCGTCCACTCTGCCATCAAGGGTAAGCTGCTCGACAAGATCGTCTCCGAGGTGAAGAACTGGCACGTCGGTGATCCGCTGGATCCCGACAACCGTGTCGGCCCCCTCGTCTCCGAGGCGCACTACCGGAAAGTTGCAAGCTACCTCGGCGATGGAGTGAAGGTTCTTCACGGCGGCGAAACCAGCAAGGGCCGCTTCGTTCACCCGACCATCGTCGAGGTCGAAAGTAACGCCGCCCGGCATGCGAAGGAAGAAATCTTTGGACCGATACTGACGGTCATCACGGTCGACAACCTGAAAGAGGCGGTCGCGATCGCCAACGAGACGGAGTACGGCCTGACGGCCTCCGTCTTCACCGGAAACGGCAAGCGCGCCATGCGCGCCGCCCGCGCTCTTCGTGCCGGCACCGTCACGGTCAACTCCTTCGGCGAGGGCGATATCACCACACCGTTCGGCGGCTACAGGCAGTCCGGTTTCGGCGGGCGCGACAATTCCGTCCACGCCCATGACCAATACACCCAGCTCAAGACCATCTGGCTCGATCTCAATGACGACGAAACCGCGGACCTCTGATCATGACCAGCTTTCCGTTTCCAGGACTGAACCTCGCAATCGCAACGCCCTTCGACGCGGAAGGCCGCATCGACTACGCCAAGCTCGAGCAGAATATCGAGCGCTACCTCGCGCTCGGCGTGCCCGGCTTTGTGTTGAGTTCAGGCACCGGCATGCATGTGTATCTAACTAAGGAGGAATCGAAGGAACTCGTGCGGCGCGGCTCAAGGATCATCAACGGCCGAGCCAAAGTGATCGCCCAAACCTCGGCTCTGCTGACGGCCGACGTGGTCGAGCGGACGACGTTCGCGGCCGATTGCGGCGTCGACGGCGTCATGGTCCTGCCGCCCTTCTTTGAAGGGCCGACGGACGATGAAGGCATCATTGACTTCTACACAGAGGTGGCAGCCGCCGGCCTTCCGGTCATCGGCTACAACGTCCCGCACGCCGTCGGCGTGACCGTGACGCCTGAACTTCTCAAGGAGCTTTGCGCGATCCCGAACTTCTGCGCTGTCAAGGACTCGAGCGGCGATCTCGGCAAGCAGGCATCGCTCATTCGTACCGGCCTTCCGGTCATGAACGGCGCCGACCACCTGGTCCCCTTCGCGCTCTGGTCAGGAGCGAGCGGTCTCATCTGGGGTGGCGCCAACTTTGCGCCGCGCACCGCCCTCGCGCTGGTCGCAGCCGCAACCGCCGGCGAATGGGCCAAGGCGCGCCAGATTTGGTCCCTGCTTGAACCGGCGATGTCGCTCATCTGGGAAGGCGACTACGTGCAGTCGGTTTATGCCGCCGCCGAACTCACCGGCTTTGGTGCCGGAGCGCCACGCAAGCCGCTCCGTACGCTGCCTGATCACCGAACGGAAACCATCCGCGCTGCTCTCGGCAGCCTGATCGAACGGGAAGCCTGAGCCGTGAGCACCCCCTCGAAAAAGGTCTTTGTCGCATCGAGGCTCCCGAAGAATACGGGCGTTTCCGGGTGGGTGGCCATGCTCCCTCCCCCTCAGGCAAAACCTCGGCTTGAGGGACACACCACTGCCGACGTCGTCATCATCGGCGGCGGGTTCGCGGGTCTCTCCGCTGCACGCAGGATCATGGAGCTCGACCCGACACTTCATGTCGCGGTCCTTGAGGCCGGCACTATCGGAGAGGCCGCGGCGGGTCGAAATTCAGGCTTCATCATCGACTTGCCGCATGAGGTCTCTTCTGAAGATTACGGCGGGGATTCGGCTGCCAAAAGTCGCGGGGCCATCGAAATCAGCCGGACCGCCATCGCTCTTGCCGATGCAGTTGCACAGGAACAAGGCTGGGGGGCAGAAATCTTCGATCGGTGTGGACGCTACAGCGTCGCCATCAGCGATGAGGGAGACCAGCATCTGGTCGACTATGCCAAGGGGCTCGTGAAACTCGACGAAAAGTATCAGCTGCTCAATGCGCGCGAAATCGCCGAAGTGACGGGCACGAACACCTATACGTCAGCGCTCTTTACCCCGGGAACCATCATGGTGCAGCCGGCGGCCTATATTCGCGGCGTAGCTGATAGCCTGCGCGAACCCGCAAGGATCTATGAAAATACCCCCGCCATACTGTTGGAAAACACCGGCCACGGGTGGCACGTCAAGACACCTCAAGGATCGCTCAGCGCAGGCCGGATCATCCTTGCGAACAATGGCCATGCGGCGAGCTTTGGCTTCTTTAAGAGCCAGCTTCTCCACGTGTTCACCTTTGCCTCGATGACGCGGGAGTTCGACCCAGGCCGGTTGCAGGGTCAGCGCAAATGGGCCGCGACGCCGGCACTTCCGATGGGCACAACTGTCCGGCGCATTCAAGGCCGGGGTGGCGACCGCATCCTTGTTCGCTCGCGCTATACCTATCACCACAACATTGAAGCGGGCGCAGGAACTCTGAGGCGCGCGGGCGCCAAGCATGATCAGAAGTACCATGCACGATTTCCCTCTTTGACAGACATACCGATGGAGTTTCGATGGGGGGGAGCAATGGCGCTGACATGGAATTCGGTACCCGCTTTCGGCGAGATCGAACCCGGTATGTTTGCGGCGTGCGGATGCAACGGTGTCGGCGCAACGAAGGCCACGGCGAACGGCATCGCTGCAGCGGAATTGCTGCTTGGCGTCAAGTCACGTCTGGCCGAAATCTTCTCGCGCTTTGACGCGCCAAAAGCGCTGCCACGTCAGCCTTTCCGAACGATCGGGGCCAAAGCCAATCTCGCATTTCGAGAGTGGCGCGCCGGCGGTGAATAAAGCGGTCTTCGCCGCCGGTTGAGGGCTTCAGTCGGCCCTAGGATAACGGAAGTCGGTGGTCGCGGCCCTCCGGCTTTGAGGAAACACGCCGCCAAAAAAGGGAACGGAAGAGATGAAAAAGCTGCTTGCATCGACCTGCTTGATGTTCGGCCTGCTAGGGGGAGCGTCAGCGTCGCATGCCGCCGAGTGCGGAAGCGTAACCATCGCCAGCATGAACTGGCAGAGCGCCGAGGTACTGTCGAACCTCGACAAATTCATCCTCAATGAGGGGTATGGTTGCAGTGCCGAGATCACCATCGGTGACACCGTGCCGACGATCACCTCCATGGCCGAAAAAGGGCAACCGGACATCGCTCCTGAAGCCTGGATTGACCTGCTTCCCGATGTCGTGAAGAGAGGCACGGATGAAGGTCGGATCATCAAGGTCGGATCGCCCTTACCCGATGGCGGCGTCCAAGGCTGGTGGATCCCGAAGTACTTCGCCGACGCCCATCCGGACATCAAGACCATTCCCGATCTTTTGAAACATCCGGATCTCTTTCCCGATCCCGAAGACGCAAGCAAGGGCGCGGTCTTCAACGGTCCGCAGGGCTGGGGCGGCACCGTGGTGACGGCTCAATTCTACAAGGGGTTTGAAGCGCAGAAGGCCGGCTGGGACCTGATCGACACCGGCTCGGCGGCCGGGCTCGATGGTTCGATCGCGAAGGCCTACGAGCGCAAGGAAGGCTGGGTCGGTTACTACTGGGCACCGACCGCGCTGCTTGGCAAGTACGAGATGGTGAAACTCGATTATGGCGTGCCGCACGATGCCGCCGAATGGAAGCGATGCAACACCGTGGCGGAATGCCCGGACCCGAAGCCGAATGCCTGGCCCATCGATACGATCGTCACACTGGTTGCCAAGCCGTTCTCGGAAAAAGTTGGCCCTGAGGTCATGGACTACCTGCAGAAGCGATCCTGGAGCAACGAAACCGTCAACAAGCTGATGGCGTGGATGACGGACAATCAGGCAAGCGGTGAGGAAGGCGCCAAGCACTTCCTCGAAGAAAACGAAGCCATCTGGTCGAAGTGGGTCTCCCCGGAAGCGGCCGAAAAGATCAAATCGGCCCTCTAGTCAGTGTGCGGGCGGCGCCTTTTGGCCGCCGCCCGCAGTCATTTGAAAGACGGAATTGGCTGTTGGAGGAGGAGAGCGCCGTGGAATGGCTCTACAAATTTCCGCATATGGACGATGACGCTCTTCGCGCGTTGAAGAAAGCGATCGACGAAGGTTTTCGCGCGTTCACGCGCGCCTATGGCGATGCCATAGAGGGCTTCTTTTCGCCTCTCCAAAGCTTTCTGATCGCCGCGGAGCGCTTTATGACGCTGACGCCCTGGCCGATCATTCTCATCATCATCCTGTCAATCGCGTGGGGGGCGAGCCGAAACCTCAAGGTCGTGTTTGGTTGTCTCGTGACCCTGCTGGCCATCGGCTACTTCGACATGTGGGACGACACGATGAAGACGGTCTCGATGATCTTCGTCTGCACCGTGCTGTCGATCGCCATCGGCATTCCGATCGGCATCGTCATGTCCCGTTCGGATCGGTTTCAGAACATCGTCAATCCGATCCTCGACGTGATGCAGACCATGCCGAGTTTCGTCTATTTGATCCCGGTCGTCATGCTGCTTGGCATCGGCAAGGTGCCGGGGCTGATTGCCGTCGTCATCTACGCCATCCCGCCAATGATCCGGCTCACCAATCTCGGCATCCGCCTCGTCGACAAGGATGTGCTGGAGGCTGCCGACGCCTTCGGGTCATCGGGATGGCAAAAGCTCAAGAACGTGCAACTGCCGCTCGCCTTGCCGACGATCATGGCCGGCATCAACCAGACGATCATGATGGCGCTCGCCATGGTGGTCATCGCCTCGATGATCGGCGTTCAGGGCCTCGGCCAGCCGGTGCTGAAGGCGATTGCCAACCAGTACTTCACGCTTGGCATCTTCAACGGCCTTGCGATCGTCGGCATTGCTATCATTTTCGATCGGGTCAGTCAGGCCTATGGCGAGAGACTGCAGAAGCATCGGGAGATCGTCCATGGCTGACACCAAGTTCGGCGGCATCAAGATCCGCCACCTCTACAAGATCTTCGGACCGAACGCCGCGACCCATGTCGATGCGGTAAAAAGAGGCCTGACGAAGACAGAACTCAACGAGCGCCACGGACATGTCCTTGGGCTTCGCGATATCAACATCGAAATCCCCTCCGGCTGCATCCAGGTGATTATGGGCCTGTCGGGTTCGGGCAAATCGACACTCATTCGGCACATCAACCGCTTGATCGATCCGACGGCCGGCGAAGTGCTCGTTGACGGCGCCGACGTCGTCAAGATGAACGAAGCCGAACTGCGCGAATTCCGACGCCACCAGACCGCTATGGTGTTCCAGAAGTTTGCGTTGCTCCCCCATCGCAACGTTCTCGACAATACGCTCTATGGCCTTGAGGTTCATGGCCTCGAGCGCGCGAAAGGTGTCGACATCGCCATGCGATGGATCGAGCGTGTGGGGCTCAAGGGCTTTGAAAGCAAATATCCCAATCAGCTCTCCGGCGGCATGCAGCAACGTGTTGGTCTCGCGCGTGCTCTTGCCAACGATGCGCCGGTCCTGCTGATGGACGAGGCCTATTCGGCCCTCGACCCTTTGATCCGCATGGACATGCAGACGGTTCTTCTCGATCTGCAAAAGGAGATCAAGAAAACCATCGTCTTCATAACCCATGACCTCGACGAAGCACTACGATTGGGCGATCAGATCGCCGTCCTGCGCGACGGCGAGGTCATCCAGCAGGGCACCAGTCAGGATATCGTTCTTAGACCCGCTGACGAATACATCGCCAACTTCGTCAAGGAGGTGAACCGTGGCCGGGTCGTTCACGTCGAAGCCGTCATGGCGCCGGTCGATGCAGATCACGCAGTCAATGGCGCGACGCTGAGTGCGGGAAGCACAATTGAAGCCGCCCTCAAGATCCTGGCACACAAGGATGCCAAGGATCTGGTGGTGGTCGATGCTGCCGGGATGCCTGTCGGTGTCGTCGACCTGAAACGGCTGGCCGCGGCGGTCGTAACACCGCACTGAGTGGCGGGAGACCCACCTCATCGAAAACAAAGGAAACCGGGCCAGGCCTCGCCCGCGGCAGAAGCCGCGCGTCCAAACGCCAGCCCTATAGATGGAGTTACGTCATGAAGTTCGAAGGTATTTACACCCCCGCCATCACGCCGATCGGACAGGACGGGCAAATCGACCGAAAGGGTTTTGCAGCTGTGCTCGAAACTCTCATCGAGGCTCGGGTTCACGGCATCATAATCGGCGGGTCGACCGGCGAATACTATGCCCAGAGCGCCCAGGAACGTTTCGACCTCGCCGCCCTCGCCAAGCACGTAATCGGCTCAAGGTTACCGCTCATCGTTGGGACGGGGGCCACGAGAACGGAAGATTCCGTGGCGTTCGCCAAAGCAGCCAAAGAGATCGGCGCTGACGCCATTCTCGTATCATCACCGCCTTACGCATTGCCGACGGAGGAGGAGAACGCGATCCACGCCTTGACGGTGGACCAGGCAGTTAACCTCCCGATCATGCTCTATAACTATCCGGCACGCATGGGCGTGATGATGGGGAACGAGTATTTCTCGCGCGTGTGCGCATCCAGAAACGTCGTGGCCATCAAGGAAAGTTCCGGCGACATGGCCAATCTTCACCTGTTGGCCCGAAAGTATCCTCAAATCGCGCTTTCCTGCGGCTGGGACGATCAGGCGCTCGAGTTCTTCGCCTGGGGCGCCAGGAGCTGGGTCTGCGCCGGCTCCAACTTTCTGCCGAAGGAACACGTCGCCCTCTATGAGGCCTGCGTGGTCGAGAAGAACTTCGACAAGGGGCGAGCGATCATGACGGCGATGTTGCCGCTCATGGATTTTCTTGAATGCGGGAAATTCGTGCAGTCGATCAAGCACGGCTGCGAACTGGCCGGCCTGCCGGCTGGGCCGGTCAGAGCGCCACTCGGCCCGCTCGGCGCTGAAGAAAAACAAGCGCTCGAAACGATCATCGCCACCTTGAAGCATACCATCGCCCAAATCAGCTCGGGAACCAGCCATGCATGAGCGGATGGTCGCAGCCAAGCGCGGGGTTACCACGGCGGGCCTTCAATGGCGCACCGTTGGCTTCGAAGCGAGCAAATTGCGCCTGATGAACGAGACGATCCGATGATTACGCACGCCGTCAAACGTTTGCCCGTGGAAAACGGCATCTCCGGCTGGGAAGCAATCAGTCAACGTTCGTTTCCGGTCCGCTGTCTCGACGGTAACGTGAACGCGGACTGGCTGATCATCGGCGCCGGCTTTGCCGGGCTGTCTGCGGCGCGCCGCCTGCTGGAAATGCATCCCGACGACAAGATCGTCATTCTCGAGGCGAGTGAAGTTGGCAAGGGCACCTCGGGCCGGAACTCCGGCTACATGATCGACGTTCCGCACAACCTGTCATCGAGCGAATATTCGAGCGGGGCCGCTGACATCACGCGCCGAGAAATGGCCCAGAACCGTTACGCCATCGAATTTGCCAAGCGAGCGGCGAAAGCCTACGGAATGTCGCAGGAGACCTTTGATCCCGCCGGCAAGATCAATGCGGCCGCGACGGCGCGCGGCATGAAGCTCAATAGGAGTTTCGGCCAGTCGCTCGGCCAGGCGGGCGAAAAGCACGCGTACCTCGACGCTTCCGACATGCGGGAGATAACCGGGTCGAACTACTACCTCGGTGGCCTCTATACCCCCGGCGCGGTCCTGATCCAGCCGGCGGAATACGTGCGCCAGTTCGCTGCCGGCCTGTCGCACCATGTCGATTTCTTCGAGCGGTCTCCCGTGACATCACTTAGGCGCGACAACGGAATCTGGACGGCGGTGGCGGCACGCGGATCAGTAAGCGCTCCCAAGGTCATTCTGGGGGTCAACGGCCATGTGGAAGATTTCGGGCATTTCGGCAGGCGACTGGTACACATCTTCGCCTACGCCTCGATGACCGCGCCATTTCCAGCTGACGATATCGGGCACAAGGCTTCCGGTCGGGATCGTTGGGCTTTGCTCCCGGCAGATGCGATGGGAGCCACTGTGCGCAAAATCACGACCGATGGTCAGTCGCGCATCGTTATCCGCACCAAATACACCTACGATACCACGGTCGCCCTGTCGCAAAACCGCATCTCGAAAATGGCGCAAGCGCACCGACGCTCGCTGGATGCGAGGTTTCCTGGCCTCAAGGAGGTACCGTTCGAACACAGTTGGGCAGGCCGTCTTTGCCTCAGCCTCAACCATGTGCCGGCGTTTGGCGAGATCGACGATGGGCTCTTTTCCGCCTGCTGCGAAAATGGGCTTGGTACCGTCAAGAGCACCCTTGCCGGCATGATGGCCGCTGATCTTGCGACAGGGACGGGATCACGGGAGCTCGAAGAATACATGGACCACCGGGGCCCAACCCGGCTCCCGCCCGAGCCATTTGCCTGGCTCGGAATAAATTCAGTGATCCGTTTGCAGGAATTGCGCGCTGGACGCGAGGGATGAGAAAGCCGCTGAGGGCACGCGTTTGAGGGATGGCAGGATGAAATTTCAAAGCGTGCCTCTCCACAAGGTCAAACCAGCCAGAATACCGGCAGCGAGGTAGGTATGCGATGACGACCATGAAATCCCCTGCACCGGCAACCGACCGCCTCAAGATCGGCTTCGTGCTCGCCCGGTCGTTCACGCTCTCGGCCTTCGCTCTCTTCGTCGACACGCTCCGGCTTGCAAGCGACGAACTCGACAAATCCGGCCGCGTCCGTGCCGACTGGCAGGTGCTTGGCAACACACGGCATCTCATCACCTCAAGCTGCGGTGTGCAGGTAGCTCCGACATCAGGCCTCATTGACCCAGCGCAGTTCAACTACATCGTCGTGGTCGGCGGTTTGCTAAACGGCGCGCAACCGATCGACGACGACACGATCGGATTTATCAAGAAAGCGGCTGCGCAAAAGGTACCCTTGATCGGCGTGTGTACCGGCACCTTCATCTTGGCTGAAGCCGGCCTGATGATGGGGCACAATGTTTGCGTCAGTTGGCTTCACTATCAAAAATTTCGCGAACGTTTCCCAGATATCAAGGCTCGTTCAGATCGCCTTTTCAACCTGGACCGAACGCGCGGATCATGTGCCGGCGGCAGCAGCGCGGCCGACATGGCCGCCCATATCGTGCGCGTCCACATCAGCAAGGAGGCCGAGCGGAATGCGCTCGAAGTCCTGCAAATCGACAAGGCACGGACGCATCTCCATGTTCAGCCGCGAAGGCCGCTCGCGATCGAGAGCAACGATCCCCGATTGAACGCTGCCCTCATAATCATGGAACAACATACCGAATATACGATCTCGATCCCTGAGCTGGCAGCCTCCGTCGGACTATCTCGGCGCCAGCTTGAGCGCCTGTTCATGGAAGAGACAAAGATGTCGCCTGCCCTCGCCTACAGGAAGTTTCGACTGGAGCGCGCCAAACATCTTCTCACCCAGACGAATGCGTCGCTGATCGAGATCGCGCTGGAAGTTGGCTTCGAGAGCGCCGGGCACTTCTCCAGAATATTCGCGAAGGCCTACGGACAAACACCGAGCCGTCTCAGAACGCAGCAAACGACGTAGGCCATCAAGGGCGCCCTCTCAGCAATCCTCGTGCCGCGCCATCGTCGCAACGCACCAAGGCTCGCTGACCTAAAGTGATGTCAATCCGGCGCTTGACCATCGAGATCAAGAAGGGAGTGCAGATCGGCGCTCCAACCCAGGAACTTCGGATGGCAATTCCGAGCTCTTGAATGGGAACGGAGTGCAACTCCTGTCATTAGGAGAAGCGGCCCAAGCCGCCCCGGGGGGCCTTTGCGGGCGTTCCCGGGGAGGTCACCATCGGTGGACTTCGCCACAAACCGAGTTGGCCTCGATCCCGACGAGGTCTCTTGCTACTCGCCTGCGACCGAATGTCGGGAGAGCTCCGCCAGCTTAACCTGCACAAGTAGTGAAAGCTCGTCGTAGACATTCCATTCGTCGACGATTTTGCCTTCCTTGTAGTGGTAGTGGGTCATCCCCATCACCTGCAGGCGAGCGCCGGTGGGCTCGCCCAATTCCTGCAGGATGCCATAGCCGAGATGGTGGCCTTCCATCAGCCATCGAACGGCAACCTTGACGCCACCTTCTTCGCACGGATTGGAGCAGATATGTTGCGCCGTAAAGGAAGCATCGGGTATCGAGCCGATGAGCCCAAGGTGCTGATGGGTCACGGCGGCGACACCATAGAGCTCCTTCATCAGCGGGCCGTGGTACTGGCAAGTCGGGGCGTAGACATCCCTAATTCGACCGAACATGCGGCCGTTGAACATCTCGTGCAGCCAGCGCAGCGTGTGAGCCTCGATGTCGTTGTGGGCGATCGAGACATCGGCCTCAGCTTCTGGCGGATACTGGCCGAGCAACCGGCGGTTCTCGCCGATGTCCAGCGACAGCAGTCCCTTTTCGAACGACGCCTTCGCCAGCTTTTCGGCAAAAGCGTGCGGGTCGAGGCCGAGCTGCTTGATGATCGCCATCGTATCTGCCACCACCCATTCGCGGTAGATCTTGTTGCGATGGATCATGCAGTCGGCAATCGTGCGTGAAACGAAGGTGCGCCCGGTCGGGGCACCATAATGTCCGTACTGCGTGTGACGGCCCGAACCCGTGACCAAGTGCGAAGTGTAGAAGCCGTCGACGTCGTTGCCGCGCCAGAGCACCTGCGTCGCCATGCCCCGTCGTTCAGGCAGTGAGACCAGTCGCTGGATCGTGTCGCGCACCACGTCCTCGCGATTGTAGATCGTGCCGAGCGTGCCGTAGAGCACGCAGTTGTGGGTGTAGTGCGTATAAATCAGGCCGATATCGCGTTCATCCCAGATCCGGTGCGTGCAGCGAACGATGTAGTCGACGATGTCGGTGTAGATCTCGTCAAAACCGTCCAACGACTGCCCGCGCGGCCGCCCGGTCGGGGCAAGCTCGGGATAGTCACGGCGCTCCACCTGGAGCACTTGTTCCACCGCCTCCTTGCGCTGGTTCTGCACCGCAACCTTGGCCGCCTTCGTATCGTCCTCGCTCATGATGTTTCCTTCCATTCGATCTTATGAGGTTTAGGATTGGGGACCCGAGTGAGCCGTCAGCCAGCGTCCGACGTGGCGCGCGACAGCTTTGGAATTTTCAAGCGGTGCGAAATGGCCGGCGTCCTCGATGAGGTGAAGCACCGCATCTGGAATGCCGTCGGCGATTTCCTGCTGCGCCTCGAGCGGACAAACCTGTTCGCACGCGCCGGCAAGCACAAGTGTGGCTTGAGTGATGGAAGCCAGTCGCGGCCGGCTGTCACGCCTATTTATTGCGACCTCCGTCTGGGCGTGGAGGCGTTCGACACCGCAATCCCGGGCCATCGCAACGATCGTTTCACGCAGCATAGCCGTCTCAAGGTTGATCGGCGCAACCAATCGCGGCCATGCGTTTTGGATGTAGCTTTCCATGCCAAGGTTTCGCGCCTGCTCCACAGCCTGGTAGCGGACCGCGGCATTCGCCGGAGGATCAGGGCGAGCCGTCGTATCTATCAGCACCAGCGTGGCGATGCGCTCAGGCTGCTGAGCCACCATCTCGAGAGCACAAATACCCCCGAGCGAAAAGCCGGCCAAGTGAAAGAACGGCGGCGCAGCTTCAAGCACGGACTCGGCGAGGCCGGGCATCGTTCGTGCCCCGCTCATGTCCCCGATCAAAAACGGATAGCCGCAAAGTCCTTCGATAAGCGGCGCAAAGACCCTTTCGTCGCAGGCCGTACCGGGCAGCAACAGGAGCGGCACGCGCGGATCATTCGTCATCAGGAGAGCCGTCCTCTTGCTTCGTCCGAAGGCTTCGTCACGTCGTCTCCAGGGTCTCCACACCCACCGCAAACAGCGGCAAAGGAGATTGTGAAGTCGTTCTGGAAAAAAGACTGGCAGATTTTGAATACGTATGCAATAGCAATTGTGCTCGATCATTCGAACGCCTCGGGGCGTCTTTTGGCGGCGGAATCCTCCGATTCCGGCGATGGGGAAACTGCGCCCAAAGCCGGTGATCGAAGACAGAAAACAGCTCATTGGAGACACAGGCCATGACCATCAAGGCACCGATGCAGGGCGTCCAGTATGTCAAAGCACCAGAACGGGATTCAATCGGCGACAGTGCGTCCGTGGAAGGGCTGGTCGCACAAATCATCGCGGATGTGCGCAAACGCGGCGATGCCGCCGTGCAGGACTATTCCAAGAAATTCGACTCGGTCGACCTCGCCGTCTTTGAGGTAACCCCGCAGGAGCGCGAGGAGGCGCTGACCGAACTCGATCCGCAAACGCGCGCCGACACCGAATTCGCCATCGAAAACGTGCGCAAATTCGCCGAGGCCCAGCTTGCCACCATCTTGCCGTTGGAAATCGAATTGCGCCCGGGTTTGCACCTTGGCCATAGGGTGATCCCAATCGAGCGGGTCGGCTGCTATGTCCCCGGCGGACGGTATCCACTACTCTCGGCCCCGGTCATGACGATCGTGCCGGCTAAGGTCGCCGGTTGCGACGAGGTCATCGCCTGCCTCCCGCCGAACGCGCACAAGGCGATGATCGCCGGCTGCCACCTTTCGGGCGCTGACCGCATCTTCCGCATCGGTGGCGCTCAAGCGATCGCCGCCATGGCCTATGGCACGCAGACCGTTCCGGCGGTGAACAAGATCGTCGGTCCCGGCAACGCCTTCGTCAACGAGGCCAAGCGTCAGGTCTTCGGCCCGGTCGGCATCGACCAGCTAGCCGGACCGTCCGAGATTTTCATCGTTGCGGACAGTAGCGGTGATGCGGTGATGATTGCCACCGACCTGCTCGCACAGGCAGAACACGACGTGCGGACGCGTGTCGGCCTAATCACGACCGACCGGACGCTCGCAGAAGCGACGCTCAAGGAGGTCGAGCGTCAACTGCAAGACCTTTCAACCGCCGGTGTTGCCGGGCAGGCCTGGCGCGATTATGGCGAAATCGTCGTCTGCAGCGACGAGGCGGCCATGATCGCCTATTCGGATCATATCGCTGCCGAGCATCTGCAGGTTCACACGACCGATCCGCAGGACATGGCAACGAAGCTGCGCAATTACGGTTCGCTCTTCATCGGTGAACTGGCAAGCGTCGTCTACTCCGACAAGTGCTGCGGCACCAACCACACCCTGCCGACGATGGGGGCGGGGCGCTACACCGGCGGGCTCTGGGTCGGCGCCTATGTCAAGGTCGCCACCCATCAGTGGCTGGATGAGCGCGGTGTGCAAGCCGTGGCTCCACCTGCCGCACGCCAAAGCGCGAGCGAGAGCCTGGAGGGCCATCGTCGCGCAGCACAGCTTCGCCTCGACCGGCTGCAAGTGCCTTCGGCCTGACTTTCATGGCTGCCCGTCGCCGGGCAGCCATTCACTCCTTCAGGGCCGTGGCGGCTTGGAAGCGGCAAAATCGCTGGCCAGCTCGTACGCGTGGCCAATCTGGCAAAGGGCCGCCTCGTCCCCTGCTCTCCCGACGAGTTGAAGGCCGAGCGGAAGGCCACCTGAAAATCCACAGGGAACAGAAAGCGCCGGGTGGCCGGTGACGTTGAAAGCAATCGTACGCATAGGTGTCCACCGTGCTGCCTCGCCGACAAAGTCAACAAAGGGGATCGCCGGCGTCAGGGTCGTTGCGGTCAGGATCGCATCGAACTGCGAGAACACCCTGCGATCGAGTGTTGCGCGCAGGCGCAGGGCCGCCTCACGCGCACGGATGAGATCGTCAGGGGTCAGGCAAAGGCCCGAAACGATATTCTGGAAAACCTTGCGGCTATAGCGCTCACCCGAAGCCTTGAGCTGTTGGCGATGCCCCTCGAATGCCTCGGCATGGATGATCACGGCTCCCACGGCCTCGAAATCAGCGGCCTCCGGCAGTGCCACCTCCTCGATCCTGGCTCCGAGAAGCGAGAGTACGGATGCGGCGGCATCGACGGCTTCAAGTACCGCAGGCAGGGTTTCTGCGTCATGGGCAAACCAGTCGCGCGCGTAACCGATACGCAAACCGGACAAGGATTGTCCGAGCCTGGAGGCGGCAGCCGGCCTTGCGTTCGCGTAGGCCGCATCGGCAATTGCGTCGTGGGTGATTGCGGCTTCAGCCACCGACGCACTGATGACGCCCACGTGATCGAGACTGGGCGACAGCGGGAAGACGCCGCGCGTGGAGATGCTTGCAAAACTTGGCTTCAGTCCGACGGCCCCGCAATAGGATGCAGGGCTGCGCACGGAGCCACCCGTATCCGAGCCGATGGTCGTTCGCACCAGCCCACCCGCCACCGCCGCCGCAGAACCCGAGGACGACCCGCCGGTCGTGCAATTGACGTTCCAGGGATTGGCGGCGGGGGGAAATGAGCGGTCGAACACCGGACCGACCATGGCGAATTCATAGGTTTCAAGCTTGCCAAGCAGCACCGCTCCAGCAGCCTTCAAGCGAAGGACCACGTCCGCGTCCTCAGTCGGCCTATGGCCCGCATAAACATCCGAGCCATAGGCCGTTGGCATCTGAGCGGTGTCGACAAGATCCTTGACTGCGATCGGAATACCGTGCAGCGGCCCGAGATCATTGCCGCGCCGGAGCGCGTCGTCTGCGCGCGCGGCCTCTGCGAGTGCGCCATCGGTATCGACATACACGAAGGCACGATAGGCGCGATCCCGTTCGGCCATACGCTCGAGATGCCCTCGTGTCAGATCAAGGCATGAAAGGCTGCCGTCGCGAAGTCGCGCGGCAGCTTCCTGGATGGACAGGTCGGCCAGATGCCCGCTCATGACCGCTTGGGCTCCGCCAGGTCGTCGTTGTTTGCCGCGATGGTGTCGAGACGGCGGGCGGCATCGGCAAGATATTGCGCGCCTACGACGATCGCGTCCTCCCGCTCGATAGCCACCTCGATGCCACAGGCACGTGCTCGTGCCCGGACCTTCTCAGGCATAGGCGTAATCTTGGAATCGGCCATGGCGTGCTCCAGTCAGGTACGCGCAGCCTCGAACGACGCCCAGGCTTCTTCAAATTTGGCAAGATCGAACCCCTCCTGTCTAGCAGGCTCCAGGATCAACCGCTCGGTTGTTTGCAGCTTCGCTATCGAAGCGGCCAGCACGGGGATCACCTCAGGCGGTACGACGACTGCGCCATGGCGATCCGCGTGCACAAGGTCGCCCGGCATCACGGGCATGCCGAAGATCGTGACGGGAACGTCGATCGCCTCGACATGCACGAAGGCGTGGCTTGGGCCGACCGAGCCCGCAATCATCGGAAAGTCCGCCGGCACATCACCAAGATCGCGCATGACACCGTTGGTCAACACGCCCTTGAGACCGAGCCCGCGATGCACGGTCGCGTTGATTTCGCCCCAGAAGGCCCCGACGCAGTGAGGGAAATCCAGATCCTCGATCACGGCGATCGCGGGAGCGCCTCCACCCGCCATATGGCGGTAGTAATCACGGCGCCGCGTCCGGATCACGGCAGGATCCTCGGTCGACGGCACCGCGGCGGCGATCTTCGCCGTGCGCGCATAACCGACCAATGGCGGCGCCGACGGCGCCGAAGCGATGACAGTGCCGCGGGTATAGGCGTTGAAGCCACGCTTCCCCTGCGCCACCTCGATGGCGTTGCAGACAGTGGGCGTGTCGACCTTCAGCAAGAGGGCGAGCAATGCGTCGTTCAAATCTTGTCCTCCGAGGCGTCGGGTCTCAACGGCATTCCGGTTGAGACCTCGCTCAATCATGGTGGCGGCGGCGGCGCGCTTGCCGCCGCGCTAGGCGGCATCAATTGCGCCAGGTGAGACCAGCTTTTTCGCCAGTGGAGACGACACGGTAGAGGCTGGCCTCTCCCGTCATCGAAGGCACCAGGTTATGCTTCAGGCCCGGCGGCACGGCGCAGGTATCGCCGGGCGCAAGCACCGCTTCTCCACCTTCCCAAGCGAGCTTCCAATGGCCGCGCATGACCATCAGGACTTCATGGCGCTCGTTGACATAGGCTTCTTCGCCAATGGAGCCGCGGGTCAGAAGCTCGACCTCGAAGCCCGGCTTGTCACGCAGCAACGCTTTTTCGCCGATCACTTTTGCCGGCGCCTTCTGCGCCAGCGCCATCAGGTCCCAGTAACGGGCGACGTAGTCACGTACGACCTCGGTCACCGGTGTTTCCGGGAAGGCTTTCAGCTCCTCGTCCGTCAAAAGCGGCATCGGATTGATGCCCGCGGGCAGCGACTGACCCTTCTTGCTGTCGTAGAGCTTGCCGTTTTCGCCGAGAACGAGGCCGTGTTCCCTCGCGTCCTCGATGACCTGCGGTGCCCAGATCACGCCGCCTCCGGCATCGTCGCCGCCGAGGATTGCCATGATCATTCCGTAGTCCGTGCCGATGTTCTCGAAGCCACGGAAGATGCCTGTCGGTATGTTGAAGATGTCACCCTCTTCGAGAACAACCTCCCCGGCCTTGCCATGCCGGCCCCAGAAGAAGCGCCACCGGCCCTTGAGCACGAAGAAGACCTCGGCGGTGCGGTGCGAGTGCAACGAGTTGCGGCATTTCGGCGGCTGGCCGGCAGCACCGATGTTGAAGCCAGGCGTATCCTTGATGTGGACGTGCTGGTCTGCGCTTTCGGATACGCCGCCTCCGATGATCGTGAAATTTTCCTTTTGGTTCGAGCCCGGCGTGTGGGCATCGATGAACGCGGTCCTGCAGGGTTTCAGATCGCCGTAGCGAACGATCCTTTTTTCCATTTCCGTCTGGGAGATCTGCATTTTCGTGCCTTTCATACGTATGCAAAATGAATTGCGGTTATGGCTTCGCCGCTCCCGATGGGAACGTCGTGGCTAGCGTGTCTCTTCTGTCGGAGCTGCTTTGCGGGTTGATCCCCGCTGAACGAGGGCGCCGTCGAGGACAACGCGACGAGCGGCCCCCTCGCCTTGCCTGATACTGTGCATGAGCGTGGCCACCGTCTCGGCAACCATGTCGTCGACGTTCTGGCGGATCGTCGTCAGATTGTAGGAAGGCCAGCGCGCAGGCGGTACATCATCGAAACCGACGACCGAGACGTCGTCTGGGATGCGCAGGTTGAGTTCGAAGCGCAGCACGTCCATGACCGCAAAAGCCATGTGGTCGTTGCAAACGAAGACAGCGTCGGGGCGATCCGGCCCGCCGAACATCCGCCTTCCGGCGTCCTGCGCCTCGTCATATCGGAAGTTGCCGACCTCGCGGGCAAACAGCGTCAGGCCTGCGGCCTCCAGCCCATCGCGAAACCCCTGCTCGCGGTCGCGCTGAGTGGAAGCACCTTCGAACCCGGCGATGTAACCGCATCGCCTGTGGCCGAGCGACACGAGCAGCTCAGCAAGCTGGCGTCCCCCGGCGCGGTTGTCGGAGGTAACCGCAGATAGCCGCACGTCGTCCTGGAGACGGTTGAAGAGAACGATCGGTACGCCCGATGCATGGCAGCGTGCAGCAAGTTCCGACGACATGTTTGCCGAAGCAAGCACGATGCCGTCCACCTGATAGTCGAGGATCTCTTGCGTGATCTGGTCGACATTCTCCGACGCGATCGACGATATGAAGACCAGCACATGATAGCCCTGGTCCTGCAACGCCTTTGACAGGCGCTCGACCACTTCCGGATAGAAGTAGTTTTCGAGATAGGCGACGACGAGCCCGATGATGCGACTACGCCCGGTGATCAGCGAGCGGGCAAGCACGTTCGGCCGGTAGCCGAGCTGTTCGGCAGCTTCACGGATCTTCTCCGCCGTCTTCTTGGAGACCGACGTTCCCGGCGTAAAGTAGCGCGAGACCGCCGATTGGCTCACGCCCGCGAGGCGCGCAACATCGTTCGAAGTGATCTTCTCGTTTGCCATCAGTCCGCCGTCCAACCCCCGTCAACCATCAGCGCGGTTCCCGTCACCATCGCCGAGGCATCGCCGGCAAGATAGGTGACAGCGGCCATAATGTCTTCCACGCGACCGATACGACCAAGCTTGATTTTATCCGTTATCCACTGGACCCGCTCTGGTTGCGAGAACGTCTGCTCGGTCAGCGGCGTGCGGATGAAGGTCGGGCAGATCGTATTGACACGGATGCCTTTCGCCCCCCATTCGATCGCCATCGACTTGGTAAACCCTTCGACCGCATGTTTTGTGGCGCTGTAGACGGCACGGTCGACGCCACCCACATGGGCCATCTGGGACGAAACGTTGATGAGCGAGCCGGGTTGCCCTGACTTGATCAGGCCAGCGGCAACCGCGCGGGTCAGGAAATAAGCACCACGCACGTTGAGGGCGAAGACAGCGTCGAAATCCTCAAGGGTCGTGTCGAGGGCGGGTGCGTGCCGGGCGAGGCCGGCGCTGTTGACCAGGATCTGGAATGGCTCCCGGCAAGACAACGCAGCCTCTGTCGCAGTAACATCGGCGACATCGAGGACCATCGCCTCGGCAGACAAACCCTCGGCGCGGATCGCGTCGACCGCGTCTGCAAGCTTGTCTGCGGAGCGCGCCGAAAGCACCACATGCGCGCCCGCTTCCGCCAAGGCGACGGCGCAGCCAAAACCAATGCCCGAGGAGGCGCCGGCAACCAGTGCGCGTTTGCCATCAAGGCGGAAGGAGGGCGTGCGCGGGAGGGTCATCACTCGGCCGCCTCACCGTAAGGGACGTTCAAGCCACCGTAGCGCCGCACCCTGACATTGGCCTGTTCGGCATGGCCGACGAAACCTTCCAAAAGGCACAGACGCGAGCAATAGGCGCCGATCTCGGCCGCCGCCTTGTCGGTCAGCACCTTTTGATAGGAATGGGTCTTCAGGAATTTGCCCACCCAGAGCCCTCCCGTGTAGCGGCCTGCCTTCTTCGTCGGGAGCGTATGGTTCGTGCCGATCACCTTGTCACCATTGGCGACATTGGTGCGCGGACCGAGGAACAAGGCGCCGTAGGAGCGCATGTTCTCCAGGAACCAGTCGTCGCGGTCGGTCATGACCTGGACATGCTCGGACGCGATGTCGTTGGCCACATCCAGCATTTCGTCATAGGTGTCGCAGACGATGACCTCGCCGTAGTCGCGCCAGGAGGCTGTGGCGGTTTCGGTGGTCGGGATGATCGCCAGCAGACGGTCAATCTGCGCAAGCGTTTGCTGAGCGAGCCTGTGTGAGTTGGTGACCAGAACGGCCGGCGAATTATAGCCGTGCTCGGCCTGGCCGATCAGGTCTGTCGCGCACATTTCAGCGTCTACCGTCTCGTCGGCGATCACCATCGTTTCGGTGGGACCGGCGAAGAGGTCGATGCCGACACGACCGTAGAGCTGGCGCTTGGCTTCTGCGACGAAGGCGTTACCGGGCCCGACCAGCATATCGACCGGCTTGATCGTTTCGGTGCCGAGCGCCATCGCGCCGACGGCTTGCATCCCGCCGAGCACATAGATCTCATGGGCACCCGCCTTGTGCATCGCGGCGACGATCGCCGGATGCGGTTCACCCTTTTGCGGTGGCGCCGAGGCGACGATGCGCGGCACACCGGCGACAGACGCCGTCAACACCGACATGTGAGCGGAGGCGACCATCGGAAACTTGCCGCCTGGCACATAGCAGCCGACGGATTGGACGGGGATATTCTTGTGCCCGAGAACGACGCCGGGAATCGTCTCGATTTCTATATCGGTCATCGAGGCGCGCTGGGCTTCGGCAAAACGGCGGATCTGCGTCTGGGCAAAATCGATGTCTGCCATATCGCGCGCCGAGACCTTGGAAATCGCCGCATCGATCTCGGACTGGCTGAGCCTGAAGGACGGTGGCGAAAACTTGTCGAACTTTTGCGAAAGCTCGCGCACTGCCGCATCGCCGCGCGCCTCGATATCCTTCAGCGTGGTTTCGACGATCGCCCGAACCTTCGCATCGTCTTCGGATCGCGCCGCCTCGGGTTTGCCGCGCTTGAGATAGGTGACGGTCATGATGTTCCTTCCCTTAAAGCCTATTGGCAGGCAAAGTCGCCGCCGATCATGCGTTTTCAGTTGCCGGGTGTCCGGGCGATCCGGCCACCAGTCCTGGCATCGAACAGATGACAGATCGAAGCCGGGATCGATGCGTGGACGACGTTGCCGATTTCGGCACGGTACTCCTTGCCGGATTTGATGGAGACGAGCTGATCGCCAATCTTGAAGCTCGCCATGGTCGCTTCGCCGAGGAGTTCCATCGAATAGATTTCCGCGCCGAGTTCACCGCCTTCGGAAACAAGCGTGGCGTCTTCGGCCCGAAACCCAAGCGTTACCGGCCCCCTCACATTGGATTGCAGGCCACCGATCGTCATGCCCGGGCCGCTGAAGACACCATTTTCGATGTCGCCGGAAACAAGGTTCATGGCGGGTGAACCGATGAAGGAGGCAACGAAAGTGTTGGCTGGATTGTCGTAGATTTCGGTTGGCGTTCCGACCTGCTGAATGATGCCCTTATTCATCACCACGACGCGATCGGCGAGCGTCATCGCCTCGATCTGATCGTGGGTCACATAGATCGTCGTGACCTTGAGCGTGTGCTGCAGGTTCTTGATCTGGGCGCGGGTCGACACGCGAAGCTTCGCATCGAGGTTGGACAGCGGCTCGTCCATCAGGAAGACGGAGGGCTGACGCACGATCGCACGGCCGAGCGCGACGCGCTGGCGCTGGCCGCCCGACAGGGCCGCGGGACGGCGATCGAGAAAATCGACGAGCTCCACCATGCGTGCCGCCTGCATGACCTTGTCGTGATGCAGCTCCTTCGGGACTTTCCGCACGCGAAGCGGAAAACGGATGTTTTCGTAGACCGTCATGTTGGGATAAAGGCCGTAGCTCTGGAACACCATCGAGATGTCGCGGTCCTTTGGCTCCAGCCTGTTGACCATGCGGTCGCCAAGCCAGATCTCGCCTTCGCTGATGTCCTCGAGACCGGCAATCATGCGCATGGTCGTCGTCTTGCCGCAGCCCGACGGCCCGAGCAGGACGAGAAACTCCTGGTCTGCGATGTCGAGGTTGAAGTTGTCTACCCCGATGAAATTGTGCCAACGCTTCGACACGTTCTTCAGACGGATTTCAGCCATTACGATTATCCCTTGACTGCGCCGGCGGTAAGCCCGCTGACGATCTGGCGTTGGAAGAACATGACCAGCACGAAAAGCGGTGCGGTCGCTGAGACGACGGCGGCGACGGCAAACATGACGTTGCCCTCCTGCTGGATGGTGCCGAGGAAGCTCGCGATCTTCGGCACCATGGTCTGGTTCTCTTGAGTTAGCAGCATCGCGGTTACAGCAAAGTCGTTGTAGGCGAGCAGGAACGAAAACAGGCCGGTAGTGATGACGCCCGGCCACATCACCGGTATCACCACCATGCGGAAAGCCTGGAACCGCGAGCAGCCGTCGACCATCGCGCTTTCGTCCAGATCCTTCGGGATCGACAGGAAGAACGAATGGAGCATCCACAAGGTGAACGGCTGATTGATCGCGACCAGAACGATGATCGCGGTCGGCATGTAGCCCCAGATGTTCAACTGGAAGAACGGCAGCAGATAGCCCGAAACCAGGGTGATGTGCGGCATGGCACGGAACACCAGCGCAAGCATGAGCAGCCAGAAGGTGTAGCGGTGACCGGAGCGCGCCAGCGCGTAACCACCGAGCGTGCCGAAGGTCAGCGAGACGACGACTACCGAAACCGTGACGATCATCGTGTTGGCGACAGAGGAGAAGAAGTCGCGCAGGACCCAGGCGCCGTAATAGCCGTCACCGGTGAAGGCCGACCCGGTCTGCGCGATAGTGCGCGTTCCCTCGATGGCAAACCACCAGCTTTCCCGCGAGAAGAAGTCCTGCTCGACCTTGAACGACCCCCAGACAGTCCAGATGAACGGGAAGGCGGCCATGAAGACCCACAACAGGACAAAGCCGGTCGACAGGAGCGTGAGCGCGAGCGGAAGTCTGCGTTTTGTCTCAATCATCGTGGACGCCCCTCATCGACGGTTGAATTCGCGCCAGGTGCGAACCAGCACCGGCGACAGCAGGATGACGACGCCGGCAATGGTCAGCATCGAGGTGGCGGCCGCGGAGCCGAAGAGCTGATCGACCTGGCCGCGCAGGTCATTGAAGATCGACCAGGAGAGCGAGGTCGCGTTGGCCTCGGCGCTGAACCCGACGATGGGCTCGAAGACGCGGAAATTGTCCATGAGCTGCACCAGCCCGACGAAGGTGGCGAGCGGCATCAGATGCGGGATGACGACGAAACGGATCCTCTCCCAGCGGTTGGCGCCGTCGATCATGGCGGACTCGATGGTGTCATGCGGCACCGTCTGAAGTCCCGCATAAAAGACGACGAACGAAAACGGCGCATTGTGCCAGATGCCGTAGACCAGAAGCGTGATCCAGGTGAGCACGGCCGATGATTTCAGCGACAGGGTTGGATCGTTGAAGATCGACTGAAGCGTCGCCCCGAGGATCCCTTGCGAAGACGCCATCCAGTAGACGATGAGCGCCCCGACGAGGGGTGTTACGATCATGGGCAGCAGCGAGAAGAAGATGACCGGCCCCTTGTAGAACGGGGGGATGGCGTTCACACCGAGCGCAATGCAGAACCCGAGTACCATCGCGAGCGGAGTGACCACGAAGGTGTAGGTCAGCGTGAAGGCCAGCGCTCTATAGAATGGCAGGTTGTAGATGCGCGAGACGGCGTCGGTAAAACCTGCATTTTCGGACAGGATCGCACCGACTTCGCTGATGGCCAGATGATTGCGATCGAGATAGGTCCCGAAGCCGTTGAAACGGCCGAGCGGCTCATCATGGCGCAGCTTGGTCGTCGCCTCCGCATCGACCCGCATTTCCTTGGTGCAACCACCAAAGGGCACGCAGGTCTCGACCTCCGTCACGACCCGTTCATGCTGGACGTAGAGCGACTGCACCGCGACCGAAATGATCGGCAAGGCGATGAAGAGCAGCATCGCCAACAGCGACGGCATGATGAAGGCAAAGAAAGCCCTGTGGGGCATGCCCCCTCCTCCTTGCTTGAGATTGGATGTTCCGTTCGCCTCGCCAGAGGCAGAGACATTGAATATCGATCGATGAGAGCGCCGGACCACCGGCGCTCTCATTGTGCTCAGTTCAGGAAGCCGCCCTCTTTGGCAGCCGCGACGTAAGATGCCTCGACATCCTTCAGCGCCTCCTCGGCGCTTTCCCGTCCCTGCATGAATTCCGCCAGCTCCGAACCGAGAGCAGAATGCAACAGACCCATGTAAGGCAGCATCGGATAGGGCTTTGCACCTCCATTGGCCGTATCGAGCACACCGACGGCAACCGGGCCGGGCTGATAGCCCTTGGTCAGCCAGGTCGCGAGATCCGGGTTCTCCTGGCCGACCTGCGGGCGGATGCCGTAGACCATGGCCCGGAAGGACGCCTCGGCGTCCTCGTCGGAAATGTTCTTGGCGATGGTAAAGCCGTCCCACCACAACGCAGCTGCAGGTGTCGTGCCGCCGCCAACGGCGGGTGCAGCGGCAAGAACCGTGTTGCCAGCAACCTCTGCAGGCGCCTTTTTCGGGTCGATCGCACTGGCAGCAAGCGAACCCCAGCCGTTGACGATGGCAGCCTTGCCGGCGACGTAGACCTTGATGACCTCGTCGGCATTGTAGGTCATGTAGTCAGGGTTCATATATTCGGTCATCGCCTTCATCGTCTTGAGGGTGGCGAGACCCTTTTCGTTGTTAATGGCCGGCTCGGCCGTACCGGCGGCAAAGAGTTCGCCGCCATAACCCAGATACATGTTGACGAACTCGGCGGCGAGATCCCAGCCGGCCTTGTCGGCGGCGGCCAGCGGATAGGCCATGAGCCCCTTCTCCTTGATGGCCTTGGCCGCGGCCAGAACATCCTCATAGGTCTTCGGCTGGGTGACCCCCGCCTTCTCCAGAATATCCTTGCGGAAGAAGAGATGCTGCGAATTGCCCATGAAGGCGATCGCCATGATCTTTCCGTCGAGCTTGATGAGCTGGGTCGGCTGGAGATCCTGCCCGTATTTGGCGACGAGATCATCCAGCGGCCGCACCAGGCCCTCGTTCAGCAACGGAACGATCGAATTGTTGGCGATAACGGCGACCGTATATTGCGCCGGATTGACCTTGAGTGCCGGTACCTGGAGGTTTTTGTGCTCGGTCGTCTGGTTCTTCGTGACCTTCACTGTCGGCGATGCGCATTTGTCCACTTCGGCGCCGACCACACGCAAGGCTTCGAAGTCGTTGGACAGAAGGCGCACGGAGCCCTTTTCAATGCCGCATTCGGCCAGGGCGGGCGCCGCGACGAAGCTCGCCAGCACGAGCGCAGCGGTGGATGCGTAGAGTGTCGATTTTCTCATGTTCCCACTTTCTTCGTTGGCGGGCCCCGCAAGACAGGGCGCCGCATTTGCTCCCGCGCCGCTTGACGGCGGCGTCATTTTGCAGACAGCATAGGCATTTTGCATACGTATGCAAGTAGCTTTCGCAAACGTATGCAAATTTCTGGAAATAGCCCCTTATCTCAGGACCTGAATGAGGACGCCGAATTCGTTGAACGTCGTCCATTCCTTGGTCACGCGATTGCCCTCGATCAGCCAGTGGGTGATGCCCCAGATGTTGACCTCGCGGCCCGTGGGTTCACCGTAACGACCAAGGCCGCGATGCGTACCGGTCATCGACCAGCGGAAGGCTGCGACAAAGCCCTCCTGGGCGTTGCCCATCCAATAGAGATCATCGACCGAGTAAAGGACATCGGGGAACATCGCGAGCTGCGACAGCATGAAGGAGCGCAACTGCCCGGTTCCCCGGAAAATGCGGCTGCCGGTCTGCTGCGAGACGATGCCGGGATGATAGACCTGATCGAGCGCACCGAGGTTTCGCCGGTTCCACATAGTCTGGAGTGCAGCGCGGACGAATTCCTCCGGATTGTCGCGAATTTCCGTCGGGATCGCCACCTTCTCCGGCTTGCCCTGACCAACGGTGCGCTTCGGCTCGCCGCCGAGGAAATCGCGCGGAAGGCCGGCACTCACGCCGGCCGAGACAGCACGCCTGGCGGTCTCGACCACATCGAAGCCGAGCTGCTTGACGACTTCGGCAGTGTCATAGACGACATGCTCGTAGAAGATCTCGTTATCGCGAGCGACGCAATTGGCCATGCAGAGAAACTGCACCCGGCGCCCGGTCGGCGCTCCGTAGCGGCTGAAACCGGTATTGGTGCCGATGATCTGCGAACGATGCGACGTGTGAAAGCCGATCGCGTCGTCCCCCGCCCAGACCACGTCCTCAGCGACGATGCGGATGTCAGGAAAGGCATTGTTCAGCGAGGTGGTGTCAGCGACGATCTTGTCGCGACCGACCTGGAGCGCCAGGTCATCCCAAACCAGGCAGTCATGGCTATAGGTGTCGTAGATATAGCCGATGTCCTTCTCTTCCCAGATCTGATGCGTAATGCGGATGATGTAGTCGATGATGTTGGCATATTGCGGCTCGAAGCCCGTCAACCGCTGCTTCACCAAGTGATCGGGCGAACGGCCGATGAAAGCATCCGTCCCGCCGCGACGATAGGCGTCGAGCGAGATCGAATAGTCTCGCGGCATATGCTCGGCCGAAAGCGGACGGAAGCGCGACCGGCCTTGCTTTGTCTCCGCTTTCCCCTTGGCCGCCGGCGCCTCCTCGTTGGCAGCAACCTGTTTTCCGACAACCTTTGCGGATTGCTCGTTCATTGCCTTCTCCTCATTTTGCATTCGTATGCACAAATAAGCATGAGATGAGCGATCGGTCAACACGAAATGACTGTTCGGTCAAATTTCTCCTGCTTCCACATTCACCATGAAAACCAACACCGGTAGCAAAGACCAGCTCAAGCTTTCGCATACACCAAGTACGCGCGAAGGGGGCAAGTGGCCTTACGCCAGCCAGGAAAACCGCCTTCATCTGCCCCAAAGAGCCCTTTGATGCACAGAGTCAAACCTACCACAGCAGGGTGCGGAAGCCGCATACTGTCACGAAGCCATAGCTATGCATTGGATTGTGGCGGCGAAGACGGTCGGCCGCCAGGATAGGGGCGCTGTGCCCCACGCGGACGGCGCGCCTAGGCGATGACGATTTCGGTACCGGCCGCTTTCAGCGCCTCTTCGATGGCCGCCGGCGGGACCGCATCCGTGACGAGCCTGTCGATCTTGCCCAACGTCGCCACCTCGAAAATCCCGCGCTTGTCGAACTTCGAAGAGTCCGCCAAAACCGTGACGGACTCGACCCGCTCGATCATCGCCTGCGCCACCTCGGTTACCTGCGCGTCGAAATCCATGACCGCATTCGCGTCAATCGCACCGACGGTGAGAAAGGCATGGCGGGCACGAAACTTGCGGATCTGCTCGACCGCAAACTGGCCAAGGGATTCGCCGGCATCGGCGCCGTAGGAGCCTCCGATCAGGAAGATCTTGTGATCGGGGTTCGCCGACAGCGTGGCAGCGATACGCCAGGAGTTGGTCACGACGACGAGGGCCGGAAGATCTACCAGAGCCTCGGCAAGGATCAGGGTCGTCGTTCCAGTGTCGATGAAGACCGCATCGCCCGGCGCAAGCAGGCTCGCCGCTGCATGGGCGATCTTGCGCTTCACCGGCAGATTTTCCGCCATACGCAACGCAAACGGCCCCTCCACCGCCGGCTCGACGGAGGTGTTGGAGCGCACCCTCGCCCCGCCATGAAACTTCTTCAGCCGCCCCATCGCATCGAGGTTTGCAAGGTCGCGCCGGATCGTTTCGCGAGAGGCCCCAAGCGTCTGTGCAAGGTCGTCGACGCTGACCTCGCCCGCCTTATGGACGAGTTTCACAATTGTTTCGTGGCGATCCGCGGGCCTCACGACGCCTCCTTACACTGACGATTTCGCGCAGAAATCCAGTCGATTTCCAGATATTCTTCCGTTGTAACGCGACATTCGGTCAAGTCAATGACTGATATTTGCCCGTTCAGTCATATTGGCGCACGCCTTGATCGACGGGCGACGCCGAAACGATGGCTGTATAATCCAGTTGCCTGCTGACCTGCCGAGCCGAAACGCTTTACATTCGGGCATTTACTTTATACCGTTCAGTCAATTATTGACCGAACGGGAGAATACATCTTGCCCACCCAGCCGCCGAACGATCGCGCTTTCGACGTCGCCGTCATCGGGGCAGGCGTCGTCGGCTGCGCAGTTGCCCGTCGGTTTGCGCTTGCAGGGGCAAGGGTCGTGCTAATGGAAAAGGGTCACGACATCCTGTCGGGAGCGTCTAAGGCCAACAGCGCCATTCTGCACACCGGCTTCGACGCACCTCCCGGCAGCCTGGAGTTGGAACTGGTTCGCGCCGGCCGGCAGGAGTATCTCGAAATCAAGGACAGCCTGAACCTGCCGCTGGTGACGACGGGCGCCTTTGTCTGCGCCTGGAACACGCTCGAGGCTGACAAGCTGGAGGCAATCGCCAGACAGGCACGCGACAACGGCACGACCGATATCAAGCTGATGACCGGAGTGAAGGCGCGCAGCACGATGCCGTCGCTGTCGGAAAGCCTCGCAGCCGCGCTGGAGGTTCCTGGCGAACATGTCATTGATCCGTGGTCGGCCCCGCTTGCCTATCTTACCCAGGCAGTCGCGCTCGGAGCGATCTTCCTGCGCGGTTGCGAACTGATGGCGGGCAGCTTCGATGGCACCTGGCGACTGGAGACATCTGCGGGCCCAATCATTGCCGACACGGTGATAAACACGGCCGGACTTTATGGTGATGTCGTCGACGACCGTCTCGGACTCGGCTCCGAATTTCGCATCAAGCCGCGCAAGGGGCAGTTCGTCGTCCTCGACAAGGCGGCCTACCGTCATGTTCCCCGCATCATCCTGCCCGTGCCGACGGAGATCACCAAGGGCATCGTCGTCTGCCCGACGGCGTTCGGCAATGTGCTGGTCGGCCCGACGGCGGAAGAACAGGAAGACAGGGTGCGTGCCACTGTCGAGACCGAGACGCTCGAAGCTCTCGTCAATCGGGCAGCGGAGATCGTTCCCGCCCTTGCCGGCATTCCGGTTACCGCTGTCTATGCGGGGCTTCGTCCTGCAAGCGAAGAAAAGGCCTACCGCGTTTTCGTTCGACCCGACCGACGCGCGATCACGCTTGGCGGCATCCGCTCCACCGGCCTGAGCTCGGCACTTGGCCTTGCACGGCACGCATTGAAGCTTCACGCCGACTTTGCCACGGGTTACCCGCCACCGGAAACTGTACCGACGATCGCGATGCCAAATCTCGCCGAATGCCGCGAACGCGACTGGCAACGCGCCGATCACGGCGAAATCGTCTGTCACTGCGAACTCGTCACGCGCCGCGAAGTCGAGGCAACGTTCGAAAGCGCCGTACCGCCCGGCGATTTTGGCGGCCTTCGTCGGCGCACGCGCGCCGGTATGGGCCGCTGCCAGGGATTTTACTGCAATGCGCGTCTGGCCGAGATGACGAAAGGCCGGCTTGCCACGCCGTTGGCGGTCGACCCGGAGACTGAACGATGAGCGCTTTCGATACAGATGTTCTCGTCATTGGCGGCGGGCCATCCGGCGTGGCGGCAGCCATCGAGCTGCGCAGACAGGGTGCAAAGCGCGTCGTGCTGCTCGACCGCGAGCCGGCTCTCGGCGGCGCCACTCGCCACTGCAGCCATTCCCCCTTCGGGATGCTGGAATTCGGAAGGGTTTATTTCGGCGCCGCGTACGGGCGCAAACTCACGCTGGAGGCCGAAAAGGCTGGTATCGACATCCGGATCGGTCACTCGGTGGTGGAGCTGGCAGATAACGGCTCCGTCCTTGTCGCATCCGCCCATGGTGCTGAACGTATTGCTGCCCAGCGCGTGATCGTCACCACCGGCGCGCGAGAAAAACCACGTTCAGCCCGGCTGATCTCGGGTGACCGCCCGCTCGGCGTCGTCACCACGGGCACGCTCCAATCCTATCTCGCCTTTCATGGTCTGCTGCCGTTCCGGCGACCGTTGATCGTCGGTTCCGAACTTGTCTCTCTCTCCGCAGTGCTGACCTGCCTGACCCATGGCGCAAGGCCGGTTGCGATGATCGAGCCTCGTACCCATGCGCTCGCCCGTGCGCCACTTACCTGGTTCCCGACGATGATGGGCATCCCCTTTCATCGCGGCACCGACCTCGTCGAAATCGTCGGGCGTGACCGCGTCGAGGCCGTGAAGATCCGCCGCGGCGGAGCGGTCGAGACGATTGCTTGTGACGGCGTGCTCCTCACCGGCCAGTTCACACCAGAGTCGGCCCTCTTCCTGCAATCGCCGATAGGTGTCGACCGGGCCAGCGCCGGTCCGGCCGTGGATCAGCATGGACGCTCTCACAATCCACTCTACTTCGCCGCCGGCAACGTGTTGCGCGCGGTCGAAACCGGCGGCTGGGCCTATCGCGAGGGTCGCTCCATCGGCAGGGCCGTCGCGGACGATCTGCAACGCGAGCCCGACGCCGGCGCGCCGGTTCCCGTCAGCTTCGATGCGCCGATCAAACTTGTCGTACCGAACATTCTGCGCCGGACGTCGAGCATTTCGACGGCCTTTCGAGAATTTCAGTTGCGCGTCTTGAGGCGCGTTCGCGGCCGGCTCTCTCTGGAGATCGATGGCCAGCAAATCTGGCAGGCGAGCGGAACCTGGTCGCCCGAACGACGGATACTCGTGCCTATTCCGCCGAAGGCGCCCGATGCCCGGCAAGTTCATTTTCGTTTCAGGGAGGAAGAATAGATGCGGGTCGCCGCCATAGATCAGGGAACGACGTCCACCCGTTGTCTCGTCATCGAGGACGGAGGCGGATGGGAGGTGGCCGGGACCCGCCGCCACGCACAGCATCATCCCGCCCCCGGCTGGGTCGAGCACGATCCCGAAGAGTTGCTGCGCAACATCCAGTCCGTGCTGGCGAGCGCGGGCGCCGTTGATGCCATCGGGATTTCGAACCAGGGCGAAAGCTGCCTGGCCTGGGATGGCGAGACCGGCAAGCCACTTTCGCCTGTCATCGTTTGGCAGGATGCGCGCACGGCCACCGACCTTTCCGCATTGCCGCCTGCAGCCGAGGCCCGATCAAAGGCGGTCTGCGGCTTGCCGCTCGATCCCTATTTTTCCGCAAGCAAGCTCGCCTGGCTCGTCAAGCACGTTCCGGCCGTCAACGCTGCACTTGAAGCCGGCCGCCTGCGGCTTGGCACGACGGATGCCTTCTTCCTCGATCGTCTGTGCGGCACCTTCCGCACCGACCTTGCGACCGCTTCGCGCACCGGCTTGCTCGATCTTTCAACGGGTACTTGGAGCGAGGAGATGTGTTCGTTGCACGGTGTCCCGCGCCAGTGCTTGCCGGAGATCGAGCCCGTCGATGCCGGCTTCGGGACGATCGACGGTACGCCCGTCAAGGTGTCGATCGTCGACCAGCAAGCGGCCCTATTCGGCCACAACTGCCGCGAGCCCGGCGACTGCAAAATCACCTTCGGAACCGGAGCCTTCCTGCTGGCGATTGCCGGCACCGGGCGGCCACCAGAATCCGATCTGCTGCCGACCATCGCCTGGCAGCGCCAGGGCGAAACGCCGACATTCGCGCTCGAAGGCGGCGTCTATGACGCCGGTTCGGCGCTCGAATGGGCACGAAACATCGGCCTGTTCTCGGCCATGGAGGAGCTCGGCAGTTTCGAAGGACCTTCGGCGCTTGCGCGCGGGATCGTCTTCGTGCCCGCGCTTTCCGGCCTTGCAGCGCCCTACTGGGACAGACAAGCCGCACCGCTAGTCATCGGCATGGATCATGCCACCGATCGGCGCGATCTCGTGCGTGCGGTGCTGGAAGGCATCGCCATGCTGACGGTCGGACTCATCGAGGCGGCGGCAATAGTAGGCGAGCTCGGATCAAGCATCTCGATCGACGGCGGCCTTTCCCAAAGTGCCTACTTCGCGCAGTTTCTTGCCTCGGCTAGCAAGCGTTCAATCACTGTCGCCCCCATGCACGAACTGACGGCGCTCGGGCTTGCGGAGCTTTGCGGGGTCGATGTCAACGGCGCACGCAGTCGGGCGATCACCTTCCATCCGGATGATACGGTCAACGCCGATGATCATCTGCGCTTTGCCCGAGCAATCGAACGGGCCCGGGCCTGGCGGCAGTAAACGCGGCCGCCCCACCACACAACACACGGAGTTTTACATGCGAAAGATCTTTCTCGCGTGCCCCTACGGGCATGCGGACAAAGCAGTCGTGGAACAACGCTTCGACATCTCGAACGAGGTGGCCGCTCGCATCGTTCGTAACGGCGCCGTCGTCTTCAGCCAGGTGTCGATGTCCCATCCGATCAACGGACATCTTGCCCATCTCGACAAGGCCGCGATTGGCACGCTCTGGGCGCCCGTCGACGCCGTGTTCATGGACGCGATGGAGGAATTGATCGTCATCGACGAGCCCGGCTGGAAGGAAAGCGCCGGTGTCGCGCGCGAGATCGAATTCTTCCGGCAGCGAGATCGCCGCGTCAGCCTCTGGAGCGACGCGAAGGGCGAATTTCCGGCGTGACCTGAAATCTAAATTCGAAACAGGAGGGGAATCATGAGCAGCAATACCCAGGCGCGGCCCGCATCAGGGCCATCGTCCAATCATCAGAGCCAGCACGACCGGTTGAAGCGCGACGTCACGGCCTTCCAGTCCTTTGCCGTCGCATTCGGTTTCGTGTCGATCGCGACCGGCATCTTCACCGCCTATGGCGCGATGCTGTCCACATCCGGGCCGATGGGCATCTGGACCTGGCCCGTCGTCGTCGTCGGCCAGTTGATGGTCGCCTTCATTCTCGGTTCGCTCGCAGCCCGCATTCCCGTGACTGGCTACGTCTACCAATGGGCTTCGCGTATCACCAACCCGGTGTTCGGCTGGATCATGGGCTGGATCAGCTTCACCTTCCTCGCCGTCGTCCTTTGCGCGGTGGATTACACCATTGCCTCGACCGTGCTGCCGGTGCTGTTCGGGTATGAGGGTACGCCCACCAATGCCTGGTGGATTACCAGCCTCGTCATCATCGCCCAGGCCGTCATGATTGCGTTTTCGACCAAGTTCACCCAGCGCTTCAATGCGATCGCGGTCACCATCCAGCTCGTCGGCATGATCGGGCTCGTCGTTCTACTATTCACTGTCGGCTACATCAACAACGCACTCGATTTCGCCAATCTCTTCAGTACGGGCAGCGTCGCCGGCGACGACTACTATGCCTTCGGCGAACTGACAAAGGCAGGTCCCTGGATCATGGGCACGCTCCTCGGCGCATTCACGATCGTCGGCTTCGAGTCCGCCGCCAACCTCGCCGAGGAAACGCACGATCCGGCGCGGGTCGTGCCGCGGGCCATGTGGCAAGCGGTCCTGAGCCTTGGTGTCATCGGCATGCTGTTCCTGATCGCAGTCACCGCTCTGCTTGGCGATCCCGCCGCTGTCGCCGCCTCCGCAACGCCCATCGCCGACGTAATCTCGCGTGTACTTGGACCAATCGTCGGCAACTTCCTGCTTGTGCTGGTGGTGATATCGATCTTCTCGTGTGGCCTCGTTATCCTGTTGAGCGGTACCCGGCTTGTCTGGGCCATGTCGCGAGACGAGCGTTTCCCCGGATGGCAACTGTGGCACAAGATCAGCCCGACACTCCACACGCCGGTCAATGCGACCATCTTCGTCGCCGCGATCGGCCAGATCATCCTTGCCCTGTTTTCACAGCAGACGGATGCGCTGTTCTCCCTGTTCTCGGCCGCCACATTGCTTCCGGCAATCATCTACGCGGTGACGGTGCTGATGTACGCGACCAAGCGTCATCGACTGCCGCCGAGCCAGGGCTTCTCTTTGGGCGTTTGGGAAGTGCCGGTGCTCGTACTGGCGATCGCATGGCTTGCCTTTGAACTCGCGATCTTCCGCGATGCGTCCTTCTCAAAGCCCTGGTCTTATGTCGCCATCATGTTCGCAATTGGTGCGGTGTATCTCGCGTATCTCCTAGTCTCCCGCGGAGGCGCGAGAGGTTTGAAAATGCCTGAACTGATTGCCATCGACGCTATCCTAGATGCAGACCGCGGCGCAGAACTCGCACCCACGCCCGCCGAATAGGCCAAATGGCGTTGGTGATGATGCACCGGTGCCCCGATGCCAAGGGTACACGCGAAACGGCAGGATCCGCTTGATTTCCAGGATCATCGTGCCCGGAGCCTCGTTATGCACGCACCACATCGACGCCTGCGGAGGCCGCTACAAGTTACTGGCAGAAATTTGTAGCGGCGCATTCGCTGGTCACTTTTCTCGGACATAAGTCACTTCGTGGACGACCTCACGCCCGTCGAATGGGCTTGGGGCTGGGGCCGAGGTGTAAGTCAGAGATCGCGGCTAAGCGGCCCACCTTGCGTATTTTCCATTGCCTATCCTCCCTTTCTCGAGCGAGCATTTGGACGGCCCATATGGCCCCGGCTTCGGCGGAACCTCGCCATGATCCCGCGCAGTCGATCGTTGACCCGCGTCCTGGCCACCACGTCTTCTTTCGCTCTGCAGCAGCGTGCCCGCAGGGGCTCCATGGCACACCCCTGCCATGTGCGGAGCTTTATGCTGGAGCAGAATGTAGCCCTTACTAACCCTGCACAATCGACTGAGCCGCGTGTTTTACCGGCGTGGCGCAACGATCGTTGCTGCAAGCGCCAGTCGATCCAAGCTGGCGCCCACGCGTCGCCTGTTCAGTCGTCAATACGAAACCCGACCTTCATGACCACCTGGTAGTGCGCGACTTCGCCATCCTTGATGTGTCCCCTGATCTTGGTCGACCTCGAACCATTCCAGGTTTCTCATGGTCTGCACGCGCGATCGCGGTTTCGATAGCGTCGGTAACAGACGACTTCGAACTGCCGACCAGCTCTACCTTCTTATAGACGTGATCACTCATAACAACCTCCCGTTTGCTTTGAGAAAGGACATCCTACAGGCAAGCTGCAATCCTTGCGCTAACAATCAGCGCAAGGAAGTGTCTGGCTCTATTGTCGCATCAATCTTTTAGCGACCTGTAATTTTTAAATGCCAAATGCATAAATCAAAACTATTGCTTAACACTGGTATGTACCAATTCTGATACGCGCACTTCGGACATTCTTCCTGGCGTGCGGTCTAGAGCTTCTTGTCTGTCGTTGGTTTTCGCAAAGAGAGAGGTTTGCAAGCACATGAACGACTGGAGTACGGACGGGCGTGGCAATGTCAGGTCCTCGACCATCGTCGGCTGGAAAGCCGAGCCGGCAAAAGGCGATGAAACGGGCGACGTTTTCTTGAGGATCGAATTCAGCGTCGACCCTAATCTCACGGATGTGTCGGCGCTGCAGTTCAGATTAACCAGACAACAGGCCGATCACATCAGTGGGACGTTGGGAGGCCTTGCGGATCGGTCTTCATCGCTGCGGGGTGTCTGCCGGGAGGCCGGCGCGCTCGCCCTGCAACGAAAATGACCCAAAGCAAAGGGACGTTCGTGACCACGCGGAAGGAAATCGCCGATCGCGTCGTTGCGAAATGGGCAGAGCGCGGCATGGCGATCGAGCGTGATGCCGAGGTCGAGGTCCTGCTCAAGCTGCGGTTCACCGGCGATGTACCCATCGATTGCATCCGGCGCAGATACCTCAAGTTACTTCAAGAACGCCGGCCAGGGCGCAAGGTCGATTGAAAGCCCTTGGCGGACCAAACCAAATGCGGAACGGGAGGCGACGCTGATGGGATATGACTGGAACGGCCGTCGCGAACGCCGTATGAAGATCGCGAGGTTTGGAACAGCCGTTGCTTTGGCAGCGCTCCTGGTATCGATGGCGGCCAAAGTCGCGAGCGAGGCCCTCTAGGCCACGGTGCTCGCTACGGCTCGTCGGGCGTCGCTTTAAACATCGCATGGAACACGCCTCTGCATCCAGCCTCAATTAAGCATTGTTTGCTCGGAGAGGAGACAGTTCATGCCCTACAATTGGCAAGTCGCCCGCCGGCCTCCGCACACGCATGCTGGCTTTGACCTTCGCCCTCACTGGTAGCGTGGGTACACGTGCTGGCCCTGGCGGCCTGATTTCAAGACCTCGGAAAATCTGAACTGGTTCGATGAAAACCCGGACTGAAATTACGACGGATCTTCGACAACTGGGCGTTCGAACGGGCGATCTTCTGATGGTGCACGCCTCCTTGAAAGCCGTTGGTGCTGTCAAAGGCGGGCCGACGGCCATTGTCGGCGCACTTCTCGATGCGATTGGGTCATCGGGCACCCTCATGGGCTATGCCTCATGGGACCGCTCACCCTACGAGGAAACTTTGAATGGCGTCCGGATGGCTGATGAAGCGCGTCGTACTTGGCCGCCGTTCGATCCCGCAACCGCTCGCACCTATCCGGGTTTCGGCCTGCTCAACCAGTTTCTTGTTGAAGCGCCCGGCGCACGCCGTAGCGCTCATCCCGACGCATCCATGGTTGCGGTTGGGCCACTTTCCCAGACGTTGATCGAGCCTCATCGGCTTGGCCAGGCTTTGGGAAATGGCTCGCCAATCCAACGATTTGTCGAACTTAGGGGAAAAGTACTCTTGCTGGGCGCGCCTTTGAACTCCGTTACCGCTCTCCACTATGCGGAAGCCATCGCCGACATCCCCGGCAAGCGGCGCGTGACTTACGAGATGCCGCTTCTTGGTCCGAATGGTGAAACGGTATGGGAGACCGCCGAAGACTTTGACACCAACGGCATCCTTGATCGTTTTGCGGTCGCGGGCCAGGCCGACGCGGTCGAAACGATTGCGAATGCCTACGTTGCCACTAGCCGGCACCGGAGCGGGACGGTCGGAGATGCGTTCTGCCACCTCTTCGACGCGCGGGACATCGTGTCGTTTGGTGTGACATATCTCGAAAGCCGATTTGGCAAGGGTGCGTAGGCACCAGTCCATAGCGATGCGGGCCGCCCTTTTCGGACGGAAGACTGGACCTTATCCGGTTGGCGCCAATCTCGTGCGCCGCTTTGGCCTCAGGGTCGCTGCCAGCAACCGCGCACACCGATGGGGATGTCGGCGACGCCGTAAGCGCTGCCTGTCGTCCCAGAAGGGCATGGCATCGGCCTGGAGAGCCGCTGAGATACTTCGCGGCCGCACGCCGCAGCGCCCAAGAGCCATCCATCCGGCTTTGAGCCGGCGCGTTGCCTGGAGATGTGGAGATTGGTGACCGCGCTGGCGACGGCGCAAGACACACAGAGAGCAATACAAATTACACCGGCCCAAGGACTTCAGGTGTTACGAACGTAACATCCACGTCGCGACGCGCTTGGTATCATACAATCGGGAAAGTGGTTTCGTGAGCATTCGGTTGTCTTGCAACTTATGCCTTTCGACAACGCGACTTGTTGGCTGATCGCTTCCAGTATCAAAAAGCAAAATCGCAAGGGAGGATGCCATGATGAAGCTATTGCTCGTGCTCATTGCGCTGACGTCATTCGTGCCTGCGACGGCAGCTGCACAATGCAACCCGGCGGTACAGCAGTGCCGTTAAGGCACTGCTCCAAACTGTGATTTACCACCATGCCGAACCTTGTCGCGCTGCTCTTCGGAGCGGCGATAGTCCTGTTTTATTCTTACGGGCGCTTCAACCGTGTCACCTACGAGGGCGGGCGGCAGATGGAGCGGCTTGTCAACCTGTTGTCGCCCGACAAGCTTCGGGCGCGGCGCATCGTCATGCATGCCTACGCATGCTACGCCCTAATCCTTTTGCTCATTTACTTCTTCCTTTGTGCGTATGCCGAACTGCTACCCATGCTCGGCGGACCTGACCTAGCAATCGGAGCAAGCAAGCTTCCCATCCCTGCGAACGATGCCCCGACTGCCGTCATCGCTGGCTTCGCTCCGAGCAATGACGCCGCAGCGATCCCATGGACGCTATCGAGCGCTGTGGATCCAGCGGCGGTGCGCGACTTCGATATCGGGATCAGTGCATCAGTGTCGCTTGCCATAGCACTTATCATGGTTGGCCTGGCCCCCACCTTCCCGCTCCTGGGTAACTTCGAAGACTGGATGCGGGGGGCGGCACATCGGCTGGCGGGAATACCCACGCACGTCATCGGCGCCAGCGAGGACTTGCGCCGTAGGGACCTGGGGTTCTCGGCTGCGGCGGAGGCCGACGCTGCACCCACTGACAAAAACCGCTTTCTCATTCCGCGCAGTAGTTGGGACCGCATGGCTCACTATCAAGCGGCCGCCAAGGACCAGGTTAGCGAACCCGAGGACTTCCGCCTCGATCTGGAATTGATCTTCGCGATTTCAGCCTGGATTTTCGACCGCAAGCTCAAGCTCGCCAATGCCTCTGCGCGCGAACGCTTCCAGCAGCTCGAGGAAGCATTGCACAAGCGCCTGGATCAGTTGATCGTAGAACTGGACGACAGATCGGAATACGGGTCCGGTGGCACGAAAGATGCTGCTGTCGTCGGCACCGGCGACGCAAGCCTCGGCGAGCGTAAGCGCGCCACGTGGGAGCGACTTGCCTCGGATGCTGACGACCTAGCCGACGACCTTTGCATTTTGCTCGCGCTCTACGTCGAGCACGAGATCATTATCGCCTCTTCGACAACCTCCGACGAAGACAACGCACACCAGCAGTTCGTTGCGAAGAAAAAGCTGGATGCTTTCCTCGGCGGATTGCTGCACCCCCATACGGCCGCGGGTTATCGTCGATCGTACGCGACGACCACCGCGCTCTGGGCTCTTGGCGTGGTGCTGTTCGTCAGCCTGTTCTGGAGCCTGTTGCCCGGGCGATATGAAAACGAACTCGTATGGGGCGAGCCGGTCGATGCCTACTCTCGAATGCTGAGTTGCATCTTCTATGCATTCAACAACTATTGCATCCCGATGATCGTGACCCTCGCACTTCGTGACGCAGGCCTGCAATCGCGTCGCTGGCGCAACATGCGGCTGGCGCACTGGACCTTGTGGTTGCCGCAGACCGTGCTTGTCGCTTTCGCTTCCTGGGCCGTCGCCGCGACATTCGTCATGGGGCTGCAGCTGTGGAAGACCGGCTTCGACACCGGCTGGGCTGCCGACAGCCAAAGCATCTGGGTCATTCTGCGGTCTTCGTTTGAATACAATGCCCCCACAGCCGCTCGCGGCGTCGTTCTTTCGCTCGTTGTGGCGTTCCTCCTCGACGCGTGGTCGGCACGGGCACTATCACTAGCCCTGCGACCGACCTATTTCTCAAGTCTAGTCTGGGCGCTGGGCTCCGCCATCATCATGGCGTTCTGCGGCGGACTAACTCGGTATTTCACCGCATGGTCTGCGAAATCCGCAGCGACGCAGAGCCTCGACGCGATCGACCGAGGCCTGATCGTCTACTCGGCGCTCTTTTCGGCGCTCATAGGGTTTTTCGTCGTGTTTTGCGTAACCGCAGTCCTTCTCAACCAGCGCAGTAGCAGTGAGCGTCTCCGTACGGCACAGGTGCCTGGCCGGGCAGCGCCAAAGCCAGCGCCCGCGGAGTAGCCAATGCGCCCGCTATTCAAAAAACTCGTCCTTGCCGTACTCGTCCCCGCCCACGCACTGACCTATGCGGCACGCGCCGATGCCAGCGACACTGAAGAGATCATCGTAGGTGTTCGCAGCGATGCACGGCCCTTCATCTGGCAGGATCCAAACACCAATGGGTACAACGGCCTCTTCTGGGATATCTGCACGGAGGTAGTCCAACGCGCCGGCTATCGCTTCAAGACGGTGAACGTCGATACAAAAAAGCGGGCCGAGTTCCTAAGCACGGGTGCTGGGGACTTCGACCTTCTTTGCGATCCGACGACGATCAACCTCCAGCGGATGCATAACTTCGCTTACGACGGTACCGTTTCCCACCTCGAATTCTCGCCAATCATCTTCGTCGCAAACGGTTCCTACATTCAGCAGCAGCGCCGCTCGATTGCACCAAAGGCAGCGGGCAACCTTCCCGAAGATGCGCCCGCTAAACCCACCTGCACCCAAGTGGCTACATGGGTGGCCAAGGTTCAAGGCGGGAAACCAGACGAGTGGAAATGGTGGCCGGCGCCAAGCCCTCAAACGACCGACGTCAAGAACACACCGCCCGCCGCACAGGGCTTGTGGGATTGGCTTAGCAGCACTTTCGATATCACGCTCCGCCATGTGCCCCAGGGTGGCGACGAAAAGATGAAGACCTTCGAGATCTGGGGATATGTCGAAGGGTCGACTTCCCAGGAGGCGGCCGAGCAGCAGGCCCTGGCCCGGTCAAAGGACGGCCTGATGGTCTGCACGCGGGCGATGCCCTCGCACGAAGATGCCGCCAGAGAATTTTGCGCTGGAAACCTGAGTCGCTACTACGGGGACATCGATATGATCAGGGCTGCGCTTGCCGGCTTCAACGAAGAGGCGGGTACACGTTGTGCCGCCGACTTTACCCCCGCCGCGGCGGGAAGCTATGAGCCTTACGCCTTCGTGGTTTCGACGCTACATTTCCCAGATTTTCCCGAACGCCTGACTCTCGCGCTTTACGGCATGTTCGAAGACGGTACCGTCGAAAGATTGTTCACCGGCCATTTCCCCGAAACGCAGAAGTCACCGTTTCTTGGCACACTGTTCCGAATCAACAGAATTCCTACCGGAAGCGACGCCTCCAAGACGAAAGACAAACCGGATGCGACGTTGGTGCGCGTTGGGGCCGCGTACAACCCCCTTTGAGATTCTGCCAAGCGATGTGACGCTATATTGAGGCGTCCACATTGGTGAGGGGCAAGCGAGCATAAAATCTGAACACGTCCGACGCCGGCCTTCCCTTGAGCCGAGTTCGATAATTTTGCTTTGGACTGAAGGATCGTTCGACAGTCGCCGCGAATTCGACCGGCGCAAAGTCACCCTCATTCGAGCCCACTTGACGCGCGACCATCACCAGCAGTGAGGGCGCCGGCCGTTCAAGCGTGCACAACAGCGGCATGCAGAAGACCAACGTATCAAGCCACGGCAACGGTTCGCCGCCGACGCGGCGACACCTTCTACTTCCTGAAACACTTATCGGCCGACGGTGGAGTATCGTGTGCAACGGCTCCTGCGGATGGAGACGAAGGGCTAGATCTGCTCCGGACGGGAGCGCCTCCATCGGCAATCTAGATCCAAGGCACGCGAATATGGACCGCTCCCCGGCTAGCGCTTCGATCCCTCTCGCGTCATCGGCAATTCCTTTCGGCTTCAGCATCAGCCTGATCAAAAAGTACCAGGCAAAACCTTCCGGTCTTGCCTGGCACATTCAGCCCCCATGAACTGGATCGATAGAACTCAGGAGGCCCCAAGACCGATTGGCTGCACAGTTCCGACGGAGTTCGGCACCAAGGGGCGCCGTCTCAAGACCGGGGTCGGGAACAGTGGGCCCAGATTTCGTGGTCTGTAGAGCTGCTGCATGCGCGCCGTCGGGTCGTCGTTGGGAGAAAAGAGGGCCATCCGCCCATAGCGGTCGATAACGCTTTGATGGAGAGACTCGTTGATCGTACGCAGAAAGCCTCCTTCATCGCGCGGCCGGTAGAGCGTCTCGTAGTAGTCCACCTTGAACGGCTTTTCGCAGATCTGCCGAAAAGTCGGCGTCAGCCGATCTTTGAAAGACCAGCCTGCGCGCGAATCGTGGTGGGGAGCATATATGTCGAGCTCTTTCGGCAACATATCCCAGTCGATGACCAATCCGCAGGCCTGCGCTTTTTCGGCCATCCAGACCAGCGGAATGTCGGCCAGCGAACGATCAACATAGCCGCCGCCAACGTCGCCATGACTGCCTGCGAACCAGACCTGTTCAACGGTCCGGCCCGACTCTTTTTCTGGGGCGTCGCCGGTCCAAAGCGTCGGCACGAACTCGTCCCTCGCCTCGTCGATGGCCATTGCGTGATAGGCGTGACGCGTTATCCGAGATGCCGTGGTGTTGTGAAAGCCGTATTCCCTTCGGTTGAAGGCACTGAACATGTGGCTGGGCACCCCGAGCGCTCCGACCGTGTCCCAGACCCCCAACATCGTGATTTCAACATCGACATGCGCGTCCGTCGAATACTTCTCCACGAAATCCTCGGGCGACCGTTTCTCGTAATTCCGGTAGTAGTGCCAGGCGTTGCGCAGATCCCCAAGCCGTTGACGCTTGAGAAGCCCGCATGAAGCGACCAGTCCTGCAAGGCTGCGGGCGGAAAAGGCCCCGCGCGAGAAGCCAAAGAGATAGATCTCGTCGCCCGCAACGTAATTTTGGGCCAGGAACATGTATCCAGAGCGAATGTTCTCATCGACGCCGGTGCCGATTGCGCCATCCAGGATGCGTTGAATCTGCAGGCCGGACGATCCCACGCCGCGCAGGTAGAGGACCGACTGCGGAATACCACCTGTATCCTGCTGGCATGCGCGAATGGAGCGTGCGATCAGCGCGACATTCGTTTCGGAACGGGCACTGTCGGCGTCGTTCCAGGTTCCGTCGAAACAAACAACCAAGCGTTTCATCTCTTTTTTCCTTTATGGCCCTGATGTGCGTTTCCCTGTTGTCTTGGCGTGAGCAGCCGCGGTTCTCACGCGGCCGGCGCTTCAAGCCCGCCCCGAAGGGCGCGGACCCATTTTTCAACCTTGCCCATCACGCCCCAGCCGCTGATCGCGGCAAAGACAGGGAAGGCGGCCGTTACAAGCTCGCTGCCGAGCCCTCCGCCAGCATGCGTCGCCGCCGCTGTGGCGCCCGCGTTCGCCGCACCCTCGATCAAGGGTGCAGCGATCGCCGTGACCGGCGCCAGCTGCGGGAAGAAGATTGGCAGAAGGGTCGTGGCGAGCATGCCGATGGCACCTATCGCGGTCTTGCGGCCGTCGAGCGCATTCCCGAGCGTCTTTCCGAGCGCACCGTTGACCGGCGTCAGGTCAGGGTCGCTGACCGATGCGAGCGGGTCCGGTTTCGCGCCATTCAGGACAACGCCATTGATCGTCGGTTGGGTGACAAGTGCCCGCAAGACATCGACCAGCCAGGTCATGTCGCCCTGGTTCGCGGGCTTGTGTCCGCGCGACATCGCAGCGAGCGCGAGGATCTGTTGCAGCAATTGTGCGGGGTTCGCCTCGGTCGTCGCCGGAGCCGGTGCCGGCTGCGTGATAACAGGCATGGTCGTTTCCTCCTGTGGGACATCGTCCTGATCGACGAGCAAGTAGTAAAAAGTCTCCTGTCCATGCTTCTTCAACAGACCGTCTACGAGGGTCTTGAATTCGTTCCACTGATGCGGTGGGACCGTCTGGCAACCGAGGCTGGAGGTGGACGTGACGCCGCCGCGGTGGAGATTGATCCAGAAGCGGCCATCCTGCGAATCCGTATCCTCACCGGTTTCATCACGAATGACCGTGCAGTCGCTGTCCTGCCGGAAGGCGGGATAGGGTCCGTTCTTGCGCCCAAAACCGTGTAGACCGGGTCTGTACCGGATCGCCTGGCGTGGCTTCAGCCGCGCGATACCACGACCGAAACGGCTGGGGTCCGTATTGGCGTTGAAGTTGTGGACACCGCTCGGCTCGACGATGAAGATCGCGTCGTCGTAGACGCCGCGATCGTTTGCGCTCTCCTTGCCCATCGAGTTGAGGTAGTAGCCGCGCACGGCGACCAACGTCACAGCGTCATCACGCCCCTCTTGCGGGATGAGGTTTCTAAACTCCTGAAGCACGGTGTTCGTGAGCGCGGCGGATTGCTTGGGCCGGTTGAGCGGGAGAAGCTGCGAGATCGGATTGGCCAGCAGTTCTTCGGTGGTCTGTTCTTCTTCCGAGTTCGGGGCACCCCCGAGGAGCGTCTCGATCTGGTCGGCGGTGAAGATTTCGTCCGGGCCGCCCCTGCTCTCCAGAACGCGGATCTTCGGGCTGCCATACTCTCCCTTTGCGAACATGGCTGCTTCACGCTCGCGACGCGCAACCAAGCCGTCGAGCACCTTGCCGTTGCTCTTGTTCCAGCGCGCAAATTCGGCGGCCGCGCCAACAGCGTCTCCGGCATTGAGCTTCTGCGTCAAGCCTGCCTTCGATATCGCGCCCGTATTGAAGTGCCACGACACAAGGGCATCGAACTGATGCTGCGCCAGCGGGGTCCTGACGGCTGCCTGAACCTGCGCCTCGAACTTGGCAAGATCGGTGCGGAAGATGTTGATCGCCTCCGTCAGGGTGATCGTCAGGCCGGAGCGGGGAACAGGTGGACCGGCCGCCGCCGTATGTCCGGCGCCGATCGTCATGGTTCCTGTGCCATCGTTGTAGGCTGATAGGACGATTGCCTCTTCGGCGAGCATGGCGCATATGCCGCGTACACTTGTCTTCACGGAAGCCTCCCATCGTTTTTGTAGCGCGCTGTTGCCCGCTAGTTCTGCCGCGGCTGATGGTCGGTTTACTGTGCGTTCAAGTTGGCACGGTCACGCCACGCGGGACCTGCCAATCGCCCAGACCAACGCCAGGGCATGTCCAACCGCCGTCGGGCTCTGCTTCACATTGGGACAGGGCCGTCAGATGGTCATCGGGTTTCGTATGCAACACTATGGAAAAGATCCACCTCGTTGAAAATTCAACGAGAAACGTTCACTTTGGCGATAAAACAAGGATATCCGTCGGATTTTCGGACGAAAATCCCTGACATTTATTATCGGACATAGCCTTTGACTGAATTTATTCAGCCAGCCTTCCGATACTTTACATGACGATTGGTGACGAACCTGTTCCACATGTAACAGTTAATGCCAAAATGGCTGGTTATAATGTTCAAGGATATACGCGATAGCTCGATTTTAGAGCGGGGCAGCCATGAGCGCCATAGTATATGCCATCGCAAGCATCCCACTGGCTGTGCTGCTTGCCCTGATCCTCAAACATCTGAAGATTGGCGAGAGCACCACCTTCATCGCGCTGCTTCTGCTCCCGCTCGGGGTCTGGGGCATCGCGTCTGGGACGATCAGCGAGTTGTCCGCGGGCGGTGTCGCACTGACGTTTCGCGAGGCCGCTAAATCCGAAGTCAAGCTATTGCCCCTTACGGATGTCGTCGAAAATTTCCAATCGATTGAGAAGGAGGGCGTCGCAGCGATCGAAGGCTTGACGCGCACCCTCACGCCGGGGCGACCGGTAGCGCTTGTCCTCCATCTTGGCCGCCCGGGTTACTACGCCCCGTCGGCCGTCGTCCTCTACCTTCAGGCACTGTCGAGCTTTGATCCGGAATTGACGTTGGTGGTCACGGACGCGGATGGGAAATTCGCCGCGGCCGCCGACGGCCGAGCGGTGATCAATTACCTGTCGGGCCAGAACGGTTCTGAGACCCAGGCACGATTCCGCGAGGCGCTCGACGCGCCCGACGCCGGCAAACTTCTTGAGCTACCAGGGTTTACGAAGGAAGCGATCGCAGCCGACGCGACGAACGCCGAAGCGCTCACAAAAATGGATCAGCTGGCACGCAAAACGCTGGTTGCCCTGGACCCCGAGGGCCGCCCCAAGGGGTTGGCCAAGCGGGATGCAATCGTCACGTATCTTCTGGTTCAACTGACGACCGATACCGCCAAGACCCCTTGAAGTCACCTACGACCAGCCGGCTCAAAAGATCGGAGATCAGCGTCCTGCTGTCCCGGTGCATCGCCGTGATCTCGCTCGACGTTCCGATCGTCACCTCGGACTGCCCCGGACGTAACTTCTGAGGGTCCGGATCACGTCGTCGAAGCTGGAAAACGGGCAGTCTGGACGGACCCGGCACACAGGTTTTGCATGCCCAAAAATGCGGGAAGCGGACCGGTGTCCCGCTCCGCTTCGCTTACCTGACAGGGACTCGAACCCGGTGGCACCACAAAATCATTGCCATAAGAGCCAGGAAACACAATCATACAACGAAAATCGGCGTCAGGCCATCCTTAGACGCTACGCGTCAGATTGTTCTGGTCGACGAGCGGCCAGGACGGCGTCACCTTCCAGCCACGGATCCCCGGTCCCTCGATCAGGTTTTCGCGGAACACCCAAAGGTGCGGATCCTCGTCGCCGAACGCGACGACCGAAACCAGGCGGATGCCCATCGTGGCCATCGAAATCCGGTTCTCCGCCACCAGCACCTGGTGACCGATGAAGCCCCAGATGCGGATGCCCTGCGCAAAATACCTGCTGAAATTCGGCCGGGTCGACAGCGCCATCTCGTTGCCCCGGATGCGCAGGGTATCGACATTCCCGACAAGCACACCGTAACCGGCATAGGCTTGCGCGTAGGGCGCCATCAACTCCATGCGGTTGTCGTCGATCGACACCGATCTGGCCCGCACATTCGCGTTGCGCATGTGGCTGACCGCCACCCGCACCCCCACCTGGAAGGCGCGGATTGCATTGCCCCGGATCGCGACATTGTCCATCCGCCGTCCACCGCAGACGATGCCCTGCGCCCCCAGGCTGACCGAGTTTTCCTCAAGCCCCTTCAGCCAGTTCTGGACCGATCCCAGCCCGGCGCGGAGCTCGGCATCCTCCAATACCTTCTTCGCCAGGCCGTAGCTCAGCCCCAGAAGTTCGTCTGCATTTGCGATCTTGGCAGCCGAGCCGCTGCGGGAAATGAGCGTCGTCCAATCCTTCTGGCTGAAGGCACTGTCGAAGGCGACGACCTGCCCGTTCGCCTCGACCACGACCTGTCGCTCAGCACCCGATCTCGCATCGAAGCGCTGCACGACCGGGTCGCTCGAAACGAGGAGCGTGGTGCGCACCTTCGTATTGTCCAGCCCCTCACCATGGGTGCCGAACGAGTCCCCAAGCCGCTTCAATTGCTTGCGAAACACCGGCATCCGGTCGGGGTTCTCTGCCACGGAGGCGACGAGCCCCTGCGCCCAGCGACCGAACGTTTCCTGGTTCTTGAGGTCCGCCGCGGCGGGCGGGTTTGTAGCGACCAGCGCGTCCCAGTCCTTCTGCGGCACTGGACTGTCGAAGGTCATGCGCCATTCCTTGACGCCAATCTCCTTGAAGCCGGTGCCCCGGCCGACATAGCCCTTCACGGGGCGGGTGATGAAGCTGTTTGCGGTCGTGGCTAGCCAGACCTTGTCGGAAAGGAACGCCTTGATGTTGAGCGAGCCCTTGCCCGGCTTGGCGGTCAGGATGTTGCCGGACACATCGACGTCGACGGCATCGGTCACGACGATCCCCTCCTGAAGGTTGCCGACCGTCAGACTGTTGTTGGCGATCCGAACCGATTGCGTGACCCTCAAGCTCTTCAGCGTCTCGCTGTAGCCCCGGACCGTCAGGCAGGTGCGCTCGGTCGAGGTGCCGCCGCCGCAACTCAGCGTGCAGCCATGCACTTCAACCGCGTCGCAGTGACCGAAGTCCAGCGTGCCCTGACGGTGGATCTTCCGACCGGGATCGACCGCGCTGTTGCTGTCGGGCGTTGCAAATTCAAGCCCGCTGACCACAACGCTGGCGCAGGCTGCAAAGGCGATGGCCGCCTCCGTGCGATAGGCCAGAATCTGGACGGTCCCGGGCCCGGCGCCGCTGATGCGGATATGACCAAGACCGGTCATCTCAACGGTGCGCCCGGTGGTGTAGGTGCCCCTGGCAAAACAGATCGAGGCATTCTCGCCCGGCTGGAGCCCCTCCAGCCGGGCCACCCAGTCCTCACCCGGCTGGATGACGATCGTGGTGCAGCCGACATGCTGGAGCCCCGCCAAAGCCTCGATAGCCTTCTGCACCGTATTGGCGAGCGCAAGCGCGGGCGTATTGGCCGGGTTGAAACTGACGTGGGTCGCACGCGCGAGTGTCGCGTTGAAGCTGATGGGCGCATGGGTCGGTGTTCCGGCGGCATCCAGCCGCTGGGCAAAGACGCGCTGCACCCTGTTCGTGCCATCAAGGCTAAAGGTAACCGACGCCACGCCGGTGCCATCGGTGGTGGCCTCTTGGGTTGGCATGCCGTTACCAAACTGCCCGGCCCCCTCCGCAACGGTAAAACGGATCGTCTCTCCCTGGACCGGTTTATGGCCGCGCACCACCGCGACGGAAAGCTCCTTTGGTAGAGGTACCAGGGCGGCCGCATTCAGGGGATCGTCCAGGGCCTCTTGCCCGTCGCCGCCGGCGTAGAGCACCTGCTTGGCGCGGGTAATCGGCGGGAAAAGCGGGCGGCAATCTTCGGCTACGGTCCAGGCGCCGGCACCGTCGAGCACGAGCCAGGCGAGCGCCGCATAGTTGCGCCGCGGTCCTTCTGCAGGTTTCGGCAACGGTTCGCCGGTGACCGGATTGCGTGGCCATTCCACATCGCCGGACACGGCGCGCGCCGGAATGATCCAGTGATCGCCGGGTTGATACTGACCGGCTTCGAAGCGGATCTGGACACCATTCTCCAGATCTGCCCAATCGGCCGCGGCATCGTCCACCTGCGCCGGAAGCCCGCCTTCCCAACGGGTGACGAATGCCTCCGCCGGAAGCTTGTCTGTGTCCGGGAGACCGTTGTTGAGGAGTGGCGCAAGCGTGAGCGGATCGCGCAGTTCGGCAAGCGAGACGCGTTGGCCGACCACCTCGTCGATCCGGGCGAAGAAGCCAGGCGCCTCCCCATAGATCGCCGCCTGATCGCGGATCTCGATCCAGTCGCCCGCCTTCAACGCGGTCATCTCATCACGGCCGATGCTGTCCACCACCAAGACGCCTGCGTCGATCTCGCGGTATCGCGTGCGGTGAATGGCATTCTCGCGCGACCATTTGTAGAACGCCGCCGCCTCGTCGCCAGCCAGATGGATCTCGACGCGGAAGAGAAAATTGTCGAGACTGCGGTAGCCCGCGGCGGGCGGAAGGTTGCAGGGGCCGGCGCTAAGGTCGGAAAGCTCCGCCCGCGCGCGCATCTCGCCCTGCGCACGGTCGGCAAGGACGGGATCGAACCCCTTTGACAGCGCCGGGCAGGTCAGGTCGGAAGCCTGGTATCCAAGCGCCAGGAGCGCCGCGCGCGCGACCAGCTGGACTTGCCAGATGGTCCGCTCACGATAGGCCGTATCCGGCCCGTCGAAAGCCACCTCGCGCAGCAGCGGTTCATCGAGTGCGGTCACGATCAGATCTGTGGACTTGAGCACGGCCAGGTAGTCGCCGGCCACCGCCGGAAGCGGCGTGCCTGCCCCATATGGTTGCCGCTGGACTGTTGCCGGCCGGAAGGCGCGGGTCACGGCATCACCAAGGGCTGGCGTGGTACGGAAGGTCCGCACGCCGTTCGCATCCTCAGCGAAGTTGCGCACCTTGACGAAAACGCTCAGGCCCGCCGGGTCAGTGCTCAGCACGTCGTCGTCAGCCAGCTCCCCGCCATCGTCGATCCGCCAGACCGCATTGCCGCCGGTGCCCGACTGACGGGTCAGCGAAAAGCCAAAAGGCCAGCGCAGCACATGGCCCACACCTGCCACGTATCCGGTACCAGGGGTGATCACCAGCGTTCCGGTCCCGGCATCCGGGATCAGTCCGAAGCCCGCATCGTCCTCCGGAAAGCCGGCGGGGCCGATGATATCAGCCGCCGTCTCCCGATCCGAGGCGCGCAGGATGTCGCCCTGTTCGTTCCAGTCGGCATCGGTGAACAGGCGGCCCTGCTGCATCCCCACAAGGCTGAAATCCTTGACAGGATCGAAGGTCTTTCTCGAAATATCGCCGGTCATGGCAGGCCTCCTAACTCATGTAAATGAAGCCCGGAACAAGGCCGAATGGCGCAAATTCCTCGATGGCATCGCGGATGTTGGCGCGGCGGGCGGGGTCGCGGTTGGCGTAGCCCACTCCCATCTCCATGCCATCCTCGGCCCCTTCGAGGATGGCCTGTGGCGTGCGCAGGCTTAAGAGTCCGAATTCGGGATCCTGAAAACGGGTCGAGACGAAGACCGGCCGCGGCTTGGGGTCGTCGCTCGCACGCGGCACGCAGCGGTAGCGGCGCGGCAAGACCGAGGTCTCGTCGACATAGCAGAACCGGACGCAGCCGCTCTGCCGGTGCTCGACGGTGATCCGCCCAGTGAGGATGCTGTTTTCCGCCTGCAGGCTGCGGCAGGTGGTGCGGCCAAGGACGGTACTGCCGCTGCAGCTCATGTCCATGAGCGGCACGCGCAGCACCAAGGCGCCAGCCCCTGCCCCGCCGCCACCGGCGCTCTGATCCTCCCCGATGATCGATCGCGTGATCTCGATCGCGCCTGTCGCCTGCGGTAGCTCCACCTTGCCGACAATGCAGCGGTCGAGGACCAGGCCCATCCTGGCATTCTCGGTGGTGGCACGCACCGAATAGTCCAGCGCCGCGCCCGAGGCGCCGACCGTGCAATTGTAAAGCCGGAGTGCCCCCAGATCGCCCCCAGGCCGGGCGGTGAGATTGCCGGTGATCACCAATCCGTCGATCACCAGCGAGCCGGCCGGGTCGTCGCCCGCATCCGCCGCATCGATCATCGCCGGCGCCAGAACAAGAGGCCGCCGGTGCATCGGCGACAATTGGCCCGCAAAGCGGCGACGCACCCCGCCCGGCTCCTCCACCACCGGCCAGGCGGCAGCCACAATCGCCAGCGTTGCGCCTTTCGGCAACGTGATTGCATGGGTGGCGTTCAACGCCTCGACATAGGTGGCGTTGTCCATCACCGCGATGATCCCGCGCGAGCCCGCGGTGGCCTGGGCATTCCAGCGGTCGACCGCATCGCGCAGGCTCGCGACCACCGGCCCACCCTGAAGCGGGTTGTCGGTCACATGGCCCGCCACCTTCGTCACGCCGATCTGCCAGGGCGGCGCCTCGCCGGGCACTACGAGATCGGGCAGCCATTTCTCAAGGCTCGACCGCCGGTCATAGGCGCCGCCGCCGATATCGAAGGGCTGCCCGGTGGCAAAACCGGTCTCGACCGCCTTGCCCTCGTCCGAAGCGTGCAGCGAGATCCGGCCGAGCTCAGGGTCGATCATCACCGTGCCAGCCACGGCCGGCCGCCGCCAGGTGCCGTTTTCGGCCTTTTCCAGATTGCAGCAGAAGAGCTTTTCAGGCGACACCTCCGCGCCGTCCAGACGCACCCGGAACGGCGGGCTTTCCTCAAACCAGCGGCCCGGAGTGGCGCCGTCTGCGCGGGCAGCGTTGAGCGCGGCGAAGACCTCATCACGAGACAATGTCGCAGGCACGGTGCGCGCGGTCATCCGCGCACCCACGCTCAGGTCGGCCGCCGGGCGGTTGACCAACGGCAGGTCGCGTCCCAGCGGATCAAAGGTCAAAAGCCCCGGATCCGGTGCATCGGGACGCGGAACGGCCCCGCCCAGGTACCCAGCGGCTGGATTTTCCACAGGCCAGATCGGTGCCGCCGCGCGCCGCCAAATGAACAGCCCCAGATGCGGAATGTTGTAGCGCCCGGAATAGGCGCCCGGCTGCCCGGCGGCCGGCGAATGCGCCATCGTTGAGAACGGCGACCGGCTGGCGCGGCAGCGCGCGGTGTTGCGCAGGTCGGCAAAGCCCGGTGCAGCCGGTCGCACATGGTTCATATGCTGCGAGGTCGCAAGCCTCTGGAAGAATTCGACCGCCACCACCGACCATCCGGACACTTCGCGCGCCACCTGCTCGATCGCCGCGGCGGTGCCTTTTGCCTGCCGGTTGCGCAGCACATTGGCGACGTATCCGCGCAGAAGCCCTATCTGGTCGGACCCGATCTCGCGCATCGGCCGGGCGCCGATCAGCGCAGCGATGTAGGGCAGTGCCCACGGCTCGCAGGTCTCGACGAACCAGTCGTCGTAGAGCTGGTCTATGTCGCGCTCCAGGATGACCAGCTCCTGTGCCATGATCTCCATCAGCGCCTGAAGAGCACGACCCTCTTCGGCATCGCGCGTGCGGAAATGGCTGGGCAGCCGTTCGAAAAGGTTGCCGGTCGCGCGATTATACATTTGCGGTCTCCATCATCGTCAGGCTGACCGCCGACGGCAGCACGGTCAGCAATTGCGCCGGGGCAAAGTCGTGGCGCTGCCCGCGCTGGCCCGGCCCGACGGCTGGGAGCGAGGGCAGCACCGAGGACAGATCAGCAGCCACAGAACCGGTGGTAGAGCCGTCGAGCAGCACCTCGAGCGCGTCGAGATCGACCGATACGACACCGCGCGCCCGATGCAGCGCGGCAATGACCTCGGCAGCACTCACCGATTGGGCGAGCTTGCGCGCGTCGTAACCGAAAAGCGCCTCGATCTGCTGGCGCGCCCAGAGCTTGACGTCCTCGGCGCGGTAGGTCGGATCGGGATAAATCTTGGCCGTCAGGGCAAAGAACCGGCGCGCGTAGGGTTGCAAGATCAGGGGACGTGCAGGATCGCGCGCCTTGGCCATTGCATCGGCAAGGTTGGACATCAGCGGATCGCTTGCCGTGAGCTCGGCGTCCGCTTCAGGGGCCACCGTGACATGGATCACCTTGTTCTGCCCTGACCACAGCTCGCACGCCTGGGCCTTGCCGATGCCGGCAAAACTACGCGCAAAATCGGCGTAGTCGGTGAGCGAGACGATGCGCCCGAGGGTCTTGACCGTGCCCGGTGCGGTTTCGCGCGCGCTATCCAGCGTCTCGGGATCGGCCGAGCCTGTTGCGGGCGACGGGTTCACCACTGCGCGCACACCGAGCGGCCGGGTTCTCAGCTGACTGATCGCCTCTTCCGGCACTTCGCCGGCGCGGCCGATGCCGCTGCGGTACTCCGCCTTTACGTTCAGCAAGCCGGTGGGCAGGCGACGCCCGGTCCGGCCGTCACCGAAGCGCACATGCGCCTTGCCGTCGTCGGACAGGCGCACCTCGTAGACGGGGTCCTCCGGCCCGGCCTGGCCCAGTGCCGTCACCTCCTGCCAGAGCGCACCGTCGATACGGATCTTCAGGGTCGAGGCGCGACCGGCCTCGTTTGCGGCTGAAACGTAAGTGAGCGGCGGCTTCTTCAGCGTGAAGGTCTGGAACGTCAGCCGGGCGTCGCCATTCCCGAGGTCTTCGGCCACCGCCTCGCCATGGGTGGCGAGCGCGACATTTGCGTTGATGCGCACGGTGGTGCGGTCATAGGGCCAGGCGGTCTCGCCGGTCAGCACCAGCCGCGTGATCCCGTCGATATGCTGGACCTCGTCGATGATATGGGTCTCGCGCCCGGTGATGCCCTCGGCATCGTTGCGTGCGCCGGAAAGCGAAACGGGCCGTCCGCGTTCGAGATCAAGATAAAGCCGGTCCAGCTCGACCGAGGTGGACCTGTGCGGCAGCTCCGGCGACAGCGGCACACCGGCAAGCGGAAGATGCGCGCTGACCGCATGGATCTGCGAACCCCGAAACAGGAAGGAATTGTAGATTGTGGTCGAGTCGGTGCCGCCGAGCTCCAACAGTCCGCCATTGGCGGTGCGGAACCCCACGCCGGTCGACTTTCCCGTGATTGCGTAGTCCGCCCGTGATTCCGCCGCCGCATGCACGACCCGCAAACCGAGAGACCCGCCCGCGGCGTTCTCGATGATCGCCCAGCCGTTGGGCTGCAATTCCTTCAGCTCGCGGTCGAGGTAGACGTGGGAGGCGCCCTTGTCGATGTACTTTGCCCCCATCCCGTCCAGCCAGATCGTGTTGGGTGATCCGCCCGTGGCCCCATCCCAGTTGTGGGTATAGGGACCCTTGTCATAGGTCCCATCGGCCTTGGTGCCATAATTCACCGTGGCGTGGAGCGGCGCAGTACTGCCGAAGAACCCGGAACTGTCGCGCATGACATGCAGGCCGAGTGCCGGCACCTCGCCATCGTCCTTCTCCGGCGGCGGCAAGACCAGCAGGCGAACCAGCGTCATGATTTTGGCGCGCTGCCAGGATTGGGATTGCACCAGCGCCGAGAGCCCGTCTCCCGACCAGGTCCGGCCGCGCACATGCGTCTCGATCGCCTGAGTGCCCAGCGCGATGCGCATCGAGGGCATGATGCCGATCAGCAGTTTCGCGAGCCGGAAGGGCGGTGCGCGGCGCACCTTCTCGGGCGCGTGGCCGCTGCGCGTCAAAACGACTTTCGTCAGGCCGAAGGCTCGGTCCTCGGTGGCCGATACCACCCGCATCGGTATGACCGTGACCGGCGCGCCATCGCTCGCCGCCTGCGCCACCGCCAACAACCGGGTGCCCTTGCGCAGGTTGAGCCCGAGCCCCGTAAGGCAGACCTCGTTCACCGGCAGCGCGTAGAGCACCGGGTCGATCTCTTCGTTCGTTTCGTTGTCCTCGATACGTTTCGCCAGCGCGGCGGGCAGATCGAGCCGTCGGGTCATCGGGTGGTAGTGTTCCAGATCCGCCTCGGCAGCAATGGTAACGAGGTCAGGATCGGCCAATGTGGCGTCGTCGAAGGAGTTGTCCAGATCGAAGAGGTAGAGCGTGCCGTTGGCTGTGTCCCCATCACTTTCGAGGTTGTTGTAGAGCACCAGGTTCTGAGGACGCTCGGTTCGGGCGTGAATGTTGTTCCATTCGGCGCGTGCGGTGATCTCTTCGACCGTTTCGAAGATCTGCGGCAGTTTGCCCTTCTCGTGCGGAATCGACATCGCCTGCACACCGATACCGATCTGGACCACGCGATAGGGATTGTCCGTGTCCTCGACCGAGAATGCCAGATGGGCGCTGGACGCCACGCCGGGGGCGAGCTCATAGCCGATCATCCGCGCCAATTCGAGCACCGAACGGCGCTGGGTGGCGGTCCCGATGAAACCTTCGTTGGCGATGCGCTCCGAATAGAAGGACACCACGTCGCAGGCCATGGCCCAGGCGTCGAGTAGGCTGATCGTCGGATCGCGAAGGTCGCGCGTCCTCAACGCCTCCATTGGCTGGAGTTCGGCACCGGTCTCCGGGTCTATCACCCCGTGTCGCGGCAGAAGATGCAGCATTCGCGCCAGCGCCTCGGGCTGGGTCGTGATCCGGTAATCCACCTGTGAAAGCCCCGCACGGTTGGCAGGGCGATACGGACCGAGGTCGATGCCGCCACACGGCGAGCTTTTGTCGCGCGTTGCCATGATCAGCGGCCCCCTTCCACGATGAAGCGGACCCGGCCGTTCTCGGGACGGCTGGGATCGTTGTCGAGCCGGGCAATCTCGGCGCTGGCGATCGGCAGGATCGCCTCGGCGGCATAGTCCACACCGGGCTGATCCATCCGGGCAAAACGGCCCACCGGCGCGTTGCTTTCGTCGGTGGTGCCGATCCAGGACACGCCGTCGATCCGCATCGCGCGGGCGATCATCGGCGACAACGCCACGTCCGCTCCGAACTCCAGGACATCCGGATGAAAGAGCCCGCGGGTTCCATCCGGCAGATCGCGATTTGAAAAGAGCGCCAGGAGATCGCGGTTGATGTCCGACGCATAGGCGTTGGGCGCGGCACAGACAAAGAGGATGATGTCGAGCGGTACGAAGACCGGCGAGACAAATTCCAGATCGTGGCCCGCCAACCGATGATCTTCGATGAACGCGCGCAACTCGGCCTCGACTGCAGCGTCCACCTCGCCGCCTCCGACGAGGTCGAGCGCCAGCGTGACCGTGTGCCAGCTGCCGGTCCAGCGGCGGCGCCCGAAGGCTCGTTCGACGCTCGGGTGGCGGGCGGCAACCACGGCGTAGTCGGCCGCCGTGACCGCACGACGCGAGACGCGAAACGCCTGTGGCGCGGCAACATGCACTGCCGTGCGTGGTTCCGGCAAGATGCCGCCGGTTGCCGGGACAGGGTTGCTCAGCGCGAAGATGCCGTTGCCGTCGCCGGTCACCACATGGGCGATCGCGCCGGCCCCGATGTTGCCGCGCAAACCGCCGCCGTGACGGATACGCGCGACAAACGCGGCTCCATCGGTTGGGCGGCGGCCCAGTACCCCGTCGCCGAAGCGCACATAGGCCGCCCCTGGCACGGTGCCTGCCTCGACCGCCACATGCGGCGCGAAACGCTCCGACGCCAGAAGGTCCGGCACCGTCGTCCATATCTCGCCGTCGCCGACGAGCGCGACCTGTGCGACCGGTTCGGCCACCGGCGAAAGCGACGCAGCCGCCGAGGCGGTGCGTGCACTCTCCGGATCGAAAGGCGGCGCGCGTACCACTTCTGCGGCGGCCAGCCGGTAGCGCAGCACCTGGCCAGGCCCGTCATCTGGCAGCAGGCCGTCGGTGGAGAGGGTTTCCAAGAGGATTTCGTCTTCGTGCGCGGGGTCGCCGTGATCGACGGTACGGCCTTCGTCGACCAATAGAACATTGCCACGCGCCACCGACATCGGCTTGCCATCGAGGGTACCGATCGGCAGAGCGAACCTCAACGCGTCTTCGGCGAACCAGCGCACCTCAGTCAAGGCGAGACCGAAGATCGGATCACTTGCAGGCTTGGGGCCTTCCGACAGACGCACGACCTGGCGGTGCGTCGGATCCGGCGGATCCTCGGTGCTACCGCCAAAAGGAATGCGCTCCTCCAACAAAAGAAGATCGCCTGCCGCAAGGTCAAGATCGCCGGGAGCCTTCGTCAGGAAAGCGGAGGTTGCGCCCTTGGTGAGGCAGCAGCCCTCGTCGCCCCAATCGTGGAAGCCCGCATCGTTGCGCGCCACGCGCAGCGACTTCAGCGGTTCCAGTGCCTCGAACACCACTGACCCACGTCGGACCATGTCTTCGAAAAGCTCCGCCTCTGGTGTGATCACCGTCGGCCGCTGCTGCCCACGGTCCTCTGGGCGGGTCAGGAACCGGGTGCCGCGCGCAATCACGTCAGGTGCGCCATCCCGGTCGACATCCGCCGTCACGGCGACGGCTGTGCGCGCATTGCAACCCTCGCCCGGACGATAGCCGAGCAGCCGGGCGTGGCGCACGAGTGACTGCCGAAAGCGCGTGCGCTCGAAGAACGCTTCGGTGCCTATGGCATCCTGAAACCAGCTCACCTTGTCGGCAGCATCCGCCAGCACCTCAACAAGGGTCACGCCCAGGTCCGCCGGATTGCGCTCGGTCCAGTCGGCCATGGTGGCAGACATGCGGTCCAGCATCATCGTGCGAAAGCCGGTGAAATCGCGGGTCAGGTAATCTGTCGGCGGCCCCTGACGACGCGCCGGAACCGAAAGTGCAGGGTCGGCGCAATCGAAATCCGAGCGGCATTCGACTTTGAAGGAGAAGCACACGCTCGCCAGCTGGCGATCCATATTGGCGGGCGGTGCAGCGTTCACCGCCCCTTGCCGCAGCGACAGCACATAAGGCGAGAAATCCCCGGCCTGGTCCAGGGTCAGCCGCTGGGTCAACCCGTCCGGCTGCAGCGCCAGCGATAGCACCTTGATGCCCTTGACCCGCGTTCCGCCTGTCACCGCGAAGTTGTCCTCGTTCAGGGCCGCGACGCCATCGGGTTTGAGGAAAGCTACGTCGAGCAGTTTCTGCGCCATGCCAGCCGGTGCGCCGCTGTCCAACACCTCGACGAAGTCGATGCCGTTGATCTCAAGCCCGCCGCCCATGTCGGCGTTGCTTTCCAGAACCCTCTGCCGGCGCAGCGACGTGCCGCAATGACACCTGCACTTCGTCATATCGCGCCCTCCACCACGGCGCGGCGAATCTCGTCGTCGCCGAGGCGGCTGTAGACGACCGTGACCCGCAACTGGCTGTCCACGGCCTCAACCCGCACACCACGCAGTTCGATCACCTCGACCAGCCATTGCTGAAGCGCCCCCTGGACCATGTGCTGGACGGCGGCTGCGATCTCCGGCGTGTTCTCCGAAAACACCATCTCGTGCAGCCCGGCACCGAATTCAGGCCGGTTGAGCCGCTCGCCGCGGCGCGTGAACAGCACCTGCTCGATCATGTCGCGGATCTGCTGGTCGCGGTCGGCCTCGGCCGTGGTTCCGGCGGCTGAGATCCGGTAGGGGAAGGAAAACCAGGTCATATCGCGACAACCTTGGTTTGCGGCGAAGACCAGACCACCGGACCGTTGGGGATCTGGCCGGATTTGCAAAGGTCGCCGGGATTGACCAACAACACCGGCTTGCCGGCCGACTGCACCTTGCTGGCCGCCTTGGTGAACTCAGCAATGAGACAGGGCTGCGGCTTGGGTTCGGGCGTCGTGAACGGGCAACCTGCGATCGTGCCCTTGTCGCCGAGAAGGGCTGCCGGCGTGCCGTCGATCAAAAGCTTCACACCCGTCGCCGCGATCGTGATCGGGATGGAATGCGGGCAGGTGGCGACGGTTCCCTGCGTGACGATCGGCGTGGTCATGGCAGCACCTTCAGATTTCCGTTGTTGATCGTGACCCCATCGGGACCAAGCTTGACCGTCGATCCGAAAAAGCTCAGTTCCATGGCGTCCGCCCCCGCCTTCAGCACGGCATCCCCCATGGCCGTGGTCATGCTGAGCGTGAGTTCCCCCATGCCCGGCGCGTCGAGCACCTCCAGTTTGAAGTTGTCGCCCGCCCAGATCCGCGTCAGCGCCTGCGTCGGTCCCATCGCCGCCGGCGTGTCTCCGGCGTCCCAGAACCCGCCAGACCAGATTGGATAGTCCGGGTCGCCGCGCTCGAACTCGACCCAGACATTGGCGCCCGAGGGCGGGATGGCGAAGATGCCAACGCCCGGTCCGGCGCCCGGCAGACAGGGCATGGCCCAGGCGAGCGTGCCATCCCCCATGACATCAGCCACGCTGACCTGCACCCGGCCAAGGCCCAAGGGGTCGATGTTGAGCTCAACCTTGCCGCGGTATTTGCCGAAGAATTTTTCGTCCTCGCAGCTCATATCGGCGATACCTCCGGTGCGACGGCCGGCAGGATCGGATAGAGCCCGTCGCGCTGAAGTGCGAACGACTGGGTATAGGCACCGGGTTTGAGCACGTGCCTGACTTCGGCCACCGTATAGGTTCCGTTGTAGATCATCCCCAGGCCGCGGATATCGACCGCGTAGTAGGGTTTAAGCACCGCGTTGTAGCGCGTGTTGTCGATGGTGCCGGTCACCTCCAGTACCCTTTCGGCCGGTTCGTTCACCTCAGCCATCAGACGCGCAAGCACCTGCGCGGTGTTGAGGCCCGAGGTCACTATCTCCTTCGTCTTGATATTGCCCATCTGCGTCAGCGCCTCCGACAGGGCCGACATCGGCGTGTTGGTGGAGGTCGGGATCTCCAGCGAAACCACCTGCCCTGTGGAGCGGTCATGCACCTTGGCGCGCGCAGCCGTCAGGGTCTCGCCATCGTGGTTGACCGTGACGTCGTAGGCATCCGACATTGGCCCCAGATTGACCGAGATCGGCTTCTGCGGCAGGCCGGGGCGCGGCACCGGACCGAAGTAGAGCTGGCTGATCCCCGGCGCCGGGCCGGGATCGATGAACACCTTGTAGCCGTGGCGCCTGGCCATCTTCTTGGCATAGCCGAGGTCCGTGCAGGTCTGCTGCGGCGTGCGGTCGACCGGGATCGGCGGATCGATCACCGGCGGCGGCATAATCACCGGGATCACGCCGTAGGTGGCATATTTCAGCGCCATGGCATTCATGATCACGGTTTCGTCCTGAGCCGGGTGCTGGGCTCGTTTCTCTTCGCGGTCCATGACAAAGGTCAGGTCGCGGCCCAACATCAGGTACTTGCCTTCATTCGACCCTTCGCCGGGTATGTACTGGGTCTTGGTCACCACCCCGTCGAAGATCGGCGTCGGCATCACCCCGTTCCAGACAACGACCACCACCCGTGCTCCGCGCTGGAACCGGGGATCATTGACGAACGGAGGGCCAAATGCGCCAAGCGGTCCCTCTCGCCCGGCCAGCAGCGTGATCTTGAAGCCTGAGTCCTTTTTCATCGCCTGGCGCACCTCGATCTCTTCGATCGCCTCCATCGCCTCGAGCGGTGCGGGCAGCACGACGGCCTCCCTGCCCAGAAGCAGCGTGACGCGAATGCCGAGGATGTTGCCGAAGGCGCTCACGTGGTCCTGCCTCCCCTCGCATCGGGCATCGGAATGACCAGTGGAGCGCCGGGCACCGCGGTCAACTGGTCGGGATGCGCGGCGGAATTGGCATTGGCGATCATCCACCAGGCGGTCGCCTGGCCATAGGTCTGTGCGGCGATGATATCCGCGCGGTCGCTGTCGGTGACGCGGTGCTGGCGCGCCACGGTGTGATCCTCGGGGTGCGGCAGGATCGGCGGCACGATGTGGCGCACTTTGCTGCCGTCCGGCCGGGTGAATTCGGTTTCGGTGGCGATGGCGTATCGGCTCGTTGCTGTGATCATCACGCCCTCTCAGAAATCCAGGTTGCCCGCCACATCGGCGATGTTGTTGACGCTTGCGACGGTGGCGAGCGTCTCCTTGATCACCTGATGGGTCAGGAAGGCCCAGTAGCCCGGGTTGGTCATCGACAGATCGTTGTAGGTCAGCACTTTCATCGAGACCGCGACATCGGCGCGGATCGGGTTTAAAGCCGGGTCGTGCGCGGTCTCGGTGATCGACAGACTTTCGATCTTGACAGGCACCACCCGCTTCCAGCCGTAGATGAAAAGCGTCAGCGGTGCGGCCGGCGGCACCACCTCCATGGTTCCCGCCAGCATCAGCGCCTGGTTGATCGCAACGGCGATGGTTTTCGGATAGACCATCATCTCGAGCGCTGCGAGATAGCCCGAAATGCCGCCGCCCAGAGGTCCGTTCTCGCCCTCTTCCATCTGGTCGATCAGGTCCATCTTGAGGTTGGCGCTGATCGTCTCCGTGGGAGGCCCGGCCAGCCGCAACGGTTCCGCCCGCCCGTTGCCTGCCTGGCTGTAGTTCGGCGCGATCGACCGGGTGATCTGGTCGGGGTTGTACTGGAAGATCGCCACCGAAGAGAGCGGGTTGAAAAGATCAAGCCCGACAAGAGCGCCTTTCTGGACTTGTGGGGAGATGGTTAGACCCGTCATAGCAGGCTCCGATCTGAGACGCCGGACGTGGAACCAGTGAAGTCATTCTTTGGAAACGGTCTCATCTGTCAGCACTCAGCTTTGCCCAGAACCCGTCGCTGCCGGTGGGATTGATCTCGATTTCGGTATCGTTCTTCAGCACATAGGGGCCGTCCGGGAGGTACTTGATCCAGTCGCCGGACTTGTCACGCCCCACCTCGATGACCTTGATCCGGATGGGTAGCGGTCCGAAGGTCTTCAAGTCCGACGTCTGGACGTAGAGGTAGACGTCGAACAAGGTCTTGGCGTCGCCCCGCCCTTGCGCGAAACCACCGGAAGGCCCTGGCAGGATGGTGTGATAGCTCGTTACCGTCCCGCTCGGATCGGCGATTTGTCCACGGCGTACCGACTGGGTCGATTGCCCGCCGGATCCGGGTTGGCCGCCGCTGCCGCCGGCCGCGCCGCCTGCGGGCTTCTGCTCGGGGGGCTGTCCCGCGGGCTTGTCTTTTGCCGCGTCGGGTACGGTTTGCTTGTCCGCCGGTGGGCTGCTTTTGGCGGTCGGCGGGCTGCTCTTGTCCGGTGGATCCCAGACCTCCGGAGTGCCCGGAGGCGGCGGCGATTCCGGCTCGAGCAGCTTGCGGAATTCTTCCGGCAGTTTGCTGCGGTCGACCTTGCCTGCGTTGTCAACGATTCCAGTGCCCAGGCGACCATGTTCGCGGATTTCCTTCTGGGTGGCCCGGCGCTCGTTCATGCCCGGCGGGAAGCCCGGCGGCGGTTTCGAGAGGTCGCTGCCGCCCCGTCCGCTACCTGGATTGTCGATGTCCTCGCACGGGACCTCGGCCGCGTCAGGCAGATCGGGCGCATCGCCGATATGATCGCAAAGCAGCGGCTTCACCTCGGGCGGCAGGATGTCCTTGAGATGGCTGCGGATCGTCTCGGCGATTTCCTTCGGCAGGTTCTGGATGATCGCCCGGCCGAGGATGAACTCCTTGATCAGGTCCTGTGCGACACAGGAGCCCAGCATGTGCGACAGAAGATACTCGCTGGGCGAGATGTCGAAGAGCGAAAGGATGTAGTCGACACCGGCAACGACGCAGGAAATTCCCACCGTTTCGAGCCCGCCGGCGGCGCAGGAGGCGATGCGGGCGACGTTGAACACATGCCGGGCGATGCTGATCAGGGTCTTGGCAGCTTCCCAGGTGTCCATCACGGCTTCATAGATGCTGCCGAAACGGGTCTTGATCGCCTCGGCCGCCTCTTCGACCTTGGCTTCGATCTGAGCCGCGATTTCCTCATACTTCTTGACGAACTCGCCTTCGATCGAGTCGGTGTATTTGCTGAAATCGGAGCCGATCATCGACTTCAGCAGCGATTTGAACCCTTCCTCGACGCAGTCGACCAGATAGGCGCCAACCTGCGGCAGCATGACCTTGATGATCGCGCCGAAGATCACGCCGCCGACCTTCATGATCGCCTTGCCGATCTTGCCGCCACTCGTGCGCTTCTTCGCGCCCGCCAGGAAGTTTTCGAACTTGGTCTTCAGCCGTTGGTAGATGTTGAGCGCCTTGACGAAAGTCGCACCAAAGGTCTTGCGCATTGCCCCGAGCATCCGCCCCGACCGCCCTTCCATGAGCTCGGCACGGTTGAATTCGGTTTGCGCCTTGGTCAGCGCGGCTGTGTCCTGCACCGGTCGCGAACCGTCGGGACCGGTGCCACCCAGCAGCTTGACGGTGTTCTGGATCGCTGTGTCGAAGGCCAGCTTGGCGATGTCCGCCTTACCGGTCCCGGTCTTGATGTTGGTGTAGTCGGCAAAGGTCCTGGTGAAGGTTCTCTGCTTTTCCTTCCAGGTGTTGTACTGCGCCTGGAACGGATCCTCCTGTGGCGGCAGCGGCTTTTTTGGTTTCTTGGGTTGAACGCGGGCATCGGCATGGCGCAGCGGCATCACCTTCTTGCCCGTCGGCGAAGAGACCATTTGGTCGTACAGGGTCTGGCTCGCCTCGGTCAGCTTGTCGCGCCGGTTGGACCGTGATGTGCTGGTGTCCTGTTCCTTGATTTCATCGGGCCAGAACACATACTCCCACAGGAACTTGGCGCCGCTTTTCTGCCGGTAATAGGACTTCCCCGTATAGGTGAACCCTGTAACGTTCTCGTACTTGTCACGACCAAGGATCGTCTTGCTGTACTTGTTGAGGCGCAGCTTCAATGCACTTTCCAGAGGGATGAAATCGCCGCTGCTGGCGGAGCTCGCCATCTTGGCGGCGCTGAAGTTGGTCCTGGCGAGCGAATTGCTTCGCGACGACCCGGTCAGGGTTCCGGCTGGCGCGGTGCCATTCTTGACGGCCTCGCTCTGTTCCACCGTCTTGTTGTAGCGCCGGGCGGCTTCGTTGAAACCGGTGGCGTAGTCGCCAACCTGTTTTTCCGCGTCGCTCATGCGATCCCTGTCACCGGCGAATTTTACGTCGCCAATCTCGTAGCTCGAGGGCGCATCGAGTGCGGATCGAATGAAGTCGGTGGTCGCCCAGCGAGGGCTCGATTCCGTGCTGTATTTCTCGTAGCCTCCGCCCGGTCTCAGCGCGGCGCCGCCGATGTGAAGCGACTTTCTTGTGTCGTAACCCAGGCTCTTGGGTACGACGTTCTTACCGCCGTCCGACACGACGTACCACGGCAGTGCGGTCGGCCCGCCAGCGCCAGTTCCGGTCCCCGTCCCGGTGCTGCTGCCAATGCCAGTGTACGGTGCAAATCGCAGTCCCCAGAGCTTGTTGGGATCTGAGATGACCAGGTCGGCATAGCCAAACCCGTCGTCCACAGAGCCCTTGTCGCGCTGCGCGTTGGGCACCGCCACCTCACCCATGAGTTTTGCATTCTTCTTGACCGCGTCGGCAACGACGAGGTCATGGGTGGGTGTCTTTTGGGGATCCTCGCCGAAGTAGAGCGTTTCGCTGATGATCTCGGACGGGACGCGGCGCACTTTCGGCTGCACTTCATCCGGCTGGGTCTGTTGCAGCACATGCGCCAATTCGTGCGCCATAGTGAAGGACGGCGCTTCCGCTTCGTTTCGCCCCAGCCAGACATGATTGCGGTAGGTAAAGGCGAGCGACGAGATGCTGTCATTCAGCGCATCCGAGGCGCTGCCGCGATGGATGCGCACGTCAGAGAGGTCGCGCCCCATGCGGCTTTCGAAAAAGTCTCGGGTTTGCGGCGAGAGGGCGCTGCCGCCGGATTCCAGCTGACCGGCCGAGGCGGCAATGTGTTCGGTACCCGCAGGGCCGTCGGCCCGCATCCGCGGCATGTCAGTCAAGTCATGCAACATCTCGCGCTCAAGCAGCGGCGAGGGTATGCGCTGCACCGTCGCTACGGCCCGACGCGGCATGACCGGCATCTCTTCCTCAGCAGCGCTGCAAGCGGCGCATTTGCGTTGAACGACCGATCTGCGTGCCATCACTTCCGGCTCGTCGTCTTCGCTCCGGCGCTGAAGACCGGTGCCGGGGCGCTGGGTCATGACGGTCGCTGCGATTGAATCCGCTTCGGCCTCGTGCGGATGGTCAACCGGTCCCACCTCCAGTCTCGGTATCACCGGCGTTTCGTCACCTCCGCAGGCCGAGCATTTCCGCCTGATGCGACGGGGCATGGCGTCCGGCGTTTCTGCGTCGAGCCCGGCACGTTGAACGGAATTTGGCTCGCGGGTCGCCATCACACGTCCGGCTATGTCATCCGCTTCGCGCTCGAACGGGTCGTCCACCGGGCCCACTTCAAGCCGCGGCATGACTGGCATGGTGTGCTCGTCATCCTCTCGGGCGCATTCAGCGCAGACGCGCTGAACCGAAGGAACCGAGGACAGCGAAGAAAGCAGGCGCCGAGGCACCTGGTCTTGATCCGGCAACGGCTCGGCCTTGTGTTTCGTCGGCGTCGCGACGGCAAAGGCGGGGGGCTTGGCGGCTTGGGCGACGCTCACGGACATGGCAGCCCCCCGGCAGCTGGCCTGGTGCTGCAGGTAATCGCCGGCGCAGGTCGCGCTATGTCGCCCCGCCCTACCATTCGAAGCCGATCCCTGTGAGGACCTGGTGCGCCCTTTGGCGCTCCGGTCGGCCTGAAGTGGCGGCATCCTCGTCGCCCAGAGGCGCCAGGAAATTGTAGAGTACCTCCATTTGCACCGGTCCGAAATCATAGCCGAGGCCGCCGCCGGCCTGGAGGCCGAACCCGGCCGGAAGATCGCCGCGCGCGGTATCATAGTAACCGCCTCCGAAGATCCGCCCGTAGAGGGACCGGTAGACACGATACTCCGCACCGCCGCGCAATCCGGCGCGGATAAAGGCGTCCCGATCGTCGACCGGCACATCGACATGAACGCCGGCGGTCAGGGCACCGCCGGCCCAGTCCAGCAGCACATTGTATTGCAGCGAGGCGACGAAACTTGTCCTGTCGCCCGCCACCTCGGCGCCTAACAAGCCGGTTCCCTGACTGGTGAAATGGAAGCCCTGATAGGCAAGCGCGCCGCCGAGCCCAGTCCAGAACCCGACCCTGGTCGCCGGATCGGTATACGCGACCTTGAGCGTGACCGGATTTTTGTAGCCGTCGAGAAAGGCAGCCAGTTCGTCGAAGCTGGTTTGGATATCGATGCAGCCTGAGCTGCCGCGCAGTAGCCCGCCGTGCAGGAAGAACGCGCTTCGCCTTCCGGCATTGCCACACGGCCCCTCCCTGACCGCGACAGGATTGAGGTGCACCCGTCCCGCCCCCCAGTCGCCGGCATGAATGCTCTGCCCCTGGACCGTGACGTTTTTCTTGCCGACGATGCCGCCGACCAAAAGGTCCAGCTGTTCCCCGGTTGAAAATTGGCTGATACCCGGTGGCGAAAAACTATAGGTGCCCTCCGGGATCGGCCCCTTGTCCTTGATGCCGGTGAAACGTTTGTCGTTCAGATAGGTGTCGACATCGACATCTGCGCCGCAGGCCTTGGCATCCTCTTCGGTAATCTTGATCGGGCGACCGGAATCGCCGTCGTAGCGCATGATTTCCTCGCCGTCGCCGTAAACGATCAGTTCCTCACCGTTGAAGACCATCGTGACTTTCTTGAAGTCGGTGGCCTTGCGTTCGCCGTCCGGCGCGCGGCGGATGGTTTGCTCGCCAGCGGTCTGTTGCAGGCTATGCGTCAACTCGTGCGCCATCAGGCGTCGGCCCTCGGTGGTTCCGGGGATGTACTCGCCCTTGGCCAGCGCAATATCGTTTCCAAGCGTATAGGCGCGCGCCCCGATCATGGCCGCGGCCTGATCGACCTGCGGCCCTTCATGGACGCGCACATGCGAAAGGTCCCGCCGGAAACGCGGTACGAAGAAGCCGGCTTCAGCGACACTGAGCATGCGGCCGCCCGCAGAAACCGCTTTGGCCGCCGTGGCAGCGCCGGATGGCCCGCCCCCAGTGTTGCCCCGAGTGTTGCCCCCGGACCCGCCGCCTTGCCGCTGCACCGAAGCGGCCGTCATGGGCGTGACAGCCCGTGCAGCACTGCCCTTTGCGACGGTACCGGCAACCTGATCGGCCTCGCGCTCATAGGCGTCGTTCGCCGGACCGACCACCGGCTTACGCTGAAGTACGCCGGGCACCGCGCTGAGCGATCCGGGCAGCCGCATCTTAGGTTCACACACGCCCGAGCCACCGCGGTTGCGTGCGGAACGGGGCATCGAACGTCGGGCACGCAGAGCAGCGCGCAGGGACATCAGCCACCTCCTTTCGGGCGGGTGAGCGCCCCGGCGATCCGCTGACCGGCAAGACGTCCGAGCGCGTTAGGGCCGCGCCCTGCAGCCGGTGGCAGGCTCAAACGCAAATGATCGGCGCCACCCTGCCCGGCCAGCGCGCCGCCATTGGCGGCAAGCTGCGCGGCAAGCGCCGTCCTCAGCCCCTTCGCCAACGCGGCAGCGTCGCTTGCGTGCACGCCATGAACGCGAAGCCGGTCGATGTTGAGAACGATCCGTGGCCCGGCAGTCATTGCAGCCACCCCGCGCGTTCAGCGTCGGTCATCGGCCGGCCAACCTTGTCGTATTCGAGTTGCGCCGCCTGCAGGATCTCGGCCATCGACACTGCGCAACCGCGGTCGGCCGCGAGGAAGGCCGCGCCCAGCGCGATGTTGCGGATCGATCCGCCGGCCAGGTTGAGCTGTGCCAGCTTGTCGTAATCCAGTTGCTCGCGAGGTTGTGCGTCAGGAAAGATCCGCATCCAGATCGCCCGGCGTTCGACCAGATTGGGAAAGCGGAAATCGACGATGAAGCGCAGGCGACGCAGGAACGCGTCGTCGATATTATCGCGCATATTGGTGGTCAGGATGCAAAGCCCGCGATAGGCCTCGAGCCGCTGGAGCAGGTAGCTCACCTCGATATTGGCGTGGCGGTCATGGCTGTCCTTAACCTCGGAGCGGCGGCCGAAGAGCGCATCGGCCTCGTCGAATTGCAGGATCACGCCGCCATCCTCGGCCGCATCGAAGACCCGGCGCAGGTTCTTCTCGGTCTCGCCGACCCATTTCGAGACCATCGCGGAAAGGTCGACGCGGTAGACATCAAGGTCGAGCGCATTGCCTATGACTTCGCCGGCCATCGACTTGCCCGCGCCCGACGGGCCTGAAAATAACGCCGAGACCCCGAGCCCCTTGTGCTGGAGCCGCACGCCGAAGCCCCACTCCTCGTAGACCTGCGTGCGGTTGCGCACCTGGGCAATGATGCTTTCGAGCACATCCTTCTGTCGCGGCGCCAGGATCAGGTCGTCCCACGTCGCGGGCGAGGCCACGCGATGCGCCAGGTCGTCCATGCGGGGCCGCGCGGTGCGGCGGCAGGCCTCCCAGGCGCAGGTCGCCAGATGCTTCGGATCGCGATTGCTCTCCAGCGACATTTCTGCAGCGACAGCACGCGCAACTTCGGGAGCCACGCAGAAGGTGGCGGCAAGGCGCGGCAGGGCCGGGATAAGATCGGTATCGTCATCACTGAGAACGCTGTGCCACACGGCAAGCTGCTCGGACGCCTTCAGGCGCGGCATCTCCAGGCGGAGCGCCAACCGGTGACCGACCCGCATCGGTTCGACCGAGGCGATGGCGAGCGGCCCGCCATAGGTTTCGGCAAAGAGCTGGGCGGTCCGTGTCTCGCCCATGTCGTCATGCATCAGCACCAACCGCCCGGCACACAGCATCATATCCCGGGTGAGCCCAGCGGCGAAGTCCACCAGTTCGACGGCTGTCTGGGGCAGAAGCTGCGAGTTCAGCGCATAGGTGATGGCGTTGATCCCGGCTGAGGCTTCGGCAAAAGCGCAAAGCTTGCCCTCGGGATCGCCGCCGGTCAGGTGCAGCACCGGTGTGTCCGGTAGAGACAGGCGGGAACCGATTTCCCGGGCGAGCGTGGCGCGGTTGGGTGCCAATGACAACGGTCGCGGAATGCGGCGCAGCAGGGCGGAGGCCCCGGCGTCCAGCGAGGGCGCACCGACAAGGCGCAGCAGCACCGTGTCCGCAAGGCGCAGGCGCGCATCGACCAGCGAGCCGCTGCCCTCGATCCGGACTAGCCCTGCCCGGCGCAGTGGCGCCTCGGCCGACAGTCCCTTCCAGTGTGCGCCCGGCAGACGCGTCAGTGCCAGCGACAGCGTGGGGGCAGAGGTCAAAGGATCGTCAAGCAACCGGGCGACGATGTCACGCCCGTCCGGTTCCAAGGCGACATAGGCGCACAAGAGCAGGATGTTGCGACCGAACGCATCCAGTCGGAAGATTTCGGCCAGCTCGCAGGCAGCGGTGCGCGGCGGCTTGGTTTCGGCGACCGGGCCGTGTTCGAGCCAGGCGCGCACGACCGGGAAGGCGTCGGCCAGGGACGCGATATGTTCGGCGCGGCTCACAGCGAAAGCTCCGGGCCGATGATCTGGCCATAGGTGGAGCTGCCCGCGGTGCTGTCGAGCGTGACCGGGCTGAGGAGCCCGTCGACATCGGCCCTCACCAGATAATCGCCGCGCGGCAAGCTGACAAAGGAAAAGGTGAGCGAGGCGGCGTTCGCTCCACCCTCCACAGGGATACGCCCGGCCAGGATCACCTGCGCCGGCGCTGCCGGGTTGCGGACATCGAGAAGCAACCGGACCGCCTGATCCGACCGGATCGAAGGGGTGAAGCCGATATCGACCGTACCTGTCGCCGTCGTTCCACCCGCCGGCGCGGTGATCGTACCGACGACGATCGCCGGGCTGAGTGCAAAGGCCAATGCGTTGGAGCGGGCGCGCACGTGATCCGGCTGGTCAGCGCTGGTCCTGGGTGCAATCGCCTGCAGTTTGTGGACGCCGACGGCCAACTCGACGCCGCCGAAGGTGGGGGCATCGAGCGTCACTGCAAGCGCCGCCTCCGACTGCCGAACCCCGCTCATGGCAAGACCGCCACCATCGACTTCCAGCTCGAGCCCCGGCTTGGCCAGGCCCCTGCCCGCCACGTGGAGGATACCGCCCCAGACCGGCGGGATGATACTGCCGGGCGCCCTGCCCGCTGCGTCGAGCCGGAGCGTTGAAACCGGCGAGACCCAAAGCCCGGGATGCGCCACCGGGGTAGGAACCGGTGGCGTGGCGGACGTCTCGATCACCACATGGCTAACCTCGTAGGAGAGCGACAGCGCATAGGGGACCTGATAGAAGATTGACCAGATCTTCGAGAAATCATCGATCGTCATCAGTTGGCGCGTCACGCGCAGCCGCGCCAACGCCGCCTCCAGATCGCTATCTTCCAGCTCGTCGTTGTCTTCGATGGCGTTGTGGATCGTGGTCTTGCTCAGCAGCGGCTCATGCTCCAGAGCCAGCATCACCTCGCCCAGCATCAGATCGGGCTCGAACGCGTCGTGATTGCCGTAGAAGCTCATTACATAGTGCAGGTTCAGCGCCAGCTTGCTGGGGCCGCGCATCTGGCCGGTGGCACCACGCGTCGGCAGATGGTCATTGGCATGGGCGGCATTGGGCTCGACCCGGTAGAGATGAAGATTGACGAGCGGCGCTGCATCCTCGGCAAGCTTGGCCGTGGGCGCCCCCAACCGCACCTTGGCATTTGGCACCGCGGCGTTGGCCGCCGACAGGATGCGCCGGAGAAAGGCTGCGCTGACGGTGGATATGGCCAGCGGGTTGCTCATCGCCCACCTCTCCCGTCGAGAAAGTCATCCAGGCTGATCCCCCGAGCCTCCGCCCTTGCCGGGGCTGGTTGTCCGCCTCGCGGCGGATCCATCACCACTTCGATGGTGCCGATGCGGATCTCGACCTGGGGCGGCTGTTGCGGCTCCACAGCTCGGTCAGCGTTCCTGCCTCGCGGGACCTGCGCTGCCCAATTCGGCGCGGTATCCTCGCGCGCAAGCAATGGCGGGGCGGCCCTCGGGACCGGGACAATCGATGATCGCGATACCGGCCGACCATCGGCAGCGACCGGGGACGCCGCCGGTTCGGGATCCGCCCGGGCCGTTTCGCCGGACATGTCCCCAAGAGCGTCTGCAAGTGTGCCGTTAGCGATCACCGGCGCCGGAGCGGACGGCGCGATGGGCAACGAAACGGGAGCGTGCGCGACCGGAGGGGTTTCAACGGCCAAAACGGCTTGCGACGACGTTGCCACCGGTGGCGTGACCGCCGGCCTCGAAGCAAGAGCAGCCGGAGCAACGCCTGCGGCGGGCGCCAATGGCATCATGCGGCGCGACGGTGCAGCCGGTGCCGACGTGGCTGGCGTGACCGGCGCTGCAGCGTGTGTCGACCTCAGGACCGTCGTAGCTGCTGCGGATATGGTCGGACCCGCGACGGGGGCGGACGCCGGAGGGGCGGCCTCTCTGGTGCGCGGGGTGCGCGACGGAGCCTCGGAAGACATGGACGGCACCGGCCTGTCGCTGTCGGAGGGTTCGGACCTTTCACCCAGCGTTTCGAAGGGGCCGGGCCGGCGCGGCGCCAGCCGGGGCAGCGTGCCGCGCGCGCGCGCGGCAAGGTTGCTCAGGAACGCGCTCATGCCAGTGCCTCGGCCACATAAAAGGCCCGCCGATGCTCCGGCAAAGCGAGGATCTCGGCCTCGGACCAGTGGAAGACCCGAGCGATGTGCACGACGTCATGCAGGATCTGCCGCGAAATCTGTTGCAGCTCATGAGCGACGAAATGCACCGAATCGAAAGCCACGGATTGCCTGGCGCCGCACTCCGGGCAGCCGGTCTCCAACCACACATCGGCGCCCGGATCGATCGCCTCCAGAGCCTCGGCAAGGCCATCGAGCGGCAGATCCATTGCCGTTTCCTGGACCCGTGCCGCCAGCATCCGCGCAGCCGTTTCAGGTTCGGCGATGGTCTCGATCTCAAGAATGTCGCCGACGGTAACCGGGCGCACGACCGCCTCGCAGCCACCGATCATCACCTTTTGAAAACCAGGTTCTGGCCAAAGCGCCTCCCCCGCCAGCCCGAGGCTGGCGGGTTCGAGCGTGAGCTCGTAGATCTTACCGCACGCTTCGCAAACCGGTTCCGCCCGGAGCGGGCCCGACCTCAGTCGTGCCCGGATCGCCAGAACCAAACGGTCGCGCGCCCCCATAGGCAGGGCCAAGAGGGTCCCGCACGCGGCCTCGGGATAGGCCCGTTGCAGCAGCGCGACCGACCATTGAGCCGGCGACAGCACGCTCGCGCGGTCGGCCAGCTCAATCACCGCGGAGGCGTCCAGCCGTGAGGGAGCTCCCAGGGTCATGATCAGGCCGGAACTTCGAAGCTGGGCTCTTCAGGCTCAGCCACGTCTTCGTCCCGCTCCCATCCCTCGTTCTCCAGCTTCAGCGTCTGGATCGCGATGGCGCTAGCCGAAGCGTCCATGTCGGAGAAGGCCGAAAACTCGGAGGGCCAGCAACGATAGAGCTTGTAGGCCAAAACAATCTGACCGGCCTCGTTGTAGATTTCGAGTATCAGGTCCTTGCGGAAATCCTTGAGCGACACCTCCGCCCCGAGGCCCGCCCCATAGTTCCACACCTTATTAGCCCATTGCTCGAACTGCTTGGAATGGGTAACCCCGCGCTCCAGCGTGATTGCCTCATATTCGGTCTGGCCAGGCGACTTGCGGCTGGTCGAGGGGTCGCCACCTTCGCGGTGCTTGACCACCTCCGTCGAGCGCTTGAGCGCTGAACACTTGCTGACGCCTGCAACGTAGTCCCCGTCCGGCAAGCGCAGACGGAACTTGTACGTTTTATAGGGGTCGAAACGGTCGGCATTCGTGGTGAACTGTGGCATGTTTGTCCGCCCTCCCTTTAGGACGCGCTGCGGATCTGCTGGATCGAAATGATGACGAATTCGGCCGGCTGCAGCGGCGCGAAGCCGACGACGATGTTGACGATGCCGCGATTGATGTCGTCCTGCGTGGTCGTCGATGCGTCGCACTTGACGAAATAGGCCTCCTTGGGGCTCGCCCCCTGGAACGCGCCCTGCCGGAACAGCCGCTGCATGAACGATCCCACCGAGAGACGGATCTGTGCCCAGAGCGGTTCGTCATTACCTTCGAACACAACCCATTGTGTGCCGCGGAACAGGCTCTCTTCGATGAAGAGCGCGAGGCGCCGGACCGACACGTACTTGTAGTCGTCCGACAGCACGTCCGAGCCCGCCAGCGTGCGAGCGCCCCAGACGACGCGGCCGATGTTCTGGAACGACCTCAGACAATTGACGCCGATCGGGTTGAGCAGGCCGTTTTCCTGATCGGTCAGCTTCACGGTCAACCCCTGGGTATTGGACAGCGTTGCGGCCAGGCCGGCCGGCGCCTTGAAGACCCCACGATTGACGTCGGTGCGGGCGATCACGCCCGCCACCGCCCCACAGGGCGCGAAGGCATCGATTTGACCGCCGCGCAACGGATCACGTTTGAGAAGCCGCGGAAAATAGAGCGCGGCGTTGCGGGCATTGGTGAGTGGAAGCACCTGGTCCGTGGCGTCGAGCTGGGCATTCTTCGCCGTCGTCGCCGCGGTGTCGGGGTTGGCGTCCCATTCGTTCGGCGGATCGACAATGTAAAGCGCGCGCCTTTCAGCGCAAAGTGCAGCGGCCGTTTCCCTGACGGCCTTGGGCAGGGTGGCCTCGCGGGTGTCGGGTGGGATGCAGAGCAGGTTGAAGATGTCCGCCTTGCGCAGCGCCTGCATGCCGGTTTTCAGCGCCGGATCACCTTGGTAGGTCGCATCGGCCAGCGTCGTTCCGTCGTCGCCTCCGGTAGCAGTACCTGTGGCGGCATCCGCGGGCCGGCTATTGGAAAAGGTCGGGGCCGGCGGCGCTTCAACGAGGTTGCTCTGGGCCGCGAGGATCCGGTCGAACCGGCGCTGGCCCGCATCGCTTCTCATCGACAGGGTACGCAATACCTCCCGGGTGTCAGTGGCAGTGTCGACGATCTCCAGATCGAAGATGTCGTTGACTGTCAGTCCGTACTTCTTGGCAGCTGCGGCCGCGCCCTCGGGATCGGCGACGTCGGGGTGCGAGATTTTCCCTGAGAGCGAATTACCCCAGGCACCAGGGCTCTTGGCCCGCAGGATCAGGGTGCCCACAGTCAAGCCTGCATAGCCGTCGCCGCCGTCCTGCTCGAACAGCCGTACGATCAGGCATTGCCCGCCGCCGTTGGCGAAGAAATCGTCGACGGCGTAGGAGACATTGCTGTCGCTCCAAAGCCCACCGAAGCGGCGATTGAACTCGCCCATGTTGAAGCAGGGCGTCGGTTCCCCGACACCCCCCTTTTTCGTGCGTCCGACGAAAGCGGCAATCGAGGTCGGCACACCGGCGACGGTTCGCACGCCCGAGTCGAGCTCCTGAATGTAGACGCCGGGATAGGTTGGAGAGATGGGCATGCGCGGCTCCTGTTCTCAAACGGATCGTGAATGCAAAAGCGAACGATGCATCGGACGGCCCTTGCGGGCCGTCGAAACCGGATTGAAAGTCAGATCAGACCGTCAGGCCGATCAGAACCGTCACCTTGGCGGCTTTATCCGCCGATGTGTTGTGAACTGTCAGGGTGGTCAGATCGCCCGCAAAGAGCTTGACCGCCTCTCCGAACAAGAGGATCGGACCACTCAGCGCGGAAGCATTGGCCCCGTCTGCCTTGACGGTCACCGAACCGTCGAGAAGATCGGAAGAGATCGCGAGAAAGGCGACGTTGTCGACCTTGTCGACCTGCAGGGCCAGATCGCGCTCTGCACTTCCGGCGTCGAGATCAACAGAGACGGAAACGATACCATCGCCCGTCGATGCGCCCTTGGTCTGGATGGCAGAGCCTGACTTGCCACCTGCGGTTAGGGACCACGTGATTGTTTCTGACATGAAAGGCACCTCGGAGAAAGCGTTGCGCGATCAGTCGGAGAATTCAGTATCACAATTTTAAATTGCGCCAGCAAACACGGACGCTTTAACGAGATCTGCTGCTTTAAGGCCCAGCTCGCCGGATAGTGCTTAGGGAAGCCCAAAAACATTCGCAGCGTCGAACGTAGCAACGTCACGCTTGAGATATACTTATCAGAATGCAAGAAGATAATTATAAAGATACAGAACACAGAAAATGTCAACGGAGATAATTCTAATCTCTACACTGCCGCTTCCAATCGAACACCATTCCACATTAAAATAAACCAAGTATAAATCCCAATATAATATACGGGATAATATGTATAAGTTGGGGCTTCCCGCACAGTCTGTGAGACGCGGCTGGCGTAAGTTCAAAAACAATTGCACGACGTTGGTGATTTGCGTTGTTTGTTGCGAGACTAGGTCGCGACCGTCGGGAGAGGCACTACATGCGTTTCTGCTTCGCATTTCCCCAATGATTTGGTCGTTTCAGTGTACATATTATGAGTGCTGAAGCCTCACAGCCAGATCGCAACCATCAGGTGGCAGAGCAACGCCGCAACGTTCCCGACGAAACGTTACGCGATTTTTCTAGCGCTCGCGTCGCGTCATTGGCTAAGCCCAATGTATTACGCAAAATGTCCATTTGGGCGAGTTGCTATGCGGTTTCCCGATTGGCAAACTGCACCTGCATTTGCACACACCGCCACCCTATTTCGACACAGCCGCCGCTGCGTTTACGGTTCATATTTCCGTGTAACTGCTTGATATTTATAAAACTTGTTATTGACAATATATGCGCGCGTGAGCCTCCGCCCCCCTGCGGAGGCTCATTTTCGTTGTGCGCACGCCGGTACGCTAAACCGGTTCTCTGTACATTGTTCTTGGGTCAAGCAAGCGCGCCACCACCTCGTTCGCGCCCTCGTTGACTGGATTTGCCGGTTGGATTGCCCGGGAACGCTTTTTGGGACAGGTTGGACCCACCCACGACGACATGCCCTGTCTTAACATCTTTGATCCCCTCAGAACTTGTAGGCAATCCGCAGTGTGCCGCCATGGCTGGAATAGGTGTCGGAAAACGAGCCCTGGTAGCCGACGCGCAAACTGAAGCCGTCGGCGTTAGCGATGTCGACGCCCGCGCTTAGTCGACCTGCCACATCGGCCAGTGGCACCGTGCTTTCGAAAGCGCCGACCCCAGCTGGTGCATTGGCCAGCCGGGCTGACGTATCCCAGCTGTCAGCGCTGCTGAAGCTCACTCCTGCGGCCGCGTAGGCCCGCATAACCGTTGTTTCGCTCAGATCCACGCGCGTGCCAATCTCAATTGCCGGGGTGGTGGTGAAGCTCCACTGGCGGGTGTCGTTGATCAGGAGATCGAGCGGGCCGGCACCTGACTCTCGGTAGCTACGGGCGTGCGAATAGATCAGGTCAAGGTCGACCAGCGGCCGCACATAGTAGGCATCCTGCGCAAAGGTGTAAGCAGCGCGCAACCGGGTGCTGACATTGTAAACCTCCGGTTCGCCCTCCGCCTGTCCGGCAAAGCCCGGAATCCGGATCGTACGCACGTTGTCGTACCAGCCATAGCTGCCGGAAACAGCGCCCGAAAGAAGCCAAGGACCAATTTCATGCTTCAGTGAGGCACCGGCATAAAGGACGTCGCCGTCGGCGTTGACGCGACCGTCGTCACCGCGAATGGCACTGCGGTCGTAGCCCCCGGCAAAGCCGACAAACCAGTCGGGCAACACCTCGACCTGGGCGCCGGCCTGCAGCGCATAGGTCATGCTGTCGAAACCCGAGACGCCGCCGCTGGCCTTCTGGTCAAGCTTCTGTGCACCTGCCTGGCTCCACGCGCACTCCGTCTCAGTCAGGAACGAGGTGTCCGCAGCAAACATCGGGCAACTCAGCAAAAGGTCGAGATGTTGCCGCGTCGTGGCGATGCTGCCGGCCGCGGCCGCTCCTGCGACGCCGGGCGATATATCGGACAGGGCGGACCCGTATGCACCAGAATCGCCATCAGCAAGCGAGCCCAGTGTGCCAAACAGTCTGCCGAAGGAACCGCCGCCGGCATCCCAGATCTCCTGCAGGTGGTCGGCGACGTTGTGCTGGTCCGCGTTCAGCGCAAAGCCAGGCTCGCCGAAATGGGCCGAACCCGTCGCAACTGACAGCTCGTTTCCAGTCCGGGTCAGCACGTAGTCGTAGATTGCCGACTGCCCGCTTAGCGAGTGATCCAAGGTGCCACCCGCAGTGAGAAAAGACAAAGTGATACCGGGCAAGACACTTTCGGCACTCACCGTGAACTTGCCGGCGAGGCTGGCGTCGCCCTCGACCGTCAGTCGATCGATGCGCGAGCCAGCGAAATCGGCGTTGATTGCCAGAACGCCGTCCATAAGCTGGGCAAAGTTGCCGGTGATTTTCGTGGCGTCGATAGCCTCAGAACCGCCGACTGCCAGCCGGCCATGATTGAACACGTCAGCCTCGTAAACCTTTGCACCCGTCAGCAGGCCACCTGTCTCATTGACGACTGAGACCGCCATGCCGCTTCCGACACGGGCCGTCTTCGATATTTTGGCGTCGACGGTGATGGCCCCCTTGACGCTGCCGTCGATGATACCGGCGTTGTTCACCACCATCAGCGTGCCGTCTGAGAGCGGGTTCAGTCCGGCGCTATATTGGACGGCGACACCGGAAGCAGCCGAGATCATGCCTCCGGAATTGACGTTCACGCTATTGTTCTGCCCGCCCGCGACCCAGACACCGGCACCATTGTCACCGGATCCGCCCGTAATGGAACCATCCACCGTCACATTGACCGTACCGTTGTTGGCAGTGCCTCCGTCGCTTTGCGCAAGTATGCCGATCGAGTCTTTGCCGGTCGCTCGGATTTCGTTGCCGGCATTGAGGGTGACCGTCACATCGCCGCTTTTTCCGGCCGAAGAGAGGTTACCGTTCGACCCGATGAAAGCACTGGTCGCGTTGCCGCCGAAACCGCCGCCACCGCCGATTGATTGCGCGAGAACACCGAAGGAATAGTCGCCATCGGCGAGGATGCCGCCGTCGATATTGACGGAAACATCGTCGCCATCACCAAAGCTGGCAGGGCTGTCACCTTTGAAGGAGAGCGGCGCGCCCGAAGCCGTTCCGCCAATGCCGCCGCCACCGCCAATCGATTGGGCAACAATGCCGTGCGCGCCGATGCCACGCGTGTGAACCGTGCTCTCGCTCGTCAGATCGACCGTGACAGCGCCGCCATCCGTGTCGCTGCCGCCCGATCCGCCAACCACAAGCGAGGCTATGCTGTCGGCTTCGCCGGCGCCGCCTATGCCGCCGCCGCCGCCGATTGATTGTGCGACGAGGCCGAACGCCCGGTCTCCATAGGTGTTGAGCGCGGTACCGATGGCAAGGTCGACCTCGCCGCCACGACCGCCAACCCCTCCGCTGCCGCCGACCACGAGGTCGATCGCGTGGCTGTTTTCGTCCTCGGAAGCCGTACGGCTTCCAGCGCCACCGACGCCACCGCCGCCACCGATAGACTGCGCGACGATACCGTGCGCATCGTCGCCGCTGGTCGACAGATTGATCCAACCCTGCGCCTCAACCAGGCCCCCCGACCCACCTGAGCCGCCAGAGCCGCCGAAACCGCCCCCGACGGTGATCTTGCCCGCCGCATGATCCGAACCGTCACCGCCCTGGCCACCGCCACCGCCGATCGACTGTAAGAGCACGCCATAGGCACTGTATCCGGAGGTGTTGATGCTGTTGCCGTGATTGTCGTCGAAGGTGATGTCGACCTCGCCGCCATTTCCCCCCGCACCGCCACGGCCGCCGACGCCGACGGTTATGTTGGCAGTTGCCTGGCTGCCAGACGCGGTAGAGCTACCACCGGCACCGCCGCCGCCGCCAATCGATTGGGCGACGATGCCGTCGGCCCAATCACCCGTGGTGTTGATGCGGCCGGCATGTGTCAACGTGACAGTGTTGCCGTTGGCGGCCGTGCCACCGGTACCGCCGTCATCGATCGTGGCACCGACATTGACATCGAAGCAGTAGCCGGACTTACCGTCACCGTCGTCGCTCAGGCAATCACTGGCGCCCTGGTCATCGAGCGGCTCGGCATCACCGGAGCTCGCCTGCCCCACGGAGCCGCCAAGCCCGCCGCCGCCGCCGATCGACTGCGCGAGCACGCCGTCCGCATCTGCGCCGAAGGTAGCAATATTGCCCGATGTGGTGACGTTGACCGTCCCGGCCGAACCGCCACTGCCGCCGGTCCGGCCAACCGAAACCCCAACCGATGCGGAAAAGTCGCCGCTACTGCCTTCGGGCTCCTCGCCTCCGGGCAGGCTGGCGCTGGCCGACAGCCCGACACTGACGCCTTGCGAAGTGCCACCACCGCCGCCGATCGACTGGGCGAGCACACCGCGTGCACCCGTGCCGCTGGTCTTTAGGGCCGTGCCTGCGTCAAGATCGACAGTCGTCACCCCGCCGCTTGCGCCACCGCTGCCCGAGCCGCCAACCCCGACATTGGCCGTCAGGTTGAAGCCGCCGCCAATCTGCTTGCTGTTGACGCTGCCGACACCGCCATTGCCGCCACCCCCGCCGATCGATTGCGCCACGATCGCATTGGCATAGTCGTCTGCCGTCGTCACTGAGGCACTATCCTTCAGTGCGACTTCGGCAGCACCACCATTGCCGCCGCCGCCGCCCGAGCCCCCGACCGAAACACCGATGTCGGCACTGACAGTATCCACGGTACCGGCGGTCGCTGCCATCGACGACCCGCTGCCGCCATTCCCGCCGCCGCCGCCGATCGATTGTGCCATCACGCCATGCGACGAAGCGCCTTTCGTAGAGACCGCCGTGCTGCCGTCCAAGCTCACGGAGACGTCGCCCGCTGAGTGGGTTGAGCCGCCGCTACCGCCGACGGCCGTTGAGACACTCATCGCCAAGGAGACATCCTCGCCGGTCGGCACTGCCACGGTGAGCGCATCGGCAACCGAGGAACCACCGCTACCGCCACCGCCGCTAATCGACTGTGCGAGGACGCCGATGGCATCAGTCACATCGCCGCCGTGTTGGCCGGTGCTAATGATGCTATCGGTCAGGTCGACGGAGACGTCGCCGCCGGCGCCGCCTGAACCGCCGGTACCACCGACAGCCACCGACGCCGTAAAGCCGAGACCTGCGGAGTAGGAGCTTGCGGAGCCGCCCGTGCCGCCACCACCCCCGACCGATTGCGCAACGATGCCGGCGGCGTGCGAACCTTGAGTGGTAAGGGTCAAGCCCTGGAAGTCGACACTGGTGATGCTGGCATAGCCACCGCCCCCACCGCCCCCGCCAATCTGGAAGCTACCAAGCCCGGCATCGCCACCCGTGGCATTTCCCCCGTTGCCTCCGCCGCCACCAATCGACTGTGCGAGCACGCCGACCGCGCCTGAGCCGGCAGTGGCGACATCAACCGCCTCGTGCGCACCAGTCTCTGCGGAACAACCGTCACCGGAATATTGGTTGGTGACGCAAACTTTGCCGCCGGCGCCGCCGCCCGAGGCACTGCCGCCGACACCCAATGCGGGGAGACCAACCGACAGGTCGATCACGTTGCCGCCGTTGCCGCCACCGCCACCGATCGACTGTGCCATGATCGCATGCGCCATCTCACCCCGTGTGGTGACCGAGCCGCCGGGCAAAAATATGCCAGCCTCGCTGCCGTCACCGCCGGCGCTACCTGAACCACCAACGGTCGCGATGCCCGACGCGCCGGCACCCGAACCGCCACCGCCGCCGATCGATTGCGCCAGGATGCCGATGGCGGCATCCCCGCCGGTACTGATGACACCTGAATTCTGAACCTGCGCATTGCCGCCAAAGTTACCGGAGCCGCCGGAACCGCCGATCGACAGAATTCCACCCGCCATACCGGCAGCGCCGCCGCCGCCGCTGATCGACTGGGCGATGATGCCGTGCGCCGAATAGCCAGATGTGGTGATCGTACCGGCATTCAGGACGCTGGCCGTCTCCGCCGACCCACCACTGCCACCATCGCCACCCAGCTCGAGCGTGAGCCCGGCGGCAATGCCGCCTGTGCCGCCGCTGCCGCCGATCGACTGGACCAGGATACCGTAGGAATGTCCGCCCGCCGTCGTGATTGCTGCATTGTTGTTGACGATAGCCGTGTTGCCACTGCCGCCATTACCACCATTGCCCGCTCCCCCGCCGAGCACGTCAGTGAAGTCGCCGCCAGTGCCACCACCGCCTCCGATGGAATGCAGGGTGATGGCGGTCGAGTAGTCACCCGTCGTCGTGATCCTGGATGCGCCGTTCGTAAAGGCGCCCACGCTGCCGGCGTTACCGCCATAGCCGCCCCCACCACTCGTGCCGACAACAGCCGTTTCGTCGCCGCCATTGCCACCCTGACCGCCTATGCTCTGGCCCAACAGGCCAAAGGCGTTGCTGCCATTCGTCGAAACGCTGCCGCCAGACAGGTTCAACTGGATCTGACCGCCGTTCCCGCCGAGACCGCCGGAGCTGTCCTTCTCTCCGTCCTGGCCGTCGCCGCCACGGCCACCCTGGCTCAATGCGATCACACCGCCAAGGTCGTCGCCCTGCGTCGAAATGATGCCCGAATGGACCGTCACGGTCGTCGCGGCCAGCCCACTGTCTGGCCTGCCACCCTCGCCGCCGGCACCCGCGACGTTCGAGCTCCAACCGTCGCCACCATCGCCACCCCGAGTGACGGCGACGACGCCGCCCGAAAGCTCGGTCACCTGGCCCGTGGCGACGATCGTCATATCTGCGTAGGTGTCGACATTTACGACCGAGCCACCTCCACCCACACCGCCTTTATCGGAGCTGTCTCGCGATGCCGTGCCGTCGCTGCCCTGACTCAGCCCATGGATGCCGCGCACGCTGTCGGTGTCGTTTGCGTAAACGCTGATCGCCCCGGCGCTTGCGTTTCCGGAGGAACCGTTCGCGATATCGACGAAGCCGCCCGCACCGCCCGCACCGTTGTCGTGACCGCCCTGCTGACCGGTGGATTCGGCAGCCAGGCCCCACGCATAGTCGAGGCCACTCAGCGAACTGGTCGGGCTGCCGAGATTTACCTGCCCTGTGTTGGCGATGCTGACCGTGCCACCGTTGCCACCGTTGCCGCCCACCTGGTCGCCGGTCGCGCCGCTGTTTTGTTCACCGCCACTGCCTCCCTTGCTCACCGCAAAGATCCCGGCCATGCCTCTGGCCGTGGTCGACTTCAGCGATTCCACGGCCAGCATTCCATAGTTGGTAATCGTTACCGCGCCTCCGGCACCGCCGGCACCACCGTTCGATTTGTAATTGTCATTGTCCTCGTCCCCGGAGCCGCCGAAACTCGTTGCCGAGATCAAACTCCCGATGGTGCCCGGATCCGTAGACGCAGACAGGGTAATGGCGCCGAAATTAGTGATCGTCACGGTCCCGCCGGCACCCGCGCGTCCCTCGTCGACACCGCCGCCGCCCATCGTGTATGTCATGATGACACCGCCGGCTGAGCCCGACGGCACGACGTAGGGGAGACTTGCGCCAGCGGTATACGACGCACTTGTGTTGATCGTTATGTTTGCTCCGGCGTCTCCGTCCTTTTCATCGTCATGATCGACACCGCTGTCGCCCCAACAGGCTGACCACGTATATCCGTAGTCGACCTGGCCGATTGTCTGGTTTGGATCGCCATTGCAGCCTGCAGACGCTTCGCCTGCCATACCAGCTCCACCGAGCCCCAAAGCCAACATGATGAGCACATGCGGGACGTAAACGTTCCGAACGCCGGCCGGGCAACCATCATTGCCCCGCGCTCGGTTGATCAATTTAGGCCGGAAAGGAGCAACTTCACGACTGCATGTTTGAGAGAATGGCAACTCCCCCTGGGTGAGGGACGAGGCAGCGTTCGACCGAAGTCGAAATGCTCGCAAGATCTTTCCCGTGCGTTCGGCATGTTTCATACGGCGAGCCCCTTCAAAATTGGAGCAAGCGCGGCCGACTTCGGCGCATACGCAATCTGCGCGCGAAGGGCTCTCCCCCAATCAAACAAATGCAAGGTCACTGTGAAGTGACGGTAAGGCAAATGGGGTCGAGGAATCTACAGAACAAAACTATTCAATTCTGACCAAAACATGCATGAAGGCGAACGAGCCCATCCGAGACTGCCGGTGGAAGACGCCGCTCTCCAATTTAGGTCAAATCTTCAAATTTATTACAGATTCTGCCAAAGCTCGGCTGAACTTACTGTCCTTTCTTTGTCCCTCAACTCGCCGCCTGACGACCTAGACTTGCGCGAACCGCCGCCCTGTGCAAATGCTGAGAGATGCTGGACCTCAAGACAGTGCTCGTCGTCGATCTGGCAACCGCCAGTTTACAGGCGGTCGCGTGGATCTTTGTCTGGCTTGCTTGGCGCCATCTCTATGAATTGAAGTTTCTGGCGGCCGGATACACTGCGATCGCCATCGGGCTGTTCCTGATGATCTTGAGAGGCGATCAGCCAGCTGCGTGGTCGATCGTGCTACACAATACGATCATCAAGCTTGGCCTCGTGTTGCTCGCCGAGGGCCTGGCGCGCTTTTTAGGGCAGCCCCGCTACACCTGGGTCGGCGTCTCGCTGCTTGTCCTTCAGGTCGCAGCCTGGAGTATCGCGGTGACGCTCGATCCGGGCGATCTTGCAATCCGCGTCCACACATCGACCGCCTTTACGGTATTGATGATGTCATTGATGTGTGTGGCCCTCTTGCGCGATCGGACGCAGCCCCGGCTTCTGCGCTGGATTACGATGGCGGTGCTGGGTGAATACATGGCAGCCAGCGTGGTTCATAGCGCGATCGAATTCTGGTTTCCGGCGGCGCACCAGGACATCGCGATCCTTAACAACCGCAACGCCTGGTATCTTCTGCAGGGAAGTCTGTTCCTGATTGCCCTGTTTGCTTGCCTGCTGTTTATGGTCAACTCGCGACTTTCGGCAGCCCTGCGTGAGAAAAACGAAGCCTTATCGCGCGAAGTGCTGGAACGCAGAAGGCTCGAACTCCAACTGAATGCCAGTCTTGAGGCCGAACGCGCCCTTCGTGAAGAACAGGCTGACTTCATGCGCATTGTCAGTCACGAGTTTCGCACGCCTCTTGCAGTCATTCGCAATGCGGTCGACATGATCGGCCTCATAGGTGACAAATCCAAAGACGCAACGAAGGAACGGCTTGCCGGCATTGGCGAGGCGCTCGATCGTCTATTCTCCCTGATCGAGCGGTTCATGACAAATGACGGTGACAATCGCTTTCGGCCGGAGCGGATGCAGATCGCATCTCTCATTGCCGACGTGCAATTACATTTCGACATGACCGGTCGCGGTGAACGCTTGCGTTTCAGGACGCAGGGTGAAGCAGTCTCTACGATTGCCGATCCAGACATGCTGGCAACCGTCGTTATCAATCTCATTGACAACGCACTCAAATATTCTCCCGACGATCAGCCTATTCACATTGATGGCCGATCCGATGTCGGGTCCATCATTATCCAGGTCCGTGATCGCGGTATCGGCATACCCGAAGCGGAGGTTCACAAGATCGGACGCCGGTTCTTCCGTGCCTCCAACACCAAGGCCGGAAGTGGAACAGGGCTCGGGCTGTACTCGTCGCGCAAGCTTCTGGCCTATCATGGTGGCACGCTGGATCTTTTCTCCAATGAAGGAGGGGGGACGACTGCCGTGGCACGCGTGCCCTTGCTGAGGGAGGCGGCGGAGCCAACGCAGCTAAAGGAGAAGATGAATTGACGCATGTTTTGATCGTCGAGGACGAACAGCGGCTGCGCAAGGATCTGGTCGACTTCCTGGCGCTTTGCGGTTTCACCGCCGAAGGAATTGCGACTGCAGAAGCGCTGCGTCGAGTACTGGATGATCATGAGCCGCCAGACGTCATCATTCTCGATGTCGGGTTGCCCGATGGCAACGGATTCGACCTCGCGCGAGAAGTCCGCGAGAAACATCGCTGCGGCATTATCATGCTCACAGCTCTTGGCGACAGCGACGACCGCATCCGGGGCTTCGAAAGCGGCGCTGACATCTATCTCGTCAAACACAGTACGCTGCGGGAAATCGAAGCCGCGATCCGCAGCCTGTTGCGACGAACGGGCGAGCACGTCGATTTGGCTGATAGCACTGGAGACAAGTGGGTGCTGGACAGCCGACACTGGACGCTCACTGCGCCGAACCAGCGCTCACTCAAGCTGACGGCGACCGAATTCGCGCTGGTAAGCGCGCTCTGCAAACACGGCGGCGGCATATGCGAGCGGGAAAAGCTGGCGGAGACAATTGCCCGACCTAGGACCCACTTCGACAACCGGCACCTGGATGCCGTCGTCAGTCGCCTTCGGCGTAAAATCGGCGAGCAGACCGACCTCACTGTACCGATCAAGGTGGTTTATGGCGTGGGTTATACGTTCACCGCACCTTCGGCCGTAGAATAGGGGATTTGGTTCGCACGAACGAAGCGACTGGTGGGCCAACAGATCCGCGACAGTAAGACGTTGTGAGACATGTCCGCTTTGCGCCAATAGCCAGCTTCGGTTGCGTGGTCAGACAGGAAGATCACCGCTCCATGTCGCAACGCCAGGCGCACGCCTGCGCGCCTGGCGGACTGATGAGCGTTCCCGCCACACTTACCGTTCGATCATACGGTTCCAGCGCTTGTTCCATTCCTGCCGGTTCTGGTTGATCGCATCCCAATCAAGGACCTTGGCGGTCTCCATGTTGGCCTTGAACGTCGAGAGCTTCGCGTTCGCCGCATCTGTGCCGGCCTTGGCGTTGACGTTTGACGGGATGATGTTGCCGTGATCGAGCGCCAGGCTCTGTGCCTCGGCCGAAAGCAGGTAGTGGGCGAGCTTCTGACTGAGTTCCGGTTCGCTGTTGTTGGCGATCACGCATTCGGTGACGGCGAGCACGACGGAGCCTTCCTTCGGCTGGGCGTATTCCACTGGAATGCCCTTGTCTTTGAGGTTGTTGACGGCTGTTGGGGTCAGCGGGAAGATCGCTGCCTCTCCGGTCTGCACCATTTCGGAGATCTTCGCCGAACTCGGGATGAACTCGATGACGTTCTTGCCGATCGTATCGGAGAACTTGTCGAAGCCCGGTTCAACGTTGGTCTCGTCGCCGCCCTGGATGCGGTTGAACATCAGGAAGGCGTGCAGGCCGAAGCTCGATGCGGAAGCCGACTGGAACACGACGGCGTTTTCGAATTTGGGATCGGCCATGTCCATCCACGAGGTCGGCGCCGGCCAGCCCTTCTCGTCGAAGAGCTTCTTGTTATAGGCAAGGCCGGTCATGCCCATGTCGACGCCGATCGCCATGTCGTCTTTCAGGCGGGCAGCCATCTGGATCTGGTCAAGCACCGGATCAGCAGCAATCTTCTGGCAGAGACCGCCGCCGATGGCGCGCACCATTACGCCATCGTCAAGCAGCATGACATGCATCTGCGGATTGTCCTTGGCGGCGGTTGCCTTGGCGAGGATGTCGGCGGAGGTACCGGGTACGACGACGACCTTGACGTCGTTCGCCTTTTCGAAAGGCGGCAGCACGTGCTCGGTATAGGCGCGTTCGAAGTTTCCGCCGTTCATGCCGATGTAGAGCGTCTTGGTTTCCGCCGAGGCAGAATTCTGCTGCATAACGAACGCCAGCAGTGCGAGGGCCGTGGTTTTGGTAAGCCGTTGGTCGATCATGGTATTCCCCTTTCTGTTTACAACGAGGCTACAGTTTCGGCCGCCACCTTGCGGAAGCGGCCAATGGAAAAGGCGTCTATCGGCGTAGTGCTGCGGCCCTCGGTGACGAGTTCTGCGAGCACTTCGCCGACGGCGGGCGCGGTCTGAAAACCTGCGCCGCAGAAGCCAAAAGCGTGGAAGAGGCCTGATGTCGTCTCGCTCGGGCCGATCACCGGGTTGCCGTCGGGCATTTCCGCCTCGGTTCCAGACCAGAAGCGGATGACCTGGGCTTCAGCCAGATGCGGAAAGAGCGTGATTGCACGCTGCATGACGGAGGATGCAGCCGTCACCGACGGACGCGAATAGTCGGGATCTCCAAGGGGCAGGCCGCGACCGCCCCCCATGACGTAGTTGCCGCGCGCCACCTGCCGGCCATAGAAGCTGCCGCCCTGTTCACCCATGCTGACGGGCAAACGCAATGGCAGAGGTTCGGTGACCACCATCGAGGGATAGATACGTGTCAGCGGTACAGGCTCGTTGAAATTCGCGGCAAAGCGGTCGGACCAGGCACCGGCGCTGTTGACCAGTTGTTGGCAGCGGATCTCGATGCCGTCGCCGGCGAGGATCTCGAAACCGTTTCCGGTCGCAGCGACGTCGCGCACCGGCGTCTGCTCCAGTACCATCGCGCCGGCGCGCTCGGCGGCTCGTGCGAAGGCGGGCGCAACGAGACGCGGATTGGCGTGGCCGTCACCGGGGCAGAGCGACGCGCCGACCGCCTGGGCGGAAAGCCAGGGGAACCGGTGCGCCAACGCCGAACCGGCAACGAGCTCAAGCCCCAACCCATAGTCCCGAACCGTCTCGGCATAGGCTTCGAGCTTGGCAAAATCCTTTTCCGTGCGGGCGAGCTTCAGATGGCCGGAGCGCATGTACTCGGCATCGATGCCGACCATTGCCTTGAGTTGCGGCCAGATACCGTGTGCGCGCTGCGACAAAGGCAATTGTTCGGGGGCGCGGCCCTGCCGGCGCACGCCGCCATAGTTCACCCCGCTCGCCTGCGCGCCACAATAGCCCCTATCGATGAGGGCGACTGAAAGCCCCGCTTTACGCATGGCAAGTGCTGCGGAGCTGCCGACCAGCCCGCCGCCGATGATCGCGACGTCGACGGAGATGCGCCAGCTCATGACCGAGCCTCCGCTTCTACGGCAGCACCGAAACCAAGCGGGATCGGCTTGACCGGCGCCTGAGCGCGAAGGCGACCAACCTCACCGGGCGAAACGCCACAAAGCCCGCTCAAGAACTCGGTGGCAGCGGCGGAACACATGCGCCCCTGGCAACGTCCCATCCCGACCCGGCTCAGCGCCTTCAGGCGGTTGATCTCGCTGATGGAGCCGCTCGCAATGGCGCGGCGTCCTTCTGCAATGGTAATCTCCTCGCAACGACACAGCGTCGTCTCGTCCGGGACCGTCTCGAACCAATCAACCGGGAAGGGAAAGGCACGTTCGAGGATATCACGCTGCCGCAGGATCGCTTCGCGGGCCGCCACCAGGCGCGCTCCATCCGCTGATGCTTTCCCCGCATCCTCGAGCAGAGCAGCCGCGGCGAGCTCGCCCGAGACTTCCGCCGCATCGGCGCCGGCAATTCCGCTGCCGTCACCGCCAACGTATACGTTGGCCCGGCTAGTGCGCCCCATGGCGTCTCGCTCAGGCAGCCACACGCGATCGCGCTCGTCAAAACAGAAACGGCAGCCGGCAAGATCGGCAAGCTGGGTTTCTGGCCGAAGGGAAAAACCGTAGGCGAGCGCGTCGCAGGATACCGTCTCGACGACCTCACCTTTGCTTGCCCGCCGACGGAAGCGAAGACCCTCGACCTGGCCCGTCCCGAGGACCGCCTCCGGCCGCACGCCGTTGCGGATCTTCACGCCGGCCAGCTGGAGCTGGAGCCCGTAGAAAACACCAAGCCCGACGATGCGCGGCGCATGGATGGCAAGCGACAGCAAGTGTCGCTTCGACGTGATGGGTGCTGTGTCGAGCACCGCCTCCACGCACGCGCCGGCCTTCATATATTGCCAGGCAACGAGGTAGAGCAGCGGACCGGAGCCCATGAAGACGATGCGGTCACCAATTGTGCAGCCCTGGGCTTTCAGCGCCACTTGGGAGGCGCCGAGCGTGTAAACTCCAGGCGTCGTCCATCCCGGAAATGGCAGCACGCGATCGGTCGCGCCGGTGCACAGGATCAGTTGCGAAAAGCCGATCTGCCGATGCACGCCGGCCAAAAGGACATCGAGCTGATTGCCGCGCTCAGCCGCCGAAACATTCCAGACCAGCGTTTCGGGGCGATAGTCGATCGCAGGCAAGAGTGCCTCGAAAGCCTCGTGTAACCTTCTTGCCTTGCCAGCTTCCGAACCATAGCGACTGCGATAGGATCGACCGTCGTCGATCAGCGGGCGTCGATAGATCTGCCCGCCAGCGCGCAGACCTTCGTCAAGCACGATCGGCCTGAGACCTGCGCGCACGAGGCGCTCGGCGGCGCGTATGCCCGCCGGTCCGGCGCCAACGATGACGGGCTGCAACGGCTCAATCATGGGCCGTCTCCGACACCGCGCCGAGATCGGTGATGAAAGCCATGCCCGCGAGCAAGGCGGTGCTGCAGGCGCGGACGCGGCTGCCTTGCGCCGTCATCACATAACAATCCTGACAGGCGCCGATCAGGCAGAAGCCGGCCCGGTTCTCCCCGGTGAATTCGCTCTGTCTCAGGCGACCGCTGACCGAGAGTATCGCCGTCAGTACCGTGTCGCCGCGGCGCCCGGTTTGGGCCGTCCCGTTCAATGTGAAGGGCACGAGTGTCTCGTCCAGGCGGTAGCGCCGCCGGAGTAACGGGTTCATCGACATCGGATATCAGCCCTTGCCCACAAGCAGCCGGTCGAGACCGAACAGGCGATCGAGGATGATCATCGTAACGGTGGCAAGTGCAATCATGAGCGTCGAAACGGCCGCCATCATCGGATCGATGGATTCGCTCGCGTACATGTACATGCGGACCGGCAGCGTTACCGTCGACGGCGAGGTCACGAAGATCGACATGGTCAGCTCGTCAAAACTGTTGATGAAGGCGAGCAACCAGCCGCCGCTGACACCTGGCAGCATGAGCGGCATGGTGATCCGGCGAAACACCGTCCACTCCGCAGCCCCCAGCGTGCGCGCCGCATTTTCGGCGTTGCGGTCCATGCTGGTGAGTGACGCCAGGATCAGCCGCAGCGTATAGGGGGTGACGACGATCGCATGGGTGGCGACAAGCCAACCGAAGGACCCGCCCATGCCCATCAGCGAGAAGAGACGCAGGAAAGCGACGCCGAGGACCAGGTGCGGAATGATCAGTGGCGACAGGAAGAGCGCGTTCAGCGCCTCACGGCCGCGGAAATCGTAGCGGGTAATCGCCAGCGCCGCCGGAACCGCAAAAACGGTGGAGATGGTGGCTGATAGCAGGGCGAGCCTTACGCTGTTGCCGAAGGACGACATAAAGTCGGCATGATGGAAAACCGCCTTGAACCACCGTAGCGACAGCCCATTCCAGGGCATCGCCAGGGTGTTTTCCGGCGTGAAGGCCACGAGGCAGACGACCACCATCGGCGCCAGCATGAAGACGACGACAAGGCTATGGAATGCGAGAGCGATGGGTCCGTTTCTCTGCATGGCTTCAACCCAGCTTGCGCTTCGCCTGCCGCTCGATGAGGCGGTTATAGGCGAGCATGATGACGAGATTGGCGACAAGCACGATGATCGCGATGGTCGCACCGAGCGGCCAGTTCAGCTCGATCAGGAACTCGTCGTAGACAAGTGTTGCCGCCATTTTCAGCCGCCGGCCGCCAAGCAGGCCGGGGATGGCAAACGAGCTTGCCGAGAGTGCAAAGACGATGAGGCTGCCGGAGAGGATGCCGAGAGCCGCCTGCGGAAAGACGACGCGACGAAGGGCGGTGAAGCGCGAGGCGCCGAGGGTGAGCGCTGCCGCCTCGACCGTCGGGTCGAGTTTCTGCAGAACGGTCCAGACGGGGATGACCATGAACGGCAGCATGATATGGACGAGACCGATGACGATCGCCGTCTCGGTGTAGAGAAGCTGCACCGGGTCAAGGCCGACAATGGCAAGCGCGCTGTTTACAAAGCCGTTCTTGCCGAGCAGCATGCTCCAGCCGAAGGTGCGCACCACCACAGAAACAAGCAGCGGGCCGATGATCACGAGCAAGAAGATCGACCGCCAGGGCTTGCGCATGTTCGAGAGCACGTAGGCCTCCGGCACACCGATCGCCACCGTGATGACCGTCGTCAGAAGCGCAAGCCGCAATGTCCGCCAGAAGGTCGAGAGATAATATTCGTCCTGCAACACCGTGAGGTAGTTGGCGAAGGTGAAGTCGCTCTGGATCCCGCCGGTATAGTCATAGCTGTTGAAGGAGAGGATCACCGTCAACAGAAGCGGCAAGAGCACGAGGCCGATGAAGAACAGGGTGGTCGGCCCGGAAAGAGCCAAGGGCGCGAGCTGGCGCGGCTTGATGGCGGAGGTAGCGGCGCTCATCACTTGGCCGCTCCCGCCAGCACACGACAATCGGCACTCTGCCAGGCAAGCCCAACGGTTTCGCCTTCCATCGGCGGCGGCGCACCGAGATTGGGAACCGCAACGGCAAGAACGCCCGCCGGTGTCTCGGCGCTGACCAGCCATTGGCTCCCCATGAAATAGCGTGTCGTCACTTTGCCCTGGATCTGGCCCTCGCCCGGCTCGGTCAATCGGAGCTTTTCTGGGCGGATGAAGATCGAGACTTTGCCATCCGGCTCGCGGCGGTCGGTGTTGAAGCGGATCGGCGTGTTGTCGATGCAGATCGACGCACCCTTGCCGTTGAAGGACGAGGTCGCACACATGAAGTTGGACTTGCCGACGAAGGACGAGATGAAGTCGTTGCGGGGATGCTCATAGAGTTCGTAAGGCGTATCGACCTGGGTGATGCGCCCCTTCTCCATGACGACGACGCGATCGCTGATCGACAGCGCTTCAGCCTGATCATGGGTCACCATGATCGTCGTGATGCCGACGGTCTGCTGGATGCGGCGCAATTCGAACTGCATCTCTTCGCGAAGCTGCGCATCGAGGTTCGATAGCGGCTCGTCAAGCAAAAGCACCGGCGGATTGATGACAAGCGCCCGGGCAATCGCCACGCGCTGGCGCTGCCCGCCCGACATCTCGCGCGGGTAGCGATCGGCAAGCGCCGAGAGATGGACCAGCGACAGGATCTCCTTGATCCGTTTGTCGCGCTCCGGTTTTGCGACCTTGCGCATTTCGAGGCCGAAGGAAACATTCTGCGCCACGGTCATATGGGGGAAGAGCGCATAGCTCTGGAAGACTACGCCCAGTTCGCGTTGCGGCGGCGGCAAATGAGTGATGTCGCGCCCGCCCATGGTTATCGTGCCCGAGGAGGGACGCACGAGCCCGGTGATCATCTGCAGGGTCGTCGTCTTGCCGCAGCCCGAGGGCCCGAGCAGCGAGATAAACTCGCCCTTTTCGACCGCCAGATCGAAATCATGAACGGCCGCGACCGATCCATAAAACTTGGAGACCTTCTCAAGGTTCAGGAAACTCATGCTCATTCTCCCGTGGGTCGCTACCCCTGGGATCGCCTGCCCCATTTTTCTTGTCGGCGATCCCGGCGGCTGCGACACGTCGTCAACCATCGAACCTTCCTTCAGGCGTTGAGATCTCCGGCGTACGCGAGTGCACCGATAAAGGCACGGTTTCGCGCTCGGAATAGCCTCTCGGCTATTCACGTCTGGCACATCCACCCCTTGAAGAAGGCTTGCGTGAATTAACTCCAGGAAATTGACGAAAAACACAAATGCAATTTTCTATTTCGGAATTTTTTGTTAGAAAAATCCGATATACGGAATTACGCCACGCAGATTTTGAAAGATTTTCGCAAATGTCGGAATCAGAGAACGCCGGAAGCTCCAGCCTCACCAAGGCGATCCACATCCTGAAAGACCTCGCAGATAACGCGAGCGAGGGTGTGCGGGTCATCGATCTCGCGCGGAGGCTGAATCTCAGCCAGCCATCGGCGCATCGGCTATTGAAGACCCTGATTGCCGAAGGCCTCGTGGAGCAAATGCCAGAGGGGAAATCCTACCGCCTGTCGCTGGAGTTCTTCTCGATCGCCTCGCAGGCGCGCAGGCGAGAAGGCATCCTCGACATCGCCCGGCCGTCACTCTTGAGGCTGTCCGCCACCTTCAACGACACGGTCTTTCTGCTGGTGCGCAGCAATTTTGACGCAATCTGCCTCGACCGCGTCGAGGGTCCCTTCCCGATCCGCTCCTTTACCGGCGACATCGGTGGCAAGGTGCCGCTCGGCATCGGCCAGGGCAGCATCGCCATCCTCGCCCACCTGCCAGAGGAAGAACGCGAGGCGATCATCAAGTTTAATATGCCTCGCATCATGGACCGGGCGGCGATCGACGAGGTGGACCTGCGCATCAAGATCGAGGAGGTCAGGCGGATCGGCGCAGCCCAGATGAATTTCGAGATGATCGAGGGCATGGCTGGGCTCGGCGTGCCGGTTCTTGACCGCAACGGCATCGCCGTCGCCTCCTTGAGCATCGGCACGCTGGCATCGCGCCTGACGGAAACGCGAAGCGGCACGATCACCGATCTCTTGAAGGCAGAGGCGCAAGCGATCAGCAGTAAGCTCAATCCCTTCGACCCGACCCTACGTTATCCGGCCTCCGCCTTGCGGGCCGCGCAGAAGGGCTGAACCTTTAGGAACATGCGACTGAACTACGGGCGGTACCTGCTTTCCGGGGGCTCGCTGACTGTGATGGAAATTGCAAATATCACAGGCTTCGCGGACACAGCGCACTTCTCGCGTGAGTTTCGCAAAGCGTTCGGAGACACGCCGAGCGCGTTCCGCGCATCAGAACGCACCAACGAGCATCAACTGGTAGCTGAAACGGTTGGGCGCCGAGCTAATGCTTCAGGATCTGACCGAGAAACAGCTTGGTCCGCTCGTGTTTTGGATTGTCGAAGAAATCATCGGGCCTAGCCTCCTCGAGAATCTGTCCCGAGTTCATGAAGATTACGCGATCTGCGACGGCCCTGGCGAACCCCATCTCGTGCGTGACGCAGACCATCGTCATGCCGTCCTTTGCCAGGCTCGTCATGGTATCAAGGACTTCGGACACCATCTCGGGGTCGAGCGCGGATGTCGGTTCGTCAAACAGCATCACGGCCGGCTGCATGCAGAGCGAGCGCGCGATCGCGACGCGCTGCTGTTGGCCGCCGGAAAGCTGGATTGGAAACTTGTGGGCCTGTTCCGGGATGCGTACCCGATCGAGGAATGTGAGCGCCCTTGCCCGCGCCTCCGCTTCCGGCACGCCGTTGATCCACATCGGTCCGACCATGCAGTTCATCAGTACGGTCATGTGCGGGAAAAGGTTGAAGTGCTGGAACACCATGCCGACGTTGCGGCGCACGTCCGAGACATTGCGCATCTTCGGATGCAGGTTGATCCCGTTGACGACGATCTCACCTTCCTGGTGCGCTTCCAAGCGGTTGAAGCACCGGATCAAGGTAGATTTGCCGGATCCGGACGGACCGCAAATCACGATGCGTTCGCCCTTGCGGACCGTCAGGTTGATGTCGGTCAGCACCTGGAAGGCGCCGTACCACTTGGAAACATTTTTGACGTCGATGATGGTCTCGGCGCTCATCTGACCTTGCTCCTGGCATAGTGACGTTCGATGCGGGACTGGATCAGCTCGAGAACGATAGACATCGTCCAATAGAGCATGGCGGCTGATATGAGCATTTCCATATGCTGGAAGGTCTTCTGGCCAAGAGTTCGTGCGAGAAACATGAGTTCCCAGACACCGATGACGGAGACCAGCGAGCTGTCCTTCAGCATGGAAATGAACTGGTTACCGGTCGGAGGGATGATGACCGGCAGCGCCTGAGGCAGGATGACCTTGCGCATCGTCAGCCCGAAGCCGAAGCCGATAGAGCGCGACGCCTCCCACTGGCCACGGTCGATGCTCTGGATGCCGGAGCGGAAGATTTCCGTCATGTATGCGCCGTAGCAGAGCGAAAGTGCCAGAATACCGGCCGGCACCGCGTCGATGATGAAGCCGAGCTGCGGCAGCCCGAGATAGATCAGATAAACCTGCATCAACAGCGGCAGGCCGCGAAAGAAGGACGTGTAGAAGCTCGCAATCGCATAGGCGAAGCCGTTGGTCGAGAGCTTGGCCACGGCGCCGAGGATGGCGATCGCCGAGGCAATCACAATCGAGATCGCCGAAACATAGACCGTCGTCACCAGCCCTTGCGTGATGAGGAACGGCAACTTTTCCTCTATGAAGGGCAGGCTGAGATCGAAGGTCTGGAAGAAGGCGAGGAACAGCGCCAGCAATTCGAGCCAGACGACGACGATCTGGACCCTGAGGCTCGCAAAGCCGATCAGGACGATGTTGAGGCAGAAGAGCACCGCCACGACGAAGGCGGTCGCAAAGCGGCCGTAGAATCCGCTTTCGAGCGGCTCGCCGATCACTGGCCGCATCAGTTCGCCCATCGTTGTGCCGGTCAGACCGAAGGCCGTGAAGGCAATGAGGACGGCAGCGAACATGCTGGCCACGAACCATGGCTTGTGGACGAGTATTTCGGACTCGACAGTATCCGGATAAAGCATCTTTGGTCCCTTTGGACAACGTGCGGTCCGGCTGCCCGGACCGCCAGACATGGCTGCCTTACTTCACGACGGTGTAGTCGACGCCGTACCATTTCTCCGACAGCTTGCTCAGCGTGCCATCGTCCTGCATCGCCTTGATCGCTTCGGCGATCTTGTCGCTCAGCTCCTTGTCGCCGTGTTCGACAGCGACTGCGAGCGGTTCGTAAAAGACCGGGTCGCCAACCTGCTTGATCGGATAGCCGGCCTTGATTGCGTCGCGAATGCTGGGCAGCGACGATACGACTGCGTCGAGCCGCACACCGTCACCGAGGCGCAAATCATCGAATGCGGTCGTCGAGTTGGCGTAGGACTTCACCTCCTTCGGCTTGAAGGTGTATTCGAAGGCAGGTGCGCCAGCAGCGTCGAGGGTCAGATCCTGTTTGGCATAGGCTTCGAAGGTGGACGTCGCCGTCGCACCAACGACCTTGTCGTCCAGATCGATCAGGCCGACCACAGCGCTGTCCTTGTGCACGGCCACGGCGGCCGGGGTGTAGTAGTAGACGGCCGGGAAATCGAAGACCTTGGCACGCTCCTTTGTCGGCGTCATCGAGCCGACATGCATGTCCCAGCGCCCCTGCCAGTTGCCGGCCGTGATGATGTCCCAGCCGGGAGTTACGAACTCGACACCGACACCCAACCGCTTGGCGAGTTCCTTGGCGACATCGACATCGAAGCCGTCCATCTCGTTCTTTTCGTTCATGAAGGACTGCGGCGCCCAGTTGGCGTCGGTCGCTACCTTCAGTGTCTTTGCATCGAGCACGTGGTCGAGTACGGCACCGGCGTGGGCCGGAACGGTCGCGAGCGACAAGGCAAACGATGCCGCCGCGGTGAGTTTTGCGAATGTGTTCATGCTGTCGTTCCCTTTGTCGTTCTGGTTTTTGACAGGGTCCTCTTCCTGCCATCGGGTTGATCTTGAGTTCTGAGCCCGCCATCCGTCTTCCGGCGATACGAGGTAGCGTGGCGCTGCCCCTTCCTAGAAAACGTGGAAGTCAGCGCTCTCCTTTTTCAGCCATCTCGTCGCGGACGCTCCGGGCCACGCGGAACGCTTCGACGCCTGCGGGAATGCCGCAGTAGATCGCGATCTGCACGAGTGCTGCGCGAAGCTCCTCGTCGGTCAAACCGTTGCGGATCGCCCCGCGAAAGTGGATGCCGAATTCGTGCATGCGGTTGAGCGCTGCAAGCATTCCGAGGTTCAGTAGGCTGCGGCTCCTCAGATCGAGGCTTTCGTCCGTCCAGACGGTGCCCCAGCAATGTTCGTTCAACAGATCCTGAAAGGGCCGCGAGAAGGCATCGCTGCTGCCGATTGCCCCATCGACATAGCCATCGCCAAGCACCTGGCGCCGGATGGCCTCTCCCCTTGCTCGCAGTGCTTCATCCATCGACCGTCTCCCCCTGGCTCATGAACTCGCCCATCAGCGTTGCCACGACGTCGGGCGCCTCGATCAAGATGGAATGGCGAAGGCCCGGCAGGATACGAAGCTCGGACCCGGGAATGCGCTCGTGCATGTAGCGCGCCATGCGCGGGTTGGAGCCGGCATCGTCTTCGCCGGTAGCAATCAGCGTTGGGCATCGGATCTGGTCGAGAAAGCCGCCGAAATCCGTTTCCGCCAACACACGATAGGCTGCCGCGTAGCAGTCGGGGTCGTTTTCGGCGTCCCGCGCCCTTAGCCGTTGGATCACCTGCGGGTTGTTCTCCTGGAACTCTTCCGTCAGCCAGCGCGACAGCGAAGCATTGTGATGGTCGGCAGGCGTTCCGTCTCTGAGGGCGGCGAGGCGGTCGAGAACCCGCTCACGCTCGGCCGGCGTGCGGCCGGCCACGGTCGACAAGAGCGCCAGCCTGCGCAGACGTCCAAGGTGGGTCAGAGCGAGACGCTGGGCGATCAGGCCGCCCAGCGAAAAGCCTGCAAGATTGAAGGTCGGGAAGCCCGCTGCGTCGGCAAGCCCCAGCGTCTCGTTGACGAAGTCGTCGATCTCGTAGCGGCCCTTGACCCGGCTGGAGCGGCCATGACCACGAAGGTCGAATGTCAGGATCGTGAACCGGTCCTTCAAACGTTCGACCACGCCCGACCACGCTTCGAGATAGGAGCCGACGCCGTGGATGCAGACGAGCGGTTCGCCTTCTCCCTCGATGCGGTAGTTGAGCGTCACCTCTCCGACGGTATGGCGCTGAGCTCCTGCCATGTTCAGGCACCCACCGCGATACGCTTCTGTTCCTTCTCACGGGCCGCGAAGAAGGGCATGATTTCGCTGGCAAATAGCTCCAGCGTCCGCTTCTGCAGCTCGAACGGCAGATTGAAGGTCAGGCCCAAGCAATACTGGTCCACACCGGCGGCCTCATAGACCAACAGCTTCTCGATCGCTTCGTCCGGCGTGCCGAACATCAGGTTCTTGCGGATGTTGTCCGGATTGTAGTTGTCCTTGCCCTTGACCGCTTCGTAGGGCACTGCCTCGGGGAAGCCGTTGTGCACCGTGCCGATGTTCTGCATGAGGTTTTCGAAGGCGCGGCCGTAGTCCATGCTGTGCTTGACGGCACGTTCCCACCCATCCGGCCGGTCATAGACGCAGGTGCGGCGCTGCATCATAAAGCGCGGGCGCGGCACCTCCGGATGATCGGCGACCGCCTTGCGAAATTTCTCGGAGAGCACGTGGATTTCGGCTTCCGGCGCGGAGAGCGGCGTCGATAGGATACTGGCGCCGTTTGCGATCGCCCAGTCGAAGGTTCCGGGATCGCGCGCCGCCACCCAGATGGGCGGGTGGGGTTGCTGCAGCGGCTTCGGCACTGCCGCCGTGACCGGAAACTTCCAGTATTGTCCCTCATGGGCATAGTCGCCGGACCAGAGCTTCTTCACGGCCGGCACGATCTCCTTCATGTAGGCCACCCCCTCCTGCTGCGGAATACCACCCGCCATACGGTCGAACTCGTACTGGTAGGAACCGCGCGCGATCCCGAACTCCAGGCGGCCATTGGTCAGGTGATCGCAGAGCGCCGACTCGCCGGCGAGCCGGATGGGATTCCAATAGGGCGCGACCAGAGTGGAGGTGCCGAGCCGGATGCGATCGGTGTGCTGCGCGAGCCAGACCAGCGTCTGGAACGGATTGGGGGAGATCGTGCATTCCAGCGTATGGTGTTCTGCAGTCCACAGCGTTTCGAAGCCGCCTTCGTCGGCAAGCCGCGCGAGTTGCAGCAAGTTGCTCTTGACCTGCTCCATCGGAATATCGGGGGAGAAGCGTTCCATCGTGAGGGAGACTGCGAACTTCATGTTTTCTGCCTTTCCTGTGCCCGTGCTTTTGCTGTCACTTCAGACGGATGACGAAGGGGTCCTGCATCGCGCCGGAGTAGTCGACGATGACGTTCTTCAACCGCGAGAACTCGTGCATGACCTCGAACCCGCCGCGCCGGCCGTAGCCGCTTTCCTTGAAGCCGCCGTTGGCAGACATGAAAGACGCGGAGCGGTAGGTGTTAATCCAGACGGTCCCGGCATCGATCCGGTTGGCGAACCGCAGCGCCCGGTCGATGTCCTTTGTCCAGATGCCGGAAGCCAAGCCGTATCGCGTATCGTTGGCGAGCCGGATCATCTCTTCCTCGTCGCGGAACGGCATGACGCCGACCACCGGACCGAAGAGTTCGTCGCGCATGAAGGTCATGTCGTTTTGCGCATCGACCATCACTGTCGGCTCGAAATACCAGCCCCCTGACGAAAGCCCTTGCCGCTGCGGACGCCGCCCGCCGGCGGCAACGCGCGCCCCTTCCTTGACGCCGGAGGCCACGTAGGATTCAACCTTGGAGAGCTGATCGGCGAGCGCGAGCGGACCGATGTCGGTGTCCTCGACCGCCGGGAGACCGACCCGTATGCGTTGCGTTCGGGCGACGAGCGCCTCAACGAAGCGATCGTAGATGCGCTCCTCGACGAAGCAGCGAGAACCGGCAACGCAAGTCTGGCCAGCGGCTGCGAAGACCCCGGAGACGACGCCGTTGACCGCATGTTCGATGTCGACATCACCAAAGACGACGTGAGGCGACTTGCCGCCAAGCTCCATCGAGCACGGAACAAGGTTCTGCGCGGCGTTGCCGGCGATGCGCCGGCCGGTGGCCGTGCTGCCTGTGAAGACGTATTTCGCAACGCCAGGATGACGCGTCAGCGCCTCACCGGCGCTCTGGCCCGTACCCGTCACGACATTGACGACGCCGGCGGGAAAGCCCGCCTCGTGGATCAGTTCCGCAAGCGCCAAGGTCGAGGCGGTCGCATGTTCCGAGGGCTTGATGACGACCGTATTGCCGATTGCAAGGCACGGTGCCAGCGTGCCGGTCAGAAGCATCAACGGCGAATTCCACGGCGTGATCATGCCGACGACGCCCAAGGGCTCGCGCAGGTTGAAGTTCAACGTATCGAGACGATTGATTGGAATGGTCTCGCCCTGCAGCTTGTCGGCCATGCCCGCGAAATAGTGATAGCTGTCTGGCATCGAGCGCATCTGCGCCCGGGTTTCCTTGAGAAGCTTGCCGTTGTCGCGCGTCTCGATTTCCGCCAGCCTATCGGCATTGGCGCGAACAAGTTCGGCGAGACGGCGCATCAGCGCGCCGCGATCGGTCTGCGTCATGCGGCGCCAGGCCGGGTCGCGGAAGGCGGCGGCGGCAGCAACGACGGCTGCCCCGACATCGTCCGCACCTGCTTCAGCAAAATGATACCAGGGCTCGCCCGTCGTCGGGTCGAAACTGGCGATGTAGTTGCCGTTCTTCGGTGCCACGAACTGCCCGCCGATGAACAGCAACTGGCGCGAACCCTCGATGGAATTGACCGTCGTCTTCATTTCAATGTCCTTGGTCTTGGGAGGTCTGAAGCCAGGTGCGAGCTTCGCCGTCGATCATTGCCACACGGCCGCCGTCGTCGGAATCCATGTAGATGCCGAAGCGGCCGGCTTGCCGCTCGCGCACGTAGCGGCGCAACATGGATCGCAGTTCGTGCGTCGCGATCGTATCGTCAGGAAGATCGTCGAGCGGGAAGAAGCGCAGATCGGATGGCAGGCTCGTGCCGGCGCCGCCCTCACCCGCCAGCCGTGCGCGATAGACCAGGTAGCCCGGGTCGCTGTCGGCGACATCGAAGACGGAGTAAAGGAAGGTCTCGTCCGGGACGAGGCTGAGCGCGTCGCCACCGTCGATGACGAGCTGGCTGTCGGCTTTGCGGCGCCGTGCTGACGGCAGAACCCAGCCGCCCTTGCCATCCGAACGCAGCAGCAAGCCTTCACCGGCCTCGATCAGATAGCCGATGATCATCCCATGCGACGCAAGCCAGCCGTTTGGCAGCGGGTCCTTCACACTGGCATAGCGGCCGCGGCAAAAGCCGAGCGGTGCGGTGGGACTGGTGCCGAATGCGCGAACCTGGCCGATCAGGATTGCATGGTCGCCGGCGTCCACGGTGTTGTAAGTCGTGCAATCGAACCAGGTCAGGCTGTCAGTCAGGACCGGCGCGCCCGTGTGGATATGATCGTAGGTCACCGACTGGAATTTGTCGGGGGATTTCGAGGCAAAGTTTCCCGAGACGTCGACCTGTCCTTCATGGAGGATATTGACCGCAAAACATCCCGCATTCGTGAAGGCAGGATAGCTCGACGCGGATTTCGCGACGCAGACCAATAGCAGCGGCGGATCGAGCGAAACCGACGTGAACGAATTCGCCGTCATTCCACGCGGCGTGCCGTCTTCGTCGCGGGTGGTGATGACGGTGACACCGGTTACAAACGTGCCGAAGGCGCGACGAAGCGCAATCGGATCAATCGGCACGTCCGTCGATGCTGCTGTCTCAACCATGCGCTTCTCGCCTCCTCACCATCAAGTTGGTTGGAGGCTAACGCCGTGATGGCGACCATGCTTCCATGGCTTCAAAGGAGGAGCGAAGGAACTTCTCCATCGATCCCGAGGAGACGATCAAAGGCGCAGATGATCGGTGGCGACGAGGTCACAAGGCGATACTTGGCCGATGAAGATAAGCTAACTGCTGGCGGTAGAGCGGTTGTCGATGACGCCGTGCAGGCGGATCGCGAGCTCGACGGCAAAGCGCTTTTCCGGCGTCTCGACATCGACGCCGAACAGTTCCTGGATGCGCGCCAGCCGATAGCGCAGCGTCGTCACATGCAGGCCCATAGCATCGGCACAGGCCTGATTTCGGCAACCTTCCTGCAGATACACCGACAGGGTTTCGAGGTAAGGAGTACCGTTGTCACGGTCGTGATCGGCAATGGCGCCCACGCTCTCCTGCACGAAGCCGCGCACGTCGCCCGCCTCGCAGGCGGCGACCAGCATCGGCAGCGGGCCGAAATCCTGGGCGGAGACCGCCCCGGTCAGGCCGAATGAACGCCCGATGCGGATCATCCGGGCGCAGCGCTCCCAGGCTGGCGGATAGTCCGAAAGGGCCGCACACCGATTGCTGGCGACGACGATAGGTGCCTCGTCGAAATAGCGGCCGAGTTCCTCGGCGATACGCCGCGCGAGCTTTGTCGTGCGCTCTTGCCGCTTACCCGTATCATGAGGGACGAGGCAGACGACGCCGCCCTCGACCGCGATCAGGTTTGCCTGAACGGATGCCTGCTGCATGACACGCGAGAGCGTGTGCTCCACATCGACAGAAGCGCCGCCAAATGCCTTCGTCTTGTCCGGAAAATCGACGACGATCATCTGCTGAAGCGTTGAGAAGCTGAGCCCGAGCCGTTGAGCCCGCTGGGCGACATCACCGGCATTACGCCACCGCGCCTCCACGATCTCGAAAAAAAGTTCGGTCTGCGTCCGCGTCTCGAAGCGAAACCGGATGAAGCTTCGCATCATCTGCACGCTCAATGCAAACTTGGCGCTGTCGAGCATCAGGAGATCGAGATCGCTGAATTCGCGGGTCGTCGGGAAAATGATGAGCGCCCCAACCAGTTGATTGTCGACCATCAGCGCTTCGATGCGGGCCGTTATTTTGAACCGTTGCGTGCCGTCGTCGAGGTAGAGGCTCACGGCGTCGGCCGTCCCGCGCTCGACGGCATCACGGGCCGCCTTCATCAGCGGCCGGCTAAGAACGGTAGCGGCCGCCTGCTGCCAACCAGCCTCGTCGTAAAGCGCGTTCGGCGACCGGCCAGCAACGACCTGATTGGCCGTGAAATCAACGACGACGGCCGGGTTCAGCAACATCTTCCCAACCATGCTGGAAAGCGATGCGACCGACCCGTCGCTCAACACATGTTCGAGCAGCGACGTATGCGCCTCCAGCGCGCGTTCCAGCCGCTGGGCGGATCGCTTCTCAGCTTCGAGACGGTGTTCCCGTTGGACGGCGATGGCGCCGAGGTGGATGATCGTGCCGAGAAAAGCAAGGTCGTCCTCCGACACTTCAGTCACCTCGCGGGCGATGACGCTGAGCACCATCGGGCGGCCCTCAGCATCCCTGCAGTTCATCGGCATGACGAGCACCGTTCGATAGTCGCGCTCGAAGGCCTCTTTTCTGTAGCCCGGAAACTCGCCCGACGCACGCGCGTCCCTGATATAGACGGGCTCATTGCGCTGCAAGGCGATCAGGGAGGGGCTGGTCGCCAGCTCCCACTTGTCGGGCAGCTGCCGCTCGATCAGCGTTGGATCATGGCGCACGATGACATAGGCATACCCATGCGCAGCGTCGATCCCCATGATCGAGCCTAGGGCCCAGTTCGCATGGCGGCATGCAGCGGCGATGAGCTGCTGCAATGCCGTCTGAAGATCGCTACCGCTGTTAATCTGGCTCGCGATGTCGCGGAGCGACAATATCCGGGACTTCTGATCCAACTGCCTCGCCTCTTGATTTCTATCAATCAACATGCGCGCCGGTAGTGGACAAGTCTACTTCGTTTCGATGGATATCTTCGGCGAAACTTTCTATGAAAAGTAGTATCTTCAACGCCGAGTTCGAGGTCATCGAACTGGCGATGACCTCGAAGCCGCTATCCCATTCAGGCTTCAGTCAACGCCGGCTTTTTCGAGCACTGAGATCGCCAGAACCTTCGCCCCCGTCTTGATGGAAATCTCCGGGGCCGGAGCGAAAAATGGCGAATGATTGGAGGGAACGGGCCTGTTCTCTTGGCTGGCTTTTTCAACCTGTTCGGGTGAGGTCCCGCCAACCCAATAGAAAATGGAAGGCACGCCTGCTTCTATGAACTCGGGATAGGTCTCGACGCCCAACGTCGGCTGGACCGCGGTCGGGACGTAGACGACGCCGTCAAAGGACGCATCCAATGCCGGCCTGACGTCGCCGATCAGCTCTGACGAGTTCGTGCCGGCCACAGCGCCGCCGCCGATGCGCAGCAGTTCGGGTTCCGGCGCCATGGCCGATTGCGCCGTCGTTTTGGCGACGCGCTGCATCGCCTCCAGCAGCAGCTTGCGCGTCTCCGGCGTGGTCGAACGCATGGTCAACTTCAGCTTGGCCTGATCGGGGATGATGTTGCCCGCAGTCCCCGCCTGAAAACTTCCGACCGTAATCACGCCCGGTTCGCGCGGATCCTTCTCACGGCTCACAACAGCCTGGATATCGGTGACGAAACGGGCCCCCTGGACGATCGGATCGATCGAGAGATGCGGAGCGCTGCCATGCGCCCCGCGACCCTTGAAGGTCAAGTCGAACGTATCGGAGTTTCCGCTGAAGGCACCGTCCTTCACCATTATTTTGCCGGCGGGATCCCCGTTCACGTGCATGGCGAAGCCGAAATCTGGCTTCGGAAACGTCTCGAACAGGCCGGCCTTGAGCATGGCCGTTGCGCCGCCGCCGATTTCTTCGGCCGGCTCACCGACGAGGAGCAGCGTTCCATGCCAATCATCCTTCATCTCGACCAGCAATTGGGCCGCCCCAAGCCATGACGCCATATGGATATCATGACCGCAGCTATGGGCGACAAAGACCTTTGCCGTCTCATCTGTGTTTCCAGGCCATTGGGTTGCCGGCACCTGTACGCGACTGGCGTAATCGAGCCCTGTCTTCTCCTCCATCGGCAGCGCATCGAGTTCGGTTCGCAGCATGATCGTCGGGCCGTCGCCATTCCTAAAGACACCGACGAGAGCGGTACCCACACCGAAGCCGACGGTCACCTCGAAGCCAAGCTTCTCCAATTCTGCCGCCAGACGCTTTGCCGTCCGTGTCTCATGAAAGCCGAGTTCAGGATTGGCATGGAGTTCCTTGTAGACCTTCTCGAGTTCCGGATACTTCTGGTCGATGAGCCTATCGAGTCGTGCGCTCGCAGCGTAAGCTGTGCCCGCGGAAAGCTGCAGGACAAGCATCAAAGCGGTCGTATTCGCCAGTAACGTCTTCATTTGGTTCCCTTCCATCTGGTGGTCGCCTGTTGGCGGAGCCATGATGGGCGGGCGCAGAGACGGGCGCATTCTCACGGACGGAGGAAGACCGATGCCATTTTTTCTCCACTCGGAGCTAAGGGCCGAAATTTCCTCCAAAAAGAAGACGATCTAGATTTCGCTCATTGAGCGGAGTCGTTCAACGCAGGGATCTCCTTGTTTTTGCAGGAACAACCGGTGCCCACTTCCTCGAAACAGAGGAAGAAATGCCCAGGCGAGCCGGTAAGTTGTCGCAAGTTTCCACTATCAGCGGCGTCCCAATGACCCTCGGCATCCGAAAAATTTGCACCTTCCTGGAAGAAACCCTTATCGAAGGCGGCAAGATAGCGCCGCGCCCGGTCAACGTCGTCTTGGTGGCTGCAGTGATCCAGAACCCCTGGGCAGGGCGAGGCTTTGTCGAAGATCTGCGGCCGGAAATCACTCGCATCGCCGGTGAACTTAGCCAGGAGATGACGGGCCGGCTGCTCCGCCAGATGCCTGCGGATAAGGTCGAGGCTTGCGGCAAGGCCGCGGCCGTCGGCATCGCCGGTGAGATCGAACATGCCTCGGCGATGATCCACACGCTGCGCTTCGGCAACCCCTTCCGCGAAGCGATCGGCGGCACGAACTACCTCGAATTTGCCAACACTCGTAATGCGCCGGGCGCTCTGTTGTCGCTGCCGATGATGCACAAGAGTGAAAACGGCAAACGATCGCACTTCCTTACCGCCAACTTCCAGATCGCCGACGCCCCCGGCCCCGACGAGATCATCGTTGCTATCGGCGCTGCCGATAGCGGTCGCGCGCACGCGCGCATCGCCGACCGTTTTCAAGACATCGCGGAAATGGAAGCAGAAAAGGCGGCATTGCTCGGAAGCGCTTGACGCAGACCAGAGCGCGATACCGCCTCAGGAGTTTGCCAGGAGACTTGACGCGATCGACCTACGCATCCTCGACGCCATCCAACGGGATGGCCGCATCACCAAGCTTGCACTCGCAGAAAAGGCGGGCCTTTCTGCCACGCCCTGCTGGATGCGGCTACGCAGATTGGAAAAGGCCGGCATCATCAGCGGATATCACGCGCGCCTATCTCTTCGACGGGTAGCCCCCGTCGCAAGCGCCATGGTCGAATTGACACTTGCCAGCCACCGCCAAGTCGACTTCGACAGATTCGAGCGGGTTGTTCGCGACATTCCCGAAATCGTCTGCTGCTGGTCAGTCGGCGGTGGCGTTGACTATGTCCTGAAGATCGTCGCTGCCGACATCGACGCCTACCAGCGCCTGATCGACACGCTTCTCGACTGGGAACTCGGAATCGCCCGCTACTTCACCTACGTCGTCACGAGGACCGTCAAGGAAGACCCAGTTGTGCCAGTGTCGCTTCTCGTGGCGACTTGACCCTTTTGCGAATTGACTTCGCCTTTGCGCCGGCGCCTTCACCTTTTCGGAACAAGACGTTTCCTGCACCTCGCTCGAGGCCATCTTTTCTTGCTGAGATCCCGGAACGATTTCGCGATGCGGGCGTTTCCACGTTGTCTTGATTCTGTTTCCCCAATCAGGGTCAGGCACAAGGCTTCACCAATGTCCCCCAGTGAAGTCTCTTCGATAAGAGCCTCTGGCCTCGTCGTGCCCCCGACGGGGCCATACTTTTTAAGACAGCTCTTTATCGGAAAGCGCTTTGATAGGGCGAGTGCGGCTTCCAGGCTTTGCGACGAAAATTGCAGAAAACGCGCATGGAAACGTAGGGTGCGGGAAAATGTTCCGCCATGGGACTTCAGTCTGATAATCCCTCCGCAATGGTCCTAATACCGTAGCTGCCAGCGCCAGCCGCCCTAGATTTTCTTTTAGCCCATGGCCAGCTCCCCTGCGCGCTGCGGGCGAACAACGACACCAGGGCGGCCTATCGTCCCTTCGGTTCGCCCTGGTGTCGCTGATGATCGAAGGAACTCAGGATGTACGAGCAATACCGCTATAACCAACCAGAGCGAAAATTCTCGACAGGGCTTCCGATCGGAGTGATGCTCCTGGCGATGGTCGTCATCGGCGGCTACCTGTTCGTGGGCAGCGCGCTCTCGAACACCCCTCGCCAGCAAGTCGCCACTGTCCTTCCAACGTCGGTCGCACCCTCGAATTAGGCTCTGGCGGAAACGGGGGACCAGCCATGAGACTCATGCACCTGGGACGAGCCCGCCTGGAGATGGCTTTACCCCGCCATCGCCCCCAGCTGCGCCTTGCGAAAGACCCTGATCTGCTCGATCTCTTCGAGGCTTACGCGCTCGCCGCCTCGGCTCTCGACGATCTTTTGCAGGAGTACCCGGCTCGCATCCAGCTGATCACCGAATATCAACAGATCTGCGCCGACTTGCAGACAGAGGTCGTGGTCCTGCTCACTCTCACGGATGAGCGACTGTTTCCATGATCGACCGCGGCCCAAGCCCATGCCTTTACGAAGGGACAGGGTTCTCCCTGTCGCACAAAGGGATCGAACCCTGACAAACGAGTACAGCGGAGGGTCGAGCCATGACCGAACGACGCCAGATGGACGCCAGCGAAATACCGGCATTTGTGTTCGACGTCCTCGAAGTAGGCTGCGACATTTGCGCTGTCGGCCACGACAGCTACGTAATTGGCGAAATCGACGAGCAGACCCAAGCGAGCAGAACCCTTGATCGGATACTAGAGAAATACGGAAACCGCGACCCTCTGAGATGGCAAATTGTTGCCTATCTTTGGTCAATCGGCCGCTTCGTGGAGCTTACGTCGGAGCCCACACGGCATTGATTGCACGTAGAGCCAACCACGCTGCCGGCATGTCCCAATGAAAACATGTATCGCCGCGGTCGGCTGGTCCGACCACAGCCCGGGGATAGCCGAGAGGGCGGCGTCCAAGCCGTATCCGTCAGGCAATCTCTTAGAACCACGTGCCGACAGCCGGTTCTTGCGCGAGAAGCTTCTCTTCGAATGGTTACCGCCGACGGATGCCGTCAATTGCTTCGCACCGACAAGAGTTCCGCTGTCGGGTAAATGAGCCGTTGGAGCAATTGTTCAACTCGGTGGGAACAGGCGCCATGAAAGCTCGTTATATCGGTGAGATACAGAGGAGTCTTTCATGTCCGGTTTCGCAGACCTGCCTCCCCTTGCTGATGACATCGAAGCCGGGCTCGCGGCCTACATGACCGACCCGGAGCTTTCACCGTCCCCTGCCGGTCGAGCCGCCGCAATTGAGACTATTTTGCGCGACTGGCTTGTCGCACATAGTTACATGGGCGCCCCCCCGGATCCCGCCCCCATTCGGTTAGATTCCGAAGGTGTGAATCGAGAAGAAGTCCAGTATCCAGGTTTTATCAAATAGCACCCTGACGCAGGTTCGCCTCCCGCCGGCCCAAGTCAAGCAATCGAGCCTAGTCCCGAGCAGGTCCAACTCGCTGGATGCATGCTCCTTACCAGGCGCTATCGAGGCGTTTGCGCACGCGCCAGCGATCGGGCAATGTCGACGATGTCTTTTCCACCACGCGAGGCGTCACATCCGGATCGCCCTTCTCGATAAGCGCGCCGATCTCATCAAGCACTGCAGAGCCCTAACCAGCGGATAGGCTCCCCACTCATGATTGACGGGCAGACTTGACTTCCTTCCGACAACGTCGCCACATCTTCGTCGCTGGCAAACTTGCCTCGGTCGGCCTCGCGCAATGTAGCACTGATATCGTTGATGTCTCGACCGCGGGTGGTGTGGCTGTCATATTTCGCGCGTCGGACAAATGCTTTCGATCCGCAGAGAGGAAATAGACTTATGGCAGATGAGGTCAAATTGGACGACAACCAGGTTACTGCGACCGCTCCGGCGGAAGTGGCAGCGCCTAAGAAGCGCGGACCACGAGCAAAAAAAGTGGACGCTGCCACGGCAGAGTCAAGCCCCGCACCGAGCGCCGGGAAAGGCCGGAAGCGCAAGGAAACTTCGGCCGAGGCGAAAACTGCAAGTCAACCGAAGCGCGCCGCAAGGGCAAACGCCGCAAGGAAGAACGACGACAAGAGGACGGCCGCGCAATCGCAAGTACATGACGAGATCGCGGATCTTCTTCAGCTGGAGAAAGAGAATTCGCGGCTTCGCCGGGAGCTCGGCGATAAGTTGCGGGCCGAGAATGCTGAGTTGCGCAAGCGGCTCGGGCTCAGCTGAGTGTTAATGAAAGACCGATCGTCTACGCGATCGGTCTTCGTCAAAGCATCCTTCGGAGATGGCATGGCGCAATCCTGGATGACGAGATATCATGAAATCACCATGGAAGTTCTTACTTGATCTGACCTCAAGAGGCAGAGCTGTCGAGCCCCGGGAATCTATATCGGAGCCCGTGAGCGAAAGCTCGGATGCGCCCTTGGCAGGAATGGATCCTCCTGCAAGCACTCAAACGACGGATGCGGTCACAAACGCTGCCGACCCGGAGCCGAGCGAAGTCAAAAACAATGTCCGGACCGGCGGAGCAAATGCGGTTGATTTCGAGACCGCCAGCCACAGCACAAACCTTTTGGGCGGTCAGGCGCCCGAGCAGGCGGATCGACCCGCACGCAAACCACACCGACGGCAAACAAGAGACAAGAGATCAAGCGCCTCCGTTGCGGTGGATCCTCGGGTCGAGTATGGCTCACCGAGCCTCCGTGCTCCCAAGCAGCCGATCTCTTTAGCCGATGACGTGGCCGCCCTGGATGAGGAAATAAGAATGCTAAGGCGTCAGCTTTCGGAGAAGCTGGTGCTACAGAACGCCCAACTCAAGAAGATGCTAGAGCGATTTTGACGCTTTACGCGCTGAACCAGCTTTGGTCCCTGGATATCGATGAAGCCACAACAGCGAAAGTTCATTGTCGAAGTGAAATCGGCGCGCCGACGTTCGACAGGTCGACCAGCCTCTATTTGGGGCGACACCGATCTGAAGGCATTTGTGCGTGAGGCGGAGGCCGAAGTCCCACATCTGTTTCTTGCTGAAGCTCGAATTGGTGACCAGCCACCGGAGGTTACGGAACCGCTCAATTCAGTGGCTGCGGCGGTCGATGATGCCCCAACAACCGCTAGTCAACCAGAAGTGCCAGAAGAGAGTGTCGTCCCCAAGACAAGCTCGGCAGATGCGTCAGCCAACGCCACCTTCCCGGTAAAGCCGCCCGAGCGTTCGAAGCGTCCTCGTTCGACGGGTTTGGCGCGGCGCGTGCCAACAAAGTCAGTGCACATTGCAATTGCAGTCACTGTTGACGAGCTGGCGTCACTCCAGGATGCAAACCTCCGGCTGAAAAAGCGTCTGGTTCGGAAGCTTCGACAGGAAAATGCGGTACTTCAGAGTATGCTGGATCGGTTTGAGGCGCATTAAATGCGAGCTGGATCGCCCCCATCTTGGTCCCGCTTTAAGGAGCGTCGCGATCGACATCTTGCGTCGGTTTAACGGCTTCCTATCTCTGTGGCGTCTTCGACATGGAGCCCCGAGATGAATCGACAGACAACCCGTGCCAGTTCTGACCGACAGATCGAAATTCTTCCGCCTGAACGCGAGCCACGAAACACGTCCGATACCGTAGTGTGCCTCTGTTGCCAACAGAAGCACCTCGCCTCACTGATGGATGTCGACGGTTGCGGCATTTGTGAGGACTGCCTCGCACCTCGTTAATCCTGAACCCCACTCGGCGACCTCTGTGCAAGTGGCTGGGAGGCAGGAAGTACTTCGCAGCGCTATTGGACGCGGCCCGTCAGAGGGCGACGTCCGCGGGCAGACTGCTCCAACTTCGATGTTGCAGCAATCCGGTGGAACGATGACGGCTTGCGAAGGGTCCAAAAGCTGATGGCGCCGATGCACCCTCAGCAACTGTTCCCGCGAAATGGCCGATGGGAAGCCATCGGCTCCTACTGCTGCTTGGCGAGCGCGTCGATCAACCCGATCTGAGAACGAACGCCTCTTCGATACTCGTTGATGAGGATTTTCGCTTCCGCTGTGGCGTCTTTTCGGCTGATCTTTTGATGACGGCACCATGCGTCAAGCACGCTTTGGAGCAGCGCAACGTCGTTCGGTGCGATGCTCGAATTCTCCAGGTTCATTTGTTGCTCTCCCAAGACGACAAATTGCCCCGAATGACGCCGCCCCCGGCATCAAGGCGATGATACTCATGGAGCAGCCGTTAGGAAGTAAACGATTGGTGAGGAGCAAACTAAATTCAGTGGCATCGGATCGCGGGTTTCCCGCAAGTCGATTTCCTGTGACTGAGCAGTGCTGCAGGTGCCCGCATGCGTTGTGTTCCGCCATACCGAGACCTAGCTGCGATCCAAATTGAACGACGTTGACCATGGATCCTGAAATGGTCAACGTCGCACCTTGGAACCACAGAAGGGCGCCAGCTAAAAGCAGCCAGCAAACCTGGCAAACTTGCCAGGCCCGTATTTCTACCTGCTTTGACGGCCGGGCGGCTCAGAACTCCTGCCAGTCGCTGCTGACATCGAGTGCTGCATTGCCGTGGTAGGCTGCCGTCCTACGCGTCGACCGATGCGGCTGAGAGCTGTCGTTTCTTGTGGTCGTTCGCCCGTTCGCCAAGGGACTCTGAGTTGCGCCTTGGAGTTTGAATTGGCTGACAAGTCCTCTGAGGCGCACCGCCTCATTCGCAAGTGTGTTGGAAGCCGCATTGGACTGCTCCACCATTGCCGCATTCTGCTGCGTCGTCTGATCCATCGCGTTAACTGCGGTGTTGACTTCGGCAAGCCCGGCGGACTGCTCTTTCGCAGATGTGGCGATCGATTCCATGTGGGTGTTGATTTCAACAATGAAGCCACTGATCGTTTTCAACGCAGAGCCTGCGTCACGGACGAGTTTCACACCGTTGTCCACCTCTGCGGAAGAGTTGTCGATCAGGCCTTTGATTTCCTTGGCAGCCTGTGCAGAACGCTGGGCGAGTTCTCGAACTTCCTGGGCAACGACCGCAAAGCCCTTGCCGGCTTCTCCCGCCCGGGCCGCCTCAACGCCGGCGTTGAGAGCGAGGAGGTTCGTCTGAAAAGCGATCTCGTCGATAACGCCGATGATGTTGGAAATCTGCTGTGAGCTTTCCTCGATCTTTCGCATGGCCTCTTCGGCGTGGGATACGACCTGGGCGGATTCGGCTGCCGAACGGTTGGCGCGGCTTGCAACCCCCTTTGCCTCCTCAGTTCGCTTGGAGGAATTGGCGACGTTGACTGTAATCTGGTCAAGCGCCGCCGCGGTCTCTTCGAGCGACGCAGCCTGTTGCTCGGTCCGTTTCGAAAGGTCGTCGGTTCCGACCGCGATCTCGCGCGTGCCGGTATCGAGGGTCGAAATTGACCCGGAAATCTGCACAAGGGTCGTGCCGAGTTGAGCAACGGACTGATTGAAATCGTGGCGAAGTGTCTCAAAATCCTGCGCGAAGGCATCGTTAATCTGGAAGGCCAGATCGCCTGATGCCAGTCTCTTGAGGCCGGCTGCAAGGCCCGACGTTGCGACGCGCAAGCGTTCAGCGGCATCATTTTCGGCCTTTTCCTGCATCGCAATGCGCTCGACTTCGGCGCGTTTGCGGCTTTCCTGAGCTTCCTGCTCAAGCCGCCGGTTGGTGATCGCGCCCTGGCGGAAGACTTCGAGGGCCTTGCCCATGTCGCCGATTTCGTCGGCATTGCGAGCAAGTTCGATCTGCGCGTCCAGTTGACCCTCAGCAACGAGGCCCATGGAAGTCCCAAGCTTGTACATGCCCCCGATAATTCGTTTGAAGGTGACGAATCCGACGATGAAAAGCATGAGCGCCAAAGCGGACATGGCGATGGTGATGAGCATCCAATAGAACGATGCCTTGACACTGGCCTCGTCGACGGCCGCTTGCGTGCGATGCTCCAGTTTCACATAGAAGGCATCCACCGGCTTCATGATCTCGGCCTTGAATCGGTGATAGTCCGGCGAGTTCAGCATTTTCGTCGCCTTGCTCTTGGCTTCGGGGCCAAGTTTGGCGGCGTTGTCAACGAGCGCCATCGCCTCGGTTTCAAGCTTGATCAGCGCATCAGAGCGCTTTCCCGCCTCGCCGAGGAGGGCGAATTCCTCTTTGGTGAAACCAGCCTGCTGCATCAGATCTTGCATAGAAACAGCCGTTGCGTCAGGACGCGGCTTTGCGTCCCCGCCTGCGACGAAATCCCAATAGATGCGGTGATAGTCTTCGGGCCGCGGTCGCGTTCCATTGCGGATTTCAACGACCGCATTGTATTGGTCCTTGAAGGAAGGGTCCCCCGTCTCGGCGTAGGTACGCACGAGGCGAGTCAAATCATCCGACGATTGCCGGAAGTTGTCAGCCAGCATGTACGAGTGATATTTCTGGTCGTAAGCCCGCGTAACATCAGCTGCTGCACCCGCGTAGCCCCAAAGACTGGTGATGAGGCCAGCCATGGTCATACCGGTGACCGATGCCAGAACGATAAATTGGCTCTTAATTCTCATGAAGACGATTCCTGATGTGGATATCGCTGCTGGCGTGCCGAACTCATTTCTATCGCCAGTGGCCATACCTCACATGAAAGCAGGTGGACCGGGCTGCATTGCCCGAAGCAAGTATCCTATAGAATAAATTGGTTATTGAACGGATAATGGGGTCACTGATACGAGACGGCATCAGCATAGTCAGCAACCTCACCTTTGAGTTGCAATAATTATCAAGTGAATTTGTAGTTTATTCGATTGTGTTAACCGGGACAATTTCCACCCACAAACGGCGAGGAACGCAGATTTTGGTTTCACCGATGGAAAATACAATTTTCGGGCGAGACCTTGTTCTTATGCCCCCCGCAAATATAAACTTGCGCAGCACCGCTCCCCTGGGGCGCCCGCAGGTCGTGGCGCCCATCTTCAAATCGCTCAATTCGAGCGCAAGCGAAGCCGAACGCTTACGCAACCGGCGGCACGCTCATTGCGAGGATAGGAACTGGCGGCGGTTCCAACTGTTTAGTGGAGCGAGCGAGAAACGTTCGCCTTTCGAAGACTGCGTCGTTCTCCCCCTCCCCTAGATTTGATACCGACCCTGCCGCCTTCGTGTAGAGATGAAGTGGGCGTCGCGCCAAACACTCGCCTACCTCGCTATGAGGATCGATGGTCGATGTTGCGCCCGTTGAAGAAAGGAGGTTCCATAACAACCGTGAAAGGTGGCAGGCACAAAGCGCGCTCGCGGATGAGGCACCGCTGGGAGAGCAAGCGCATCATTGAGGAGGTTGGCTGTACATGAAGGCCGCAACGCGAGATCTGAAGGTGTTGGCGGTGTGCATTGGCAAACCCGAAGAAAGACCCGGCAAGAAGATGAAAACCGGGATCAACAAGCACCCAACAGGCGAAACGGTCTTCGTTGGGTTCGAGGGTCTTGCAGACGACGCCGTTTGTAATGGAAAATACCACGGCGGTCCCGAGCAGGCGGTTTACGTTGAAGGAAACCTAACCCGCCTTTGGTGGCAAAGGGCGCTCAACAAGCCTATCAATCACGGGCTATTTGGCGAAAATCTGTGTATTGCAGGTTTGGACAACCAGATCGTGTCGGTGGGCGACCGTCTCCTAATAGGCGATCTCGTGATGGAAGTAACAGCGCCCCGGATGCCGTGCCGAGTACTTGCGGATAGAATGGGAGATCATGGCTTTCCCAAACTATACAAAAAGGTCGCTCGCCCCGGCTTTTACTGCCGTGTTATTCACCCCGGCTACGTCACCGCAGGAGCGCTCGTGCGGTACGTGCCTTACGCCGGAGAGCGCGTCTCGATGACAGAGATGGCAAGACACCATGGCAAGAGGGGGTCGCCAGAACTAATTGCCCTCTATCAGTCCGTGCCGGTGCACGCCAAGCTGCGGGCCTTTCTTTCGAACGGCCTGATCAAGTTTTAGGATGGTACGCAGTGTGGCCTGGTATCCGTCTCTTGGTCGCCCATAGTGCCGCCGGAGGCTCATCCACACTTGCCTCCGACCCCATCCCCCTCCGCTTAACGAGCGCCGGCGCGGTTGAGTCGTTCAGACGGAGCACTTGCTGATCGCGGTCGTCACACCGAACGATCGAGGACGTGGGCGACTTTTGACTACTTCTGGGCCTGAACGCGAAGCTCATTCATGTATGCGTCGAGCTTCGTCCGTGAGGGGCCTATGCGTTCCAGGATCTCGCGGGCTTCCAAAGGTTGTAACTTGTAGATGGCAATAAATTCCGTGAGATCGTAGTGGCCGTTGTAGACTGTCTCGAAAGGTTCGACTGAGCGCGCGCGAGTGGGTTTTGGAGTGACGCATGTTTTCCCAGCGATTGCCTCTTGATTGCCGTGTGTCATCGTTAACTACCGTCCTGCATGTGCTGGTCGCCTCACGCGTCCTATAAGGCCGTGGAAGCCGACGAATGTCGCTCAACGTCGAACAGGCAGCACTTGTTCCGAGAAAATGGCAACGTTGATCCGACAGATTTTTGAACACACCTGCCGCAGTCACGGCGTCTATCGATCCCGTGTTTATTTGGTCGTATTTCCACGGGTGGGGCAATGCGTGAGATGGAAACGGCCACCATCCGATCGCCTGACGAAAGGGGTGATCTGGTGCGGGCTCGCCGACGCAGAAAGACTGGCCGCCCATGTCCATCTGGCACTGTACAAGGGTCGTCGACCCTCATAATGCCGACGCGGGCGTTTTTTTTTACAGCGCTGAACGTGCTGAAGATTGCGCCCCAGTCCGGACGAGTACAGGAAAAAGAGTGGGGTACGCTGAGCCGCTGGAAGGGCCCAAGCAAATCCAGCTGTCGTACTACCTTTTGGACGGCTTCGGACATGGTTTGCCCGTGCGGTGGGACAGACCAAAAGGAACTCGGCCGACCCATCCGTCCGCAACGCCGGCATTTCAGGGCCGAATGAACTCATGCGTATCTGGGGGCTCAAGCGGGCGGCCAACTGACAGTGATGTCTCCGTGGAGGCCCCAGACGCCATAACTCTTTGTCTATCGATTTTGAGACGACGAAGGTGGCGCTTTGAAGGGCCCTTGGCCGGTAGCTGATACCTCCAGAACGGAGTTCTCGCCACCCCGTACGGCGAACGTACTAGGTTGCCGCCCGAGATGACTAGTGCATGGGCGTTGAAGAACGAAGCCCCTACCTGTATAGTGTCATCTATAGTTTATTTCTATTTTATCAAACTGTTAGGATACGGAAGGGGGACATCATGCGCCTTCCTGAGGTACTTTGGGCGGTTCCATTATCTGTTCGCTTACAGTCAGGAACGAACCGCCTATTCGCATCAGTTTACGACGCGCTGGATTTTCTAGAGCATGAATGGCCGATAAGGCACGGACAGGGCTATGAACGAGCCGTGACGACATGCCGGGGCGCGCTGAACCGTTCGGTTCCCTCTGCAGTCGCGCGCGAGGCCTTCATTGGTGCGTGCATGGAGGCTAATATGCAAACGTCAGGCGTCGCTGCCCACTATCATGCGCGTTCGGGACCTCACGGCAAGCCACTGGCCTGACCAGGAGTACCGCTTCGGAACTAGTTCCGCGAATCTCTGTAGGCGAGGTCCCGGACGATATCCCAGGTGAAAATCCCGGAGTCCACGGCATCCGTACCGGCGAGATCGACCACGAACGTGCGCTCTCCGCTTGCTTCATTGTGGGTCTTCGCCTCTACCCCTTGCAATCGCCCTCCCGAACTTGTCGCTCGTTTTTCTTCTCCGCGCAACTGTCGCTGAACGGGCCGACGCGGCCATTTGTTCGCCGGCTTGTCGCAAGAACACGCGATCAATAGGTGCAGCACATCCCTCCTCTGCGTCTTTGTCACGTGTTGCGGCTTGAAGAAGCCGGGCACGTCAGCATGCGCCTGTCGTGCCGATTGCAACAGGCGTATGCTTCCAAACGGGGTCATCGTGGCCGAAAATCTCAGGCCGCAAAGATAACCGCGTTGCACTTTGCAACTAGTGAGGAACCTTCTGCTCAATGGCCGAAAAACACATTCATCGCCGCCTCGCCGCTATCGTCGTCGCGGACGTTGTTGGCTACTCCCGATTGATGGAGGAGGATGAAATCGCCACGCTCGCAGCGCTGAAGGAGCGTCGGACGACAATCCTCCAGCCTATCGTAGGTGCGCATGGCGGCCGCATCGTCAAATTGATGGGTGACGGTGTTCTCATTGAGTTTCCAAGCGCGGTCAATGCCTTGGCCGGAGCGATTGAGTTGCAGCGGAAGATGCAGGCCGCCAATGCTGCCTTGCCCGAGACGCGCCATGTCGTCTTGCGCATCGGAATCAATCTCGGCGATGTCCTGATAGATGGCAGCGACCTTTATGGCGATGGCGTCAACATCGCCGCCCGGCTACAAAGCCTTGCCGACCCAGGCGCCATCTACCTGTCCGCGGCGATCCACGACCAAGTCAAGCGGAAGCTCGCGCTCAGCTTCGATGATCTCGGCCCGAAATCCCTGAAAAATATCGCCGAGGAAGTTCATGTATATCGTGTGCTCTACGACCCCGCAGCCTTGAAGGTCTACGGACAAGATACAGAGTTGTCTCTGCCTGCGCGGCCGTCCCTCGCCGTGCTACCGTTCACCAACTTCAGCGGTCAGCCCGAACAGGACGTGTTCACGGATGGTTTGACAGAAGACCTGATCACCGACCTTTCCAGAAATCCCGGCTTGTTCGTCATTGCCCGGCATTCGACGTTTGCTTACAAGGGAAAATCACCTGACGTTCGAGCAGTCGCACGCGAACTGGGTGTTCGCTACATCTTGGAAGGCAGCGCTCGTCGCGCCGGCGGTCGCGTGCGCATCAACGTCCAACTCATCGATGCCGCTTGCGGCGATCACATCTGGGCCGAACGTTTCGACCGAAATCTCGAAGACATTTTCGGTCTCCAGGACGAAGTCACAGACAAGATTGTCGAGGCCCTCGTTGGACGCTTGGCGCGACCACCGTCACGCAAACGTCCGAAGAGCTTGGAAGCATATGATCTTTGTGTCAGGGGGCGAATTCTGATCTCAGCGTTCAACAGTTCCCCAGAAGCGCTGCGCGAGGCCAAGATACTCTTGAACCACGCAGTCTCCATCGATGCCGAGTATGGAGAGGCATTTCGTTGTCTGGCTTTTGTTTATTGGCAATTATGGGCGCAAGGCATCGAACCCACCCAAGAGAACCGCTCAAGGGCCTTTGAGCTAGCTCACAAAGCAGTTGCGTTGGACGAAGGCGATGCTGCCAGTCACTGGTTCGTCGGATATCTATGGGCTTACGAAAAACGCTGGTCCGAATCTGATCAAGCCTTCGCAACCACCTTTACGCTGGAACCAAACAATGCAGATGCCCTAGCCATCCGTTCAGAACTTGTGGCCTTCGCTGGGCGCGGATCGGAAGCGGTCGAACTGGCCCAAAGGGCGCTTCGGCTCAACCCGCACCCGCCAGGCTGGTACTATTGGCAACTTGGATTCGCCCATTACGCTGCTTGCCAATATGAAGAAGCCGTCAAGATCTTGCGCATGGAGGCGATTTACCGCAGCCCCTCACGCCGCATACTGGCGGCCAGCCTTGCCCAACTCGGTCGCACAGACGAGGCAATGCGGGAAGCAGCACTTTTCATGGCAATGGCTCCGAAATTCACCATCTCCCACTGGGCCGCGGCCCAACCTGCTCGCGATCCACAAACAGTCCAGCGCTTTATCGAAGGCTATCGCATGGCCGGATTGCCAGAGTGAAGAAAGCCGAGGTTTCGCGGCGGATCGAGCGGCAAACACCGAACGTCGAGCATTACCAGGAGGAAGACCGGTGCGCGCGAGATTTGCGGTCGCCTGATCGAACGTGCGCCGCCTAGGCACAACGCTCTCGAGCCATGAGAGCGCGTCCGCAGCAGGTAACGTTAGTCAGACTATCTTGGCCGGTGCCAATAGCTTGGCTTGCTCCGGCCGCGCTGAGGTGGTCCAGCATTGCTTGCACGAGAGGTTGGGACGCGGGACGGTTGGATCGACCGTCCTAAACGCTTGCTCGTAGCCGCAGGAAATTCAGCCTCGCGCCGGTGGTAAGCTGGGAATCCGGACATGCGATGATTAGGGCTGGATCTCTCGTGCCATATGACAATGGCGCTAACTCAATCCTTTTCCCGCGGTGCCAGGGCTTCGTTTCTCGGTGACTTGAAATTTGTCATAACTTTCAACGTTGCGAACGTGACGATCGATAGAACGATGGCGGTATCGTAGGATCCGAGCCCCACGGCGACGCCGATTGCGCCGGTCGCCCAGATGCTCGCCGCCGTGGCGGTCCCGCGAGTGCCGAGCTTGCCGACAAGGATTGCGCCGCCACCGATGAAACCGACACCGTTGATCAGACCTTCAACCACGCGCGCGGTGGCCTCGGCGTTGCCAAGTATGACCGTCTCTGCAGCCTGTATAAACCCACATGCGGCGATGGCGACCAACGGAAATGTGCGAAGACCAGCGCTTCGTTCGTTTTGTTCGCGATCCCAGCCGATCGGCAGAGCAAGGATGTAGGCCACCATCAAAGCTGCCAGATGCGGAAAAATGTCGAGTTTCACACCAACAGATAAAAGCCAATCCGTCACACGTACTTCCCCTTAAATGTCGCAGCCGATCAATTGAAGCGCCGACGAGAATGGCCTGCGCAACGGCTGTTTTCGCCAGGTCTCGACCTGAGGTTCAATTGCCGTGGCGGCGGATAACGCCAGCAGCGCGTCTGGAATTATGAGGCGATCAGCGGAAAGACGTTTTCCTGCCCGTTGAAAAGATGAGCGATCGCGCCAAGCCGCCGCATCACCGATTTCATGAGGTAATCTCAGGCGACAAAGATGACAGGCCACGTCGGCCCGCCAATACCTACATCCGCACTTTGGCGTTTTCGCCCATGTCCGGTTTGGCGCTGGTGACGGCTGCCGCTACCATCTTGATGTAGCTGATCACAGTGCCGGGACTGTCCCAGTATTCTGCCGAGCTTGGCGTAACTTTGAGAATGCGAATGGAGGGATCGTCGGGGCTGTCCCACCATGCCTTGGCAGGAGTTGACCAGAGATCCCGGATCTTCTCGCGGTCGTTCTGTACCTCGGCTACGCCCGAAATCGACACATACTTTTGCTTCTTCGTGTCGGCGAAAGCCAGGCAGACATTTGGATGGCGCGCGACCTCGTCATCTTTGTGGCTCTTGACGTCGGTCAAGAAATACAGGGCGTTCTCAACCCGCTCGATGTAGGCCGACATTGGCCTGGCCTTAAGGTCCGCGCCGGATTGAGTGGTGAGCATGCAGAACCCGATCTTTTCGGCAAGGTCCCAGACCTCGCCGTTGTCGTCCTCGATGTAAGTCATACGCTTTTCTCCTTTGAGCCAAAGAAAACGACGGCTCTGGAATGACAATCCACGAAACCGGCTCACCTTGCCGGAGCGACAACTGCAGAGGTTGCGCCGCGGCCAGCCGCGCCGTTTTAAAGGGCGCGGCCGCCCCTTGGCGATTAGGCCGCCTTGGATCGCTTCGATGTTTTGTTGATCGACGTCACGGCGAGGTTGGTGAGCTTGTTGTTCGTAGCCTTCTCCTGGTCGAGAATCTCGCTCAGAAGTTTGTGCGCCTCATCATGACCAAGATCCTTGGCCCACTCACGAAGAGAGCCATAGCGCGCGATCTCGTAGTGCTCGACAGCTTGGCAAGCGGCCAGTAGTCCGGCATCGAGAGCTGTTCCTTCGGCCTCTTTCATCAAACCGTCGGCCTCCTTGATCAGCCCTTCGATGGCATCGCATTTTTCACCAGACGCCGTCTTGCCGATCGACTTGAAAACCTGCTCCAATTTCTTGATTTGGTCTTTGGTTTCCGAGAGGTGTTCTTCGGCCGCTTTTTTCAGTTCAGCGCTGTTGGCTGCCTTAGCAACCTTTGGAAGTGCCTTGGTGATGGCGTTCTCAGCGAAATAGATATCCTGCAGTGTATGCTCGAAAATTTCAGCCAGCGATTTCAATGGTTCTCTCCTTGGCAGGTGAATGCAGGAGAGAAAGCATTTTACGGAGGAATCGTTCCACTTCTCGTCGCCAAACCATACCATCCGTACGATCGGCACATTTAATCGCGGCGGGCGATCAGACGCCTCGACACCTACAAACTTGGAAAGAAGCACTGATGATGAGGGCTCACGCACGACCCTTTCAGAGCGCAAACCGCCGGGATCGTTCATGAGACGATGGGGTAGCGCAATTCGCTCACCTGGTCGGTAGGATAAATTCATGCCTTGGAGAACACTACGAACTCGGCGTGAAGAGTTCAGTTGTTCGCACCCGCAAAGACCAGAACACTGGAAGCAATTAAGAACATCTCAAATCTTCGCAGCATCGGGAACAAGCATGGCTGTGCCCCGTTTTGTCGTAAACCCGCTGTAGGCCAACGACATCGCACGCAGGCCTGACCATGGATCGTTTCTTTGCAAGGTTCGCCACCGCAACCGCACACGCAACAGGCAGCCCGCTTGCCTTCATCGTCTGTGTGATCACGGTTCTTGCTTGGGCACTGTCGGGCCCCTTCTTTGGCTTCTCCGAGACGTGGCAACTAGTGATAAACACGGGAACAACGATCGTCACGTTCCTCATGGTGTTTCTCATTCAAAATACCCAAAATCGAGATGGGGCGGCGCTGCAGGCCAAACTCGACGAAATCATATTGTTTACGGATGCCGAAAACGAATTCGTCGGTATCGAGAAACTGACGGACAAGGAGCTACAGGAGCTGCATGCTCGATGCGAGAAGGCTGCCCAGCGCTCGCATGCAATGCTTCAGAGCGCCCATGCCGAACGAAACGCAAGAGAAAATCGGTCGAAGCCGGCCTTCAATCGAGAGGATATCGAGAATCCGTCTCAAGCAAGCACCTCGGGTCGTTGATAAATGTGGCCCAGTGTCGGACGCCGACAGGCGCGAGTTGTTCTCCATGATCCATGGCGGTCGTAGATGTTCATCCAAGCGACCATTGCGAACGCGATAGCTATCGTGCGGAGGGCAGTAAATTCGGCTTGTTGATCATTATCCCGAAGCCGCCATCATCGTCTGAAAGGAACTCTAAGGAAAACCGATCACGACTATCTCGTTCGTTGTCAAAGGGGCAGAGGACGGCTTCTCAGTCCCGCAATATGCAGCCGTCTTCAGCTGCGAGCTAGACGGCCTCAAGGCCACCGAACCGGAACGAACGAAAATCTACTACCTGAATTGAGCAATCAGATGAAAACGTTAGCGATCACCACGGCCGCCATCCTGATGAGCGCTGCATCCAGCTTTGCGCAGTGCAAAGCGAAAGTCGGCACCACAGTCAGCATCGTCAGTGCTCGAAACAGAACACAACGTGCATCACTCTAACCCCGGTCTTCCGGGGTTTTTTCGTAGCAGCCAACCCGTTATAAGGTTTTGGCAAAGACTTATAACGTTGACAAAGCCGCGCATCGTTATAAGGTCTTGGCAGAGACTTATAACAGCGGTGTGAGATGAGCGAAGATTATTCATCAGCAGAAGGAAACGGAGCTTCGACCAAGTGATGGCCGAACTTGTCGCCGAGAGGGCCGCCGCACTCGAGAAGGAAACACCAATGATGAAAGAGATCGACATCAGCTATCGGACGATGTTCGCGGAGCTGGCGCAACGGACGCTCGATGCTCAATTCGTGGCGGACTTCCCCTTGGAGGGATGGTTCGTGAGCGTGACCGTCAAAGATCGCGATTACTGGTATTTTGATCTCCCTACCCCCGAGGGCAAAGACAAGCGAAGCTACGTCGGTCCCGCGAGCGACGAAGCGATCACGGAGCGGGTGAAGGCCCACAAGGAAATCAAGGACAATATCCGGGAGCGGAGGCGCATGGTGAGCACGCTGCGCCGCGCTGGCCTCCCCGGTCCCGATCAGTTTGCGGGCGACGTCACGAAAGCCCTAGCCGACGCCGGATTGTTTCGGTTGCGGGCCGTGCTTATCGGGTCAGTCGCATTCAGCACCTATGCGGGGATGCTAGGCGTCCGCCTTCCCTCGGCGGTTATGCAGACAGGCGACGCGGACTTCGCGCAGGACTTCGCAATCTCGGCTGGGGTCCAAGACAGCCTGCCGCCTATCCTCGAAATCCTCAAGTCGGTCGATCCCGACTTCCGAGCGGTTCCGCACCAGGCTGACAAAGCCAAGGTGGTGGCCTTCCAGAACGCCAAGGGTTATCGGGTGGAGTTCCCGACTGGAAACCGAGGATCGGACGAATATACTGGCAAGCCGTCGCCCATGCCCGCCCTCGGCGGCGCGTCGGCGGAAAACCTCCGGTTCTTGGACTATCTCATCTACGAGCCCGTCCGGACGGTGCTTCTCTTCCGCGAGGGCGTGAACGTCCTTGTCCCCGCTCCCGAGAGGTATGCCGTCCACAAGCTGATCGTGTCTTCGCGTAGGCTGACGGACACGCTAGGACGCGTGAAGGCGGACAAAGACCTGTCGCAGGCCGCCTTGCTCTTCGAAGCGCTTGTGGAGACGCGCCACGGGGACGAACTGGCCGATGCGTGGGAGGAAGCATGGGAACGTGGAGATGCGTGGAAAGAGGGCATTGTCAGCGGCCTATCGAGACTGCCCAAGAACGGAGTGAAAGCCCTCGAAAAGGTTCTCGGTCCCGAGGTGGTGGAAAGCCTGCTGAAAAGGTGATCGACAGATGAACGCGAACCTTAGCCCTTACGACCCCGGCCCTCGCCAGCGTTGCGGCAAGCCGTCGGAAGTCGTCCTGAAGGTCAGCCAGCAAGTCGTGAACGGCGAGGACAAGCATCTGCCGGATCGCCGGCTGTGCCTCGGTCTGCTGCGAGATCGAGAGGAAAGAGCTTTGGGAAGCGGGAGTAGGGCCTCGAGAACCTCTCAAGGCCGCCGACGCATGCGGGCGCGGTTTCGTACGACAGACAAAAGCACGGTTGATTGCCGGCGATGGTTCAGACCGCCTCATCATCCCTTGCCGTCAGAGTTTATCCCTTTTCAAGCAAGCGAGCTGTGCGGTTACGAGCAAAGACATTAGCGATCGGATGTGAGTTATCGGGATGGGCGAGAGTTGCTTGAGTTGCGAGATTACGTCGGGAAGACGAACAGTCCCTGGAGGCGCGGTCCAAGAAACACGCTTTTTCCATGCTCACCAGGACGTCGCCTATCCAATCCCCGGGCAAATCGTCGTCACCGCAAAGAGGCATTTTTGCTTTTTGACGGAAATGAGCTAAGCCGAAACATCGGAATTTCCGCCACTGGTCCAACGCATTAGACGTGAGCAGGAGCGCCAACTGGGTATCGAGCACGTGTATTACATCTACAATGAAGACACGACACACCACTTCCATCTTTGGATGGTGCCGCGCTACCCATGGATGGCACGTTTTGGAAAATCGATCGAGGCGGTGCGACCCGCCTTGCGCCACGCGCGTGAGCAAATGAGTTCTGAACACCACTTGGCCGCAGTAGCAGAAGCGGCCGCAAAGCTGAGGGAAAGCTTGGCCCGAGAGGTGGAAGGTGACTGACAAAGCGAACGACGCGCAGTTAGCCCCAACCGACGTGCGCCGTCCTTGGGCGGTCGTCAAGTTAGTCCCTTGGGATCAGAAACAGACGCCGACCTCACTCAACCAATCCCGATGGACACTATGACCGGTATTTAAGGCCTGAAACGACCGCTTCGGTCGCACGCGAAGCCCTTCCGCCACGTCATCGCTCCCAACCAAAATCCCGCACGTTTCCTAGATCGTCCGCAATCCAAGGATGTTTCTAATTCAGATATAGACAACCCCAGGTGCAGATGATTATATCTTTGAAGGTTGTATTCTTCGTTTTCTCTACTAATAGGAGCATTCTTTGGAAGATGCAAGTTTAATCATCAAGATCATATTGGGGTTCAGCGTGATAATAGCGGCGGTTCTGGTTCTCTTGATGCTAGCCCCTGCTTAAGCCCCTTCCCCAACGAATAGCGGCGTCGAAACCAAAATCCGACAACTTAAAAGCCGAGTTTCAGGTCAGGGTCCGCCGTTCCGCGGATTTTGCGAAAGGCAGACCCGAAATCGTCGTCGAGTGCGGAGACCTCGCATCGCGCTGCAGACAACGCGAACAACCGATTGACGCCTAGGTGAAGATATCGATAAAACGCCCCATCGAATTTGCTCGCTAGCTTTGGTTATAGCGCAATTGGCTTCGCGCTCTGAACGAACCTTCCTTTCAAAATCGCTATCAGGCCTCAAGTTTCGCGCGGAGGCTCCCAGTATCCTACGGAAGGGCTCGTCATGATTGCCGGCACAGTCAAATGCTCCAGATAAGGCCTTGGCGTCATCCAACATGCAACGGCGGCGTCGGCCGGTCTGCCGCTATTCCGCCGGCGAACGCGCTGCTATGAGCGATCACGTCGAAGGCCGAAACATGATTTCGAAGGCGAGCGAGATCTCGGCCCAAAATCCCAGTTTGCCTGTTGCGTCCATAGCAATGTCTCAAGGCGACTATGTCACACAATCAACTAGGAAGACGCCTTGAAGAATTCCAGAGTCAGCCCGCTTTCCGGCCACGGCGCGGCAGCAACCGTCGACCGTGAAAAAGCCTGGCTAAAGATCCTGTCCACCTATCGACAGCCGCATATCGGCCGCAGCACCTTCGAGCTGACGGCGACCCTTGTGCCATTTGTTCTGCTGTGGGCAGGAGCTTGGGTCTGTTTGCACTTCGAGTACTGGCTCGGCGTGGTCCTTATCGTCCCTGTTGCGGCGGGATTTCTCCTGCGCTTGTTCATGCTGCAACATGACTGCGGACATGGTTCGTTTTTCGGGCGGCGCAGCCTGGATGACTGGACGGGCCGAATGATCAGCGTTTTGACACTAACGCCTTATGACTACTGGCGCCGCGCCCATGCCGTACACCATGCTTCGGCAGGCAACCTCGACGAGCGAGGTGTCGGTGACATCACCACGCTTACCGTTGCCGAATACGACGCCCTCACGCCAGGAGGACGGGTTCGTTACCGCCTCTACCGGCATCCGCTCGTGATGTTCGGCATCGGTCCCGCCTGGCTCTTCCTGTTCAAGCAAAGGTTGCCGTTCGGAATGATGCGCTCTGGCGCTCTTCCGTGGGTTTCCACCATGGCAACGAATGTGGCGATTGCCGCACTCTCGGGCATTCTTATCTGGGCAGTGGGTGTCGCACCGTTCCTCCTGATCCATCTGCCGATCGTCCTTCTTGCTGGGGCTGCAGGTGTCTGGTTGTTTTATGTCCAGCACCAGTTCGAAGACACGCACTGGTCAAGGCCACCCGAGTGGACGTTCCAATACGCGGCCATGCATGGCGCCTCGCACTACGATCTGCCGCAGCCCTTGCGCTGGATCACCGGCAATATCGGCATGCACCATCTCCATCACCTGTCGAGCCGAGTTCCCTTCTACAGGCTTCCTGAGGTCATACGTGATCATCCTGAACTGGGAGATATGGGCCGCATCACCATCAGGCAAAGCCTGGGCTTGGTGAAGCTCGTCCTTTGGGACGAGGCCTCCCACCGACTGATATCATTTCGAGAAGCAGACGCGCGCGAAACTGTGGCACGATCGGCTTTGCCGACACCTGCTTGAGCGCACCAGGCGCCGGCCGCGGCACGCGGCCAGCCCCCGTTCTCCCCCGGCTTGACCCGTCAAAAGAGCCGCTCGCCAAGAGGTTCAGCGTAGCGCCCGCCAGCGTCCAGGAACGTTATCCAACTAGCCGCTCCGGTCGCTTTCATCGCACCATCGTCGCGCCCAGGCTCCATCGCCTGCTTGCAACGGGTCGACCTCACGGTTTTTTTGCTGATCGACAAAGCAAGACCGCTCGAAATGTTAATTTGGACAGCTCCGTCTAGCTGCACAGCGTATTGCGGCAGCACGCCTGCAGTTTAGAGAACCGTTTTCACCAAGCGCGGATCACTTTAACAATCGCACAATGCTCCTCGGCGCCGTACCCCGCGTCTGTAGCGTTGCGAAAGAGATCAGAGGCAAAGGCGGGAAACGCGGTGTTGATGTTCAAATCATCCGCTATCTCGACGAGCCGCGTGATATCCACGCCGACCGACCTGATGGTGCTTTGGGGATCAGCAAATCGGTTTCCTTCGATGGCTCGACCCATGTGGCGCAGGTCGTCCGCAAACATCGGTGACAGGCTAGCTATTGTTTCGCCAAATTCCGCGACATCCATTCCTTCCGCAGCACACATCGCCGCCCCGTGGCTGAAGCCAATCCAGTGCCCGGCAAAATAGGCAAGAGCCGCATTAAAGAGAACCTTTGCGCGGCTTATATCGTTTCCGACGTGAGTAAGATTTGGAGCGAGCAGCCTTAAGCTCGCTTCGAGCGAGGTGAAGACACTTTCTCGTCCGGCGATAACGATCGAGGCCTCAGGTCCACCGATCTGACTTGGCCAGGCAGAAATCGCGCCGTCAAGATAGCTTCCTCCGCGGTTCGCCACCCATTCTTCAAGCTGACGCGCTTGCTTCGGCGTGCCCGACGTGAGTTGCACGACGGTCTTTCCTTGGAGCAAGTCTGTCGCGCATGCGTCGAGGACCATCGAGGTTGCCGCGTAGTCTGACAGGCAGACGATAAGTGCGCTGCTGGCGGCAATAGCAGCGGACGGCGTTTCCGCCCTCGACGCGCCGAGGTGCTCCAAGGCCTCTGCCTTGCCTGGAGTTCGGTTCCAGACTGTAACGCTCCTTCCCGAAGTTATAAGCGCTTTGGCGAGCGCGCTGCCCATGCGCCCCAGCCCGATGACAGCTACTTCACTCATCACTTCACCCTTGACCGGTTAGTTACACTATGTAACTTACATATTGTAACTTTAGGTGCAAGGGGCAACCGTGAAGCTCAAGAAAGATATGCGTCGCGAACAAATGCTTGATGTCGCGATGCAAATTGTCCGGGATCAGGGCGCGGATGAACTGACGCTCGGGACCTTGGCTGCAAAAGCAGGGGTCAGTCGTCCGATCGCTTACGGACACTTTTCTACCCGGTCCGGACTTTTGCTGGCACTGTTCAAGCGGCTGGAGGAAAACTATGTCCACCGTCTCCGCTCCGCGCTTTGCGAAGCGCCAAAGGAGCTCACCGCCGTAGCTGACATTATCAGCAAAGCATACTTCAATTGCCTTGCCGATTTTGGCCCAGAAGGTCTCGCAATATCCGCGGCGCTCAAAGGGACAGAAGAGATGGCCGCGCAGCAACGGCTCATGATTCGCGCATACATAGATTTGATGTGTAATGCCCTTCGGCCATTCTCAGAGCTGGAAGTTGGCCATATCCATCCTGTGTGCGTCGGTCTGTTAGGTGCAGCGGAGGCGCTTGCTTCCGAAACGCAAACCGGCGCGATATCTGAGCGGGTCGCCACGGCCGTTCTGGCGGCGCTCATCATCAAAGGGGTCGCAAGTGAGCCGAGCAAGGTTGGGTGAATTTTACCCATGAGGCTTGAAGCCTCAAAATCCTAAACCGGCTGGCCGACGCAGGATGCATCGTCAGGCGTCAGCAGTCTTTCGCAGCCGCTACGGTCATACGGCCGATTGATGCACGACGGCTCGTATCATCCACCGAACCACCCGCGATTGCCCTCTACAGAAACGCTGCTTCGTCTATCAGCGAGCGGGTGCTGCGGCACAACAATCGACGCGGAAAGGCCAGCGTCAATAACGACTAAGCGAAGCCCCGCGCGACAGGTCGGCTGTGCACTTTTACGATGGAGCGCATGGCCCGTTGTGCATTTCCAAGGAAACCGCCCTCGCGACAGTACCCACCTTGTCCCTTGGTGTTTCCTTGGCCGTTGGTCCGAGGAGCATATTTCAGGTTTCACGCCAAGCACCCGGGAGTATGCTGACAACAGACAATTCGTACTTGCCAATCAGCAAGCAACCTCTCGGCGTTTTCGAAGGGCTGCCTCCAAGGAGGTGCACAATGAGAGCCGCGCCATCATCCATTTATCTGATTATTCTTGCGACAATCTCAGTCGGAGTCGTCCGAACGGACGCTCACCAGGCAAAGACCGGCTGGACCTATCCTCTGGCGTGCTGCAAGGCCCATGAGGCAGGTGGCGATTGTGCTGCCATCCCCGCGCCCGACATTTTGCGAGGGGCTCGTGGTTTTTCCGTTTTCTTGCATGCCGGCGACCACCACATGGCAAGACGACCGCACGTGTTCTTTATCCCCTATGGCGATGAGATCCCCTCGGGCGATGGGCAGTATCATATTTGCCTTCATCCGACGGAAGACGACGTGAACTGTTTCTTTGCCCCACCTGACAGCAGCTAATGCGAATACGCCACCCCGGAGTTCAACCGCTCGAGGTCGCCCGCGTCCGTCATTCGCGGGCGCGATATCGAGGCGGTCCTCGCTGCCGTGACCGAAACATCGATCCGAGGTTTCGGCAAATAAAGCGCGAGTATCGCAACCTCATAGCTCGTGCGACGATCAAGGTAGCTGCTGAAGTTGACTTCGTACCAGCAAGACCCAGGCTCATCACACGACGCGAACAATTCCACCTGAAGTCACGCAACGGGATCTTTGATTGCGGTCCTTGCTAGTGATTCTTGATTAATTGCACCCCATCGCAGAACGCAATATTTTATTGCGTCGATGAGACGGGACGTCCACGGCCAGCGCTGCCGAACAGTTTCGGGTTCCGCACCAATCCCAGATGCCGTTCGACGACACGATCCACGAGGAGACGAGCGATGGGCACAACGACACCGAACAACATCATGCAGGTCGGCATGGGGTTCTGGGCGTCCAAGGCCCTGCTCAGTGCGGTTGAACTCGGCGTCTTCACCGAGCTTGCGACTGGCCCGGCCGAACTGCCGGATCTGCAGGCCAGGCTGAAACTGCATCCCCGCTCGGCCCGCGACTTTCTCGACACCCTGGTCGCGCTGAAGCTGCTCGAACGCGAGGACGGCCGCTATCGTAATGCCCCTGACACGGACCTCTTCCTCGATAAGGCGAAGCCATCCTATATCGGCGGCATCCTCGAAATGGCCAATGCCCGGCTCTACGGTTTCTGGGGTTCGCTGACCGAAGCCCTGCACACCGGAGAACCACAGAACGAAGCCAAGCACAGCGAAGATTTCTTCGCCGCGATCTATGCGGAACCGGCACGGCTGCGCGGGTTCCTCGAGGCGATGAGCGGGATCAGCGCCGGCGCGGCGCAGGCGATCGCCGCCAGGTTCGACTGGTCGAAATACACGACCTTCGCCGATGTGGGCGCGGCGCAGGGGATGGTGCCGGTGGTGATCGCGCGAGCGCATCCGCATCTCAAGGCCATCGGCTTCGATCTGCCCGCCGTGCAGCCGATATTCGACGACTTCGTCGCCCGGCAGGGCCTTACCGACCGCATCACCTTCCAAAGCGGCAACTTCTTCGACGGCCCAATGCCCAATGCGGACGTGATCGTGATGGGGCACATCCTGCACGACTGGGATCTTGCCGAAAAAAGGAAGCTCTTGGAAAAAGCGTTCGCTGCGCTGCCGAAAGGCGGAGCCGTGATCGTCTACGACGCCGTCATTGACGACGAGCGCCGCTTGAACGCCTTCGGCCTGTTGATGAGCCTGAACATGCTGATCGAGACCCGCGGCGGTTTCGATTATACCGGCGCCGACTGCCAAGCCTGGATGCGCGACGCCGGTTTTGTGTCCACGCGCGTCGAGCCGTTGCTGGGGCCGGACTCGATGGTGATCGGCTTCAAGCCCGGTTGATCGGAAACCAAACCCCGACCGTTGTTCCGAAAGACCGACCACTGGAGCAATTTCGATTGCCGGCAGCTGACAACGCCGTTGCTCAATCTGACTTTTGAACAGTCGCCGCAAAAGCGCCGCTACCAGCAGCCGACGTTTCTTGAAGTGCCGTCGGGAAAACCGAACCGCCTGCGCAATTCCCCAAGCAGCTAAACATGCAAACCCTCAAATATACCCGAGGGGGCCGCTTGACTCCCTCAGGCCGCGCCAGTATCAAGTTGTAGGCCTAACCCTACAATTGGATGCCATGCACCAGTCTCAGTCAAAACCAAGTCCCGCACTGTCGTTGTCGGATCTTCCCGCTCCCGATGTCGTCATTCGCCGGCTGAAACACCCCGGACGCTGGATCAGTGGCGGTCTCGTCATCCTGCTTCTGGCGGTGATCGGACGCGCCTTCGCCGTCGGGCAGATCCAGTGGACGGTGGTCGGCGAGTTTCTGACGGCCGGTGTCATCATCACCGGTTTCGGCTGGACGCTGCTCATTTCGGCCTGCGCGCTGGTGCTCGGCGTGCTGCTCGGCTTTGCCTTCGGCATCATGCGGCTCTCGGAAAACCCGATCCTGCGTTTTGCCGCCTGGCTCTATGTCTGGATCTTCCGCGGTACACCGGTGCTGCTCCAGCTTCTCATCTGGTTCAACATCGCGCTGATCTTTCCGAAGCTCTACATCCCAGGTCTTATTGACGCCCGCATGGTCGATGTGGTGACACCCTTCGTCGCCGCGGTTCTCGGTCTCGGCGTCAATGAAGGGTCGTACCTCACGGAAGTCGTGCGCGGCGGTATCGGTTCGGTCGACAAGGGTCAGAAGGAGGCGGCCCACACTCTCGGCATGACGCCCGGGCAGACGATGCGGCGCATCATCCTGCCGCAGACCCTTCGGCTGATCCTGCCCGTGCTCGGCAACAGCGCGATCGGCATGCTGAAGTTCTCTTCGCTCGCCGCCACCATCGCCATGGGCGAGATGCTGAACGCGGCCCAGCGCATCTACTTCATCAACGGCGCCGTCATCGAACTGCTGTTTGTCTGCGCCGTCTGGTATCTGGCCGGAACCACGGTTCTGTCCATCGGCCAGTATTATCTCGAACGCCACTTCGGCCGCGATGCCGCAACGACAACCACCGAACGCCGCTGGTTCAAAGCCTGGGCGCGTCGTCCGGCCGTCACGGGTGAAGCATGACACTTGCAGTTAAAGCGGTCGGTATCCGCAAGAGTTTTGGCAATCACGAGGTGCTGAAGGGTCTCGACCTGGACGTCGCCTATGGCGAGGTTCTCTGCATCCTCGGACCCTCGGGCAGCGGCAAGAGCACGTTCCTGCGCTGCATCAATCACCTGGAAACACCGAATGGCGGCTACGTGTGGGTGGACGGCGCGATCATGGGCTACGAGCTCAACCGCGGCGCGCTGCAGGAATTGCCGGTCAAGCGACTGCGCGCCCAGCAGAGCCAGCTCGGCATGGTGTTCCAGCACTTCAATCTGTTTGCGCACCGCACCGTGCTCGGCAACGTCACCGAGGGACCGATGGTGGTGCGCGGTCTCAGCCGCGCCGAGGCCGAAGCCCGCGCCATGGCCCTGCTCGAGCAGGTCGGCATGGCGGCCAAGGCATCGAGCTACCCGTCGCAGCTTTCCGGTGGCCAAAAACAGCGCGTGGCAATCGCGCGGGCGCTCGCCATGGAACCGCGCGTCATGCTCTTCGACGAGCCGACCAGCGCGCTCGATCCGGAGCTCGTCGGTGAGGTGCTGGAGGTGATGCGCAATCTGGCGCGCGGCGGCACGACGATGATCGTCGTCACCCACGAAATCGGCTTCGCAAGAGAAGTCGCCGACCGCGTCGTGGTGATGATCGACGGCGAAATCCGCGAGAACGGCGCACCTCAACAGGTCCTTAGCAATCCCGGTGATGCGCGTGTGCGCAGTTTTCTGAGCCGCGTGCTTGCCTGACGACAAGAGTTCAAAAAAGGGAGAACAGGAAATGAAACGATTGCTGCCGATGGCTCTGGCGCTTGCCTCCGCCACCTTCATCAGCCTTGCCGCAGGGGCTGCTGCCCATGCCGCCGACGAGAAGCTGGCCGCCGCCCTGCCGGATGCCGTGCGCGACACCGGCAAGCTGAACGTCACGATCAGCCTTGCCTATCCGCCGATGGAATACAGCGACGCCGGCTCGACCGAACTGAAAGGCTTCGACATCGATCTTGCCAAGGCGATCGCCGAGCGCCTCGGCCTGACGGCGGAATTCCAGAACGTCGAGTTCCCGCAATTGATCCCGCAAGTGGTCACCGGCCGCTCCGACCTGATTATGACCGCCTTCTCCGACAAGGTGGAACGCCAGACGCAACTGGACTTCATCGACTACTTCAAGACCGGCAACGTCTTCTATTCGACCGCCGACCACCAGGGTGAGATCAAGGCCGAGGCCGACCTCTGCGGCAAGACGGTTGCGGTCGCGACCGGAACCAGCTGGGTCACCTGGGCGGAAAACCTTGGCAAATCCATCTGCCCGGCCGACAAGCTGATCACCGTCATTCAGATCCCGACCCAGGCCGAACACATCATGCAGATCCGCCAGGGGCGTGCCCAGGCTTCCGTCATCGGCCTTGAAGGACTGCTCGACCTGATGAAGCAGGAGCCGGACAAATTCTACCAGATCGGTGAGGTTGGCGAGATCAACCACTACGGCATTGCCCTTGCAAAGGCCAACACGCAACTGCGCGATGCAATCAAGGGCGCGCTCGACGCCATGAAAGCCGACGGCACTTATGCACAGATCCTCGACCGCTACGGCTTGAAACAGGCGGGTGTCGAGGAGTTCAAGATAAACGGAGCCACGAAGTAACAGAACCGCGCCGGAGCCTGCCTTGACCCATCCCCCTATGCCAGACGCCTCAACCGCAACGGGCGAACGCCCTGACGATCGACTGTCGCGGCTGCGCCTCGATCTCTATTCGAGCGAGCAGCTTTACCGGCAGCTCTATCGGGCGCTGCGCGCCGCGATCCTGAGCGGCGACTTTTCCGAAGGTGAAGCCATTCCCTCGGAGAACCAGTTGCGCGACCAGTTCGGCATTGCCCGCACGACTGTGCGCAATGCGATGGCGCTTCTGGTTTCGGAGGGCCTCGTCCAGCAGGTTCGCGGCCGCGGCACAATCGTCTCGCACCGACCGATCAGCCACAACATCTGGAACTTCGGCAGCTTCACGGAGCTTGCCCGAAAACAGGGCCAGCGCCCGGTGACGCAGGTGCTGGAGCACCGGGCAGACAACGGCCAACTCGTGCTGGTGCGCGCCCGCGGGCTTGCCAACGGCGACAGCGTGACATGGCTGAACGTCGACACGTCCGAGCTCGATCTCGCCCTTTATCCCGGGCTTGATCGATACGACTTCGCGTCGCAATCCCTCTACGAGGTGTTGCGCCGCGACTATGACCGTCACCCCCTGCGTTCGGAACTGCTGTTGACCGTCGTGCCGGCTTCCGATCGCCTGCGGGAGGTCTTTGCCCCGGCGCAGGACGTGCCGGGCTACCTTTGCGCCAGCGGGGATGTGCTCGACGCGGACGACCGGTTGGTCGAGCGCACGTCGATCGTCTACTCGCCGGCAGTCCAGATGAAATTTGCAACGCGCTGGGGCCGCGAGACCGCGCCGCACGGCGTGCAGGAGACATGACATGAGCCGCTTCGGCGACACCTTTACCATCCAAAAACCGATCCTCGGCATGCTGCACCTTGCCGGTGACGGCGCTCAGGCCAAGCTTGCCCAGGCCGAAGAGGAAGCCCGCATCATGGCCGGCGAAGGCGTCGATGGGCTGGTGGTCGAGAACTATTTCGGCGATGCCGAGGATGTCGAACGGGTGCTAGAGCGGATCTTCCACCTCGACCTCGGAACGCGCATCGGTGTCAACGTCTTGCGCGACGACTCCCGCGCCTTCGCGCTCGCGCGGACCTATCCGGTCTCGTTCATCCAGGTGGATTCCGTCGCTGGCCACCTGCCGCCCGAAGCAGACGTCCCCTTTGCGACCGAACTTCAGACCCGCCGCGACGGTGTGACGGCCCTGCTCCTCGGTGGTGTCCGGTTCAAGTACCAGCCGGTCCTATCAGGCCGGCTGGAGGAGGAAGACGTGCGCATCGGTGCGTCGCGCTGCGACGGGCTGGTCGTCACCTCGGACGCGACCGGCCAGCCGACCGACTTGGAGAAGGTGGCGCGATTCCGCGCTGCGACCGGTGGCGAGACGCCGCTCCTGATCGGCGCCGGCCTCACCGAAGCCAACGCCACCGAGCAATTGGCTCAGGCCGACGGCGCCGTCGTCGGCAGCTGGTTCAAGCACGATCACAAGGACACCGGCCGGGTCGAAGCCGCCCATGTCGCAGGCTTGATGCGTGTCGTGCGCGCGATCAGGAGTGCGGCATGAACGTCGTCCACGCCCGGCCGGTGACCCCGGACAATTTTTCCCGCTACGGCCGGGTGTACGACCTGACCGGTGACACGGACGGCAAGGTCGTCTGGACTGTCGGCGACGGCTGGAACGACGGCTTTACGAAAACGCCGTTGATCGACGGCCGCGGTCATCTCGGCATCACCCGTGGCGGACAAGCGCCCTGGGACTGCCGCGCGATGGAGCGGCACCCGCTCACCGAAGAGGCGATCTTCTGTCTCGCTGAACCGGTTGTCCTTGCGGTTGCGCCGGCGTCGGATGGCGAAGCACCTGATCGCGACGAGATCGAAGCCTTCGTCATCGCGCCCGGGCAGGCTGTCGTCATGGATCGCAATGTCTGGCACGATGCCTGCCGCGGCGTTTCCGGCCCCGCACCCTATTACTGGATGGCCGTCTGCGGCCTCGGCGAAAGCCCATGGGTAGCAGTTTCGGGCGGTCCGATAAAGGTGTCGGCGGCAGCGGGCACGGGACTAACCTTATGACTGCATTCTTCATTGGCGATGTCGCCCTCGACGAATACTACACCGCCGACCGCTGGCCCGGCCGCGCCGACAAGGGCATGGTCAAGGAGCTTCCGGCCGAAGCCGGCGGCTCCATCGCCAACGCCGCCGTCGTGCACGCCGGTCTTGGCGGCGATACGCAGTTCATATCGCTGCTCAACGACAGCCCATTGTCCGAGCGCCTGATCGCCGATCTCAGGCAAAATGGCGTCGGCGTCGATCACATGCTGATCGATCCGGCCATTCCGGAATCGCGCAACTTCATCTTCCTCGTCGAGGGCGAGCACATCGTGCTCACCGTCGAGATGGGCGAGCAGCCGATGTGGCTTTCAGGCGCCAGTCTGAAAGCGTTGCGCCAGCCGGGTTACCTCTACACCACGCTCTATCGCGTCCGCCGTCTGCACGCCAAGACGCAAAACGGCGTTCTGAAGCAAGCCGATCTCCTCAGGGACCTGCATTCCAACGGGCGCCGGGCGATCTTCGATCTCGACGTCGGCGGCTGCACGCCCGAGGACATGCCCTATCTGACCGGCGCGGCTGTCGTCATCTTCAACCAGATCGGTTTCCACACCGCTTTCGGCCACGACGACATCAACCTCATCGGCGACTGGATGCGAGAGCACCAAATCGACCGAGTGGTGCGGACGCTGGCCGCCGACGGCGCGGAGGCTCGCAACCATGAAACGGTCTTGCGCGTGCCCGGCTTTACTTTGAAAGTCGTCGACGTGACTGGTGCCGGCGACACCTTTGGTGGAACGCTCACCTGGTGCCTGTCGCAGGACCAGAGCTTCGAGGAGGCGCTCGACTTCGCAGTCGCGGCCGCTTCGCGCGCCGTCACCATCCGTGGCCCGCGCGCAGGCAAGGCGACACCCGAAGATGTCCTTGCCTGGCGCCGGCGGCACCGCCACCAGGATCGCTGAACTGGCCTCATGGAGCGCACACGAACCGCAGGCCCTGCGGTTCTCCCGAACCATGACAAACACAAGCGTTTGGCCGATCACGGGGCGCACCTACCCGGATTTCCCGTCGCCGTTTGCATCGATCACGACGCGTACCGGCCCACCGTCTGGTCGTGCGGCATCGGCGGGAGGCCGGGCGCAGAAGGCCATCGAAGGTAGCACGCGGCGATCGAGCCGCAGGACACTCCTCGAGCCCGTTGGTGTGTCAGCTTTGCGATATCAGTTTGCTCGAAGGGCTGCGGCGATGGTCGCATATATCGTTTCGACCTCGTCCTTGCCGATCGTCAGAGGCGGCGACAAGACGATCGTGTTTGCGACCGGACGAATGAGCACGCCGCGTTCGAAGCAGAATTCATAGACCTTCTTGGCGAGTGTCTTGCCGACGGCGGCGTTTTCGCCAAGCTCGATGCCCGCAAGCAGACCGAGGTTGCGGATGTCGACGACACCGGGCAGCCCCTTCAGGCTGTGCGCACATTGCTCCCAGTGCGGTTCGAGCCTCGCTGCCCGCTCGAAAATCCCCTCGGAAACATAAACGTCCAACGCCGCCAATCCGGCGGCGGCCGCCAGCGGATGGCCGGAATAGGTATAACCGTGGGAGAGTTCGACCGTACCTGGTGCCGCCTTTGAGGTAATCGCATCGTAGATGCGATCGCTGGCAATGACGCCGCCCATCGGAACCGCGCCATTGGTCATGCCCTTTGCCACCATCAGTAGATCGGGCTTTACCGAAAAGCGGTCGGCCGCGAAAGCATGGCCGAGCCGACCGAAACCGGTGACGACCTCGTCGAAGATCAACAGGATGCCGTGGCGCGTGCAGAGTTCGCGCAGCCGCTCGAGATAGCCGACCGGCGGAACGAGAACACCGGTCGATCCCGCGACCGGCTCAACGATGACGGCAGCAATCGTCGATGCATCGTAGGTCGCGATCATCTGCTCAAGCGCATCGGCCAGCTCTGCCCCGTGCGGCGGCTGACCGCGGCTGAAGGCGTTCTTCGCCGGATCATGCGTGTGCGGCAAATGCACCGTGCCGGGCAAGAGCATGCCGAACTGCTTCTTGTGCGGGCCCATGCCCGCAGCCGACAGGCCGCCGAAACCGACGCCGTGATAACCGCGCTGACGCCCGACGATGCGCTGGCGCTGCCCTTCACCCCTCGCATGATGGTAGGCAAGCGCGATCTTGAGCGCGGTATCGGCCGCTTCCGAGCCGGAATTGGTGAAGAACACGCGGTTCATGCCTTCTGGCGCAATCGACGTTAGCCGGTTGGCATATTCGAAGACCAGCGGATGCCCGAGGCCGAACGAGGATGCGAAGTCCAGCCGCGCCGCCTGTTTCTGGATCGCCTCCACGATGCGCGGATGGCCATGGCCAACGTTGACGCACCAAAGCCCGGCGATAGCGTCCAGCAGGCGGTGGCCGCCGCTGGTGAAGTAGTAGAGCCCTTCGGCACGGGAGATGAATTCAGCATTCACCTTGAAGTCCCGGTTGGCCGTAAATGGCATCCAGTAGGCATCAAGGTTGTTCGGGCCGGGCGTGGTGAGCGTATCCATGGCATGTGGACCTTCTGTGAATGGGCAGGGCGCGCGCGAGGCGACGGCGACCAAGGTTCAAGCGGCAATTTCGTCGCGATAGGTCGGGTAGCTCTTGAAGCTCGGATTGTCGGCCGGCAGCACCGCGAGTTCCATTTCACCTGCCGCCGGCCGCATCACGATGGTCGCGACTGTCGCCGAGACATGGCCGCGGGACGAACGATGCGGCGGACGGCAGACGGCGTAGGGATAACCAAACTTGTCAGAAAGCGCGGCTTTGACCTCGGCGACGCCGATCTTGTCGGACTTTTCGAGAATGCGGCGAACGCGCCAGTCGCGGTAAAAACTGTCCGACCAGCTTGAATGAGCCTGCTCACGCAATTTCAGAAGCGCCGTTTGGCTCTGCCAATGGTTGGCATGCACGATGAGATCGTTTTCCGGATAGATGTTGAACGCTTCGTCCGGTGCGCATTCGAAGCTGACGGCAAAGCCATCCTTGTGGCTCACGATGATGTTGTTCGACGCCGACTTCCTCGTTCCGGCAACGGCACGCATGGCCATCGCCAGATGTTCCTGTTGCAGGACCATGCGCCGGATGAGTGCTAGCGGCACGCCGTCGCCGGCAAAGTCGCGGTCGCTCTCGAGATAATTTGCCGTGACGGCGATGCCCTTGTCGTTCATGCCGCTGCGTGCAAGGCCACCGGCCTCCGTGAACGTCTGATAGGACGGACCTTCATCCGGCTTGACGCGCAAGACGATCGCCGTCTCCGCGCATTCTGCCATCCAGTCCCAGTTCTGCGCGTGCACGAGCTCTCCCGTGGCGCTGCGCTCAGGCAGGACAACGACACCGGTGCAGCCGTCGCCGGAATGCTCAGCCCTCGCAGCCTGGGTCCTTCGTGCCCTCGCAAGGATCTCAGTACGGGCATTGATGAGGACGACGTGCTCGAACGGCAAGTCCGCACCTTCGGAGATACCCTTCATCTCCACCACGAAGTTTGGGTCGAATGCCTCGATGAGCGGTACATAGCCGGCAACGATCGACTTCAGGTCGTCGGGCAAGACCCCGAGCGTCGCAAGCCGACCAGCATACAGTTCGACGCTGCGACGCACACGGTCCTTCGCCTGCTGCCCATACTGACGCCCGCGCTCGAGCGGAGTTCCTGAGATCGAAACGAACGGAAACGGTGCGGCGGTCATCTGTCTTCTCTTTCACTCTATGTTGCGTTTTGTATGGTTAAAATGCACTATCACAAGGAATTGTCCAGAGGAAATCGAACAGCTATGTCAGAAGCGCACCCCAAAGACCGACCAGACCCTGGAGCCAGTTGATGAGCACGGTAAGCACCCCGAGCGCTTTGCAGATCGACATTGCCCGGCAGATCCTGCTTCAGGCACAAAAAGAAGGCTGGCGGGCAGGTCATCCGATTGTCGAGAAGACCCTGGCAACAATGTTTGGCGTATCGCGCACACCGATGCGGGCCGCTCTCGAAATCCTTGCGACCAAGGATCTCGTGCGCCTCATCCCCAACAAAGGCTTTGTCGCCGCCACCGATCTCGGCAACGGCACCTACATCGAGACATTCAGTGAGAGCGAAACGGAGCGCCTCAAGCAGCAGATCCTGCGCGACCGCTCTGTCGGCACCATTCCGCAGGAAGTGTCGGAAAATGAGCTGACGGAACGCTACGGCATTGCGCGCGGGACGATCCGCAAGGCGTTGACGCAATTATCCTCCCAGGGCCTCATTCACCGCCAGCGCGGCCACGGATGGGCGTTTGTCGATTCGCTCGACAGCGCAGAAAGCCTGGCCGAAAGCTATCGTTTTCGCATCGCGATCGAGCTTGCAGGCCTTGCCGAGCCGAACTACCGCGCCGATCCGGATGCGCTCAAGGCCCTCATTGCCGAACATGAAAGCATGTTCGACCAGATCAATGCCGCCGGCAGCATCAGCCGCGACAGCTGGTTAAAACTGAACGCCTCCTTCCACGAGACACTCGCCACCTGGTCCGGCAACCGCTTCATCCTGCAATCCGTGCGCATGCAGAACGACCTCAGACTGCTGCGCGAGTCCTCGGTATTCGATCGGCTCCGGCCCGAGCGCATGGAGAGGTCGCTGAAGGAGCACATCCAGATCCTCCGGTATATTGGCTCCGGCGAGATCGAATTCGCCCAGCTTGCGCTGCGGCGCCACCTTGAATCGACGCTGCAGAAAGTCGAGGACCGGATCCGCAGCGAAAGATAACGCCTGTCGAGAGCGCATTTACCCCCCTTTTGGGGAGGCCGAGAAGGTTTGCGATTTTTCGTATTGCATTATGATCAAACAAAAGGCACAGTTCGCTCAACCGGAAAACCGGGCAGACCACAAAGAGGAGAACTGAGGTGAACCGTAGACAGAGACTGGCCGCGTCGGCCGCAGCACTAGCGCTGACCTTGGCCTGCGGCCCGGCCGCAGCAGAAACGCTGAAAATCGCACTCAATGCCGACATCCGCAGCCTTGATCCGGGCGTCAACCGAGACGCCAACAGCGACGCCGTCGTGTTGCACATAGTCGAGGGTCTCGTTGCATATAGCGAGGACGCCTCGGTAAAGCCGCTGCTTGCCAAGGAGGTCGCTGTCTCGGACGACGACCTGACCTACACGTTTAAGCTCAGGGATGGCGTCAAGTTCCATAATGGCAACGTGCTGACTTCGGCCGACGTCGTCTGGAACTGGAACCGCTACATGGACGAAGCTACAAAATGGCGATGCCGCAACGACTTTGCCGCGGGCGGCGCCGCCCATGTCGTATCGGTCACGGCACCCGACGACAAAACCGTCGTCTTCAAGCTCGAAAAGCCGAACGCCCTCTTTCAGGCAACGCTTGCCAGAACCGACTGCGGCATGACCGGCATACTCGACAAATCATCGTTTAACGCCGACGGCTCGTTCAACGTGCCTGTCGGCACCGGTCCCTTCCGGTACAAAGAATGGCGTAAGGGCGAATTCATCGACCTCGAAGCCTTTGCCGACTACGCGGTACGCAGCGAAGAAAAGCGGGACGGCTACACCGGCGCCAAGCGTCCGCTTGTCGAGGCCGTCCGCTTCGCCGTCATTCCCGACCGCTCCTCCGCCAAGGCTGCGTTGCTCAATGGCGACATCGATATCGTACCGGACGTTCCCTATGCCGATGTCGAGGAGTTCAAGCAGAACGCCGATACCGCCGTTTCGCTGGCGACCAATCCCGGCATCGTCGCGCTCCTGTTGCAGACGCGCGATCCGCTGCTCAAGGACATGCGCATCCGCAAGGCCATCGCCATGGCTCTTGACACCAAGACCATGGTCGAGGGAATTACGCTCGGTCTCGGCAAGGCCAACAACTCGCTGATACCGCCGACCTCAAAATACCACTCCCCAGCCCAGACCCAGGGCTACAGCTACGATCCCGCGGCGGCAAAGGCGCTGCTGCAGGAAGCCGGTTACAACGGCCAGCCGATCAAACTCATCGCCAATACGCGCTACTCCAACACCTACGATGCGGCAATCGTGGCACAGGCAATGCTGCAGCAGGTCGGAATATCCGCGGAACTCGAAGTGCTGGAGTGGGCGGCACAACTCGACCGATATCAGAGCGGCAACTATACGGCGATGGTGTTTCCCTATTCGGGACGCTACGACCCCGCACTGACCATGGACTCCGTCATGGGCAACAAGGACAAGGAGCCGCGCAAGGTCTGGGACGATCCGGACGCGCAGGCCATGCTCGCCGACGCCGTGCGTTATTCCGACCCGGCCAAGCGCCAGGAGCTTTTCGACAAGCTACATGCGCGCTTCCTGGAAACCGTGCCCTTCATCATGCTCTATAACGGGCTCGAGGCTTCGGCCTACCAGAAACACGTCCAGAACTACGCGGCCTCGATCTTCTCCATGCCGAGGGCGTGGGAAGTCACGATCGCCGAGTAAGAGAGTTCGCTCGAGATGCTGCGCTTCATCCTTTCGCGGATAGGAATGGCCGTTCCGACGGTTTTCCTCGTCGCCGTCGTCGTCTTCTTCCTGATACGCCTTGTTCCGGGCGACCCGGCAGCATTGCTGCTCGGCGACATGGCGTCGCCGGAAAGTGTCGCTGCCTTGCGCTCGGACCTTGGACTCGACAAGAACATCCTGACGCAGTTTGCGATCTGGCTGACCAGCGTCCTGCAGGGCGATTTCGGGACGTCGATCACTACGAAGGAGCCGGTGACCCATCTCATCATCGAGCGTTTCAAGGTCAGCGCCGGCATCGTCCTCGTTGCCGTCGCCCTTGCCTCGCTGGTCGCCGTTCCGGCCGGCTTCATCGCCGCCCTCCGCCAGAACTCCAGACTTGATTTCACCCTTGTGTCGATCGCCGCGTTGCTTCTGTCGATCCCGACCTTCTGGCTCGGTCTCGTCATTCTGCTCATCTTCGGCCTCAAGCTCGGATGGTTGCCGGTGGTCGGCTACGTCTCCGTCGCCGAAGACCCGAGCCGCGGGCTGCTCTATGTGCTGATGCCGATCCTCACGCTCTTCCTACACGAGATCGGCGTGCTTCTGCGCATGGCCCGCGCCTCGGCGCTCGAAGTTCTCAGGCTCGACTACATCACTCATGCGCGCGCCAAGGGCCTGCCCGAGCGAACGGTGCTGTGGCGCCATGTGTTCCCCAACGCCTTTGCGCCGACGCTGACGCTGATCGGCCTGGTGCTTGGCAACATGCTCGGCGGTATCGCCGTCGTCGAAACCGTGTTCACTATCCCGGGTCTCGGGCGGCTCCTCGTCGATGCGATCTTCGGCCGCGACTATCCGGTCATTCAGGGATGCCTGCTCTTCATCGCGGTCATCTACGTGCTGGTCAACCTGATCGTCGACCTGTGCTACCCGCTCTTTGATCCGCGAGTGAAAATCACATGAAGACCCTTTCTGCCAATGCGCTGGTTGGCGGCCTGTTCGTCGGCGCCTTCGTGATCGTCGCCTGCCTGGGCTCCGTCTGGACGCCCTATGATCCGATGGCGCTCGACATGAAGGCACGCCTCGCCGGCCCCTCGGCCCGGCATCTGCTCGGCGCCGACGAATTCGGACGCGACGTGCTTTCCCGCTTGATGCTCGGCGCGTCGGCGAGCGGCATCGTCAGCCTTGCCACGGTCGCGATCGCAACTGTGCTCGGCACCGCGCTTGGCGCCATCTCAGGCTATGTCGGCGGTTGGACCGATCGGGTGCTCGTCGCCGTCACCAATGCCCTGCTCGCCTTTCCCGGCATCCTGCTTGCGCTTGGGCTGCTTGCGATCTTCGGCGCCAACAAATTCGGCATCGTGCTGGCGCTTGGCATTGCCTACACGCCGTCCGTAGCAAGGATCGTTCGGGGCACAGTGCTTTCGTTGCGGGAGAAGGAATTCATTGACGCCTCCCGGATTGCAGGCGATTCCGAGATCTACACGCTGCTGCGCCATATCCTGCCGAATTGCATCGCGCCGCTGACGGTCCTGACAACGTCGATGTTCGGGTGGACACTTTTATCTGAAAGCGCGCTTTCCTTCCTCGGCCTCGGCGTGCCGCCACCGGCCCCGACCTGGGGCAACATGCTGGCCGCTGCCCGCCCCTACCTCGCCCAGGCGACCTGGCTTGCAATCTTTCCGGGCCTTTGCATCTCCGTTGCGTTGCTCGGGATCAATCTGCTTGGCGATGCGCTGCGGGATAGGCTCGATCCGAAAATGAGAGGCACGCAATGACCCAGCTAGCACTCCTGACCGTCGAGCAACTCGTGCTCGGCACCTCGGCTGCGATGGCACCACCCGTCGTCGATTGCGTCAGCCTCACTCTTCGCGCTGGCGAACGCATTGGCATCGTCGGCGAATCCGGTTCGGGCAAGTCGATGTTGATGCGCGCTGTCATCGGCCTTCTGCCGCCCGGGATCGTCAGGCGCGGGGGCTGCGTCCGGTTTGCCGGCCGCGATATGAGCGGGCTTGCGCCGGACGACCTGCGTAAGCTGCGCGGCAAGAGCATCGGGCTCATCTTCCAGGAGCCGATGACCTCGCTCAATCCGGCGCTCACCATCGGCCGCCAGATGGAGGAAGGTCTGGCGCTGCACACGACAATGGACGCGTCAGCGCGTCAAAGCGCAATCCTGGCGATGCTGAAACGTGTCGGAATTGCCGATCCGGACGCAGCCGTCCGTGCCTTCCCGCATGAGTTTTCCGGTGGCATGCGGCAGCGCATCATGATTGCCTCCGTCATGCTGCTCGAACCGGCGCTCTTGATCGCGGACGAGCCGACGACCGCACTCGACGCCGTCGTGCAACGTGACGTGCTGGAACTGCTGCATGCGCTGGTCGAAGAGAAAGGCACCGCGATGGTGCTGATCAGCCACGACATGGCGATGGTGGCGCAATATACCGATCGCGTGCTGGTCATGCAGAAGGGTGTCTGCGTCGAGGAAGGGACAACGGCCGAACTCCTCCGCATGCCGCGGCACGACTACACCCGGAAACTTCTTTCGGCCCTGCCGCGCCGCGCGCCGGCGCGTGCAGTCGCACCGAATGCTCCGCTCGCCAGCGTCAGAAATATGAAGCTTGCCTACGGCAGCGGCACGGGCGCAAAGCCTGTCTTGCATGGCATCGATCTCGATATCCATCCTGGAGAGATCGTCGCGCTGGTCGGGGGGTCCGGCTCCGGGAAGACGACGCTTGGCCGCATCATCGCCGGGCTGCTGCAACCGGATGAGGGCACGCTTACCTTCCGCGGACAGGTGGTCAATCGCAAAAGCAGCGGCTTCGCCGACTACCGCGCCAATTGCCAGATGGTGTTTCAGGATCCCTACTCTTCGCTCGATCCGCGCATGCGGATCCGCGACATCGTGGCAGCGCCGCTCCGGCACGAAAAATCGATGCGCGCCGCAGACCGCCGTGCGCGGGTCGATGAGGTGCTCGCCGAAGTGGGTCTCGCTCCGCAATTCGCCGAGCGATTTCCGCATCAACTCTCCGGTGGGCAAAGGCAACGTGCCGCCATCGCCCGCGCGCTTGCTCGCTGGCCCGACCTTGTCATCGCCGACGAGGCGGTCTCAGCGCTCGACCTGACCGTAAAGGCCCAGATCCTCACCCTTTTGAGCAAACTGCAGCGAGAACAAGGTTTTGCATGCCTCTTCATCTCCCATGACCTGGGCGTCGTAGAGCAGATCGCCGATAGAGTTGTGGTCATGCACAAGGGCGTTATCGAAGAACAGGGCAGCCGCGACGAGATCTTCGACCGCCCATCCTCGGCCTATACGCGCAAGCTCCTGTCTGCCGTACCGATGCTGACCCCGGCGGCCGGCGGAGGCATCGATCTCGTCTGGCGCGCCGCTTGACGGGAGCTGCTCGCGCCACAAAAACTTAAGTCGTCGCGCCTGGCGCCTTCGGCTTGGGACCCGGTGGCCGCATCGCTTTCCAGTCAAGGTCGCCTGGCCAGGCGACCTGTTCCCCATTGACCTGATCCTACGGCATCGCGCTCAAAGCGGCGAACTTCATTCAGTAAAGGGTTTCCCATGGCTCACTATCCAGACATCCTGCTTCATATCGACGGCGCCTGGCGGCCGGCGCGTTCCGGCAAGACCATTCCC
>NZ_LMJM01000004.1:0-43719 GCF_001429005.1 Ensifer sp. Root954
ATACAGCAACCCAAAACCGCTGGAGCAAACTCAAAACTGGATAAAACTTGGGGGCAAGGTCACCAGGGTTCTCTTCCGGTGCTGGCCGGAGAGAGACGTTCTCACTGTCGCCGAGTAGAGCCCGGGAGGAATGTTCAGCCCGTCAATGTGGACATCACTCTGCGCTATGAGGCCTACGATTTTTCCTCGCCTCGGCATTTATACTCCTCGCGGATTTCTTCGGAGCGGCGCTGCTCTTATTCCACGGCGCACCAGTCGCGAATATGCGAGATTGCAAACCGCATCTGAAGCCCGCGATATTCTACGACCAATTTGTCCGCTTCGCGGCGCATGAACTTGGCAACGTAGTTGCGAACCGCACCCGCCTCGTCGACCACTTCGAATACATACGTATCAGGTATCGATAGTGATGGGTTTGACGGCGCAAATCGCTAGATCCTGTATCCAGAGCCCCTCTAGGGCCGTCGGAAGAAACATTTTCGCCGACGTCCCCTTAAGCCCAACCCCTCGCATTGCCCGTGCAGAGCGACTGTGCTATAGGTAGAATATAGACATTTAGGAACCATGGTCGACAAGAATGGCGCTGAGCATCAAAGACCACGACACTGAACAGCTGGCCCGCACCCTTGCCGAACGGACCGGCGAAAGCATCACACTCGCAACCAAGCGCGCGCTCGAAGAGCGCCTGCGACGGCTTGGCTCTGACTTGCGCAAAGCCGCTCTCCTCGAGGACCTCGAAGCGATCCAGCGACGCTGGAACGCTCGGCCCGTTCTCGACAGCCGCACAGCCGACGAAATTCTCGGCTACGACGAGAACGGACTGCCATCCTGATGGTCATCGATACCTCCGTCCTTGCCGCCATCGCCTTCAATGAGCCGGAAGCGGCGGCTTTCCGCGAGCGCATTGCAGACGACCCCGTCAGGCTCATCTCCGCCGCGACCGTCCTAGAGGCTGCCATGGTGATCGAAACTCGACTTGGGGAGGCCGCAGGCGCCGATCTCGACCTCTGGCTCTACAAGGCAGAAGTCGAAATCGTCCCAGTTACAGCCGAACATTCCGATCGTGCGCGGCGCGCCTGGCGTCGCTATGGTAAGGGACGTCATCCGGCCAGCCTCAACTACGGCGACTGCTTTTCCTATGCTCTTGCGGCGCTTTCGGGAGAACCGCTCCTCTACAAAAGCAACGATTTTTCGCAAACCGACATCGAGGCGGCGTGAGGACGAATTCCTGGTGGCTCGAAGCGGCCCAGCAAAAGCGCCCACGGACGTGTCGGCGACCACACAAAGCGGCAAGCGGAGCCAGAGCGGAAAATCCTGCTTGATCGACGAGGTATGGCTGTGCGCCGTAGAAGGCATTCCGGGTTCGGAGCGCCGCGTGATGTCGGCACACGGCGATCTCTATATCAACGGCCTGCCGAAATGAGCGAACCCGCCTCAGAATCCGTCCTCAAACGCGCTGAAGAACTCAACGCGCTCGACGCCATCCTGCCCTTCGATCGCCGCGGTCGGCTTGCGGCCCTCCTAACCAACGACGATGTCGCCACGCTCAAGCATCTGGCCAGCGAGGGCGAAGTCATTTCGTTTCGAGCCCTGCTACTTGGACTTTTGGAGAGCGGGACGGCTCGGCCTCCCACCGAGCGCCGGAGATTTGCGAAGCGCTTCGTCGCCCCTCAAGCTTGGTTAATTCGTTCGCCGCCGTTGGAAGTAATCTGGCGGGACCTGTAGCTCGATGGTTAGAGGCCGCTCAATGGGTCGCAGGTTAGAGTCCTGCCGGGCTCACCATGCCCTTAGGATCGAAGTCCGCCGTCCATGCTTTTTGGGTCCCGCCCGATTGATCTCTCTTGGGCGTCAATCCGAAGTGCTGCAGTGTAGCCGCTTTGGGCCGAAAGAAGCCATCGCGCGCTATTGGCCGCTGATTTCAACCAGTCTCGGGTGCTGATAAATAGTAGGACGGCCAGCGTGATCTCGCGGCAGCAACGTGACGTCAATCGGTCGCCCGACCCCGTTCTAAAAATAACGGCGATCGCGTCCCTGAGGACTTTTGACAGGCCGGGGACATTTAGTCCACCCAGACTCTGCCCGACTAGCACGACTCTTTTGTTCGCCGGGTTTTGAGCTGGGGACCTTGTCGCCAAACCACTTCAGGATGGCGTGCACTGCGACTGACGCGCTGAGGCGCCAGTCGTAGAGGAATTGCAGGACCGAGCTTAAATATGGATGGCCTGCCCAACGGTCGGAGCCCCACCGCGATGAATGATCAAGTCCGTCGGCCTGATTGCACTGAAACCGCCTGATCCGTTGCCGCTGGTCATCAGGTCAAGCGGCCATCGAAATCAGTAAGCCGGTGCGGCAATGTCGGGTCCAGACAAGTTGGCGACATTTGAACATCCGCTATTCGCGGAGTATTCGAACGACGCTGCGAACGGACGCGTGGCAGGTGTTCACTTCCAACGCTTATGACGCTCAGACAAATGTAGGTACATTCTAATTTAACGTGCGACACGCCAATGATTTCAATGGTTTCCCCTTGGATATTTTGGCATGTCTCGACGCTATTCACAGCTGAATCTGGCCGATCGACGCCGCCTCTTCCACTTTGTCGAACGAAAAGGACAGCCATAGTCAGACCCTCGGAGGCGCCTTCATTGACCGCAATATAGTTCCAGTGCCTGCAAGTTTAACGCGGTCGACTGTCAACGTGGATTTCACCTTGACAACCGCGTCATGAGACATCACTCTCGCAACTAAGATATCAGTTTGCGGAATGATATGTCTCAAATTGTCGAAATTCCTGCCTTACCCCTTGAAGAATTGCTTCGTTCCTTTCCGAAGGAGGGACCGGGCAACACCACGGCCAAGGTCTATCGGCTGCTTCGACAATTGATCGTCGAAGTCAGGCTTCTGCCCGGACGGGCGTTGCCCGAAAAGGAAGTGGCCGCGATCCTCAACGTCTCCAAAACCCCGGTGCGTGAGGCGATCATCCGGCTATCCGAGGAGGGCTTGGTCAAGGTCGTGCCACAGGGCGGCACCTTTGTCGCGACGATCGAGGTGCAGCGCTACATCGAGGCCTGCTTCATTCGTTTTCGCCTCGAGTCGGGCGCAGCGGCAGAGGCCGCCAAGCGGCATACGCTGGAAGATCTTGGCCGATTGGAGCTCTCTCTCAACCAGCAGATCGCGGCTGTCGCAAACGAGGACTACACGCGTTTCTTCGAGCTGGACGAGGACTTTCACCGGGTGATCTTTTCGACGGCGCGGCTGAGCGGCGTCTGGGCCTTTGTCAATCAGGCCAAAGGCGAGATTGACCGGATGCGCCATCTGAAGATGGTGTTCGGCGTGCGCAGGACCGGCGAGGTCATCCACGAACACCGCGACATCATCGATGCGATAAGGGCCGCATCTCCGGATGAAGCGGTGGCCGCTATGACCCGGCATCTTGGCTCTCTCGAAGCCAAGATCACAGAGCTTTCACGCGATCCGAAACTGTGGAGCTACATCGAATCGATCAATGCAACCACAACAGAAAAACGGAAACCACGGCGCAGCCTGACCTGAGGTAGGCGCCGTCGGGAGGAAAACTGAAATGTCTGCAGTGGAATTGAACGACGTAGTGAAACGCTACGGCGCACTCGAAGTCGTGCACTCTGTAAACCTGAATGTCGAACGCGGGGAGTTCGTCGTTCTCGTCGGGCCGTCGGGATGCGGCAAGTCAACGACCTTGCGGATGGTGGCGGGCCTGGAGGAGATTTCCGGCGGAACGGTCTCGATCGGCGGGCGGCTCGTCAATCGGGTCGCGCCAAAGGACCGCGACGTAGCGATGGTGTTCCAGAACTACGCGCTTTATCCCCACCTCAATGTCGCTGAAAACATCGCCTTCGGCCTGCGCGTAAGGCGTGAAAAGAAGGACGCAATCGAAGCGGCCGTCAAGGAAGCGGCGGCTATCCTCGACCTCACGCCCTACCTTGCACGCAAGCCCGCGGACCTGTCGGGTGGCCAGCGGCAGCGCGTTGCCATGGGGCGGGCGATCGTCCGCAAGCCGCAAGTCTTCCTGTTCGACGAACCTTTGTCGAACCTCGATGCCAAGCTTCGCACCCAGATGCGCGCAGAGATCAAGCGGCTTCACAAACGCATGGGCGTCACCAGCATCTACGTCACCCACGACCAGATCGAGGCGATGACGCTGGCAGACCGCATCGTCGTCATGAACGGCGGCCGCGTCGAACAGGTCGGCACACCGATGGAGCTTTTCCTCAAGCCGGCCAATGCCTTCGTTGCAAGCTTTCTCGGTTCACCACCCATGAACCTCCTGCGCGCAACAGTCGTTTCCGTGGACGGTGAACTGCAGGCGCGCATAGACGCTGCCGACGCGGAAGCCGCCCTCCTCAGATTACCGATGGCAATCGTTACATCCCTGCGCGCCGATCAACGTATCCTGGTCGGCCTCCGGCCCGAGCACGTCGCGGTCGGCAAGCAAGCGAGCGGAGACGTCCAGGAAATCGCCGCGACAGTCGACCTCGTGGAGCCGCTTGGGTCCGAGGCTCTTCTGCACACCAGGATTTCCGGCCAGCCGATCGTCGCCAAGATCGAAACGCCCGCCGATGTCGAGGCGCTCTCGCAGATCGGCAAGCTGCAGATACCGGTGGGCCGTCTCCATGTTTTCGACGCCGAGAGCGGCAAAGCCGTCAACGGTCATGCGTGAGGCGAGGATGACATCGATGATCGCCGGATATTTCAAGCGCCTTGGCGAGGACCTCCGGAAAGACTGGCAGCTTTACCTGCTTATCCTTCCGATGCTCCTTTGGTTTATGCTCTTCCTCTACAAGCCCATGGAAGGGCTGCAGATTGCGTTCAAGGATTTCAGCCCGTTCCGCGGTATCGCCGGAAGTCCCTGGGTGGGTCTTGAGAACTTTCGCACCCTCCTTGGCGACCAGATCTTCATCCGCGCATTCGTCAATACGATCACCATCAGCGGCCTCGGGCTGATCTTCGCCTTCCCCGTACCTATCGTGCTCGCCATCATGTTCAACGAGCTCCAGAGCGAGTTGGGCCGCAGGTTTTCCCAGACCATCGTCTATCTGCCCCACTTCATCTCCGTGGTGATCGTCGCGGGCATTGTGATCAACCTGCTGTCTCCCACGACAGGCGTGGTCAACCTCATTCTGTCGAGCCTCGGCCTTGACCGGGTCTACTTCCTCACCCAGCCGGAATGGTTCCGTACCGTTTTCATCGGATCGAACATCTGGAAGGAAGCAGGCTTCGAATCGATCGTCTATCTCGCGGCGATCGCCGGCATCAGCCCGACGCTCTATGAATCGGCCCGGGTCGATGGCGCATCGCGCTGGCAGATGATGTGGCGCATCACGCTTCCGTGCATCCTTCCGACGATCATCATCATGCTGATCATCCGCATCGGCAACCTCGTCGAGGTCGGGTTCGAATACATCATCCTGCTCTACCAGCCGGCAACCTACCGCACCGCCGACGTCGTCTCGACCTACGTCTACCGGACGGGTCTGCAGGGTACGCAGTACGACCTTGCCACCGCCGCCGGCCTCTTCAATGCGGTCATCGCCTTCGCTCTCGTCTTCGCAGCCAACCGGATCAGCCGGAAGGTTTCGACAACCTCGCTCTGGTGATCGTCATGGCTAGCTTCAATCTCTATTCTCGCGGCGACCGGATCTTCGGATATGCGAACGCGACCCTGATCGGGCTCTTCGTCCTTTCGACGCTCTACCCGTTCATCTACATCCTGTCGGTATCGATCTCGTCGGGTGCCGCAGTCACCTCGGGTCAGGTCGTGCTGTTGCCGAAGGACCTGACACTTGCGGCCTACGAATTCGTTCTTTCGGATCGGCTCTTCTGGATCGCCTACGGCAATACCTTCATCTACACCTTCGGCGGCACGGCGGTCAGCCTCGCGATCATGATCCCTGGCGCCTATGCGCTGTCGCGTGCCCGCCTAAGGGGGCGCAAGATCCTCAACATGATGGTCGCGTTCACCCTGTGGTTCAACGCCGGCATGATCCCATTCTTCCTCAACATGCGGGATCTCGGGCTGCTCGACTCTCGGTTGGGCATCATCATCGGTTTTGCCTGCAACGCCTTCAACGTCATCTTGCTGCGCAACTTCTTCGAGGCCGTGCCGAAATCCTTCGAGGAGGCCGCCAAGATGGATGGCGCCAGCGAGTTCCAGCTGCTTTGGAAGGTTTTTATCCCCTTGTCCAAACCGGCGATCATCACGGTTGCGCTGTTCTGCATCGTTTCCAGGTGGAACAGCTACTTCTGGGCCATGGTGCTGTTGCGCGGCGAGGAGAAGATCCCGCTTCAACTCTACCTCAAGCGGATCATCGTCGATCTTACCGCCAACGACGAGTTCGCAAGCAGCCTGTTGACGTCTCGTTATTCGTTCGAGACCGTCACCGCGGCGATCATGATCGCTTCGATCATTCCAGTGCTGCTCATTTATCCAAGCATCCAGAAATACTTCAACAAGGGCATCACCCTTGGCGGCGTGAAGGAATAACGGCCGTCTCAGTCAGTTCTGTTTAAGGAGGAGAATGGAATGAGATATATTCGAGACACGTTGGCGCTGCTTGCCACCTGTGCGTTGCTGCAATCGGGCCCTGTCTATGCGCAAGACGCTTCGACGAAGATTACGGACGACCCGCTCGAGCTGACGATCCATTTCCATTTCCGTGACAAATACGTCTACACGGAAGACTGGCCCGTCGAGAAGAAGGCGGCCGAATGGACCGGGATCCACGTGAAGAATGTCGCCTCGCTTGCGACCAGCAGCAGCCGGGATGCGTTCAACTTGCTGATGGCCTCCGGCAACCTGCCGGACATCGTTGGCGGCGACGTCACCGGCGGGCTGAAGGACGACTTCATTCGCTATGGCATGGAGGGCGCCTTCATGCCCCTGGATGACCTGATCGAGGAGAACGCCCCCAACCTCAAGAAGTTCTTTGATGAGCATCCTATCGTGCGCCAGGCCATCAGCGCACCTGACGGTCACATCTACTTCATCCCCTACGTGCCCGAAGGCGAGTTCTCGCGTGCCTGGTTCATCCGCCGGGACTGGCTCGACAAACTGGGCCTGAAGGTTCCGGAAAACGTCGACGAACTCTATGCCGTTCTCAAGGCTTTCCGCGAGAAAGACCCGAACGGCAACGGCAAGAAGGATGAAGTTCCCTACTTCGCGCGCGAGCCGATCGAAGCAGTCCGACTGATCAACATGTGGGATGCCCGCGTGTCCGGCTCGGAACGCTACGGCGACTTCATGATCGAAGACGGCAAGGTCGTGCATCCCTGGACAACGCCGAACTATAGGACCGGCATTTCCAAAGTTGCGCAGTGGTTCAAGGAGGGCTTGATCGATACGGAGGTGTTCACGCGTGGAGCTCGGGTGCGTGAATACATGCTCGGCAACAATATCGGGGGCATGACGCACGACTGGTTCGCAAGCACGTCCAACTACACCGACGCTCTGAAGGACAGCGTTCCAGGCATCGACTTCGCGCCGATGCTGCCGCCGAAGACCGTGTCCGGGAGGCGCTTCGAGGACAGCCGGCGTGCGACCGTTCAGCCGGCAGGCTGGGCGATCTCCTATTCGAACCAGCACCCGGTCGAGACGATCAAGTACTTCGACTTCTGGTTCTCCGAAAAGGGCCGGATCCTGTCGAACTGGGGCATCGAGGGCGAGACCTATGACATGGTCGACGGCAAGCCCGTCTACAAGCAGACCGTCCTTCACAACCCCAAGCCGGTGAACGCCCAGATGTGGGAAATCGGCGCCGGCGTGCCGCGTGGCTATTGGGCCGCCTATGCCTCCGAGGAGCAATGGACGAACAAGATGGCTCTCGACGGGATCGCCATGTACGAGAAGGAACCAGGGCTTCTGCAGCCTGAGTTTACCGGCGTCTCGATGAACAGCGACGAGCGCGCCGTTTACGACAAGTACTGGCCGAGCCTTCTCACCTACATGATGGAAATGCAGCAGACCTGGGTCCTCGGAGCCCAGGATGTGGATGCCTCCTGGGACGGCTACGTCGCCCGCCTCGACCAACTCGGCTACGCCAAGGTCTCCGAGGTGATGCAGGCGGCCTATGACCGCCAATACGGAAAGAACTGATCCGATTATCGGGCGCGACCGGGTCGCGCCCGCCTCTATCACGTATTCAAAGGACGTCATTTCGATGCCCAAAACCGCTGAAGCACCCCGCCTGCAATATCTCGATGAGCCAAAACCGGGGACCCTGACGATCGGCTATCAGCCGGCCGGCGAAAGCTCTGTCGAAAATCCGCCCCGTTTCAGCTGGCTGCCGGCCCTGAACGACGATGCGCGCTATGTGGTGCGGATCTCGAGCGATGCGGGCTTTGCGCCCGAGCGGACGCTGGTCTTCGACAATATCGCCTGGAACTTCCTCACCCCGGATACAGCGCTCGAACCCGGTTCCTACTGCTGGTCATTTGCCCTTTGGAACGATGCCGAAAAGCGCGCGGCCTCCGATTGGAGCAGCGTGCGTGAATTTACGCTCAAGCCGGGCCTTCCCGAGACGGCCTTGCCGCGCGCGGCAAAGCGGCGCGACATCATGGATCTTCGCCATCCCCGCCTGTGGCTCAATCCGGATGGCATCACCAACTTCCGCGGCCGGTTGCAGGAGGATCCTGATTGCTGCGGCTGGAAGACCTTCTACGTGAACTCGGTGGAGCCGTGGCTCTCGCGGAGCCTGATCGCCGAACCGCAACGTTACCCGGATAATGTGCGCACCGCCAAGCTCTGGCGGCAGATGTATATCGACTGCCAGGAGGCGATCTACGCCATCCGGCACCTGGCGATTGCAGGTGTCATCCTGGATGACGCAGACATGATTGCGCGGGCCAAGGACTGGCTGCTGTCGGTCGCGACCTGGGATCCGCAGGGAGCAACGGCCCGCTCCTACAATGACGAGGCGGCATTCCGCGTAGTGACCGCGCTCGCCTGGGGCTACGATTGGCTATACGACCATCTCGATGACGGTGAGCGAGAGCGCGTGCGTCGTGTGCTCCTTGCGCGGACACGCGAAGTCGCAGACCACGTGATCTGGCGTGCGCGCATCCATGTTTTCCCCTATGACAGTCACGCGGTGCGCTCGCTTTCGGCGGCCCTCACGGCGGCTTGTATCGCGCTGGCCGGTGAGGAAACGGAAGCCGAGTGCTGGCTGGACTATACGGTCGAATTTCTTTTCACCCTCTATTCGCCCTGGGGCGACAGCGACGGCGGGTGGGCGGAGGGTCCACACTACTGGATGACCGGCATCGCCTATCTGACGGAAGCCGCCAATCTCATCCGAAACTTCCTCAAGGTCGATCTCTATCGGCGGCCGTTCTTCCAAAAAACAGGTGATTTTCCGCTCTACACGAAGGCGCCGGGTACGAGGCGGGCCTGCTTCGGAGACGACTCCACCCTCGGCGATCCGCCTGGTCTCAAGGTTGGCTACAATGTCCGCCAGTTTGCCGGCGTCACCGGCAACGCCCATTACCAGTGGTATTTCGAGCGGCTGAAGGCGGATGCCGCCGGTACCGCCATGGAATTCTATAACTACGGCTGGTGGGACCTCAATTTCGACGAGCTTGTCTATCGGCACGATTACCCGCAAGTCGAGGCAAAGGCGCCTGCCGACCTGCCGCCGGTCAAGTGGTTCAGGGAGATCGGCTGGGTTGCGATCCAGAAACACATGGACGATCCCGATCGCCACATCCAGTTCCTGTTCAAGAGCAGCCCCTTTGGTTCCTTGAGCCACAGTCACGGCGACCAGAACGCATTCCTGCTCTATGCCTTCGGCGAGGATCTGGCGATCCAGAGCGGTTACTATGTCGCCTTCAACTCGACCATGCATCGCAGCTGGCGCCGGCAGACCATATCCAAGAACGCCGTCCTCATAGGCGACAGCGGGCAATACGCCGAAGGCGACAAGGCGATCGGCAAGAAGGCGGGAGGTCGGATCACGGCGGTGCGCGAGGAGCCGACGCATGTCTTCATCAGCGGCGATGCCACGGCGGCCTATCGGGCGAACAATCCGCTGGTCCTCAGGGTCGAGCGAGACATCCATTTCGCCAGCAGCGACTTTCTCGTCATCGTCGATCGCGTCGAATGCATCGAACCACAGCCCCTCAAATGGCTAATGCACTCCGCCCATCAAATGGACGTGGGCAGCAACAGTTTTCGTCTGACCGGCGAACGGGCGGGGCTCTACGGGCAGTTCGTGTTTTCAACCGCAGGGCCGCCGCAGATACGCATGATCGAAGGTTTCGAAGGCGTCGATCCAACCGAAATCGAGGGCCTGGCCACCCAATATCACATCGAGGCAACGCTTCCAGCGTCCACCAAGCAGACCCTGGTGACGCTTCTCGTTCCCTATGCCCTTAGCGAACCCCGGCGGGTCTTTCACTTCGTCGATGACCAGGGCTTCAGCGCCGACCTCTATTTCACCGATGTCGACGACAACCAGTTGCGCATCATCATCCCCAAGAACTTCTGATCGGAAAGGAAATGTCATGAACGGACTGAAGGACAAGGTCATTTTAGTAACTGGCGGCGGCCGCGACATCGGCAAGGCCTGCGCCGAGAGGCTTGCCCGCGACGGCGCGAAGGTCGCAATCACCTACCTTGGCTCGGCGGCTGGCGCCGAGGAGTGCGTGACGGCGATAACGGCTTCCGGTGGCAAGGCGATCGCCATCAAGGCGGACATGACCGTGGCCGCCGATGCACAAGCGGCTGTCGACGGGGCAGTTGCCGCGTTCGGTCGGCTCGATGGGCTGGTGCATGTCGCCGGCGGACTTTTGGCGCGCAAGACCTTGCAGGACATGGACGAGGCGTTCTTCCGGCAGGTGATCGACGTCAATCTCACTTCACTCTTCAATGCATCCAAGGCGGCCGTTCCGGCGATGGCCGACGGTGGCGCGATCGTCACCTTTGCCTCACAGGCCGGCCGCGATGGCGGCGGCCCTGGTGCGTTGGCCTATGCCACCTCGAAGGGGGCGGTCATGACCTTCACGCGTGGTCTTGCAAAAGAACTCGGACCAAGGATCCGCGTCAATTCGGTTTGCCCGGGCATGATCTCTACGACCTTCCACGACACGTTCACCAAGCCGGAAGTGCGCGAGCGTGTCGCTGCCGCAACCCCGGTCAGGCGCGAGGGCCGATCGGACGAGGTCGCCAATCTGGTCGCCTTCCTTGTCTCCGATGAGGCGTCGTTCATCACCGGCGCCTGCTACGATGTAAACGGCGGCACGCTGCTTTCCTGATATGGTCATGACAGTGCGATTTCCGATCCATGGCAAGCGCGTCGCCCTCATCGGCACGTCGCTTGTCCAGCAGAACCACCACGCAGGCGACAGGCACATCCACTCCTGCGCCCGCGGGTGGGCGACATGGGCGGAGGTTCTCTCCGCCGGCCAGCTCGACATTACGGTGTTTCACGATCCGCGCGTATTTCCCGGCTGGGAGCCAAGCGGCAGGATCGGCGTCACCCGTGGCTTCGGCGGACTGAACGCCGGCGTTTCGGGGCAGAAGGCCCGGGACATCGCACAGCGTCTCGAGGAGGTCTTGAAGCTCGATTTTGACCTGATCGTCGTCGATGCCGGCACGAACGACATGATGGTTGAGACAAAGGAAGTCATCCAGTCTATCCGCGAAGCGGTCGTTGATCGACTGATAGCGGCTGGAAAGACGGTGATCCTGCTGCCAATCCTGGCGCGTGGCACGCAGAAATGGGTCGCCGGCGGATCGGAACGGGCAAAAGCACACTGGATCAACCAGAAGAGCCTCGCCTTTGCAGCCATGAGACCGCACTGCCACGTCTTCGACTGGAATTCCGTCTGGGTGGACCCTTACTCTGCCGATGGGGCGCCACACGATGATTTCTCCGACGACGGCACGCACTTTTCGGTTCCGGGCGGTTACGCGGTCGGCAAGGCGTTGGCAGCCTATCTTAGTGGCTTCCTCGCTCCACCCGCTCCTCGAATATGGGCGCAGGACGACCGTTTCGATGCAGTCAACAACCCGATCGGCAACATCCTGCCAAATCCTCTTCTTGCCGGGAACGGAGCGTTGGCCGAGGGATTGGCCGTTTCTCACGGTCGAACGACTGCAAGCCGGATCATCTGCCAGCCCGACCGCATGGCGAACTGGCAGGAGGTCGGTGTGGCGATCGACGGGTGCCGCGTGGATCTCCTGCCGGACGCTTTCGTTAATCCGCTGCCGGCGGGCACCTGGGTGCAGGCAAGCGTCCAGGTGGAAGTGCCCGCGCACGGTGACTGGCGGGACATTTCGCTGATCCTGGAAGATGGTGCGGCGGAGGGCCTGGTGTCGCAGGCGCTCGCTCCGTTCGATCTCGGTGATGGAAACCTCGCACCCTTTCCGAGGGAGGCGTGGTCGGGCGTGTTGAGGACACCTCCGATCAAATTGAAGACGCCGATGCAAGATCTCCGGCTTGGGCTCAACCTGCAGGTTGGTCCGACAAGACAACCATCAAGCATGCAGTTTTCAAGCCCCGAGTTGCGTCAGGTCATGCCTCCACAGAGCCAGCTGTTTTGACGTGAATGGCCATGGCTCGTCGCAACACGCGCTGAACGCGGCCCACAGAGGACCAAATCCGGAGGCGATACTCCAAAATCCCATGAGTTCCGATTTACGTGGCAGGGCTTTTGGCTTGGCCTGGAATGCGTTCTCGTGGTCTTTCTGCTAACCTCGACGACCAGAACGCGCAGAAACTCGCGCCCACGGCAAGCGCTGCAATGATCGCTCCAACCCACGGCAGGGCGTGGACTGAGAGGTTTGCAAGCGCGATCCCCCCAACTGCCGTCCCGAGCCCTACACCGATGTGCATTGTCGACAGGTTCAGGCTTATGCCGGTATCGGCCGTCTCCGGCCCGGCTGAGTTCAAGAAGCTTTGTACCACCGGCGAGATCATCCAGCTGATGCAGGCCCAGATCATCAGCACGCTGAACATCACCCATGAGCTGCCCTCGACCAACGGTATCGCGACAAGGGCGAGCAGGTAGGCCGTCGGCGTGAGCAAAAGGACGTTGCGCGGCGAAAACCGGTCGGCAAGCCAACCACCGAGATAGCCACCGCTCACGCCGGCAATACCAAGGACCGCAAAGGCTATCGCGATGTTTTCCGCGGCAACGCTGGCAATCTCAACGAGGTAGGGGCCAAGAAAGGCGAACAGCACGAAGTGCCCGCCAATCATCAGAATGGAGACAAACTGGCCCGCAACGAGAGGCGGCTTTCGCAGGTGGTCCAGATACCTTGGAAGCGCGGCTTTACGGCGAGCGGAGACCGGAACATGCCGCCAGCTTGCCAACCACACCAAGCCGGCAAGCAGGGACAGTGCGATGAAGACGCCCCGCCAGCCGATAAGTCCGCAGATGAAAATTCCCGCGGGAACGCCGAGCACCAGCGAGCCACTGATCCCCATGAAAATGATGCCGATGGCTCGACCTTTCATGTCTTTCGCGACCAGCTCGGTCGCCAACATCGTTGCCAGAAGGCAGACGGTCGCGCTCGCCATGGCCATGCCGATGCGGGCGACGACAAGCGTTGCGAAATTGGAGCTCGCTGCCGCACAGAGATTGCTAACGACGAACAGGCCCAGAGCACAAAGAAGAAGGCGCCTGCGCTCGATCTTCATCGTAAGGACGAGCGCCAAGGGCGCCGTCAAGGCAAACACGATCGAAAAAACGGCCGTCAACTGCCCGGCAAGCGCGATCGAAACGCCAAGCTCGCCGGCGACATCGGAGACGATGCCGACTATGATGTTTTCGGCGGTTCCTGTGGCAAATGTCGCAAATGCGAGCAAGACAACGATAGGGTTCATGCGCCCGTTCTCCCTGCATGATGACCCATGCGGGCACGAACCAGCGATCGCCCCGACATGGAATGGACATGTCGGGTTTCGAGGCAGAGCTTCGGTTATCCCTATGGCAGCTTGACTAGCACGTCGGTGCCCGAGCCGGAAGCCCCTCTCGGCCACCTATACGAGCACTGCGCCGTCAGCCACCCGCGTGCCGTCGCGGCCGATTGCACCGCAGAGGCCAGGTCACGACACCTCCCGCAAAGACAGCGACCCAGACGACGACCGGTTGCAGCGGCAGCCTGACGGCGTGATACAGCCACTGCCAAGGAGCGACTTCCGGCGCACTCAGGCTGTCCAGCGCATGCTTGATATTGGCCGGAAAGACGAGCACCGCATAAAGGGCGAGCGCAATGCCGGCATATTTGCGAAGAGCCGGGATCAGCAGACCGATCGCTCCTGCGATCTCGCAAAGTCCTGTCAGCAAGATCACCTCTGGCGCGTCAGGCACCCACGAAGGGGTGATGGCGACAAAGGGCGCTGGAAAGGCCACGTGCAGAACGCCCGCCGTTCCATAGAGCGCGACCATGCCTGCCCTGCACCTCAACCGCCAGAGATCAACGCTCGCCATCTGCCGCGATCCGCTCTTCGAGCGTCCTTGCCACGGCGCTCAGATCGACTTTCCGGCCACTGATCTTTTCGATCGCCGCGACGGCCAGATCGCTTGCGACATAGTCCGACTTGTGCCCGAGGTTGTGCACGACCATAAGCCTCGCGCCGCGGATATCCCGGGCCAGGTGCCGTGCATGCACATTGGGTGAGACAATCCTGTCGACATCGCCGGTGATGATGACCGTCGGCGCCTTGATCTTGCGGTATTTCCGACTTGCCGTCCGGGTCCAGTCGTTGAGTGCCGCCACTTCCTGGGCATTGTGCCGGAAGGCTGCGGGCCTGAGGGCCTGCAGTGTCCGGGCTTCACGCAGATAGTTTTTCGGCATTTTGTTCGGCGCAAATGTCGCGCGGGTCGCGCTGCCGATCGCAAGAAGGCCGATTGGCGGGGCGATCAGAGTGCTGAAGAGCGCACCCGACACAGGAACGGCTGCTGCGTCATAATACCAGGCGACGCCGCCGTTCCAGGGGTAGACGGCTGGCGACAGGAAGACGAGACCGACAACCCTTTCGGGATGACGCACGGCAAGGGCCGCTGCGATCGCGCCGCCAAAGGAGTGGCTGACAATGATCGCCTTCGGAATCCCGCGCCTTGCCATAAGACTTGCGATGGCGTCCGCCTGTCCGTCAGGCAGTATGTTTTCAGGTCCGCCGACATCCGAGCCGCCATGTCCCGGCCGATCGACGAACAAAAGTGTCGCTCTTCCTTCGAGCTTCCCGCGAAAGGCATACATCGGGTCGTAAAGACTGGCGCTGGCACCGTGGATGAAAACGATCGGTGGCAGGCTCGTCTGCTTGCCGGGTTTAAGAAGTACGCTGTTCAGACTGAAGCCGCCGACATCGATGCGAACCGGCCGCGCCTCGTCCGCGATCGCCCTGAGCGGCTCGAAAATGGTCCCGATCAAAATCAGCAGGCTTAGGACTACCTGAAATCTTGCGCGCGCTTTCATGTTGCTCCTGAAGAATAGCGACCTTCAGGAATATACGTGTGAGAAGCGCAATCGGTTTTGGTCTCTAATCCGGTGTGGTTCGCGACAGCATCGAACACTATCCAACCGTCTATGCGGCGGAACTCCGTCGCATCGCCGAGAGCAGCGTCAAGGTGCGATGCCGAGTGACGTGTCGCGAGCCCGCATTCCTACCGGCTCGCCGGCGCGCGACCATAGAGCAGAAGCATCAGGATAATCACCACACCGTAGATGATCTGGCGCCCGGCTTCGGGCATCTGCGTAACGGAAAGGATCGATTGCAGGAGCGTGATCAGAATGACGCCCGCCACCGTACCGAGATAGGATCCCTTCCCGCCGAGGATTGACGTTCCTCCAAGGACGACCGCCGCAATGGCCGGAAGAAGATAGGCATCACCCATGGATTGCGCGGCCTTAGAGGCATAGCCCGCGAGCAGCACCCCGCCAAGGGCCGAAAGCCCGCCCGAGGCGGCAAAGGCAATCATGACGATGCGGCGGGTGTTGATGCCGGAGAGATAGGCCGCACGCTCGCGATTGCCGATGCCGTAGACCGCGCGCCCGAAGCCCGTCCGGCGCAGAAGAAAGACCATTGCCGCGCCGATCAGCGCCCAGATGAAAACCACGTTCGGAATACCGGGAACCAGAGCACCGGTGGCGAGATAGCGCATGGCTGCGGTGGCGGAATCCTGTGGCGAGAAACCGCCCGTGTAAACCACCATCACGCCTTGGGCGACGGCATTGGTCGCCAGCGTCACGATCATCGAGGGGATGCGCAGATAGGCAACCCCGACGCCGTTGATGAGCCCGATGCCGATGCCGCACAGGACGCCGAAGGGAATGGCAAGCGCTGTCCCGACCGGACCGTAGGCCGCGGCGGCACAGGCCATCATCGCGCCCGTGGCAACAGTCCACGGCACCGAAAGATCGATCTGGCCGAGCAGGATGACGAGCATCATGCCGGTGGCGATGATGCCGAGGAAGGACGCCACCTTCAATTGTTGCAGCAGATACTCCGGCGACAGGAAGCTGCGCGAATAGAGGCTGCCGAGCACAAGCAGCAGCAGGATGCAGCCGAACGCAGTGACCACCGCCGGGTCGAGATTGCGTATGAAGGTCGATTTGCGTCCGGTTGCGCCAGTCATTGCCGTCTCGCTCACAGGAACCACTCCAATCTATTGCGCACCCTGAAGAGCGCAAGGGCCCCGAGGCTGATGGCCGCCAGCAGGATCAATCCCTGGAACAGCGGTTGCCAGAGCGGATCGAGATCGAAAACGAACAACAGGTCGCCGATCGTGCGGAATGCCAGCGCACCGAAGACCGCGCCGATGGCGCTGCCCTTGCCGCCGAACAGCGAAACGCCTCCCAGCACCACGGCTGCGATCGAAAACAGCGTGTAGGCGTTGCCGCTGGCGAGTGCTGCGTCGCCGGTATAGGTAAAAAAGGTGAGAAACAGCCCCCCGAGAGCGGCGACCAGACCCGCAAGCGTGTAGGCGAGCAACTTGCCGCGGCGGATCGGCATGCCGGACATGTAGGCGGCCGTCTCGGAGGAGCCCACGGCATAGGCTGCACGCCCATAGACCGACCGGCTGAAGGGCACCCATATCACGACGACTACCGCTGCAAGCGCGACGAGGCTCGCCGGCACAACTGCGAAAATCCGGCCGGTCAGGGCATCCGCGAGCCCCTCGTTGACGGATCCGCCGGGAAAAGGCCGCAGCAACAGGGCAAAGCCGAAATAGACCGCCCCCGTTGCGATCGTCGCCACGATCGGCTGCAGCCGCCCATAGATGACAATGGCGCCATTGATCGCGCCGCAGGAGGCCCCAACACTCAGGACGACGAAGACGCCGAAGGCCGTCTCAAGCGGCGAGCCAACGACCAGCCACGAGGCCAGGCAGTTGGTGAGAAGGAAGATCATGCCGACCGAGAGGTCGATGCCGGCGGTGATCACCACCATGGTTTGAGCCATCGCGACAAAGGCAAGCAGCACGCCTTTGTTGGCGGCCGTCTGGATAACGTTGGCGGTGAAGCCGGCCGGATGGTTCGATGTGTAGATGATGAACATCACCACGAAGATCGCAACCGCCGCCAGCGTGCCCCGATACTCCGTCAGTCGGTACCGCCAGTCGTTCATTGGATGGGCTCCCGGTGGCTTGGGTCTGCGGACGGAATGTTGAGTGCGCTCGCAATCAGCGCGCGCTCCGTTATCTCAGGGCCCGCCAACTCCCGTTTTACCGCCCCGTCATAGAGCACGAGGACCCGGTCGCAGCAGCCGATGAGTTCGGCATAGTCGGTCGAATAAAAGAGGATAGCCGCGCCTTCGTCCGCCAGACGCCGCAAGAGCTGGTAGATCTCCTGCTTGGTGCCGACGTCAATGCCGCGCGTGGGGTCGTTGAGAAGGACGATGCGCGGCTGCCGCATCAGCCATTTCGCAATGACGACCTTCTGCTGGTTGCCGCCCGAAAGCGCCCCGACCGGCGCGTCAATGTTGCCCGCCTTGATGGACAGCAACGTCATCATCCGGTCGATAGCGCTCTCTTCTTTGGCGCGATCGATGATCCCGCCGCGCGTCAGCCGGTCGAGAGAGGCGAGCGAGAGATTGTCACGCACCGTCATCGGCAGCATCAGCCCCTCGGTCTTGCGGTCCTCGGGAATGAGCGCCATGCCGATGCCGTGCCGGCGCGCCTGCGCAGGGCTGCCGATGCTGATCGCTCTGCCGTCGACGAGAACCGTGCCGCGCAGCCCGCGCAAGACCCCGAACAGCGCCAGGAGGAGGTCGCGCTGTCCCTGCCCGTCCAGCCCGCCGAGACCGACGATTTCGCCTGCACGCAATGAAAACGAGATGTCGTGAAGACGGTTCGCCCAGGACAGATTTCGCGTCTCAAGGACGGGTGCCGCTGGTGCAAGCGGGCCCGGCTTGGGTGGATAGACGCTATGATATTCACGACCGATCATCATCTCGATGACCTCGCTGTCGCTCCTTGTCCCTGCCGCGTAGCTTGCAACCTTGCTGCCGTTTCGAAACACGGTGCAATCGTCTGCCAGTTCCGCAATCTCGTTCATCCGGTGCGAGATGTAGACAAGCGCCAGCCCTTCAGAGCGCAGCCGCTTCAACACGGCAAAGACCTTGGAAACATCGGCCGCCGTGAGCGCCGACGTCGCCTCGTCGAGAATGAGGATGCGTGGCTTGCGCGCGAGCGCCTTGGCGATCTCGACGATCTGCTGGCGCGACAGCGGCAGGTCCTTGACCAGCGCCAGAGGGTGGATGTCTGCCGCACCGGCACGCGCCAGCGCCTCTTCTGCCAGACGCCGCTGGGCCTTGCGGTCGATCATGCCGAACCGGGTCGGCGGATTGAAAATGACGATGTTGTCGGCAACGCTGAGTTCCGGGATCAGCGACAGCTCCTGGAAGACGCAGGCGATGCCGGCGGCGTTGGCGGCGGCCGGTGACGCAAACGTCACGGGCTGTCCATCGAGCGTCATCTGCCCCTCGTCGGCGGCCACAACGCCCGCCATGATCTTGATGAGCGTCGACTTTCCGGCACCGTTCTCGCCGAGAACGGCGTGAATGGCGCCGGTCCTGACGGACAGTTCGGCATTTTCAAGCGCCCGCACCCCGCCATAGCGTTTCGATATGCCTTCCATGCGAAAGAGCGGTGCGCCGCTTTCCATTGCGCTCTCCGGAAAACCGTTGTTGACGACAGGGCACTGCACAGCTGTGCGGTGCCCTGATCCTGATCGAACTACTGGTTATCCTTGCTCTGCTTCATGATCTCCTGGGCGGAGAAATTGATCCCGCAGGTGGGGAACGAATTGCCGACGAAGAAATTGTCGGACTCCGCCTGGAAATAATCCTGGCCTTCCTTGAAGTTCGGATCTTCGACGATGGCCAAGGGCAATTTGACCGACTGCGGCACCACCTGACCCTCGAGCGCGGCAATCGCCGTCTTGATGGCGACGGCCACTTGCGCGGGTCCGGTTCCAGCCGACGAGCATTTCAGGCCGTCGGCGGCATGTGCCGCACAGAACTTGCGAAATCCGTTTTCGGTTTCGCCGCCGAAAGGCACGAAGGGGTGCTTTGCGTCGATCATCGCCTGAACGATGCCGGTGTCGCCGCCCTGCCCGGTAATGCCGTCGAAGGGGCCGCTGGTTGCGATTGCGTCCGCAGTCACCTTCTGGGCGACGCCGTCGTCCCATTTGCCCATGACCTCGACGACCTCGAACTTCTTGCCCGACGCCTGGAGCTTCTCATGGATGCCGTCGTGCCTGTCGGTATCGACAGACGTGCCGGCGACACCGCGCACCTCAAGCACCTTGCCGCCATCAGGCAGATGTTTGACGAGCCAGTCGCCCCACAATTGCCCGAGCCCCTTCTGGTCGACATTGACGTTGATGGCGTCCTCGGTGTCGAGGATGTTGTCGAAGGCGACCAGCACCACGCCAGCTTCCTTCGCCCGCTTGATGACCGGCGCAAACGCCGTCGGATTCTGGGCATTGACGACGATCGCGTCATAGCCGGAGTCGATGAAGTTGTTGATCGCCGAGATCTGGGCCGGCACATCCTCGCCCGTCGAAACGACCTTGAACTCCTTCAGTTTGGCTGCGACGTCGGGTTGAGCGGCATAGGCCTTGGCGGTCTGCACCATCTGGATACGCCAGGTGTTGGCGATGTAGCCGTTGGCAAGTGCTATGCGATACGGGCCGTCCTTTTTCGGGAACTTGAAGAATTTCGTGTCCGCCGACCACGGCGCGAAACATTCCGGCTCGGCTGCAGGCCCTGAAACGATTTCCGGATCTGCATAGGCAGCAGATCCCAGCATGAAAAAGGCAGTGGCGGCAACGATGCCGCCAGCGAGTGACTTCACCATCGACATTTCCTCCCATTGGCGCGCCACTTGTTTGTTCTCCAGCCCGGGGATGAAACTCACCCTCGAGCGGCACGAACTCCTGCGGCACCGGCACGCTGGATGCCTGCGTTCACCATTGACGAGGCGCTCTGGTCTCCTCCCGAAAACACCGCTGTCTCTTAATTAGGTAGCGCTACCACATGCGATTGTAAAGTAACATTTGCGGATTACGGAGGACCGAATATCACTGGTTTAAGATCGAAATCAGCCTGATTTCGACGTCTCGAAAGGAAGCCTATTTCCTTCCGCGATGATAGCGCTATCATATCGCGACGCTTAAGAATACGCATGAGGGACCCCATGGCCGAGGATTTCGAGATCGTAGACCCGCGCTTTGCCCGGCTGGTCAACCACAGCGCCCGCGTGGAGCAACTTTATACGGGGTGTCGCTGGACCGAGGGGCCGGCCTATTTCGCCGCCGGGCGCTATCTCGTCTGGTCGGACATCCCCAACGACCGGATGCTGCGCTATGACGAAACCGATGGGCATGTGAGCGTCTTCCGGCAGCCGTCGAACTTTTCAAACGGCAACACCACCGACCGACAGGGCCGCCTGGTAACCTGCGAGCACGGCGGCCGCCGCGTGACCCGCACGAACCATGACGGCAGCATCACAACCATCGCCGATCGCTGGAACGGCAAGCGGCTCAACTCACCGAACGATGTCGTCGTGCGCTCCGACGGGTCGATCTGGTTTACCGATCCTGCCTACGGCATCGAGAGCGATTACGAAGGCCACAAGGCGGAAAGCGAAATCGGCGCCTGCCATGTCTATCGCGTCGACCCGGCGACGGGCGCGGTCACTGCCGTCATTAAAGACATGGTGCGGCCGAACGGCCTTGCCTTCACCCTTGACGAAAGACGGCTCTACGTCGTCGACACCGGCCGGACGCACGGCCCTGACCTTCCGGCGCATATGCGTGTCTTTAATGTTGATGAAGCGGGCTCCGTGTCGGGCGGCGAGGTCTTTGCCGATTGCACCGCCGGGCTGTTTGACGGCTTCCGTCTGGATGACGAGGGCCGGATCTGGACAAGTGCCCGCGACGGCATCCACTGCTATCACCCGGACGGCACTCTGCTCGGCAAGGTCAGAGTGCCTGAAAACACCGCCAACTGCGTGTTCGGCGGGCCGAAGCGAAACATCCTCTACATCTGCGCAACCAGTTCGCTTTATGCCGTTCGGCTGATGGTCAACGGCGCACGTCTCTACTGAGGCAGGAGGTCAATCATGCCGTTCGGGCGGATCACCATCGTACGAGAGGTCCTCGGCGACGATCCTTCGGTCAAGAAAGCTGCGATCGCAAGCAAGGTCGTAACGGCGATTGCCGAAGCGACCGGGCTTGCCGAGCGTGAAATTTCCGTCGTCTTCGATGAGGTCGACGCAAGGAACTGGTATGTCGGCAACACCGATGTGGAGACCTTGCGCGCGCGCAACCGGCAGGGATCGACGTGACGGACGACATCGTCTCCAGAGACCAGGGGCGCAAGGCAAGCCGGCGCGGCAGTGGCAGGCCGACGATCGCCGACGTCGCCAAACTGGCCGGCGTCGCGGCGATCACCGTCTCGCGCGCGCTGCGCGACCCATCGCTCGTTTCGGCCGAACTGCGCGCCGAGATCGATACGGCGGTGATCCAGCTTGGCTATGCGCCCGATCCCAATGCTCGCGCGCTCGCGTCCGCGCGAGCCGATGTGATCGGCGTTCTCGTGCCGTCGCTGACGAACATCGTCTTCGCCGACACCCTTCGAGGCATCTATGACGGGCTCGGCGACGGCCCGCTGCAGATCCAGATGGGCAACACCCACTACTCTCCACGGGAAGAGGAACGGCTGATCCGGATGTTTTTGGGCCAGCGGCCATCGGCGTTGATCGTGTCCGGTATCGACCAGACCGAAACGACCCGCAAACTGCTCGAGAGCGCGGATTGCCCCATCGTGCAGATCATGGAATATGGCGAGGATCCGGTCGATATGCTGGTCGGCTTCTCCCACTTCGATGGCGGCAAGGTGGCCACCAATCATCTGATCGAGGCGGGATATCGCCGCATCGGCTTCATCGGCGCCCGAATGGATCCACGCTCGCAGCGCCGCCTCGCCGGCTACCGCTCGGCGCTCGAGGCCGCACAGTCCTTTGATCCCAAGCTGGTGACAACCACGTTGACGCCGTCTCGCGTCTCGCTCGGCGGGCAGCTCCTGGCCGACGCATTGGCAAAGGTCGCCGATCTCGACGCCGTCTTCTGCAACAATGATGACTTGGCCATGGGCGTGCTGTTTGAATGCCAAAGGGCAGGCATCGCCGTGCCGCACCGCATGGCAATTTGCGGCTTCAACGACCTCGACATGATGCACGTCGCCTATCCGTCGCTCACCAGCATCCGCACGCCGCGCTATCAAATCGGCCGACAGGCTGTACAGATGGTGCTTGATCGACTGGCTGGCCTGCCAATCGCATCGCCAATCGTTGACCTGGGCTTCGAGCTCAAGGTACGTGAAAGTACGATGCAATGACAACGCACCGCGCTGGAACCGAGCGGATCGGAACATCCGGAAACTTGCCGCAGACACCTCATCGCCTCGTCAATACCTCTGCTTCGAAGGCTGAGGCCTTGGTGGTATCGTCGGGCGGCTAGCTACCGCCCACTGAAGCGTCCGCAAATTGCCACCATGAACTGAGCTTTAGTGCCGATGTGCGGAATGTTCACCGAGCACGGCTACGGCAACGTCGAGTTCGGCCTAACTGCGCTTTGTTCGCGACAATGATTGTCGAGGATGGGTGGTGCTGAAGCCGAGCGCGACGATCAGGCAATTGATTAAGCGGCCCGTTCGTCTGGATTTCATCCTAGCCGGCTAAGGATCTTCACCGCGGCTCGATGGAGGTCGGCGTTTGCAGCCATCAACACGGTGTCGTACCGTGTCGCATCCGCAAGAGGCTGCCCATCCCAGTCGGTCACGATGCCGCCTGCAGCCAGAATAATGGGCATCTGTGGCAGGATGTCGTAGTCGAAAACATTGCTTTCGACGAGTAGGTCGATGCCGCCCAGCGCCAGCAGCCCGGCCGCGTAGCAATCGTGAGATATGCGGGTGAAGCGTACCTTGGCAGTCAAGGCATCGAAGCGCTCGTGGCGCGCGCGGTCGAACTGCTCAAGGGCCGAGGTGTAGAGGATCGCCTCGCCGAGCGCGGTCTTTTCGCTGGTGCGGATCGGCTCCTCATTAAGGGTCGCGGAGGAGCCTATGCCGAACCATCGTTCGCCGGTGATCGGCTGATTGATCATGCCGAGGACAGGTTTGCCGCGATGGAGCAATGCGATCTGTGTGCCGAAGGCGAGCGAGCCGGAGATGAAGGACTTCGTGCCGTCGATCGGGTCGAGCACCCACACCCATTCGGCATCCGTTCGGCATGCGCCGAATTCTTCGCCCCTGATCCCGTGGTTGGGAAACTGCGCCTCGATCATGCGCCGCATCGTGGCCTCGGCGTCGCGGTCGGCAATGGTGACGGGGCTGGAGTCTGCCTTGGCGTCGACGACAACACGCTTGCGGAAGTGCGGACGGATGACGCTGGCAGCGGCATCGGCCATGGCGTGCGCAAGTGCCATGTAGGGCGGTGGGCAGTCAGGCTCATGGGTCATCGTTCTATCCTCAAAGCTTCGGCAGCAATCTGATTGAGCATGGTTCTTACGGTTTCGAGCTGCCGATGAGCGGCGATGGCCTCTTGGCGCAGCCGCGCGCCAAGGTCGGTGGTCCCGATGTCCGTGAAACTCGCGGAGCGAGCCGCGATGAACGGGTCGCTTTCCTCCGAGGGGAAGCGCAGGGCGGGCGCGAAATAGCCCTCCTCTTCCTCGAGCCCGAAGCTTAAGACCTGCGCACGGTCCTGGCCAAGCAGAAGCAGGTCCACGAACATCGCATGCAGCGGCAGATGGCCGGTGCCAGTTTGGCAGGCGAGGTGCGCCCAGCCGTCGCGATCTTGCTGGACGAGGCAGTCTTTGACATGCACTTCGGTCACATAGGGTGCCTGTGCGGCAAGCGCCGGCAACGGCAGCTCATAGGCATTGATCATGTTGCCGAAGTCGAACAGCAGGCCAAGGCGCGGATTGGCGACAGCCTTTACGATGCCGATCAGCTCCTCCGACTTCAGGTCCTCGTGCTGTTCGAGCGTGTAGCGAAGCCGCCCCTCGGGATCGAAGGTCTCCAATCGTCGCAGATCAGCAATCGTTTGTGAGACAATTTCCGAGACGCGTCCCTCGTAGCGCGGATAGCAACGCAGCGACGTCGCGCCAGTGGCAAGCGCGATACGTACCGCATCAAAGAGACCTGTCTCCTGCGTCGTGCTGGTCTCGATATGGAGCTCCAGTCCGAACTGCTCGACTGCGGCACCATATTCAGAAAGCGCTGCGTCTGACATACCGGCGAGACTGGCTGCCTCGCCGTCCTCGACATGGACCTTGAGGCCGACGAGCCGCTGCTCATAGGCGAATTCGGCAAGCTGCAGCGGTGTCACTCCGCCAAAACGCATGTTGAGATGAAAGGCATAGGCGTGCGCAAACAGCGGCGCGTTGCGCGCCCGCTCCGCCAGCCGGGCGCGGGCCGGGCCGGAAAGGGTGGCAATTTTTGCGCGCCAGTCCGGCGACGCCAGATCGTCAAACGTCGTTTCGGTCAAAGAGCCGGCTCCTTCACAGGCGACTTCAAAGCTGAGGGAACATCAGGCGGCAAGCACCAGAAGATCGCGATGCGGCAGGCTGACCTCTACGGTGGTGCCAACCGAGGGCGGCGGCCTGTCGGGCTGGTTGAACGTATCGAGCGAAACGAACTGGCCCCCGACCGCCACTTTGATGCGGATCACTGAACCGAGAAAATGCACTGCTGCAATTTCGCCGGAAAGGACGACGCGATCGCAGTCGCTGCGCCCCAGTTCGACCGATTCTGGACGCATCGCCAGGCTGATGCGCTCGCCGGGCCGACCATTAAGCGGCTGGTCCAGCGCCACCGGGACACCACCAAGCCGCACCTTGCCGGTGGTCGCATCCAACACGTCGGCGTCGAGAAGATTGAGCGTACCGACGAATTGCGCAACGAAGCGCGTCGCCGGCCGGTTGTAGATCTCGAACGGCGTGCCGACCTGGTCGGCGACGCCCTGGTGCATGACCACGACGCGATCCGAAATGGACAGCGCCTCCTCCTGGTCATGCGTCACGAAAATGGCGGTGATGCCGAGATCGCGCTGGATTCGACGGATCTCGTCACGCAGGCTAATGCGAACCTTCGCGTCCAGAGCCGATAGCGGCTCATCGAGCAGCAGCACTTGCGGGCGCGGCGCCAGTGCGCGCGCAAGCGCCACACGCTGCTGCTGGCCGCCGGAGAGCTGGAACGGATAGCGCCCCCCGAGTTGAGGCAGGCCAATCAGATCCAGCATTTCACCGACGCGCCGTGCAATGGCCGCCTTGCCCTCACCCGCGACCTTGAGGCCGAAGCCTATGTTTTCCGCCACCGTCAAATTTGGGAAAAGTGCATAGGACTGGAACACCATGCCGATATTGCGCCGGTTGGCGGCAAGCCCTGTCACCTCCCGTCCGTCGATGCTGATCGCGCCTGATGTCGGCGTCTCGAAGCCGGCGACCATGCGCAATACCGTGGTCTTGCCGCAGCCAGACGGGCCGAGGAAGGAGACGAACTCCCCTTTTTCGATGTCGAGGTTGAAATCCTTGACGACACGGGTCGGGCCAAAGGATTTTTCCAGGTGATGGATATCTAGAAAAGCCATGGTCAACGCCTCACGGTGGAGAATTTGGAGAAATGGGTGACAAGCTGGATCAGGGCCATACAGGCCCAGGTGATGGCGAAAGCGACAACGGCGAGCGCCGAGGGTTCGTAGGCGCGGTTGCCACCCATCCAGACCATGTAAGGGCCGAACGAGCCGACGTTGAGCAAGGCGGCAAAGACATATTCGCCGATGACGATCGCGAAGGTCAGGAAGGCGCCGGATAGAACCGAGACAAAGACGTTTGGCAGGATGACGACGGCAAGGATCCGCGTCCAGCCGGACCCCAGGCTCTGGGCCGCCTCCGTCAGGCTGCCGACATCGATGGTGCGCAGGCCCGTGTCGACGGAGCGATACATGTAGGGCAGCGACAGTGTCGCATAGCCGAACAGAAGGAGGAGATTGGTACCCCACCAGCTTCCTGTGAGCGGCAGGACGGAGGATGTATTGTAGATGCGGATGTAGCCGAAGACGATGACGATCGGCGGAATGACCAGTGGCAGCAGCGTCAGGAACTCGACGACCGGGCGCAACCCGGGAAACCGCAGCCGGACAAAATAGGCCGTCGGCACGATGAGCAGGATTCCAAGAACGATCGTGAGCAAGGCCAGAACGACGGAGTAGCCGAAGGTTTGCTGGAACTGCGGATCGGCCAGCACGACGCGGTAAGCTTCGAAGCTGTAGCCATCGCGCTGCATGCGCATGGAGAAGTCAAACATGCCGACGAGCGGAAGGAGGAAATAGAGCCCACCCAAAGCGACGGCGAGCCAGGACCAGACGCGCCTTTCCCTCATTTGACCCACCTTTCCGCGCGCATGCGCAGGAGGATATAGATTGCGTTGGCAATGGCGGTGAGAAGGATCATGGCAAAGGCGATCGCATAACCCAGATGCGGATCATTGAGCACGTCACCGCGGATCTGGGCGAACAGGACGATCGGCGCGATCGAGAGCGATGAGCCGGTCAGCGCAATGGCGGTCGCAACTGCTCCAAAGGCATTGGCGAAAAGCAAAGCCAGCGTGCCGAGAAGCGAGGGCCAGAGCACTGGCAACGCCACCAGGCGCCAGTACTGAAAACCGTTGGCGCCGAGACTTTCGGCCGCCTCTCGCCATTCGCGGCGCAGCCCCTCCAGTGCCGGCGTGATGATCAGCACCATCAGCGGGATCTGAAAATAGAGGTAGGTAAGGGCCAGTCCGAGGAAGGAGACGATGTTGAAGCCGGCGCCATAAAGATTGATGCCGAACCAGTGGCGCAGCAGCATCGTCACGAAACCAAGGCGGCCGAGGGTTGCGATGAAGGCGAAGGCGAGCGGCACGCCGGCGAAATTCGAAGCGACGCCTGAGAAGGTCAGGATGGCATTGCGAAGGGGTCGCGGAAGGCCGCCGAGCGTGATGGCAGCGGCAATGAGGAAGCCGAACAGACACCCGAGCGCCGCTGTCAGCAGGCTGAGCTCGATCGAGATCCAGAAGGCCGATCGTATGGATGGCGCAAGAAGCTTACCGAGGTTCTCCAGCGTCATCTGTCCCTCAGCGTTGCGGAACGCGCCGAGCACGATGTTGAGCGTGGGCAGGATGAGGAACAGCGTGGCGAAGACGAAGAAGGGGGCGACCCCGAACCAGCTGAGAACCTGTCGTGGCCGGAAGACGGCCGGCAGGGATGCGACGCTTGTCGTCATCGGATTTGTCCCTGGGAAAATTGCGCCAAAGGGGGGCGAGAGGCTTCACGACCGGTGAAACCTCTCTCTCAAGCGGAGGATTACTTCACGTTGGCGCCGACCACCTTGTCCCAACCCTCGACGATCGCCGTCTTGTTGGCGGAAAGCTCGTCGACCGTCGGGAAGATCGCCTTTTCATAGGCTTCGGCAGGCGGCAGCTTGTCGAGCAGCTCCTGCGGGAACTTGCCAGCCTTCAACATGGCATTGAAGCGCGCCGGGTGGCAGTAGCCCTTCAGCCAACCGGTCTGGCCTTCGTCGGAATAGAGATATTCCATCCAGAGCTTGGCGGCGTTCGGGTGTGGCGCGTAGGCCGAGATTGCCTGAACATAGACCCCGGCGACCACACCGCTTGCCGGTACGACGACGTCCATCGGCGGGTTGCCCTTCAACGCGTCACGCCAGGCCAACAGATTGTAGTCCCAGGCGGCGACGATCGGGGTCTGCCCCTGCGCGATCGTGCCGGCCTTGCCGAGCACAGGCACGAAATTGCCGGATTTGTTCAGTTCCGCAAAGAGCTCCAGGCCCTTGCCGCCCGATTCCGTTCCAGGCTTGGCGCCCCGCGAGATGCCTGCCGACATCAGCGCCAGGATGGCCTGTGCCGAAGACCGTGGATCGCCGGTGAGTGCGACAGCCCCGGAGTACTCCGACTTCGACAGATCCGACCAGTCGGCCGGTACAGTATCAAGCAGGTCCTTGTTCACACCGAAGGCCATGACGCCGTAGTAGTCGCCGTACCAATAGCCTTGCTCGTCCTTGATGTTTTGAGGAATTTCGTCCCAGGTCGCCACCTTGTAGGGTTGAAGGAGGCCCTCCTTGGCGGCAGCCGGCGCAAAAGCCAGGCCCAGATCGACGACGTCAGGCGCCTGCGAACCCGTGTTGCCCTTGTTCGCGCGGATGGCTTCGAGCTCGTCGGCGGTACCGGCGTCGGGGTTCAGTTCGTTGACTTCGATGCCCGGATACTTCGCCTTGAAGCCGGCAATGACGTCTCCGTAGTTGCACCAGTCGTGCGGAAGCGCAATGACGGTCAACATGCCTTCCTCCGTTGCGGCAGCGACCAGCTCTTGCGATGCCTCAGCCTGGGCAAGACCCGGCAGGGCCGCCGCCAGGGCGAGTGTGGAGACGAAGGCGCGACTGGTTGCACGCGATAGAAGCTTGTTCATGAATTCCTCCTGTTGACCGTCGACGACGGATCGTGGGCGATGGCTGCTTTTTGTCCTTGCATCCGGTCGTCGGCACCGCCGCCTTTCCCGGTTCCCCCGCACCTTGTCTGCGTCCTGCGAAGGGCTGCATCGGTGCGTTTTCGTGTAGGGACAGGATGTAACAATTGGACGACGAAGAAACGTCCATTATGGTGCATTCTACTGTACCAATTTTTGGAGGCGCACCGGTGGTCAAACAGCTTGAAGGGCCAATCCTGCCTTTCCTTCGCCTCGACGCGGCAGTCGCCCTGCCGAAATTCCGCCAGGTGCAGGACCAATTGCGCATGGCGATCCTGAAAGGGCACCTGCGCGCCGGAACACGGCTCCCTGCAAGCCGAATCCTTGCCGAGGAGTTGGGACTGTCGCGCCAGACGCTGGTGCGGGTGCTCGATAACTTGAAGGCGGAGGGCTATCTGGAGGCACGACAGGGTGCCGGTACTTTCGTCTCGGCCGCCTTGCCGCGCCAACCGGCAAAGCCGCTGTCGAGGCCGACCCGCCACGATGTCGCCGACCGCGCGCCGCCGCGGCTATCGCGAATTGGCGACCTGTCATGCCGGATGTCGGCCGATATCGGCCAAATGGAAGACAGGCCTTTCCTCCCCAACCGTCCGGCGCTCGACCGGTTTCCCTTCGCTGTGTGGAGGAAATGCTGGAACGCCGTGACGCGCGGCGGCAAGGCCGTGGCCATGGGCTATGGCGACGTCGCAGGCGAACTGGTGCTTCGCCAGAGGATCGCCGAATATCTGGCCCTGCACCGGCGCGACCCTTGCGATCCCGAACAGATCGTCATCACGCCCGGGGGGCACGCCGCCTTCACGCTTTCGGCTTTGGCGCTTGCCGATCCTGGCGACGGGATCTGGTTCGAAGATCCGGGGCCGGTGACCACCAGCAACCTGTTTCGCACGCTCGGGCTGCAGCTGTGTCCGGCCGATGTCGATGCAGACGGCATGGATGTCGAGGCTGCGATGGCTCGCTATCCCGACGCGCGCCTCGCCTTCGTCATGCCGTCGCGCCACCACCCGCTCGGCATCACCCTATCGCTTCCACGCCGGCTTGCCCTGCTCGAATGGGCGCGCGCGAGCGACGCCTGGATCATCGAGGACGACTACGACAGCGAATTCCGCTACGACGGCGCGCCTTTGCCTTCGATGCGCTCCATCGACAGCGACGACCGGGTGATCTACGCGGGCAGTTTTAGCAAGGCGCTCTATCCGGGCATCCGCGTTGGCTTTCTCGTCCTGCCACCCCAACTCGTCGGGACATTTCGCACGCTCTCGGGGCTGATCCACCGCAGCGTCCCGGTGGAAACCCAGCTCGCACTCGCCGAGTTTATCGGCGGCGGTCACTTTGCCAGCCATCTGCGCCGGATGCGGGGCCTTTACGCCGAGCGCCGCGAGGCTTTCATGTCAGCCGGACGAGATGCGCTTGCCGGACTTGCCCGCATCGACTGCTCCGAAAGCGGGCTCAATGCACTCGCCTGGCTGGAGGGCGGCCGGGAAGACCAGGCCTCCCACCGCGCCGTGCTCGATGCCGGACTGCAATGCTATCCCCTGTCCGACTACACGATCGCGACACCTCAGCCGGCTGCGCTCATTCTGGGCTATGCCGGCGTTCCGGCGGATCGAATGAGGCCTCTTCTTTTCCGGCTGGCCGATGCGATCGCCCGATCGCAAGGCCGCATCGGGCGATCAGGCGATTGAGGAGCCTTTCGACCGCCATGGCCCAATCCTCCGGATCCTCGTCATCGCCGCGAAGCCGCCGGGCGACCACGTAGCCGATACCGCGCAACATGACGCACCGCCCTTTCCAAGGATCATTATTGCCGGACGGCGCGAAGCGGCTTTCCACTGCGCTGGGTGACGCCAACGCCGGGGGCGACGCCGACTGCGGCGTTAGAAGCCGCAAGCAGTGGCTTGCCGCGCACCATGTCGGAGGCGCGTTCCGCCAGCATGATCGTCGGCGCATTGAGGTTGGCGTTCGGCTCTGACGGAAAGACGGAACTGTCGATCACCCTCAGCCCGTTGATGCCGCGGACCTTGAGCTCGCTGTCGACGACTGCCATTCCGTCCTCACCCATACGGCAGGAGCCGCAAGGATGGTAAGTGCTTTCCATTGTCTCGCGCACCCAGGCGTCGATCTCGTCGTTGCTTCGAACATCCTTGCCCGGCGCCATTTCCTCGCCGCGGAAGCGGTCGAAGGCCGGCTGGGCGATGATTTCGCGCGTCAGCCGCAGGCAGCGGCGGAAGCCCTCGCGGTCCTCCTCGCGGTCGAGATAGTTGAAGAGGATATCGGGCTGTTCATGGGCCTCCGGAGAGCGAAGCCGGACATAGCCGCGGCTCTTCGGCTTGTTCGGTCCGGTCAGGACCATGAAACCGTGGCCGTCGAGCGGCTTCTTGCCGTCGTAGCGCATGGCGGCCGGCAGGAAGTGGAACTGGATATCCGGCCACTGCAGCGACGCGTCGGAGCGAATGAAGCCGCCGCTTTCGAAGTGGTTGGAGACCGACAGCCCCTTCTTGAACAAGAGCCATTCGGCCCCGATCAAAGCCTTGCTGAAGAGCCCCATCTTGCCGTTGAGCGTGATCGGCTCCTTGCAGGCATACTGGATGTAGACCTCGGAATGATCCTGCAGGTTCTCGCCGACCCCTGGCAGATCGTGCAGCACGGGAACACCGGCCTTCTGCAGCACAGCGGCTGGCCCGATACCGGAGCGCTGCAACAGGTGCGGCGATCCGATCGGTCCGGAGGAAATCAGCACCTCGCGGTTGGCGCGCGCGACATGACGCTCGCCGCCGAGCTCGTATTCGACGCCAACGGCGCGCTTGCCTTCGACAAGCACGCGCCGCGTCATCGCATGGGTGATGACCGTGAGGTTCGGCCTCCCCATCGCCGGCTTCAGATAGGCGTTGGCCGTCGACCAGCGCACCCCGTCCTTGACGGTCATGTGCATCGGGCCGAAGCCCTCCTGCATGTGCCCGTTCGGGTCGTCTGTGGTGATGTAACCCGCCTCGCGGCCGGCATCGACGAAGGCGCCATAGAGCGGATTCTTCATCCCGTTGCCGGCATTGGTCGCAAGCGGACCTGAGGCGCCGCGATAGCTGTCGCCTCCGTCCTGCCAGCTTTCGGCGCGCTGGAAATAGGGCAGGCAGTTGGCGTAGCGCCAGCCGCGCGCGCCAAGTTCCTCCCACTCGTCGAAATCGCTGGCGTGGCCGCGCATGTAGACGAGCCCGTTGATCGAGGACGAGCCGCCGATGACCTTGCCGCGCGGGCAATGCACGCGCCGGCCGTCGAGACCGGGCTCCGGCAGGGTCATGTATTTCCAATTGTACTTCGTTCCGTTCATCGGGATCGAAAGCGCCGTCGGCATCTGGATGAAGATCGACTTGTCGCTGCCGCCGAATTCAAGAACCAGCAACCTGGTCGACGGGTCCTCCGAAAGGCGGTTGGCGAGCACGCAGCCGGCCGATCCTGCGCCGATGATGATGTAGTCGTAGGTGTCGCTCATGGCGGTCTTCTCCAGGCGTTACGGGTATTGGCCCCAACCACGGCCACGGGCAAAAAGCCGCGTGAGCACGTAGTGGGTGGCGCCTGCGGCAAGGCAGGACGGCACGGAGGCGGTCAGGTATTTGAAGGCCGGCAGGCTTGCCAGCGTCTGCGGATTGAAGACGGCGACATAGACGATGAAGCCGACCGCAAGGGCAAAGAGCCCGATGGGGTTGAAGCCCGCCCAGAACCGATAGGGTCCGTTTTCCTGCGGTCCGTGCAGGCTGCGCATGTCGAGCTTCTGGCCACGCAGGAAGAAGTAGTCGGCGATCCCGATACCGGCGAGCGCGGAATTCAGCGCCGAAGTCCAGACGAGGAAGATGAAGAAGCCGTCATACATCTGCGGGTAGAAGACCACGAGCCCGAACGGGATGAGGCAGAAGAGGAACAGGATTGCGCCCCAGGAAATGGCGCGAACCGATGCGGTTCCGACCTGCCTGAGGCCGACGATCGACGTGTAGAGGATGTTTGCCATCGAGGTCATGTTGGCGAAGGCGACGAAAAGCAGCGCGACGATGCCGATCATCGGACCGGCGATCTTCGTCATCCAGATCGTCGGATCGCTTTCGCCGAGTGCGACTGCTGCAAGCAGGCCGACAATTTCGCCGAGTGCTGCCGCCCCGAAGATACCGAGAACATTGGGCCAGAAGGCGGTGCGCTCGTTCTTCGTCAGCCGCGCCAGATTGCCGATATAAGGCCACCAGGAGAAGCCGGCTGCCAGATTGACCTCGACCGCGACGATGAAGTTCAGCGTCTTGTCCTCGAAAGGCGGCGCAAGGGCCGGCAAGGCCAGAAGCTCGCCGATCGAATGATGGCTGAGAATGAGGTAGAGCATCGCCACCATCAAGAGGACCAGCGCCGGCGACACGACCATGTTGAAGAACTTGATCGAGGTCGGCCCCTTGGCGACGATGAACCAGGTGAGCAGGATTGCGCCGATCGCGGCGATGATCATCTTCGCGCCCGTCGGATTGGCGGCCTCACCGGCGCTCAGCGCCATCAGCCCGTCGATCGAGCGACCGAACATCATCGCGAGAGCCGCAAGCCACCCCATGGTGAGAATGACGACGGCGAGCACATAGACGACGCGGCTGCCGTTGTAGCCAAACTGGCTGCGCAGCGCCACGAACTGCTCAACGCCGTAGCGGCCGGTCATGGTGGTGGTGGCGAGCGCCGTCAGCACGACGCCGACGATGTTGCCGATGATAATGGCGGCGATACCCTCCTTCGGCCCGACGAAGAGGCCGACAGAGCCGCCGATCAGAAAGGCCCAGGTGGCAATCGCCAGTGCCGAATTGGCATAGGTGAACTCCCAGAAGCCCCAGAGCCGTTCAGACGGCAAGAGGGGCGCATCGCCGCGCTCGGCGGCAGCACGATTACGGGCGGCCTCTTCCTGTTCCGTCTTCAAAGTGGAGATATGTTCGAGTGCGACATGATCGGTCATCTCAAGCCCCCCAGAGCCAGAAGCCGACGACCAGCACGAGCGTCAATACCGTCATGCCGGTGTAGTCGAGCGCAGTCATCGTGCCCTCGAAGCGGTCGCCCGCCTCGATATCTTCATAGATGCGGGCGCGCCGCGCCAGTTCGCTCTGCCAGGCGATATCGTTGTTTTCCATCGTCGTTCCCCTTTTCGCGTCGCGCCTTCTGGCGTCTTTCCGCGAAGTCCATTGCGGCTCCATCAGCCGCCGATCTTCGGAAGCGGATAAACCCGCTGCCGGCTACCGAACCGTGACGGGCTCGGAATAGAAGGGCAGTCGGTCAATCCTCGGCGACCAGCTGCCGTTTTCGACAACACGCCGCACATGGGCGGCAATCTCCTCCATCGGCGCGAACCAGACGTCACCGCGCGTGAGAACCTGTTCGAGGAAGCGATGCACCACCTCCCAGCGGGCAAGCCGGCCGGTGGCAAAGGGATGCACGACCGGCACCCAGAGCGCGCCGTGGCGATAGGCCGCCTCGAACTCCTGCGAAAAGGCGGCAAAGCCCTGCTCCGGCGCGCGGATTGGCATCATGTAGTCGAGGTCCATCGACTGGACATATTGCGGCCAATCGTCGAGGCCCCAGTGCGACGGCAGCTCGACGAGGGCGCCGGCGTCGCATTCAAGCAGATAGGGAATGTCGTCACCCATCAACGAAGCGTCGTAGGCAAAGCCCCGCGACACCAGGAGGTCAGCGGACCGGTGGGAAAAATTGTAAAGCGGCGCCCGCCAGCCACGCGGTCGCTTGCCGCTCGCCTTCACGATCACCTCGATGCCGCGGTCGAGCCAGTGCGCCTCTTGCTCGTCCGAAAGTTCGCGGGGGTGCTCGTGCAGGAAGCCGTGATGCGCCAGCTCGTGGCCGCCTTCCAGAATGGCCTCGATCGCCTGCGGATATTGCTCGATGCACCAGGCCGGCACGAAGAAGGTCTGCTTGATGCCCAGTTGCCGATAGCTCTCGACAATGCGCGGGATCGCGACCTTCGGCCCGTATTGCAGCATCGAGATCGCCGATACGCGGCTGTGGCCATCCTTTGGATGGGCGATATGGACGAGGCTGTCGGCATCCATGTCGAAGGTGATGGAGGCGGCGCATTTGGCGCCGTTCGGCCAGGGAATGGGATTGGCGATCATGGCATGATGCTCCCGCCGTTGCTGCCGATCCCCTGGCCGGTGAAGTAGCGCCCGCCGGAGCCGGCGAGAAACCGTGCGAGTTCGGCGATCTCCTCGGGCTTGCCGAAGCGCGCAAGCGGTATCGCCAGTTCCCTGGCACGCCATTCGGCGCTCATGTTCGCCGCCCCAAGCATCTCGGTATCGATCGGACCGGGGCAGATCGCATTGACCAGCACGCGCGGCGCAAATTCCTTTGCCCAGGAACGCACCAGACCGAGCACGCCGTGCTTGGACGCGACATAGGGCGAAAAGGTCTCGCGGCCGTAATAGGCCATGTCGGAGGCAATCATGATCAGCCGCGCGGGCTCCTCAGCCGTTCCCCCCATCAGCCCCAATGCCATCTTGCCGACGAGGAAGCTGCCACGCAGGTTGATGGCGATGACCCGGTCGAAATCCGCAACGGGTGTTTCAAGCAAGGGCGCTTCATGAATGACGCCGGCGCAGTGGACGACGATATCCAGTCCGCCGAACGTCCGTTGCACCACCTCGCCGATGGCGGCGACCGAACCCTCGTCTGAGACATCGCAGGCAAGCGTCAGGGTTTCCGTAGCCCCTGCCTGTACGGCCGAAATCGCCGTCTCGTCCGGTATGCGAATATCGGCAAGCGCAACCCGAGCTCCTGTCGCTGCGAATGCCAGGGCGCAAGCAGCCCCAATACCGCGATAGGCGCCGGTGACAAGAACGCGCGCACTCATGCCATCACCTCGCCGCGGTCGAGCATCAGCGCCTGGCCCGTCATGTCCCTTGCGCCATCGGAAGCGAGGAAGAGATAGGGTGCAGCGAGGTCTTCCGGTTCCAGGAGGCCCGGCAGAACCTGGGCTCCCACGATCTCGTCCAGCAGGTCCTCCTCGCTGCGCCCGGTGCGCAGCGACATGTTCTTCAGCGACAGCATCGCCGCCTCGGTGCGCACCCAGCCGGGGCAGACGGCATTGACACGAATGCATCGTCCCCCAAGTTCCTTGGCCATCACCCGGGTGAAGCCGAGATTGGCATGCTTGGAGGCGATATAGGCGGAGAACTCCGGCACCGCGACACGGCTCCAGATCGACGCGGTGACGACGATGCGGCCCCCCTCGCGCATGTGAGGCAGCGCGTGGCGGGTCACATAAAAGGTGCCGTTGGTGTTGATGTCGGTGATGCGTCGGAACTTGTCTTCGACACCGTCGTCTTCGTCGGTCACCGGCGTAATGCGCTCGAGCCCGGCATTGTTGACGAGCACATCGATGGGACCCAGCGGCGCGAGTGTCGCCTTAACGGCAGCACTGTCGGTGATATCGCATTCGAGGGCCTCGATCCTGCGACCGAAGCGTTCAGACATCTCGCGGGCGGCCTCGTGAATTCCACGGCCGGAGGAAAGAATGGTGACCTCTGCCCCGGCGGCGGCAAAACCTTCCGCGACCGCGCGGCCGATGCCGCGGCTGGCGCCCGTCACCAGCACGTGTTCGCCGGAAAAATCGTAAGCGATACGACCCATGGTCTCAGCCTCTCTTGGCGTGCATGACGCGGCCGATGAGGTTCATCAGCACCTGGGCGGCGAGGATCGAGGTCGAGCCTGAGTGGTCGTAATCCGGCGCAACCTCGACCAGGTCGATGCCGACGATGGTGCCGCGCCTGGCGAGTATCGAGAGGATCTCCAGCACCTCGTAATAGATGAAGCCGCCATGGGACGGCGTGCCGGTGCCCGGCGCAATCGAGGGATCGAAGCCGTCGATATCGATCGTGACGTAGTAGCGGGCTCCGGCCGGCACGCGCGAAGCAACCTTCTCCGTGCCGAGCGCGCGGATCTGGCGCACGGACAGGATATCCGAGCCCATTAACCGCGCATCCTCGTAGCCTTCCTTGGCCGTCGAGGAAACGTTGCGGATGCCGAACTGCGAGAGCCCGGAGACATAGGGCTTCTCGGCGGCCCGGCGCATGGGATTGCCGTGGCCGTAGCGAACCCCGTGCCGCTCGTCGACGAAGTCGAGATGCGCGTCGATCTGGACGATATGGATCGGGCCGTGTTCAGCACAGTCGTCTTCAAACGCGTTGATGCAGGGGATGTTGACCGAATGGTCACCGCCGAGCACCACCGGAAGCGCGCCGGCGGCCAGGATCTTGCGCACGCCGAATTCGATGTTGGCATGGCTCTTCATCGTGTCGGTGTGGACGATGTCGGCGTCACCAATATCGACGATCGAAACCTTGTCGCTCGGCAGGTAGGTGACGTCGTCCTCGTGATCGTAGGCGCCCCCATGGCCGAAGGAAAACAGCGTCGATGCCTCGCGGATGGCCCGCGGCCCGAAGCGGGTGCCGGCGCGCCATTGCGTGCCGCAGTCAAACGGCGCGCCGAGGATCGCCACATCCGCATCGATCGCATCCCAGTCCGGCTGGTAGGGATATTTGCCGAAGGTGCAGATGCCGACGAACGGCAGGTTCAGCCGCCCGGTTTCATAGGAATTACCCGCCATGTCTCTCCTCCTCAGGATGAAGGGAGTGTGTGGAAGGTCGATACGCTTAAAAATATCTATGATTGGATGTTTAGTTGTGGCTTAATCAATGAATGATCAACAAGGTTCGCCATCGCATCCTCAATCTGTCGCTCGGCGATGCAGAGTTGAGATTGTTGCGTGTCTTTGCCTCCGTCGTGCAGCATGGGGGGTTTTCCGCCGCGCAATCATCACTAGGGATGACGCAGGCGACCATCTCCACCCATATGCGCCACCTTGAGGAGCGGCTGGGCTTACGCCTCTGCAGCCGCGGGCGCAGCGGTTTCCTTCTGACCGACGAGGGACGCCTCGTTTATGAGGCGACGCTGGATCTTTTCGGCTCGCTGGAAAAGTTCCAGAGCCGTGTCGGCGAGGCGCAAGGGGAACTGACCGGCAGCCTGACGTTCGGCACGGTCGACGCGATGATCACCAACCGGGATCTCGATCTCCAGGGGGCACTCGCCGCCTTCCACCGACAGGCGCCGCGTGTGCATCTGGAGATCGACGTCGCCGCGCCGCAGGTGCTGCATCAGGGCCTTCTAAATGGTGGTTATCAGATCGTGCTGATGCCGACGGTCGGCAGCGCGACGCCGCATTTGCGCACGCAGCCCGTTTTTTCCGAGGTGCAGAAACTCTATTGCGCGCAGGGTCACCCGCTATTCGACCTGCCCGACGATGCGCTCACCGACGCAGTTCTGGAAGCGCAGTCCTTTGCTGGTCGCACCTACATGCTTACCGAGACGATCTGTGGGGTAAACTTCCAATGGGCGGCGGCCACGCCGCACATGGAGGGCACGCTGCTATTGCTCCTCTCCGGCGCCTATATCGGCTTCTTGCCCGACCACTACGCCGACGAATGGGTACGCAACGGTCGCCTGCGGCTGCTTGCCCCCGAGCGCATGACGTTCGAGGACATGTTCCACATCGCCCATCCCCGCAACAAGCCCTCGCGTGCCGCCGAGACGCTTGCCCAGGCGATCCTCGCAAGCGCGCGCCCCGGCTAGACTCGATGGCGATTTCGGGGTGATCCTCGACACGCTCTACGAGTTGGGTATTTCCGACGACACCATCGTGGTTTTTCTGGTTACAACGGCACGGAAGAACTGGGACCTTGACGCCGCCACCCCGGCGACTTTGACGGCTCTTACTTCACCGGAACGGAGGGATCGCTGCGGCCCCCTCCCTTATCCAACAAGGTGATTATATCACCGACATGTCTGCAAGGTTGCTCAGCTGGGCAGGCGCTGGGTCGCCCTGTGTTGGTGGAGAAAGCCATTCAGCCTGTCGACGGAATGAGGTCGACGCGATCTTAGAGATCGACGTGCCCGATACCTTAGCCACCGCATCCGTTCGACCTTAGTGTGCGCGGGATGCGTCAGTTCGACAACAGGGAGGCCTTGGCGGCTTCGTAACCGTCAGCGCCACCGCGGGTCGTAACGCCTTCAAGCCACTGCTTCAACAAATCCGGCCGTGTGGCGATCAGCTTTTGGGCCGCGGCGGTGACCTCTTCCCCATCGGTCATGATGGCGTTCATGCCGAGGTTCTCGTAGTCGAGATCGAACTTCAGGTTTTCAAGAAGCTTGGTGACGTTCGGGCACTCTTTGGCATAGCCCGGCCGCGTGATCGTTCGAACCGTGGCTCCGCCGAAGTTCGGGCCATATTCGGCGTCACCGCCGCTCAGATATGTCAGCTTGTATTTGAGGTTCATCGGATGCGGCTCCCAGCCGAGGAAGACAATCCAATCGTTGCTCTTGGTCATCTTGCCGACCTGGGTGAGCATGGCTGTCTCACTCGACTCCACGACATTCCAGTCTTTCAGGCCATGCCGGCCAGCAGCGATCATGTCGAGGAGAGGTTGGTTGGAGCCCGCCTCAATGCCATAGATCGTTGAGGCAAACTTGTCGGCGTGCTTAGCCAGGTCGTCGTAGGATTTGACACCGGCTTCGGCGACATAGGTCGGCACGGCGAGCGTGAACTTGGCGCCTCTCAGATTGGTCGTGATGACCTCTACCTCGCCCTTGTCGAAGTAGGATTTGAACTGCTCATCCTGAATAGGCCGCCAGTTTCCGAGGAAGACGTCGATCTGGTTGGTCTTGAGCATTTCATAGGTGACGTTCAGCCCAAGCAAGGTTTGCTCGGTCTCGTAGCCAAGCGACTTGAGGATCAGTGACGCGGTGGCGTTGGTGAGGGTCAGGTCCGTCCACCCGAGGTCGGAGAGACGGACTTTGGCACAGCTTTCGGCCTCGGCGGCCGAGGCGGCGGCGGCCGATGTGAGGAGCAAGAGAGAGACGCTGGCATAAAGGATACGGGAGTTCATGGCACTTCCCCTTTTTTATTGCACACGCCAACAACAATATCTTTTTTGTTGGCGCGTGCAATAAAAAATGTAAACTGGCCACCAACAACACGGAGGCCACGCATGCCAAAGGTCGGGATGCAACCGGTTCGGCAGAAGCAGATCATCGCCGCTGCCATCGACACGATCCACGAACTCGGGATCGAGCAGAGCTCTATCCGGCAAATTGGCATGAGGGCCGGGATCTCGCCGAGCCTGATCACCCACTACTTCGGCAGCCGCGACGAACTTTACACCCTTGTCCTGCGTCACCTGAACCGTGAGCTCTCCCGCGCGACCGTCGAGGGCTTGCGCCATGCGAACACGCCGATGGAACGGTTGCTTGCCATTGCCGCCGCACAGTTCGATCCCGCGCAGTTCCAGCCCGCCGTCGCCTCCACCTGGTTTGCGCTTTGGGCCGGCCTCAGCGGCAACGCTGAAATGATGCGCTTTCAGACGATCTATGAGCGGCGCCTGACCAGCAATATCGCGCATTGCCTGCGCTCCCTCGTGCCAGTAAATCAAGTGGAATTCGGCGTGAACTGCCTGCTCGCAATGATCGATGGCCTTTGGGTGAAGGCTGCTCAGCCGACCAGCAGGATCACCACGACGAACGCCTTCCCGATCTTCAGAGATTACGTCGTCCAGCTGGTTGCCCAGTTGTCTCGCAGAGAAGACGGCAAATGAAATCGACAGAATATGTTGCATTCGACGGTGTAGGTGTCGCCGAGCTAATCAAGCGTCGAGAAGTATCGAAGCGTGAGGTAGCGGAAGCCGCAATCCGTGTGATCGAAGAACGCAACGGCGATCTCAACGCCGTTATCTGCAAGAACTTCGACGCATTGGAGACCATCTCAGGGTCAGAAAGCTCGAGCCCGCTGGATGGCGTGCCGTTTCTTCTGAAGGACGCCAATCTCTTTTCCTCGGACATGCCGACGACGTTCGGATCGGCGTTTTTTAAACGCACCGCCGCGCAACCCGACAGCATCATGGTGGATCGGTGGCGCAAGGCCGGGCTCGTCATCCTGGGAAAGACCAACACGCCGGAATTCGCCGCCGAGTTTGTTACTGAACCACAGGCCTATGGCGTGACCCAAAATCCCGCGGCGCCTGGCCTGACGGTCGGCGGCAGCAGTGGCGGTGCAGCGTCAGCGGTCGCCGCCGGCATGGTGCCTATCGCACATGCGACCGACCTTGGGGGGTCGATCCGCATACCCGCAGCATGCTGTGGCGTGTTCGGGTTCAAACCGACATCAGGTCTCAATCCGGTCGGGCCGTATTTCAAGAAAATCGCAGGCGGTTTGAATTCGGACCACGTGATCACACGAACGGTGCGCGACAGCGCAGCGTCCCTCGACGTCACCGCCAATGAACGGCCGAAGACAGGATCTTTCCTCTCGGCACTCCACGCACCGATTGGAAGCTTGCGCATCGGCGTTTCAGAGAGAGACCCGTCGGGCAGGATCGTTGGCCCGGATCAAAGGTTGGCCGTCAACCAGACAGCAAAAATGCTCGAAGAGATGGGGCATAGCGTATCGACTTACGCCTATCCTGACGACCTGTCGGCCGAGTGGTTCGATTATCTCTGGATTTTCGACATTGTCGATCTCGTCGAGCAGCGGACGGATCAGCTGGGCCGAAAGCCGGAAGAAGCGGAGCTGGAACCGCTGACTTGGCATCTCCTGGAAAAGGCCCGATCAGCTGGACGACACGCATATGATGAAGCGCAAGAGGCGAAAGCTTTCTACACCAGTCGCTATCTCGCCTCGATGCAGCACATAGACATTCTCTTGACGCCAACTCTGGCGGAAGATCCCCCAGAGACGGGTGCACTTTCGTTCAAGGCCTTCGGCGATGTCGAACGCTGGAACAGTGCCGGGTACGGCTTTGCACCGTTTTCGACGCCGTCGAACCTATCGGGGCAACCTTCGGCCTCGTGCCCATGGCTGAAGAATGCATCCGGCCTGTCGATCGGCGTACAGATCAGCGGCAAGCCCGGAGCGGACATATTGGTTCTGCAGTTGGCTGCGCAGTTGGAGCGCGCTCATCAGGAGTTGGCCTAGCTGAGACCTGACCAGAGCCCCGCTGGGCCCGTCTCTCGGGCCGAATCCCGCAAAGGCTCTGGTCAGCTCGGTGCGCAAAGAGTGGCCGAATTGGTCGTAAGCAGCATCAGCACGTCTGGAGCAGTTTTCCTTGCCGGGAGCAGCCGCCTTAAGAGCCCGTTATCTTGCTGAAGCCCAGAGGTGCCTACCATGTCCGATTCAGCAAACTTGGCCCTTCTTGCAAATGACATCGAAGCCGGGCTTGCGGCTGATCGAAGCGTTAGCATCCGCTCCGAAGCAACCGGCATAGCCGGTTCCCGACGATACATCATGCGATCATTTTGGCCCTCCCGAGCGTGAACATACGCGCAACAAGCCTTTGTACAGGGTTGATCTGCTCTTCGGCTTGACCGTTGCTTCACGGAAGTTCGATGCATTTTTCTACGGCATCAATATCCCAGCGCAAGATGCTGCCGAGATGGGTTCCCGTCTTTTCCGGAACGCCACGCGATGCGCCATTTTGCAGAAATCGCCGGAACAAATCGCGCTTAGGAGCTACGCGGGGTCGCCTGATGTCTTTGGCTGCGCGCCAGCCCGACAAAGCGACGCTTCACCTCTTCGAACAGGGCCGGAGGCAACGGGCCGTGGTAGCCGCTATCCGTGTCGAGCGGCCGGACGTCCGGCCCTGGCCAGGCAAAGCGGTTGCTTTCCGTCAAGACAATCCAGGAGCGTTCGTCATCCAGTCCCAAACGACGTTTTGTCGCCGGCGGGATCTCGACTGCCTCGGCTGGATCGGACGGCGGGGTATGCGTGATCGGAAGGACGCGGACCACCGGCGTTCCATCTTCCAAGGTGGCAACGATGGCAAGAACGAGCGCCGGGCGATCCTTGTCACCCTCTTCTCGTCCCTCCAAATGCTGCCAGTGCCAAAGATAGGAATACCGGAAGACCCAGCCGACCTTTGGCTCAGTCGGTAGCATTCTTGTCCTTCGTCAATTCGGCATTGAGATGGTCAAGTCCAGGATCCATCGTGGATGTTTCGACTGCAGCGAGGTCGTCCGCATCCAACGCGCTCGTCAGTTCGACTCGGCGCTCGCGCCGCATCAAGCGAAGATAGTCCTCATAGGCGATCAAAACCGTGCGCGGTCGGCCGTTCTTGGTGATAATCAACGGCTCGCGCACGGCTGCGTCCTGGTAGGCTCCAAAGTTCTTGGAGACCGCAGCAGCGGTGACGGTGGATGTCATCATGCATCTCCATTTTTCCGTAAAATACGTACTTTACGGAATTTTACAAGACGCCAACGTCACAAGAGATTAAATACGCCGCTGCGGCCAGCGATGTCGGAAGCGAATACGAAGGCAATCATAGGCATTCACCTGAGGGTGAAAGCAACGATGTCCAACCGTGACTGTAACCACAAGGCGTATCGACGCCAGTCTTGATGTCAGGGCACCGTCCTATAAGTCCATCAAGCGGCATTCTGCGAAGAAATCTCTTGTCTCGCTCCCGGCCCTGTCCACGCAGGCCATGCCGCCCGCCTCCCGAACTCACATGTTCGGATAGACCGGGCCTTCACCGCCTTGGCACCCAGTTGATGTTCTGGTTCGGGTCCTTGATGTCGCAGGTCTTGCAGTGCACGCAGTTC
>NZ_LMJM01000004.1:43752-43993 GCF_001429005.1 Ensifer sp. Root954
CCCGGCCGGACAGTAGCGCGTCGACGGACCGGCATAGACGTCATGTTCGGAGCGCTTCTGCAGCTCCATATCCTTGACCTGGAGATGGACCGGCTGGTCTTCCTCGTGGTTGGTGTTCGACAGGAACACCGACGACAGCCGGTCGAAGGTCAGAACCCCATCCGGCTTTGGATAGTCAATCTTCTGGTGCTGCGCTGCGGGTTCGAGCGACTGCGCGTCGGTCTTTCCGTGCTTCAGCGTG
>NZ_LMJM01000004.1:44059-44408 GCF_001429005.1 Ensifer sp. Root954
CCTCACCCGCTTCAGGTCCTGGCCGATGGCGCTGTCGCGCCAGCCGCGTTCGATCTCGATCGGCTCGTCATTGGCGCGGCCACTGGCAATCGCCGCTGCCAGCTTCTCGGCCGCGAGAATGCCTGAAAGCACCGCATTGTGGCTGCCCTTGATGCGCGGCACGTTGACGAGACCGGCCGAACAGCCGATCAGCGCGCCGCCGGGGAAGGACAGTTTCGGTACCGACTGGTAGCCGCCCTCGGTGATGGCGCGCGCGCCATAGGACAGCCGCTTGCCGCCCTCGAAGGTGCCGCGGATCGCCGGATGCGTCTTGAAGCGCTGGAACTCCTCGAACGGGAAGAGATAGGGG
>NZ_LMJM01000004.1:44461-44894 GCF_001429005.1 Ensifer sp. Root954
GTGATAGAGGAACGAGCCGCCACCGGTCTTCATGCCGAGCGGCCAGCCGAACGAGTGCTGCACCAGACCCGGACGATGGTTCTCGGGCTTGACCTGCCAGAGCTCCTTCAGGCCGATGCCGAACTTCTGAACGTCGCTGTCCCTGGAGAGATCGAACTTGGCGATCAGCTGCTTGGCGAGCGAACCGCGCACGCCCTCGCCGATCAGCGTGTATTTGCCGAGCAGCGCCATGCCGCGGGCGAAGTTCGGGCCCGGCTCGCCGTTGCGCTCGATGCCCATGTCGCCGGTGGCGACCCCGATGACGGCACCCTCGTCGTTGTAGAGCACTTCGGTGGCGGCAAAGCCCGGATAGATCTCGACGCCGAGTTCCTCCGCCTTTGTCGCCAGCCAGCGACAGACGAGCCCAAGCGATACGATGTAGTTGCCGTGATTG
>NZ_LMJM01000004.1:44932-45761 GCF_001429005.1 Ensifer sp. Root954
TGAGCCCGCGGGTCCCAACAACAGGAAGTGATCGTCCGTCACCTCGGTCTTGAACGGATGGTCGGCGTCGGCGCGCCAGTCCGGCAGCAGCCGGTCGATGCCGATGGGATCGACGACGGCGCCCGACAGGATATGCGCACCGACTTCGGCGCCCTTTTCCAAGACGACGACCGAAAGCTCCGGATTGACCTGCTTCAGCCGGATCGCCGCGGCAAGACCCGCCGGCCCCGCACCCACGATCACAACGTCGAACTCCATGCTCTCGCGTTCGGGCAGATCACTCATCTTGGACATGTTCGCTTCAAAGTGCTTTTTCGAGTTCCGGCAGAGCGTCGAAGAGATCGGCAACCAGGCCGTAGTCGACGACCTGGAAGATCGGTGCCTCTTCGTCCTTGTTGATGGCGACGATGACCTTCGAGTCCTTCATGCCGGCGAGGTGCTGGATGGCACCGGAGATGCCGCAGGCGATGTAGAGATCGGGCGCGACCACCTTGCCGGTCTGGCCGACCTGCCAGTCGTTCGGCGCGTAACCGGCGTCGACCGCAGCGCGTGAAGCGCCGACGGCAGCGCCGAGCTTGTCGGCAACCGGCAGGATCACTTGCCTGAACTTCTCGGAAGAACCGAGCGCACGGCCACCGGAGATGATGATCTTGGCAGACGTCAGCTCCGGGCGGTCCGACGACGACAGCGCATCGGCGACGAAGGAGGAAACGCCCGGGTTGGCGGCAGCCGAGACGCTCTCGATCGCCGCCGAGCCGCCTTCCGCGGCGGACGCGAAGGAGGCGGTGCGCACGGTGATGACGCGCTTGGCTTCGGTCGTCTGCACCGT
>NZ_LMJM01000004.1:45797-46159 GCF_001429005.1 Ensifer sp. Root954
ACGAGACGACCTCGATGATTTCCGAGACCTGGGAGACGTCGAGCAGGGCTGCGACGCGCGGCATGACGTTCTTGCCGACCGAGGTGGCGGCGGCAACGATCGTGTCGTAGTTGCCGGCGAGCGAGACGATCAGGGCAGCGAGCGGTTCTGCGAGGTTGTTGGCAAGCGAGGCGTCGTCGGCAACGAGCACCTTGGCAACGCCCGCCAGCTTGGCGGCCTGTTCGGCTGCAGCCTTGGCGCCGGCGCCGGCGACCAGCACATGCACATCGGCTCCAGTCCCACTGGCGATTTTCGAGGCCGCGCTCAGCGCCTTGGCGGTCTGGTCGGAAAGGTGGTTGCTGTCGTGGTCAGCCAGAAGAAGA
>NZ_LMJM01000004.1:46234-46580 GCF_001429005.1 Ensifer sp. Root954
TTCCTCGGTCTTCAGCACCTTGAGGCGGGCAGCGGTGTCGACGCCGAAGTCGGCCGGCGACTTCTTGTCGAGCGGCTTCTTCTTTGCCTTCATGATGTTCGGCAGCGAGGCGTAGCGCGGCTCGTTCAGGCGCAGGTCGGTGGTGACGACGGCAGGAAGCTTGATGTCGATCGTCTGCAGACCGCCGTCGACTTCGCGGGTCACCCTTGCTGTGCACTCTGGCGCCTTGCCATCGCCGATCTCGACCTTGGAGGCAAAGGTCCCTTGCGCCCAGCCGAGCAGGGCCGACAGCATCTGGCCGGTCTGGTTCGAATCGTCGTCGATCGCCTGCTTGCCGACGATGATC
>NZ_LMJM01000004.1:46671-46783 GCF_001429005.1 Ensifer sp. Root954
ACCCATGGCAAGCGCCGTGCGCAGCGTCTCTTCGGCCTTGGCCGGACCGACGGAAACGACGACGACTTCCTCAGCCTTGCCGGCTTCCTTCAGCCTGAGCGCCTCTTCGACC
>NZ_LMJM01000004.1:46893-111465 GCF_001429005.1 Ensifer sp. Root954
GACGGTGACCAGGATCTTCATGTTTGCCTCCCAAATCGTCAGCAGATTGTGCGGAAGCGTTCGACCATCACGTCGAGGACTTCGCTCGGGTCCCGCTTCCACCAGTTGTTTGCGGAAAAGATCTCGACCTCGCAGGGACCCGCATAACCCGCGTCTTCGACGCTCCGTCGCAGCGACTTCAGGTCAGCGACCCCATCGCCCATCATGCCGCGATCGAGAAGCACTTCGCGCGTGTCGGCGAGCCAGTCGCAGAGGTGATAGCCGAAGATCCGCTCGGCGCCCGCGCGCTGCAACTGGGCTTGGATCTCGCTGTCCCACCACACATGGTAGACGTCTATGGCGACGCCGAGATTGGTCGCCCCGACCACATCACAAATATCGACGGCATCGCGCAGCGTCGTCAGGCAGGACCGGTTCCCCGCATAAACAGGATTGAGCGGCTCGAGTGCCAGATTGACGTTTCGGCCGGCGGCATAGGGCGCGATCTCGCCGACACGCTCGGCGACGATCTTCAGGCTCTCTCCCGTGCCCTTGGTTCCCGGATGCACGCCGCCGACGACGATCGTCAGCACCGATGCTCCAAGTCCCGCGGCCATGTCGATCGCGGCCTTCGCCTCGTCGATGACGCTTTGTCGATCGACAGCTTCCGCACCGACGAGAAACGGTGTGCGGCAGAGACCGGCAATCGAGAGGCCGCATGCCCGCGCTCGTTCGCCGATTTCAATCGCGCGCGAGCCGATCTCGCGGCGCCAGAAGACGATCGAGCCGAAGCCACGTTCCGCACAGGCGTCGATAATGCGCTCGGGCGACCAGCCCGCCCCATGGCCATCGAGGTTGTGCCCGAGGCTGGCGGTGTTCAGCGCCAGGGCGGAATGGTCGGTGGTGAAATCACGCATGGCTACGCTCCATAGAGCGCAAGCAGCTTCTTCATCCGATCCACGGCAAGCGCCGGATCGCGCAGGAGCCCGCATTGGTCAGCGAGCCTGAACAGCTCGACGAAGTAAGGCAGCGGCCGCATGGCCTGCGCGCCATTCAACATCACGAAGTGATCCTGAAAGCCGTTCAGCCAGGCAAGGAAGACGACGCCGGTCTTGTAGTACTGCGTCGGTGCCCGGAAGATCAGCCGCGCGAGCGGCACGGTCGGATCAAGCGTTGCGCGAAAGCCTGCGCGATCCCCTTCGCCAAGCCTCTCCACCGCGTAAGCCGCAGCCGGGGCCAGGGGGTCGAATATACCGAGCAAGGCATGCGAAAATCCTTCGCTGTCGCCCTCGATCAGTTCGGGATAGTTGAAGTCGTCACCCGTGTACATCTTAACGCCGGCAGGCAGCCGGCGGCGCATGACGATTTCCTTCTCCTTGTCGAGAAGGGAGATTTTTATGCCGTCGACCTTGGCTGCATCTGCGTTGATGACGGCAAGCGCGGTCTGCATCGCCGGGTCGAAATCCCTGCTGCCCCAATAGCCGGCGAGCTGCGGATCGAACATCTCGCCCAGCCAGTGCAGGATCACAGGCGCGTCACAGGCGGCTAGCACATCGGAATAGACCTTGACGTAATCGTCCGGTCGCTCAGCGACCCGCACCAGGGCACGAGACGCCATGAGGATAAGTCGCCCGCCGACCTTCTGGATCGCCTCGACCTGTTCCAGATAGGCTCTCCGAACATCTTCGATACTGGTGACGGTCGCCGGGTCGAGATGATCAGTGCCGCAGCCATTGGCGACGACGGCGTCCGGCAGTTCTTCCCGCGTGCGGCGGATCAGTTCCAGAGCGCCCGGCCAGTCGAGGCCCATGCCGCGCTGCGCCGTATCCATCGCCTCGGCGATGCCGAGCCCGAGGCCCGCGAGATAGCGGCGGAACTCCATGGTTTTTTCCCAGTCGACGGCGGCGCGGCCGGACGGATCGCTGGCTGTGAACGGGTCGGCGACCACGTGAGCCGCGGAATAGACGACACGCGCCGGGTTCCTGCCAAGTGTCGCAGCCGCGATCGGCGTGCCGATGAGGGCATAGTCGGACAGGCGTCCATCAGTATCGGGAAGCGCGATTTTCATGGGGACCTCAAAAGCGCGGGACGAGCATGCCGGCGTCAGCCGGGATCGTCATTCCGGTGGTGTAGGGAAGACGCCCCGCCGCAAGCGATGCGATCAGGGCACCGACTTCCTCGGGCCTTCCGACGCGCGGGAAGAGCGTGAGCCCCTCCTCCGCCCGCTCGCGATAGGCGTCGATGACGGGTGCGGTCATCTCCGTGGCGATCAGACCAGGCTGGACGTCGTAGACGGCGACATCTTCCCGTCCAAGCCGGACGGCGAGCGTCTTGGAGATCATCGCGGCTGCCGCCTTCGACGCGCAGTACTCCGACCGCTGCTCGGCCACCGCGACGGCATTCGACGAGGTGACATTGATGATCGAATGGAAGAGCGCGCCCTTGCTACGGGCGACAAGACGCCGGGCAAAGGCCTGGCTCAGAAAGAACATACCCTTGGTGTTGACGGCGAAGCAGCGATCCCAGCTTTCCTCCGACACCTCCAGCATGTCGCCGCGCCTGAGAACGCCGACACCCGCATTGTTGACGAGCGTCGTGATCTGGCCCAGTTCGGCTTCAATCGCTGCGAGCGCGCTATCGTGGCCGGCAATCGCGCTGACATCGAAGGCCGCAGCCATGACCGGGACACCGTAAGCGGCGATCCGCTCGACTGCTGACGGCAGTTCGGCATCATCCGGCAGTCCGTTGAGCGCGACCGCAAATCCTTCCCGCGCCAGGGCTTCTGCGGCGGCAAGCCCGATCCCGCGCGAGGAACCGGTCACCAGTGCGACGGGGCGAGGCTCAGACCCGGTCATGCCCGTGCGCCCTTCTTCAGGAGTTCGCGCGCGATGATCATGCGCTGGATCTGGTTCGTGCCCTCATAGATCTGCGTGATTTTCGCATCGCGGTAGAGGCGTTCGACTTCGAACCCGCGAATGTAGCCGGAGCCGCCAAAGACCTGCACTGCATCGGCCGTCCGCTGCACGGCCACATCACCGGCAAAGCACTTGGCGATCGAACAGGCCTTGGTGGCGTCGGCGCCGCTATCGATCTTGGAAGCGGCCGAATGGACGAGCAGACGGGCAGCCTCGATGTCCTTCGCCATGTCGGCAAGGAGCCACTGCACACCCTGGAAATCAGCGATGGCCTTGCCGAACTGCTTGCGTGTCCCGGCATAGTCGAGCGCCGCTTCGAGCCCCGCCTGGGCGATACCGACGGCGAGCGCCGCGATGCCGACCCTACCCTTGTCGAGCACCGACATCATCATGTGGAAGCCGCGGCCTTCCGTGCCCAAGAGAGCGTCGGCCGAAAGCTTGACGTCGTCGAAATTCAGCGCGCCGACCTGGCTCGCCCGCTGTCCCATCTTGTGTTCCTTGGGCCCCTTTTCGACACCCGCGGCGTGCAGGTCGACGATGAAGATCGACATGCCGCGGTTTCCCGCTTCCTTGTCGGTCCTGGCCAGTACGAAGCCGTAGTCAGCGACCGGCGCGTTGTGGATCCAGATCTTGCCGCCATTGAGCCGCCAGCCGTTGCCGTCACGCTCTGCCGTGGTGCGGATGCCCGAAACGTCAGTGCCGGCTTCCGGCTCGGTGATGCAATAGGCGACCTTGGCGCGCATGCCGAGGATATTAGGCAACATCGCCTGCTGGCTTTCGGTCCCGTGGCGGACGAGCAAGGTCGAGATGAGTTCGATCAGGCCGCACTGGTCGGCAACGGATGCGTAGCCGCGGCTCAGCTCCTCCATGACAAGTGCGTAAGTGAGCGTATCGAACCCCGGCCCGCCGAGTTCTTCCGGCACGCCGATGCCAAAAAGGCCGAGCTTTGCCATTTCATCGTAAAGCCCCACCGGGAAGCGCTCCTCGCGGTCGAGCTCCTCTGCCATCGGGCGGATCATTTCGTCGGCAAAGGCACGCGCCATGTCGCGCACCTGCTCCTGCGTTTCGGTGAGATACATCTGCCTCGCCTCATCTCTAGTAACTATCTAGTTACATATATTCTGAAGCCGGATGTCGTCAAGACGAAAAACTTGGAGGCCGAAAAGGATGCTGCTTGCACAGCCGTTTAGGGCCATGCATACTATTCACCATTCAGTTACTTATGGAGGAAAACATGCACCCTGGGCAAAAGAGAAAATTCGGAAGGACGGAGCTGGAGGTGACCGCCTTCGGCTTCGGAACGGCACCCCTCGGCAACATCTTTCGCGAGATCGACGAGGCGACCTCGGAAGCAATGTTCGCGCGCGCCTGGGAGGCCGGCGTCCGCTTCTTCGACACCGCCCCGATGTATGGCCATGGCCTCGCCGAGCTGCGCACGGGTCATGCCCTGCGCTGGAAGGAACGTGACGACTTCGTGCTCGCCTCCAAGGTGGGCCGGCGTTTGCGCCCGGCGCGGCGCGACACGATCGATTTTGCCCCCTGGACGAATGCCGCACCTTTCACGATGCATTTTGACTACAGCTACGACGGGACGATGCGGGCTTTCGAGGACAGCTTGCAACGACTGGGACTGGAGCGCATGGACATGTGTTTCATCCACGATATCGACGTCTTCACGCGCGGCAGCGAGCAACCTGAAGTGTTCGAGCAGGCGATGGACGGCGCCTGGCGGGCGCTGGAAAGATTGCGAGCCGAGAAGGTCGTGAAGGCCATCGGTGTGGGCGTCAATGAATGGCAGGTCTGCGAGCAAGCGTTGCTGCGTCGCGACTTCGACTGCTTCCTGCTGGCGGGGCGCTATACGCTACTCGAACAGGATGCGCTTGATAGCTTTTTGCCGCTCTGCCAGGAGCGCGGCGCCGCCGTTGTCGTGGGCGGCGGGTTTAATTCGGGGATCCTCGCGACCGGCGCCAGGGAAGGTGCGAAGTACAACTATGCGCCGGCACCGCGCGAAATCCTTGAAAAAGTTGCAAGGATCGAAGCCGTCTGCGCCGCCTATAATGTGCCACTGGCCGCAGCCGCGCTGCAGTTTGTTGTCGCCCATCCCGCCGTTCCATCCTTCATGGCGGGTACGCGCACGATCGAACAGCTGGAGCAGAACCTGGCCTGGTTCTCGCATCCGATCCCGACAGATTTCTGGGCGGACCTGAAGCACAAGGGCCTCCTGCGCGACGACGCGCCCGTTCCGGCCTGAGCAACGCCGAACCCGCGCCGGCAACGGCGCGGGTTAGCGGATCAGGATTGCCCTGAAGTCGTTGACGTTGGTTCCGGTCGGCCCGGGAACGAACAGGTCGCCGAGATGATGGAAGGCCGTCCAGGCGTCATTGTTGGCAAGCAGGGCCGAAGGATCGCACCCCAGGTTGCGCAAGCGCGCCATGCTCTGCCCGTCGGCAAAGGCGCCGGCATTGTCTTCCGAGCCATCGATGCCATCGGTATCGGCGGCGATTGCGGAGAAGCCGATCCCGTCGGCCGCAAGAGCGAGGGAAAGCAGAAACTCCGTGTTGCGCCCGCCCTTGCCGCCGCCTTTGATCGTGACGGTGGTTTCTCCACCCGAAAGAATGACGACAGGGCGCGAGAACGGCCGGCCGCGACCGGCGACTTCACGCGCAATGGCCGCGTGAACGCGCGCGACGTCGCGAGCCTCCCCTTCGATCGAATCGGAGAGGATGACCGCGGGAACGCCAAGTGACGCAGCGCGGGCGGCGGCGGCCTCCAGCGAGAGGTTCGCAGACGCGATCACCCGGACCTCGTTCCTCGTAAAGACCGGATCGCCTGGGAGAGGCGCCAGACCTTCGTTGCCCTCCAGCCACGCGGCAACCCGCGCCGGAAGGGCAATGCCCCAGGTCTTAACCAGGTTCCGCGCCAGCGCGCGATCCGTCATGTCCGGGATGGTCGGCCCGCTGGCAACCTGCGCCGGATCGTCACCCGGCACGTCCGACACCACCAAGGTGACGACCTTTGCCGGATGGCAGGCGGCCGCAAGACGACCGCCCTTGATACCCGAGACCTGTTTGCGGATGGCGTTCATGACAGAGATCGGCGCGCCACTTGCAAGCAGGGTCTGGTTGAATAGCACCTCCTCTTCCAGCGTGAGCTGGCCCGGCGGAGACGGCAGCAGGGCCGAACCGCCACCGCAGATCAACGCAACGACAAGGTCATCTTCGGTAAGATCGCGCACAGCCTCGAAAAGCGCATCCGTTGCCTGCAATCCGGCTGCATCGGGCACGGGATGGGAGGCCTCAAGTACGCGGATGCGCGTGCACGGGGCGGCATAACCATAGCGCGTGACGACAACGCCTTCGAGCGGACCGCGCCAGAGCCTTTCGAAAGCGGCGGCGAGCTGGGCCGCCCCCTTGCCCGCCCCAATGACGACGGTCCGTCCGCGTGGCTCGCTCGGGAGATGGGCGCGCAGGGCATTTTCCGGGTCCGCAGCCTCGATCGCAGCGCGAAAGAGGTCTGCGAGGAATTCTTTATCGTCAGATTTCATGACACACCGCCATCAAGGGCCGGGTCACCGGGAGAACGGCGCCGACCTATCGATTGAACTTTGGCGAACGCTTCTGACGGTAGGCCGCAAGCCCCTCCATCAGGTCGCTCGACGCTGCTGCCACCGCGCCAGCAAGCGCCTCAACCACGCGTTCGCTCTCTTCACCCTCGGCCGCATTGATCAGCATCTTGGTGAGTTCCGTCGCCCGCGGCGAACGTTGCAGCACACGCTCGGCAGCGACTTGTGCAGCGGCAAGCCCCTCGCCTTTTGCAACCACCCTGTCGACAAGCCCGAGCGACAGCGCCTCCCCGGCACCGTAGACCTCGCCGAAAAGCGCCATGCGTCGCACCAGCTGGGCTCCGAACCGGCGCGAGGCGCGTTGCGTGCCCGACCATCCGGGGATGATGCCAAGCCCCGGCTCCGGCTGGCCAATCTTCACATGCGCCTCGGCTATGCGCAGGTCGGCACAGGCGGCGAGTTCCAATCCGCCGCCGAGCGCATGCCCGTTCAAGACGGCGATCAGCGGCACGGAAAGGCGCGCCAGCGCATCGAAGGCGTCGTGGCCATCACGCAGCCAGCGACGGGAGAACCTATCGGCATCGAGACTGCTCCATGCGTCGATGTCACCACCTGCACAAAATGATCTCTCGCCTTCGCCAGAGAGGATGGCCACGACCGCGTCAGAACGCTCGATGGTGCGACAGGCCTGTAAAAGCGCGTCTACCATATCCGCATCGATCGCATTCAGCTTCTCCGGACGACGGAGCGTCAGCCGCGCGATGCGATCAGTGACGACCAGTTCAATCCGCGCATCACTCACAGCGAAAGCCCTATGGCTTCGGGGCGGAACAGGGCGCCATCCATCCGCTTCAGCGTCTTTGAAACCCGAAGGGGCGTTGCCGCCTGATCAAGCACGTCCCGTTGAAGGTCGAGACCCGGCGCAACTTCGGTGACAACGAGCCCCTCGCTGTCGAGACGGATGACGCAGCGCTCCGTGACGTAGCTGATGTCTTGCCCTTGAGCGCGGGCACGCTTGCCGGAGAAGCTCACCTGATCGACCTTCGGCACGAACTTGGCGATGCGGCCCTCCTTGTCGATCACCAGCCGACCATCCTCGACGCGCATCTTGGCGCCGGCATTGAAGTTGCCGGAGAAGACGATCTTCTTTGCGCGCGACGTGATGTCGACGAAGCCGCCGGCGCCGGCCGTACGGTGCGGGGTGGCCGCAAGACGGCTGACATTGACCGAGCCCTCGGCGTCGATTTCCAGGAAGGACAGCAGCGAGCAGTCAAATCCGCCCGCCTGGAAGTAACAGAACTGATGCGGCGAGGCGACGAAGGCCTCAGCGTTGGATGCACAGCCGAACTTGAAGTCGAGCAGTGGAACACCGCCGACAGCGCCCTGCTCGATCACCCAGGTGACCTTGCCGTGATGCCCTTCCTCGATGAGTATCCGTGGCACGTTGGCTGATATGCCGAAGCCAATGTTGACTGCCCAGCCATCCTCGAGCTCCTGCGCCACACGTCGAGCAATCACCTTGCCGACGTCCAGCGCCGGCGTGCGAAACGTCTCGAGCGGCCGGAAGAGCTCGCCCGAGATCGCCGGGTCGTAGGGCGTTGCCGTCGTCTGCAGCTGATCCGGCGCCTCAACGATGATGTCGACGAGGATGCCGGGCACGCGCACATCGTGGGGACGAAGGGTGCCACTTGCCGCCACGCGCTTGACCTGAGCGATCACAAGACCGCCGGAATTGCGGGCTGCCAGTGCCATTTCCATCGCGCCGAGCGTCGCCCCTTCCTGTTCGAAGGTCAGGTTGCCCTTCTCATCGGCGGTCGTTGCGCGAATGATCGCCACATCGGGGCGGATGGCCGGAAAATGCAGCCAGTCCTCGCCCTCGAACGACACGCGCTTGACGATCGGTTCAGCCCGCGCCCGGTCATTCATGGCACAGCCATCCTGTTCGGGATCGACGAAGGTCTCCATCCCCACCTTCGTCAGCACGCCCGGACGCTTGGCAGCACCTTCACGCAGCATGTCGAAGACGATGCCGGAGGGCACGTTAAAGGCGGCGAGTTCCTCCTTCAGGATCATTTGCCAGATGAGCGGCGGCTCGGCGTTGCTTGGTCCGGAGGGATAGGAGCCGCCGATGATCTTCACCAGCATTCCGGGCTTGGCGATGTGATCGACGCCGCGCGTCCCGAAAAAGTCGCCGGCGGCGATCGGGTGAATGGATGTGAGGCCGCGCGGATGGCCTTCGCTGTCAAAGCGCTCGCCGAGCGCTTTCAACACCGCATCGGGGCAGCAAAGGCCGGACGAAGAGTTCACGGCGACGACCGAGCCATCCTTGATGAGCCGCACCGCCTCCTGCGCGCTCTTCACCTTCTTCATCTGCTGATCCTCCGTTTTTCATTGCCTGAAGTAACTAACTAGTTATATGTTAATTCGCGACAAGACAAGCCGGCCGGCGCGATTTTCGAATGACCGGCATTCGACGCCAGCTCGGCAATCGACCAAGGGGGAGGCATGAACATCTACTTCCAGAAGAGCTTTCAGCGCGGCTTTGGCACGTACCCGCTGAAGGGGGACGAACTGCGACGAGCGATCGAGGCCGCTATCGACGTCGGCTATCGTGCCTTCGATACGGCGCAGATGTATGGGAACGAGGCTGACACCGGCGAAGCACTGGCGGAATGCGGCGTTCCCCGTTCTGAACTCTGCATCACCACGAAAGTGCATCCGGACAACTACACGGACGAGACGTTTCTCCCCTCGGTCGAGACGAGCCTTCGAGCCCTGAAGACCGATTGCGTCGATGTTCTTCTCTTGCACTGGCCGCCGGCCAACGGAGAGATCGCCCCCTCGCTGCGCATGCTTCGATCCGCGCTGGAACGAGGGCTGACGAGATCTGTCGGCGTGTCGAACTACACGGCGGCCATGATGCGGGAAGCGCGGTCCATCGTCGACGTTCCGCTCGTGACCAATCAGGTGGAATTCCACCCGCTACTCAACCAGGAGAAACTGCTCGCGGCCGCCGCGGAAACAGGAATCCCGATCACCTCCTATGCGTCGATCGCCCGTGGAGAGATCTTCAAACACGGCCTTTTTTCCGAGATCGGCGAGACCTACGGCAAGTCCGCGGCACAGGTGGCGCTGCGCTGGATTATCCAGAAAGGCGTTCCGCTCAATACCATGTCCACCAAGCCGGCAAACATCCGCGCGAACTTCGAGATCATGGATTTCACTCTCTCGTCAATCGACATGCAAAGGATCGACGCGCTGACGGCCACCGGTTACCGCATCATCAAACCAGGACAACTTCCCTGGGTTCCTGAATGGGACTGACAGAAAAAGGGCGGCCCACGAGCCGCCCTTTTTTTACGATCGGCCAGCCTGCTCAGGCATTGCCGCGGATCATGTCTGCGGCCTTTTCCCCGATCATGATCGTTGCCGCGTTGGTGTTGGACCCGACAAGGCTCGGCATGGTGGAACTGTCGCAGATGCGGATGCCGTCAAGCCCGTGCACGCGCAGTTGCGGATCGACCACCGACATCTCGTCGCGCCCCATCTTGCACGTGCACGTCGGATGATAGGATGTGCGACCGTACTGGCGGGTATAGGCGATGTAGTCCGCTTCCGTGCGGACATCCCGGCTCGGGAAGTGCCTCATCTTGATGTACTTCTCCAGCGAAGGCTGAGCGAAGATCTCCTGACTGATCTTGACGCCTTCGACCGAGATCTTCACGTCTTCGGGGTCAGCAAGGAAGTTCGGATCGATGATCGGAAGATCGCGCGGGTCCGCTGAGCGAAGAGTGACAGTCCCACGCGACTTCGGGCGCAGCGTGTAGGAATTGAGCGTAATGCCGGAGGAACCCTTTGGCACACTGGGTACGCCGGCTTCCGCGCCGGCGCCGGCGAGGAAATGGAACTGCAGATCCGGATAGGGACTCGTCTTGTCACCGTACCAGAATGCCCCGCCCTCAACCACGTTGGAGGTGATTGGGCCGGAGTTAAACAGTGTGTATTGAAGACCCGCCCAGATCGACCAATGCAGCTTGTTGTACTTGTCGAGGCTGTCGTGATCTTTCAACTCCGCGACGATATCGACGCCGAAATGGTCTTGCAGGTTTTCGCCCACGCCGGCCAGATCCTGGATCACATCGATGCCGTGGCTGCGAAGTGCCGCGGCAGGACCCACGCCCGAAAGCATCATCAGCTTCGGCGTGCCGATCGCACCCGAGGTCAAGAGCACCTCGCTGTCGGCGCGCGCGGTCATCCGCTTGCCATCGACCTGATAGTCAACGCCGACGGCGCGTCGCCCTTCGAAGACGACACGCAGCACGAGCGCCCCGGTGATGACCGTGAGGTTCTTGCGCTTCAGGGCCGGCCTGAGATAACCGACCGCTGCAGAGCAACGGCGGTTGTTCCGGGTTGTTGTCTGGTAGACGCCAGATCCTTCCTGGAGCGGACCATTGAAATCAGGATTGTAGGGTATGCCGAGTTCCTGGCAGCTTTGTACGAAGGCGCGCGTCATGCGCTGCGGCTCGGGAATGTTCGACACACCGAGCGGGCCGTCCGTTCCGTGCCATGTGCCCGAGAGGATCGTATTGCCCTCGGAGCGCAGGAAGTACTTCTGGATATCCTTGAACCCCCAGCCGTCAGCCCCCTCCTCGACCCAGCGGTCGTAATCACCAGGATGCCCACGCGTGAACACCTCCGCATTGATCGAGGAGCCACCGCCGAGCACCTTTGCCTGGGCGTAGAGGATTTCACGGTTGTTGGCGTGTTTCTGGGGCGCGGTCTTCAGTCCCCAGGTCAACGGACCGGCGGTCATCTTGGCAAAGCCGACGGGCATGTGGATCAGCGGATGACTGTCGCGCCCGCCGGCCTCGATGAGGCAGACGCGCGCCGACGGATTTTCAGAGAGTCGCGCCGCCAATACGCAACCGGAGGAACCGCCTCCGACGATCACATAATCATAGCCTTGCGACATCATGCAATCCAATGCGAACGCTTGCCGATCTCGACGTGAACGGACTTCACCTGCGTATACTCCTCAACCCCGTAGACGCCGGCCTCACGGCCCCAACCGGACTGCTTGAAACCACCGAGCGGCATCTCAGGGCCACCCGCCATGATCGTGTTGACCCAAAAGCGGCCGGCACGCACTTTCCGTGTCACGGTCAGCGCCTTGTCGATGTTCTTCGTCCACACGCTCGCCGCCAGGCCGTAGACCGTATCATTGGCGAGCTGGATGGCTTCCTCGACCGTGTCGAAATGCATGGAGCACAGAACCGGGCCGAAAATCTCGTCGCGCGCAATCGCCATGTCGCGGGAAACACCGGAGAAAAGCGTCGGTGCGATGTACTGGCCGTGGCCAAGATCGATCGTCTCGCCACCGGTGAGAAGCTTGGCGCCTGCCGCCTTGCCCTTGGCGATATAGTCCAGGATCGTGGCGTTCTGGGCCTCAGTGGTGATGGCGCCCACCTGGGTGCCTTCGTCCAGGGGATCGCCGACCCGGATCTTTTTCATCTTCTCGACCAGGAGTTTTTCGAACTCCGCCGCGACAGAACGCTCGACGATCAGGCGCGACGACGAAACACAGCATTGTCCGGTGTTGAAGCTGATGCCGAAAGCGGCGCCGTCAGCGGCATCCTCAAGGTCGGAGTCGGCAAAGACAATGATGGGGTTTTTGCCACCGAGCTCGAGGCCCAGCTTCTTGAAGTTGCTGTCGGCGGCAGCGTGGACGCAGGAGCGCCCAACGGCCGTCGATCCCGTGAAGGAAAGCATGTCGACGTCAGGATGTTCGGCAAGCGCCTGCCCGATCGAGCGGCCGGAACCGGTGACGACATTGTAGACGCCGGCAGGCAGGCCGGCTTCGGCCAGAACCTCGGCCAGAAGCAGCGTGGTCACGGAGGTGACTTCAGACGGCTTCACCACCATGGTGCAGCCGGACGCCAGGATGAAAGGCACGCGCTCGCACAGGATCAGGAACGGAAAGTTCCAGGGCGTGATCAGGCCGATGACACCGATCGGCTCGCGCAGTACCATACCGAACAGGTCGTCACCGAGCGAATTGAAGCTGTCGCCGTGCAGGAGGCGGGCGGCACCGGCGCCGACCTCGAAGCAGGCAATGCAATGATCGATCTCGCCGCGCGCCTGCGAGATCGGCTTGCCGTTTTCGAGCGTCTCCCAATAGGCGATCTCGTCCCGGCGGCGACGCAGGATTTCGGCGACGCGCAAGAGAACGCTGGCGCGCGCAGCCCCGGAAAGCCCGGACCAGCGGCGGTCCTCGAAGGCATTGCGCGCCGCAGCTACCGCCGCGTTCAGATCATCGATCGTGCAGCGAACGGTGCGCGTGACCGGCGTACCATGGCCTGGCGAGGCGCGTTCGAAGTGGTCGGTCCCTTCTTTCCACTGCCCGTCGATGAAGAACCCGAAGCTGCGCGCTGCGGACGGGGGAGCAAGAAACGTCTTCGTCTGGTCCATCTGGTACCTCCACTTCGATAGTTTACGCCGCGATGGCGATCTGGGTCTTCAGGTGTTGCGGCCGCTCGCCGATCGTCTCGAAGGCTTCCTGAATGGCCTCCAGCGGATAGCTTGCCTTGGTGAAATCCTGCGTGCGGAACCGGCCATGCGACAGAAGCGTGAGTGCGTCGTGCATATCCTCGCCCATCCCGGCAACAGAACCTTTGAGGCTCCCTTCTTCCAACACCGTTCGCAGGCTGTCGAGAGCTACGGTCTCGCCGGGCGGGGTGATGCCGAAAAAGGCGACATGGCCGCCGCGTCGCGCAAGATCGAATGCCTGTTCGTAGAGCTTCCGGTTGCCGACGCTCTCGATCACGAGATCCGCCCCGCGTCCGCCGGTCATCTTGTGAACCACGGCTTTCAGTTCGGTTGGATCCGACACCGCCGCATCCGCCCCGGCCTCGATCGCCATGCGGCAACGGTCTGGCGAAAGGTCGGCGACAATGATCGGCGCCGCGCCGACAAGGCGCATCATCTGCACATGCAGGTTTCCGATCGGTCCGGCGCCAAAGATGAGGACCGATTGGCCGAACGTCGCCTGCGCCTTGCGCGCCGCACGAACGACGCAGGCGACCGGCTCCGTGAGCGCAAGCACCGCATCGGCGATATCAGCCTGAACCGGGATCGCCAGTCGCGCCGGAACCGCTACATATTCGGCAAAGGCGCCGTCCCGACCGATACCGACCTGCGTAACCTCGGCGCAGTTCAGAACCTCGTTGCGACGGCACCAATAGCAGCTGCCGCAGCCGATGTTGATATCGACCACCACGCGTGCTCCGGCCGCAAGATGGCGGACGTTGGCGCCACGCTCGGCGATGGTTCCGCAGAACTCGTGTCCTGGGACGAGCGGAAGCCGGTCAGCCGCGTAGTGGCCGTTGAAGATATGAATGTCCGTACCGCAGATGCCCGTGCGCGTGACCCGGACGAGCACATCGTCCGGTCCGACGATCGGCAAGGCGACCTCCCGAACCTCGAAGCGTTTCGGGGCAGTGAGCACGGCGGCGCGCATGGTCGTCATCGCCACTCTCCTACTTCACGGTGCGCAGCTTGGCGCGATCGATCGTCAGGGCAATGGCAATGATCAACACGACGCCGAAGACGATCTGCTGCCGGGTCGCGTCGATCTCGAAATACAGCATCGACGATCGGATGACCACAACGATCAAGGTGCCGACCACGGTGTTCATCACGCCGCCGACACCGCCCGTCAAAGGCGTGCCACCGACCAGCACGGCAACGATTGCCGGCAACAGGAATCCATTGGCGATCGTCGGTGCGCCGCCGGAGAGCTTGACCGCAAAGAGCAGGCCGGCAATGGACGCAAGTGCACCGGAGATCGCGAATGCAAGGATCTTGTAGCGCGCAACATCGATACCGGACGCGGCGGCGGCCAATTCGCCGGCACCGACCGCCTTCAAAACGCGGCCGAGCGTCGTGCGCCGTTCGATGAAGAGGCAGAGAGCCACGAGCCCCGCGGCAATCAAGAGTTCGTTGGGGACGCCCCAAGTATGACCAATCATCCAGCCGAAGGTTTCGTTGCGCTGAGCGGCGTCCATGTTGAGCGCGCGCTGACCCGAAAGCCACTGCGCAACCGAGAACGCAACGCCGCCGACCGCAAGCGTGGAGATGAAGGACGGCACGAAAAGCCGTGTCGTCACGAAGCCGGATAGCGTGCCAAGGAGAAAGCCGGCAACGACGCAAAGTACCGCAACCCAGGCACCGAGCGAGGCAAGGTAAACCGAGGCGATGACCGTCACCATGTTCGCCATCGACTGGGCCGACAGGTCGATGCCGCCGATATAGATGGCGAAAGTGAGACCGAGCGCCATGATGAAGAGTGGCACGATGTCGCCGGCAATGCCGAGAAGGTTCGTGGGTCGCAGGAAACCGGGATCGGTGATGCCGACGACGGCGACGAGCACCAGGAGCGTTATCCAGGGAAGGTGCGGTTTGAGGCGCTGAATATCCATTGGTCCCTCAGATCATGTAGTGCAAAAGGTCATAGGGCGTGGGCTTGGAACCCGGTTCGCAGGCGAACTGTTTCTGGATGCGCCCGTCCTTGACGACGATGATGGTGTGCGAAAGGCCGATTGCCTCTTCCAATGTGTCGGCAACCAGCACGATGCCGACGCCCGCCGCACTCATGGCGCGGATCATGCCGTAGACATCTTCCTTGGCGCCGATGTCGAGACCGCGCGTCGGATGGTCGAGCAGCATGATGTCGGAACCGGCCGAACGCCACTTGGCCAGAACCACTTTCTGCTGGTTTCCGCCTGAAAGATTGCCACAATCCGCAAACTCGGAATGGGCCTTGATCGACAATTTCTTGATCCATTCACGGGCAAGCGCCCGCTCCTCGCCGACGCGCAGCACACCACCTTTCGAGCGGTGTTTCATCTGCGAAAGCGTCATGTTTTCGTAGACGTTCATGCCAGCAACAATGCCCTCGATCTTGCGCTCGCGGGGCACATAGCCGACGCCACGAGAAACCGCGTGCCGCGGTGAAAGATCGGTCGCATCGCCTCCCTTGATGCGGAGACGGCCGGTGCTCGGCGTCAGCATGCCGTAGATCGTCCTGAGGATTGCCTCGCGCCCCGAACCTTCCGTACCGACAAGACAAAGCACTTCACCGGCATGCAGCTTGAGCGAGATGTCCTGGATGCGGCCAGGAAGGCCCACCTGGTCCATCTCGACGAGTGCCTTTGCGGCGTCGAACGGCTTTTGCAGATGCTCGCGGTAATATTGCTTGTCGACATTGCGACCGACCATCTTGTGCTGGATGGCCTCGGCCGGGGCAGCACCACGGTCGACGACGTCCACGACCTCACCATCCTTCATCACGTAGATGCGATCGGAAAGTTCCATCACCTCGTCCATGCGATGCGAGACGAAGATGAACGAGGCCCGCGTCACCAGTTCCCGCACAAGCTTGAACAGCAGCTGCACCTCTTCCTTTGACAGAACCGAGGTCGGCTCGTCGAGCAGGATAACGAGATCCCCCTCCACGCGCTCTTCGAGCGTCAACACCTTGGCGAGCTCGACGAGCTGACGTTGGGCAAAGGAAAGCTTCGACGTCACCATCGCCGGATCGATATCGAGTTTCACCTTGGCAAGCTGACGGCGTGCGGCTTTCGCCATAACCTTCCAGTCGACGACACCGAAGCGGGTGAACTGTCGTTCATAGCCGAGGAAGATGTTCTCCATGACGGTCAGGTTCGGGATCAGCGACTGCTCCTGGAACACCATCCCGATGCCCTTCTCCATCGCCTGGCGCGGATTGGCAAAGCGAACGGGCGTTCCGTTGATGAGGACCTTGCCGCCATCGGGCTGGTAGGCGCCATAGATCACCTTCATCAAGGTGGATTTGCCAGCGCCATTCTCCCCCACAAGTCCGACGATCTCGCCGCGCTTGATGTGGAAGTCGATTGCCTTTAGCGCGTGAACGCCGGGGAATTTCTTGTCGACAGCCTTGAGCTCGTACATGGCGTGCCTCACTTGACGAAGGAAAGCATCTTGCGGTCGGTCGAAAGCACGACGGCAAGAATGACGAGCAGGCCGAGCATGCCGTCCTGGATGAAGTCGGGCAGACCGATGACGACCATGCCATTGTCGATGACGTTCACGATCAGCACGCCGACAAGTGCGTTCCAGACGCCGCCGATGCCGCCCCAGAGCGCCACGCCACCGACAACGACCGACGTGATGGAGACGAACATGAAGTTCGCACCGGTCACCGATTCCGCCTGGCCGATGCGCGCCACCACGAGGATTGCGGCAATGGCGTAAAAGACGCCGGCAAGCGCAAAGCCGGTCACGCGAACGCGGGTAACATTGAGGCCCGAGGCATGCGCGAGATCCTCACCGCCGCCAACCGCGTAGAAGTTGCGGCCAAGCGTGGTGTGGGTCTGAATGAACCAGGCAACGACGAGGAAGAAGGCAGCGACGTAGACCATTAGCGGGAAACCCAACAAACGCACCGTCAGCAGGCCCCGAAAGGTCGCGTCGCTTACTTTGACGATGTCACCGCCGGTGAGCAGGATCGCGGCCCCCGTCCCGACGAAGCCCATGGCAAGGCTCGCCATGAAGGACGGTATCTTCAGCTTCACATGGACAAGCCCGTTTAGCAGTCCGATCACGCCGCCGAGAAGGAGAACAAGCGGAATGGCGACCCAACCGGAAGGGGCGAGCGAGCCACCGAAATGGGCAAAGATGAACGCAAAGGCCACGGCCGTGAGGGAAACCGTTCCCTCCATCGAGAGGTCGATCGATCCCATGACGATGATGAAGGTGACGCCGACGGCAACCATGAGTGCCGGAGCTGCCGCAATCGCGATGCGGGCGAAGTTCCGCGAGGAAAAGAAAGTCGGGTTGAGCGCGGTGAAGAAGATCACCAGCGCAATCAGCACCAGAAGCGGCGCCCATTTGATCAAGGTTTCGCGCGATAGGCGACGTGTCACGTCAGACACCCCTCTTTTAGAAAGTCACAAGGGGAACGGGGCGGCGGCACACAGGCTGCCGCCCAGCTGGTCGAAATTTCAGTACTGGATCTGGCCGTTGGACGGCCCCCAGAAATCCGTCCAATTGTAGGTCGGGACGGAGTCGAGATACTTCGCCTTGAACTCGGCGGCATCCTTGGCCGTGACCAGGATCGTCGGGCCGTAGAACTCGCGGTGTTCCTTCGGCTCTTCGGACGGCTTGAAGCTGCCGATCGCCGCGTGATAGGCGAGTGCCGCGCTGATGCCGCCGCCCCAGTGCGGGTTGGTGAAGACGGTCGCCAGGAGCTTGCCGTCCAGCACCATCTGCACGGCCTCCGGATTGCCGTCATAGGAAACGATCGGCATGTCCTCGATACCCTCGGCGCGCAGGGCCTCGATGACACCATAGGCGATGTTGTCGTTGGCGCAGTGTACGCCCTTGATCTTGTCGCCGTAGCGGGTCAGGAACGACGCCATGAGGGCCGCACCCTTCTGCGTGTCCCAGTCGGCCGGCTGCGCATCGAGCAACTCGATGTTCGGGAAATCTTTGAGTGCGTTCTTGAGGCCGTTCAGGCGCTCGACTGCCGGGTTGTTGGCGGCGATGCCTCCGAGGTGCACCACACCACCTTCACCACCCATCGCCTCAAACAGGATCCGCGCGGTCTGTTCAGCAGGCTTCTCATCCGACCAGGTCATATGGGAAACGTAGTTGTCGCCGAAATCCCAAGGATGCAGGTCGTCGGTCTTGTTCCAGATCGTTGAAATGTAGGCGCCCGCTGCCTGAACCGCCTCGACAACGGGTCTGGCGTTGGGGCTGTCGTTTGCATCGCAGGCGATCGCGCAATTGCCGTTGTTCTTGGCGAGAAACGCCTTGATGTCGGCGAGCGACTTTTCCGTAGACCCCTCGTTGATCAGGCTGACGAGTGCGCTCTTCGGCTTGCCGAGCGATTCCACGAAAGCCTCGCCCCCGGAAACGACCGAATTCCAGTAGGCAGACGCCCGGTCGCGATAGCTCCAGGCAATTGCCGGATCCGTCAATGCAGCCTGCGCCGTGCCGCGACCGAACGCCATCGGCACCGTCATGGCGCCCACGCCTGCTGCAGCGGCAAACAAGAAGTTGCGACGGCTTACCGTCTCGCGTTCGATAAAATCCTTAATAAAGGTCGACATGCCAATCCTCCCATATCCTCGGTGAGCGTTCCCCGTCCCACACGGGTTGAAAATGCAGGTTCGCAGGTGGCGGCGCACGCTTGTCGCCCTGGCCTCCTCCGGCCTCGTCAGTCCCACTTAACGCACTAACTAGTTACTTCTTTACAAAACCCCGAGTCAAGTGCTTTTAATGGGCACAAGCGCCGACCGACCTGACGAACCGCTTTGACGGATCAGCTTTCCGGCGTGTATGACTTTCAGCGCAGCAGGCGCGAGGGCGACGGAGGAAGGGCTTTGAGCATCACGAACGAAGACACGGAAAAATCTGCCCGAAAGCCACGCATCAGAGACGCCGAGGCAACGAAGGCGCGCATTCTGGACGCGGCCAAGAAAGAGTTTGCGAAGAATGGCTTGGGAGGCGCGCGGGTCGACGTGATCGCCGAGAAGGCCAACGCCAACAAGCGGATGATATACCACTATTTCGAGAGCAAGGAGCGGCTGTTCCAGACCGTTCTCGAAGATGCCTATATCGACATCCGAACGGCTGAACAAAAACTCAAGCTCGACGACCTGGAACCGAAGGCGGCCCTTGCCAAACTCGTCCAGTTCACCTGGGAATATTACCTGAAGAACCCGGAGTTCATCACGCTGGTCAACAGCGAGAACCTTCACCGCGCGAAGCATTTGAAGAAGTCCGAGGTCATCAAGGCCGCCAGCCGCAAGTTCGTCAACATGGTCGGCGACATTCTCGAACGCGGCGCGGCACAGGGCGTGTTTCGGTCGGGCGTCGACCCTGTGCAGCTCAACATCACCATTGCAGCGATCGGCTATTACTACCTGACCAACCGTTTCACCGGATCGATCATTTTCGAACGTGATCTCATGGCCAAGGAAGCGATTGACGAACGCCTGCAGTTCAACGTCGACACCATCATGCGGCTGGTATGTGCCTAACGCGTCGCGCCAGGCACATACACGAGCGATAGCCGGGCATATCGGCCCGGCGCTTGGGCTAGGCCCAATCGATAACGATGAAGGGCTGCTCAATCGCGCGCCGCGCAATGTCCGAATAGAGTGACGCGGGATCGTCTGGCGTCACGTGGCGGATCAGGCCTTCGACCTCTATCAGACCTTCAGACAGCCATTCGAGCGCGCGCGAGAAGCCACCGAAGACGCTATGCGGTGCATTGTTGTACCCTTCGAGCAGTTCTTCCCAAACGAAGTCGCGACCGAGCATCGGAACCTCCCATTCCCAGCCTGAGCGCAGCGTCACCAGGTTGAAGAAGACCGCCTGCATGAGTTCGTGCGCAGAAAATTCGGTTGCCCGCCTCCAGGGAACACCAACCATGACGACTTCACCAAGCTTGCGGACAAGTCGGCAAGCATCGATGATGGCACCCTCATGACCTGAACAATCGACGACGAGGGCGACTTTTCCGGTCAGGTCCGATGCGTCGCCTATAGACGCTCGGCAATCCGCAATTCCGCTTCGACCGGCCTGAGCGCGCCTGACCGGATCCGGATCGACCACCGTCACGCGATAGCCGCCGATCGCAAAGAGGTGCGCAGCCAGGAAGCCAACCGGCCCCGCCCCCGAAACGACCACGCGGTCACCCGGACGCGCCTTCGTCGTCATCAGGCTCGTCATCGACACCCCCATCAAGCGGGCGAGAACGGCGCGATCCGGGGCCAATCCATCCGGCAACGCCAGAGTGTGTCGGGCATCGTGGGTCTGCGTGGAACGATGCTGCCCCATTGCAAAGCGCCGGTCACCGACGCTGACGCCATCGACATCGTCTCCGATCTCGGTCACCTCGAAGACAGCCGCATAGCCCGGCCGGATGGGAAACACGTCACCGTTGGCCCAGCCAAGCTCCGTGCCCTGACTGATCAGAGTACAGAGCGTTCGCCCACGGATCTGACCGGGCAGTAGCGCACCGTCTTCGTAGTTGCCGAGCACAAATGTCTGCTTTGTGCTTATCAGGATTTCTTGAGGCACGGCTTTCCTTTCCGGCTTTTGGCCAGGGGTTCTCATGTCTTTGATTTTGATTGGCCGCTTGAGATGCAGCGACTACGGCCGGGAGTCAGCTGCCGCTGACGGGCGACCACTGCCGTGGACCGCCAGCGCTTTCGTATCCGAGCGGTCCCGGCATGCTGACGATCTCCAAAAACTGCCCCCAGGGAGCTTTGAGATAGAGCCAGGTAAGCCCGGCCATCGCGCCGCTTTCGACAAGAGTCGGCCCTTCAAGCAAATCGACGCCGGCGGCACGAAGCCGCTCTGCCGCGCGTTCGCAGTCGTCAACCTCGAAGGCTAAGTGAAAGCCACCGGTCTGGCTGTTGCGCTTCAGGGGCTCTTCCTCGCCGGTCTCGCCGGAGTACTGGAATATCTCGAGGTTCGTGCCGTTCCCGACCCTTAGAACCTTGATGTTCTCTATCCGTCTGCCCGAGGGAACACCGAGGCGCCGAAGCATGAACGCGTCGTCAGCTTCCACTTTGCCTGTTTCAAGGCACGTCACCGCTCCGAAGATGACCTCGAAAAAGCGGACAGCCTCTTCGAGGTTCGGCACAGTGAACCCCACATGCTGCATCCCGTAGATCTTCACTCGAACCTCCCAATTCGCAAGAACATTCGTCACGCAATTATGTAACTAGTTAGTTATTTTTGAGTCAAGACGTCAAGAGATGGGAGGTCGAATGCGATGGCGTGGAAAAGGCCCGAATTGTTGAGAGGATACCGACCGCGACAGTACCGGCCACATGACCTGAGCTCTCGGTTTTCAGCGAAGGGGCACGCTCGCGGTGATGCTGCGGCAATGTTCGGGCGGTGGGCTGTTCACAGCCGGCGAATGCGGCGGCAGAACTCAGCTTCCGGCGGGCGCCCCTGAGAGCGCCTCGCCGGCGACGGCATCTCGTATGGGGATGGTTCCCACCTCAGCTACAGCATTTGGAAGCGGATGAACTACAGCACGAGGCTTCCGTAGCGGCTTTCTCGGCCAACCAGCGGTCCCGAGGCTTGCAGCTCGCAGGCCGTGGCGTCAACGCGACCTGGAGAGTGCCGTCTTCCGCGACAGGAGCATTCGCGCAGAACAACTGCATCGGCCGGACGCCATCGCTCACTTCGAAGGTCAGCTTTGCGGAGCCGTCGAGACGGACGCGTTCGGAAACCTTGCGGACGATGGCCGAGAACTTCCCGGCCGTCATATGGGTCCGCTCGCCCTCCTCGATGTCCCACAGCTGCACGAAAATCTCCGACCAGGCTTCCGGATTTGCCCCGCAATCAAGCGCGGAGAACTGGCCAGCCTTGACCTCGGTCACGTGATAGCCGGGCTTCACGGGCTTTCCGTCATACAGGAAGACCAAGGGCAGGTCCGGTGTCTCTGCGGCTCTGCCGAGCAACTCCCCAAGCGAGATATCGGTTTTGTCGGATTGGCTATTGTCGATCGCGCTCATTTGTGGCTATCCTCAATTTCAATGATTCAAGGATTATTGAAATATGGATGATCGTCAAGCCCTCTCCTCCTTCGCCGCGCTTTCACAGGAAACCCGACTTTCCATCGTGAGGACCCTGGTCATCGCCGGCCCGGAAGGTCTGGCCGCCGGCGCGATTGCCGAACGCATGGGCGTCTCTCCATCAAACGTCTCGTTCCACCTCAAGGAACTCGAACGATCAGGCCTCATCTCCCAACGCCGGGAGTCGCGCTCGATCGTCTATAACGCAAGTTACGACACGCTGGCCGATCTGGTGACTTTCCTGATGGAAGACTGCTGCGCGGGGCATCCCGGCATCCGCGGGTCCGTCGAGCGATCCGCCAGTTGCTGTTCAAGCGAAGCATAGCCCGTCAAGGAACACGTCATTGCATACGATCAAGGTTCCGGCGGGCATCGTCTCCGCTCTCGGTGTCACGCAGATCATCGGCTACGGCACTCTCTACTATTCCTTCAGCATCCTCGCACCCGGAATGGCCAAAGACCTTGGCATCAGCCTGGAGCGGGTCTTCGCCGTCTTCTCGGTCTCGCTGTTCATCGGCGGCCTGTCTGCTCCGTTCATCGGCAGGCACATGGACAAGATCGGTGCGGCAACGGTGATGACGCTGGGGTCGGCCCTTGCGGCGTTAACGCTGGTGCTTTGTGCATGGTCGCCGTCTGTGTCGCTCTTCGCCCTTGCAATTGTCCTCCTCGAAGTGTCCTCCGGGATGGTCCAGTATCAGGCGGCCTTCGCAACACTGGTCGAAAGCGAACCTCGCACGGCGTCCCGCAGCATCACCTATCTGACACTCATCGGCGGCTTTGCCTCCACCATCTTCTGGCCGATCGCCGCGGCACTGACCGGATATCTGACCTGGCGGGAAATCTATCTGGTGTTCGCCGTCCTGAACCTTATCGTCTGCATGCCCCTGCACTACTGGATCATGCGTGCCGGAAGGCTGAGTTCCAAAACGGACGAGACAAGAACCCGCGAGGTCGTTGTCGGCGCTCTCGAACCCCATGCGCGTCGCCGTGGCATGCTGCTGGTCTCCTTTGCCTTCTCTCTTTCGGGCTTCACCCTCGCCGCGATCCTTGCCCACATGGTGCCGATGCTCGGCGCGATCGGACTTGGCAGTGCGGCGGTCGTGATCGGTTCCCTGTTTGGTCCGGCCCAGGTCATGAGCCGCCTGATCAACATGGTCTTCGGAAAGAGCCTGTCGCCGCCCGCGCTTGCGATTGTCTCTGCCGCTCTCATGGTCACTGGCGCGGGAATACTCGGGGTGTCAGGTGATTGGCTGCCAGGTGCGGTGGCTTTCGCCATCTGTCTTGGCCTTGGGTCAGGGATCAACAGCATCGCTCAGGGGAGCTTGCCCCTCTATCTCTTCGGGTCCGCTGGCTACGGCGCGATCACGGGCAAGATGGCTGCGGCAAGATTGGCGACTGGCGCGGCCGCCCCGTTTGCGTTCGCGGCCGCTATGAACCACTTCGGGACAACCCTCTCGCTTTTCGTGATCGCCGCGCTGGGTACGCTTGGGATCCTGGCGTTCGTCGCTGTCGCCTCATCGGTGCGTCGCGACCGCGTTGCCCGATAATGGAAGAGCGTACATAAAAGTCCGCGGATCACCGCCATGAAAGCCAAGCCCCCGTGAACACTCCGATCAAATCGACGACCTCACGCAGTCATCCGGCCGCTTTCGGCGGCGGCGCCATCATCGGCGCACTCGGCGGGTTGATAGGGCTTGGAGGGGCAGAATTCCGTCTGCCGCTGCTCATCGGCGCATTCAATTTCGCGGCCCTCGAGGCGGTGATCCTGAACAAGGCAATGAGCCTTGTCGTCGTGTCTTCCGCCCTGCCGTTTCGAGCCGGCACGATCCCTTTCAGTCAGATCGCATCGAATTGGCCGATCGTACTGAACCTTCTTGCAGGAAGCCTGATCGGTGCCTGGTTCGGCGCAGGACGGGCCACACGGTTGAAATCTGAGACCCTCTACAGGGTGATATCCGTTCTTCTTGTCGCGATCGCCGTCGTGCTGGTGCTTGGCCACGGCACCTCGGCGGGTCAACCGCTTCTGACCGGAAACTGGCAGATTGTCGCCGGTATATCCGCCGGCTTCGTGATCGGCATCGTTGCGTCGCTATTGGGCGTCGCCGGGGGCGAGTTGCTCATTCCGACGTTGGTTCTGCTCTTCGGCGCGGACATCAAGCTCGCCGGTAGCCTCTCACTGGCGGTGAGCATTCCCACAATGCTGGTAGGCTTTACCCGCTACAGCCGCGACCAGAGCTTTTCGGTTCTGGGTCACAACAGGGTGTTCGTCCTCATCATGGCCGCGGGATCGGTGGTGGGGACGTTTGTCGGCGGTCTACTCCTCGGCATTGTCCCGAATTCGATCCTCCTTCCCGCACTCGCCGTGATCTTGTTGCTGTCAGCCGTGAAGGTCTGGCGGCACGGCTGACAGGATTTCTTCCCCAGATCAATTTGACGCGCTTTTCGAGTTCGGCCCCGTGGCCTCAGGCGACGGACCATCCGCCGTCCACCAGCAGGTTCGCGCCGGTGATCAGGCTCGCAGCCGGCGATGCAAGGAAGACTACGGCACCCACCACATCATCGGTTTCCCCGATCCGGCCGAGTGGAATGTGATCGACCGTCGCTTTGCGATTTTCGGCATCAGATAAAAACGGTGCTGTACCATCCGTGTGGATGAATGTCGGCGATACGGTGTTTACGGTGACATTATAGCGTGCCCATTCGGCTGCAAGGCAGCGCGTGAGGTGATTAATTGCCGCCTTGCTCATGCAATAGATTGCCTCGCCGCGCAGTGCGACCGTACCGGCCTGTGAGCTAATGCTGATGATCCGGCCACCATTTCGCGCGATCATGTGACGGCCCACTGCCTGTGTCATCAGGAAGGTGCCCTTGATGTTGACATCGAGTATCTCGTCAAGGTCCTTTTCCTCAACGAGTTCCGCGAGATTGCCCGGGGCGACGCCGACATTGTTGACGAGGACGTCGATCCGACCGAATGCAGAAACCGCCGCGTCTACGGCTTGTGCGATATGGGCCTTCTTGGGAATGTCCAGTTCAACCGGGAGAACCTTTCGTCCCGCGCCCTCGATTTCGGCGATCAGGCCCGCTGACCTTGCGACATCGCGGACCCCCAAGACAATATCTGAGCCTGCTGCAGCACAGGCAAGTGCGCAGGCACGTCCAATGCCACGGCTCGCGCCCGTCACCAAAGTCACCTTGCCCTCAAGGCTGAAATCCGGCGCACTCTTCCGCATCATTGCCTCCCTCGATGAAGCTCAATTATTGCAGCGTCGGCGTGCGGATGCCAGTTGTTCTGCTCATGTCGCGCACGTGAAGTCCGTCCGACGAACGTCATGCTCGTCGAGAACGACCTTGGCGCAGTGGTGCTCGGGCTCTAGGCCTGGCTCGGTGGGGAGATAGAAGCTTCCGGCTCAGTGCGGGCGCGATGCCTGACCGATCTTGGTCTCATTGATGGGTATCGGCCTGGGCGTTTCGATCCATGCTTCGCCGGACCTATGGAAGTTCGATCTCACCGTTCACCACGTGGTTGAGACCAGTGCCCTCCGCCGTCAGCGTCATGCGCACCTTCAGCTTCTCGCCGCCGAACTGCCCCCCGCGCACCGCCTCTTCGATCTTACGCTGCGAGGTGACACCGACTTCTTTCAGGAACTTGCGGATCGACATGTTGAAGGCGTCTTCGCTCATCGTGGAACTCCTCGGCGTCCGTGAGGGAGCAGCGTGGGCGCTTGTCTATCGCCCGGAATGCGCCGGCACAGTAGAATACGGATGTCAGCCTTGCCTCTCATCCCACGTTAGGAACCGACGCAACAACTTGCGGCTCCGTTGTTATGTTTGGCCTCCTGGATTGGCGGGCAAGGCACGTCGCCAAAGGAACAGAACACACAGCAGTCCCCGGATTTTGGCCGGAGCATCATACCGCATCCATTGCAATCATAGAAAAACTGACAGGCGTCGGTGGGCATCGTTTCCGTAGCCCGCTGGCCGCAATTGGGACAGGTGAGGGTTGATCGAAGCTGTATGGTCACACTTTGTGCCTCGGCAACGAATGCTTTCAGATGACGCCCGTCATCCATTGCTGAATAGCCTATTTGAAATATCGCCTCGTGCATAGTTTTGCGTCATGAGCGCTAGTTCAGTCTTTCGAAAGGCAGCAATGGGCCGCCATAAGCGGACAAGGCGTTGGTTCGCTTTGGCCAAACAGCGGCCATTGCGATTGCAAGATGGCCGCTATCGGAACATTGCCGATGGCCTTTGACTAAATCGATCTCAGTGACACCCGCTTCTCCAACTCGGCCGCGTGCTCCTTCCGCTCGCTGTAGCGGTCTGTAAGGTGGGCCGAGGCGTCCCGTGTCAGCAGCGTAAACTTCACCAGTTCCTCGCAGACATCCACGACGCGGTCGTAGTAGGACGACGGCTTCATGCGGCCGTCGGCGTCGAACTCCTGGTAGGCCTTGGCGACCGACGACTGGTTGGGGATCGTGATCATCCGCATCCAGCGGCCGAGCACGCGCATCTGGTTCAGGGCGTTGAAGGACTGGCTGCCGCCGGAGACTTCCATGATCGCCAGCGTCTTGCCTTGCGTCGGCCGGATCGATCCCAGCGACAGGGGAATCCAGTCGATCTGGGCCTTCATGATGCCCGTCATCGCGCCATGGCGCTCGGGGCTAACCCAGACCTGGCCTTCCGACCATTGCGACAGGTCGCGCAGCTCCTGCACTTTCGGATGGCTGACCGGCGCCTCGTCGGGAAGCGGCAGCCCCCTCGGATCGAACATCCGCACCTCGCACCCCAACCGCTCGAGAAGGCGTCTGGCTTCGTGCGCGAGCAGCCGACTGTAGGAAACCTCCCGGAGCGAGCCGTAGAGGATCAGGATGCGCGGCTTGTGCGTCGAGAACGCCGGACGCAACGCGTCGATGTCAGGTTGGCGAAGATGCCGCTCCTGCAAGGCGGGAAAAGTCTCAGACAACGCGCTTGCCCTCCTGATCGAGAACCTGCTCGCCGTCTTCCTTGAAGAAGGCACCCTTGAAGGCATCCGGCAGGATGTCGAGCACGGCCTCGGAGGGTCGCGCAAGCCTGGTGCCGAGTGACGTGACGACGAACGGACGATTGATGAGGATCGGGTCCTTCAGCATCGCGTCGAGAAGCTGGTCGTCCGTCAGGTTCGGGTCGTCGAGACCCAGTACCGCGTAAGGCGTACCCTTCTCGCGGATCGCCTGTCGGACGGTCAATCCGGCATCGGAGATCATCCTTGCCAACTCGTCGCGCGACGGCGGTGACTTGAGATACTCGATGATATCAGGTTCGATCCCGGCTGCGCGGATCATCTCCAGCGTGTTGCGGGACGTGCCGCAGGCGGGGTTGTGATAGATGGTGGCGTCCATTGTCATGTCCTTTCAGTGATGGTGTTCCTTGAGACAGCGGGAGCTGCCTCGTACCAGCCCTTGGTGCGGTTCACGGCCCAGACGACCGTGAGCATCACGGGAACTTCGATGAGCACGCCGACGACGGTTGCCAGCGCAGCACCTGACTGGAAGCCGAACAGGCTGATGGCCGCGGCAACCGCAAGTTCGAAGAAGTTGCTGGCTCCGATCAGTGCTGAAGGCCCGGCGACGCAATGGCGCTCGCCCGACATCCGGTTCAGGAGATAGGCCAGGCCTGAGTTGAAGTAGACCTGGATCAGGATGGGCACGGCCAGCAGCGCGATGATCGTCGGCTGTGCGATGATCTGCTCGCCCTGGAAGCCAAAGAGGAGAACGAGCGTCGCGAGCAGGGCGAGGAGCGAAAGCGGCTGCAGTTTCGTCAGCATGGCGTCCAGCGCGTTCGCCGTGCCATCGGCGGTCAGCCGCGCTCTCAGGACCTGAGCGATGATGACCGGGACGACGATATAAAGGACGACCGACAGAACGAGCGTGTCCCACGGTACGGTGATAGCCGACAGTCCGAGAAGCAGTCCGACGATCGGCGCGAAGGCGACGACCATGATCGCATCGTTGAGTGCCACCTGAGACAGCGTGAACAGCGGCGCGCCGCGCGTCAGGTTGCTCCAGACGAACACCATCGCGGTACAGGGGGCGGCCGCGAGGATGATGAGGCCAGCGATATAGGAGTCGATCTGGTGGGCCGGCAGATAAGGACGGAACAGCCAGCCCACGAACAGCCAGCCGAGCAGCGCCATGGAGAACGGTTTGATGGCCCAGTTGATGAACAGGGTCACGCCGATGCCACGCCAATACGTGCTGACCTGCGCCAACGAGCGGAAGTCGATCTTGATGAGCATCGGGATGATCATCAGCCAGATCAGGATGGCGACGGGCAAGTTCACTTTCGCGACCTCTGCCGCACCGATGACCTGGAAAACACCGGGCATCAGATGACCGAGGGCGACGCCGACGATGATACAAAGGAAGACCCAGATGGTGAGGTAGCGTTCGAACGTAGACATTTCACTCGACCTTTGCGGACTTGACGGAAGCGCCTTCGAGCGAACCGATCTGACGGACGTGCTGCTCGAGCGCCAGGCGGTCGATGGAGGCCAGAGGCAGATTGATGAAGGCCATGATGCGGTTCTTGAGGAAGCGAGCGGCCTGTGCAAAGGCGCGCTGGATTTCGACCTCGGAGCCGACAACCGCAGCCGGGTCTTCGACGCCCCAATGCGCCGTCATCGGATGCCCGATCCATACCGGGCAGGCCTCGCCGTGCGCGCTGTCACAGACGGTAAAGATGAAGTCCATTTCGGGCGCGCCTGGCTGTGCGAAAACGTCCCAGCTCTTCGACGAGAAGCCGGTCGCCGGATAGCCGAGGACGTCCAGTTCCTTCAGGGCATGTGGATTGACTTCGCCCTTGGGCTGGCTGCCAGCGGAAAACGCCCGGAAGCGCCCGCCGCCTTCCTTGTTGAGGATGGATTCGGCGAGAATAGAACGAGCGGAATTGCCCGTGCACAAGAAGAGCACGTTGTAAGTCTTGTCGGTCATGGTCGTGTTCCGTGGTTAGGTCGGAGGTCTGTCGAGTTTCATGATCGTTGCCGATGCCGGGCAGATGCCTGACAGTTGACGGGTTGCGAGAACGGCGGGCGGCACATCGGCCCGCTCGACCACAACAAAGCCAAGCCTTTCGAAGAACGGTGCGGCGGAGGTTGTCGCCAGGAAGACTGCCGAGCTCACATTGACGGTCTTCAGGGTTTCCCTGGTCAGCGATTTTCCAAGCGCCTTGCCACGATGCTCGGGCAAGATGACTATCGACCTGAGAAGCACGTCGTCGCCGCACGCCTCGATGCCAGCATAGCCAACCGTGCCGCGATCTGAGGAAACCGCCCTGAAAAACGAGCGCCCAGTGTCTTCGAGGTCTTCGGTTGGAAGACCGGAAGCCGACAGCGCCAGTTTCAGTTCGGGATCGCTCCCCGTGACTGGCTCCAGCCTGATGTCGCTCATGACAGCTTCACCTCGGGAGCACAGCAGGGTGTGAGTTCTGCGATGAGCGGCGCGCAGAGTTCCGCCGAGCCGCCGCAGCAGTCTTTCAGCAGGAAGAGGGTCAGGTCGCGCAGCCCCTGAAGGTCCGCCCGATAGATGATCGAACGGCCCTGCCGCTCGCTTGAAACCAGGCCCGCACGCGAGAGCGTCGCAAGGTGCGCCGACATGGTGTTTTGCGGCACATCGAGAAGCCGGGCGAGTTCGCCGGCAGGGATGCCATCGGGTTCGTGACGGACGAGAAGTCGAAACGTCTCGAGCCTGGTAGACTGGGCGAGTGCGGCAAGCGCCGCGATTGCTGTATTGCTATCCATATATCCAGAATAACGGATATGTTTTTCGTGTCAACCTCCGTCGGCTTTGTTGAGTGCCAGAAAACTTGGCGGATCGAAATCCGCCAAGGCCCCCTCTCGATTTCACGCTGGCTCAGAACCGGCATCGGCTGGTTTTGAGCGAGGTCTGCCGGACGGCTCCTGTGTGGATGCTGAAGGCTTCATCTGGAATTGCCGCGTCGCCGGCGGCGGATGTGTGGTCCGATTTGCACCCGCCGACGGCTCCGCTGGAGAGCCTGTGGCTGGATCCCGGTGCTCAACGCCGTTTCACGCCGCCCGCCGTAAGCCGACTTTAGTCGGATATAGCGGCCACAGAACTCTTAGCATTTTGAGCCAGGCTTACCCGCCATCGGCGACGCTCTATTGCAATTCGCCGGGGCGGATCACCCGCGTTTTCCCGACATCAGGCGCCGGTGTTTTGATTTCAGTGTCGCCGACGCGAGGGGGCTTCAACACCCCATCGCAATCGTCCAGTTTTTCTGAGAGATTCTTCTGGTTCGTGTCGTCGCCCGAAGCAACGCGGCAACGATCCTTGTCCTCAGCGTTCGCCGGCTGGGTAAAGACCGCCGCCGAGACCAAAACGGTCACTGCTGAAAGTGCGTGAAGGACGGATCTAAAGGCGCCGATCGGATTCCCGCTGCTTCTGAAAGCGGGTGAAGTGTTGACACCCACAAATCAAACCTTCGGGTGGCCGGATTGGTTCCAATTTTTTCGGCAATGACCCCTGAGCTTGTCAGTCGTTTCCTAGTCGACCGGGATGGGCGATGTCTCTATGGCTGCGGTCCCGCAAAGCAGTATGGCATCCTTCAGAACGTGACGGGTGACCGCATCGACGCCGATCTTTTTCGTGGGCACTGTGACGACATCCTGCGCCTGATGACCTCTCTTGGCACCCCGCACCGTCAGCGCCTCGGAACACAATCTACACCGGCCGCGTCGTCCATAAACGCGGCAAGCTTTAGAAGTGCTCGGCGAACTTCGCCGAGCACACAATGCTACGGAAGCTGGCGCGCTCCAAACGAGCCGAACACGGATCGAGTTTGAAGAGCGTCTCTTCGATCAATTGGGGAGCGCGCCGCTCTTCTTGGCTGCCCATGTGGCGATCACATCCATCAGGACCGGGTTGAGGCAATCATAGGGTTCAAGTCTTAGCTCGCGCAGCCGCGCGCGCACACCGCCCATCTTCGCTGGATCGTAGCCGCTTTCGATGATCGAGGAGACGAAGGCGGCAAACCCGGGCTTCGCCCAGCCGCTTTCCTGGAAGCGCTCAGGAGGGCTGCGCGCCCCGGCCTCGAGCTCGTGCTACTGCGTCACGCGAAACGTTATATCGAGGCTCGCCTCGACGCCAGCACGCTGAACATCGATGCGATCTGCAACATTGTCGCCGTATCCCGCCGGACGCTTTATCGCTTGTTCGAAACGGAAGGTGGCGTTGTCCATTACATCCAGACCCGTCGGCTCGAGCGGATTAGGTCTATTTTGGCCAATCCCAGGGATATGCGCCGCATCTCCGACATTGCGGCCGACTTCGGATTTTTGAGAGGCGATCATTTCGCCCGCGCCTTCAAACAGCAGTACAGGCAAAGCGCACGGGAGCTTAGGCAATCGGTGAAATCAGACGGACGACCGAATACGGGTCTGGCGGTACAGGCCCCACACGCTGGATTCGACGATTGGATAAGGCAACTTCCGTCATAGGAGGTTGACCGATTTGCTGCTTGGCACGTTTCTCAGCGTCTGCGAGACGATTCCCTCGCCTTGAAGGGAATCGAACCTGAGGCCTATTGGTTATCGAGACCTTGGAAGTCTCAAAAATGCTCGGGTCTGAATACTGAGCGAAATTCTCACGCGCTACCGCCACAACGCGGATATTGGCACAGCGGACAAACGTTCTCCGAAAGGGACCACTTTGTGGTGGTCATACAAGACCATGCCCGAAACAAACCGTTCTCCGGATGCTTCGGCCAAAATTCGCAATCCGGAAAAATCGGAATTCGAGACGGATGCTGCCGCCTTTATTTCGATACCGACGATCCGCCCCCTTGTATCTTCGATGACGATATCGACTTTGTTCTGCTGCTTGTCTCGAAAATGCGAAAACTGAAAGCGGGTTTGCCCGCCGCTGGCGAGTTTAAGGATCTCGGCAAAAACGAAAGTCTCCAGCAATGCCCCGAACCGACCCCTGTCGTCGTGGAGACGGTCGAGAGAGAGGTCACGAAGGGATGCGAGAAGACCAGAATCGAGGAAATGTATTTTCGGTGTTTTCGTGAGGCGTTTTAGTTTGTTCGAAAACCAGGGTTGTACGGTTCGAGCGAGGAACAGGCTCTCGAAGATGCCGACATATTTTTGCGTTGTAATGTGGTTCATCCCAATGGCCGCGCCAATTCCAGAATAGTTGACGAGCTGTCCCGAATGCTCTGCCAGGATGCGTAGGAGGCGCGGCATTTGAGCAATCTGCTCGATTTGCGCGACATCGCGAACGTCGCGTTGAACGATCGCCTGGATATAATCCGCATACCAGTCCTGTCTGCGGTTCAAGGTTTTGCGGGCCAGCGCCTCGGGATATCCACCGGCCAGAACCGCAGCCATGAGGTCGTCTCCGAAGAATGGCTCTCCGGCCTTGGCTTCGTTTTGGAAGGCGTCGCGCAGGAAGCTGCTGCCGGCGGTTCTGATCTCGCTTTGCGCAAGCGGCAGCAATCGAACAACCTCCATTCGCCCTGCGAGCGAGTCTGCCACGCGTGGCAACGTCATGAGATTGGCTGAACCGGTCAGAAGGAACCGCCCTGGGCGCTGGTCGGTATCCACGCTTTCCTTGATGGCCAACAGCAGTTCGGGCGCGCGCTGAATTTCATCGATGATGGCGCGATCCATACCTCTTACAAAGCCAACTGGATCCTGTCGCGCTGCGTCCAGGATGGTTGCATTATCCAGCGTGTAATACTCCATCCCCTCGGTGGCCATCTTCTTAGCCAACGTCGTTTTTCCTGATTGTCTGGGACCTACGATCAGTACGACTCGCGTGTCTGACAGGGCGTCGGCAACGCGTTGCTCAACGAGCCTTGGATACAGCGCCACAGCTTCCTTCCTTTGATGACTGTTTGAAACTACGGCGATGACCAATTGAAAGTCAAGGAGTGACGATTTGAAATCTACGTGGCGACTGATTGAAACTCGAAACCAGAAGTGGGTGGCATGTCAGATTGCGGCATGAGGGAAGCCACAGGCCATGCAAGGGGAGTGGGAAAAAGGTGGGGGTAAGAAATTTCGGCTAAGCAGGAACCTTTTCTGAAGGGGCTTTCGTTGGCGTACGACATCCACAAAGAGCGGCGGCAGCGCCTGGGAAGCTTGTGCGGCACCCGCAATTGCGCGAGCTGGTGATCGAGCAGCTGAAGACACCTTGGTCACCGGAACAGATTGCCGGTCGTCTGCTCGCCGATGGCGTCAGCGCCGTGCGGGTCTGCAGCGAGACGATCTATCGCTTCATCTATGGCAAGGAAGATCAGGCGCTGGAACTCCATCAGCATCTGGCGGAAGGCCGCAGCAAACGCCGCCCCCCGCAGCTCGAGGAAACCCCGTGACGGCACTTTTCCGGCTGCCTGCAGGATATCGCAACGCCCTGATTTCATTGGTGATCGTTCGCAGTTCGGGCATTGGGAGGGCGACTTGTTGATCTTCGAACGTGATTTCGGCAACGCCAACCTGATCTCGTTGGTCGAGCGCAAAAGCCTCTACACCGTGATGATCAAGAATCCGAGCCGGCGCTCGAGACCGATCATGGACAAGATCATCGAAACGTTCTCACCTTTGCCAGCCTTTGCCCGGCAGAGTTTCACCTTTGATCGCGGCACGGAGTTCGCCGCTTTAGGGCTTTGGAAGATGGCATCGGCGCGCGGAGCTGGTTCTGCGACCCCAGTGCGCCGTGGCGGAAAGGTGCGGTGGAAAAACGCCAACAAGCGCAGCCGCCGCTTCACGCCCAGCGATACCGAACTCACCGCCGTCACCCAGCAATAGCTCGTCGCGCTCGTCCACCATCTGAACGCGCTGCCACGCAAGTGCCTGGGTTACCGCACACCGCCGAGGTCTTCATAGCGCATTTGCGAGACTGCGCGTGATGCCCTACCGTTCACACGGCAATGTTGCACTTGGACTAGATTCTCCAGGATTAACATTGGACCTGGAGGCATTGGCAACCAGAGCCGCTGTGATAACTGAGACCCTCGGATCTTATTCCGCACCGAGGCTATGTTCGACGAACAGAGAGCCGCTCGATGTTCTTCGTCTTGGCGGAACCACGGTCACGCCCAGCTCTCCTCCCCAACGAGCCTGGCTAAGGCTTTAATGCCGCAGTTCCTCGGGAGCGAGGTCTACGTACCGGCCAGTTGTATGGTCCTGACGGATAACAGCCAAACGACACCGTCAATCGACTACGATTGAAGGAAACATGGGTTAGTTATCGTCCGGTAATGCCCGGGAACGCGATCAACATGGAGACGGCGAGGATCTGTGACATGATGAACGGAACAAGAGCCCGGAAGATGATCCCCAGCGTAATGCCCGGAGGGGCCACTGACTTCAGGTAGAAGGCGGCCGGCCCAAAGGGCGGCGACAGGAACGACACCTGCATGTTCATGCAGAAGAGAACGCCGAACCAGACCGGGTCCATGCCGAGCGACTTGATGATCGGTACGAAGACCGGCATCGTGAGAAGGGCTATCCCGACCCAATCCAGAAAGGCGCCCCGCACGAACAGGATCAACATCATCACCAGCACGATCACAGTCGGATTATCGGAAATGCCGGTGATCATGCCAGAAACGAAATTCACGCCGCCCATCAAGTTGTAGACGCCCACGATGGCCGTGGCACCTATGCCGATCCAGACGATCATGCCCACAGTCGATAGCGTCTGCATCGCCGCATCGCGCAGCAGTCTATATGAGAACTCCCCCCGCAGAATGGTCGAAAGGATGACCCCACCGACTCCGATTGCGGAGGCTTCAGTTACGGACGCGATGCCGCCGTATATCGAGCCGAGAACAACGAAGACGACAAGCACCGGCAGGGCAAGACCCTTAAGGAGCCGGAGTTTCTCTTCTGTTGGGATCGGCGTCATATCTACCGGCGGCACAACGCCGGGCGTAAAGTAGGCGCACACGAGAATATAGGCTACATAGAACATCGCCAGCATGAAGCCAGGCAAGAAGGCTGCCGTGAACAAATCACCGATAGAAACGTTCGCCGTCAGGCCATAGATGATCAGGACGATGGAAGGCGGGATCATCGTGCCGAGCGAACCACCCGCGCAGACGACGCCGATCGCCAGGTTGCGATCATATCCGAGACGCAGCATCTGCGGCAGCGCGATAAGGCCGAGAAGAACGATCTCGCCGCCGATGATACCGCTCATGGCAGCGAGGATCACCGACACAAAGACGGTTTGAAAACCGCAACGCCGCCGCGTATTCGGCCGGCAAAAAGCTTCATGGCATCGAAGAGGTCGCGTGCGATGCCGGAGCGGTCGAGTATCGCGGCCATAAGGACGAACATCGGCACCGAAACGAATACGAATTTCATCACAAAGGAATAAACGCGGCTCGTAATGAGCGGGATCGACATGGGCCCGAACCAACCGAGCGCGAAGATAAGTGCTACGAGAAGTGTGACAAAGGCGAGCGGCATGCCGGAGAGTAGCAGCCCTACCATCATCACGAACATAAGCAGGGTGCCCCAACCGATGCCGAGCGCCTGCAGATTGATGCTGAAATCAAACAGATCGGTCATCGTTCAGTCCTTTGAAGCTCGCTTGGCGTAGTTGACGGCAAGAATCAGAAACTGAACGACGAGCAGGATCATAACCAGAAGGATAAAGATCTTGATCAGGGCCGGCGTCGGCGGGCTCCAGGCACTACCGGTCGTCTCCAGGCGGACCTCGCCGGAAGGAGTGACCACGGCCCGTTCGACCATGTGATAGGCGGCAAAGGCGAAGAAGCCGCTGGCAAGGGCGCTAACAAGGGAGATGACGATGTCGGCGATCCGGCGCGCGCGGGGAGAGAAATGATCATAGAGCAGAACGACGCGGATATGGGTGTTGCGGGCGGTGCAATAGAGGCCGCCGAAGATGAAAGCGACGCCGCAAAGGAAGACCGTCGTCTCATGTGCCCAGATCGTCGGGCTGTTCAACACGTATCGCAGGAATACTTCCACAAGCAGTATGAGCGCTGCGAGCACGATGCCGACGGCAAAAACATAGCCAGCTTTGTCGATGAGACGGCCGAGCATGCCGGCTTCGGGAACGGCCCCGACGACCTCGGCGCCCATGGCGGCCCCGGCGTCCTCTGAAAACGTGTCTCTTGTCATGCCCCTCTCCCTCGGCACGAGAAAACGACGGCCCGGAGCGGGCCGCCGCATGGTCGGGTCAGAGCAAGCCCTTTTCCTTCAGGTAGGCCGTCAGCGTGTCGAACACCTTCTGGGCCATTGGCGAACGCTTCGCGATATTCTCCCATTCGGCGACCCCAAGCTTGCGAAACTTGGCACGCTCCTCGGCCGACCAATCGTGGATCGTAATCGAGCCTTCGGCCTTGGCCGCCTCCACCGCCTTCTGGTCGGCGGCCTTGAGACCGTTGATCTGGGTTTGCTGGAATTCCTTGACAGTTTCCTCAAGGATTTTCTTGAGGTCATCCGGCAGCGGTTCCCATTTCGCCATGTTCATGGAGACCTCGACGAGTGGCAGCGAGTGGGAGCCTGGATACACCGGATGTTTCGCAACGCCATTGAGGCCCTGCGCCTGATTGACCGAGGATACGGAATAATCGGCCGCATCGACGACGCCCTTGTCGATCGACGTATAGACTTCGGAGGACGGCAGATTGACCGGGGCAGCGCCAGCGGCTGCAAACACGTTGGCAATCGGACCTTCCGGGGCGCGCATCTTCAGCCCCTTGAGATCATCGACACCATCAAGCGGCACACGCGAGACGAACGCTTCCAGCCCCGGAGTGGAAACGCCGATAAAATGCAGGCCGTAGGAGCCCAGCAATTCCTGCATGATCTGCTTGCCACCGCCGTTCTCCACGAAGTCGATCATCTGCGCCGGATCGGACCAGGCGCCGACCGGATTGGAGATCAGGCCGAAAGCCGGATCCTTGCCGGCCCAACAGGACGAATCGCAGATCTGACCATCGAGAATGCCGCCTGCAACCGCATCAAGCGTTTCGTTATATTCCACGACCGAACCGACCGGCAGAAGCTCGATCTTCACCTTGCCGCCGGAGCGCTCGGCGACGAGGTCGGTCCAACCTTTCTGATATTCGAAGTTCGGGTTGCCCGCCGGGTCCGAAGACTGGAAGCGGAACGTGAATTCCTGCGCAAGCGCAGTGCCGGCAAGGCCGATGGCCGTGACGACGGCAAATGCGCCAATAAGAAAACGCTTCATGCCTACCTCTACCCCTTCGGCGAAGCCCTTGCAGGTATCCTGATGATCGCTGGCGTATGGTTGTGGCTTGCAATTCCGGTTGCGTTCGTAGTCGGCACCATTGGCGCCATTTCCATTTTCAAGGCCGTATACATTGACCGCCGTAAGCTGAAATGTGCTTGCGTCGGCGGCGACAGCAATGTCCCGTTGGGCCTTATCTCACTCACTGAAAACCTAATGTTGATTGCTATGGCGGTCTGGATGCTCATCAATCGAATAGAGGGATAGCATGTCCTATGTAACGGGGCTGGTAGGGCTCGGCCATGGGTTACGATGCGACGGCTACGAGGAGAAAATCAAGCCAGCCCACCTATTCAACCTCAGAGATTGAATAGGTGGGCTGGCGAGTTCCATCCTGCCGGCCCGGCAGAAGGACGACACTCTCATGGCCCCTTAATCGCCTTCGGGGCCATTCTTTTTCTGGCCTGCCCTTGGAAGCGAATTCTACGCCTCCTATATAAGCTAATGCGCATTTAGATCCCCGCCCTTCGGAGACTGAAGGCGCCTGACGGCTTCACCATTAGTGAAGTCGTGTAGCCGGCCTCGTCGCCCCCCACGACGAGGCCGTTTCTTAGAGTCGCCTTTCCGAGCACACCCGTAGAATCTCTGAACCATTGGGCGCATAGTATAGCGCGTTAGAACTAGCGCGGGCCGCCTGCCGCCCCACGCGAAGGAGGCCGCATGTCTTCCAAGGATCCAGATCTAGATATAGACGCCGAAGACATCAGCCTTTTGGTTGAAATACTAAAAGCCGCTGGTTATCTCGAAGCCAAAGAAAGAGATGAACGCGCAGAAAAGCTTGCTCTGGCGCGATTCCTGACGGCCGCCATTCAGCGGGGCGAACTGACAAAGGCGCAACTGACCGCCTTTCTTGGGAAGAGCGGCGCGCCAGGCGGACAAAATCAAATTGCAGCCCAAACGAAAACGGAAGCCATCAATCGGTGGGAGAAGAAGGTGGCGCAATCGCACGTTCACCTTTTGAGCTTCCTCCAAGTCCGGTTCGACGCGCACCCCTTCATTCATAGGAGGTGTCAGTGCACATACCGCCCAAACTCGCAATTCAACATCTTGGTCCCCGAGATCTTGCCTTGATACGAAAAGTCTTCGAAACGGCCTGTGCCAAAACTCGCATTCCACATCTCAGCAAGCGAGCCGTCCGCCTAGCAAGCTTCATCGCTGATGAATACCGGCTTGGGAACAAGGATGAAACTTCCCTTCTAGAGTGCGCTATCTGGTTCGGTACCGCCCGCATTCCCTTAGCAACTGAGGACAGATCACCCAGCGACACCCAAGTTGCAGCGACGAGAGAGGCTAGAGGTCGGGCGGGCTTGCGCAAAACCGGCGTGCCCAAAAGCCAGGGCTAGACACGCTCCCGAACATGCCATCGCCACCCAGTTAGCGCCCGGATTGGCGATACCACCGCCAGGACGCAGCGGTAGAGGAGCTTTTCCACGCAGGTGAAGAGAATGCTCAAAGTCTTTATAGCCGCGGGCGAATATCGAGAAGTTCAATGAACTGATTTCGAAGGAGGTGGCCCGGTAATGGCTTCAGGCCTCACGTCTTTGCAGGGTCTCTGCCCAATGCATCACAGATTTTCTGCCACGATTTTGCGCCCATTCCCTTCATCCGCAACGCGTCCGTCGTGGGAACGTGCTTCATGTCATCGACGGTCTCAAACCCCCGTCGTTTGAGCTCGCCGAGGAGCTTTGGGTTTCTCAGCCTCAAGTCTGAAAGCTTCGTGGTCATGCCCGCATCAGATCAGGCTTTCGCCCGACGCGCAATTTGTAGGATTCTCCAAAGGGCTCGGAATTTGTCGCCGCACGTGATAGCCTTAGAACGAGCCCGAGTGATCCCTTTCGCCTGCTCGGGCTTCTTGGCACAGCACACAATTCGGCCCCGCACTTTGGGGCCATTTTTTTTTGCGAAGGCAGGAACTCAATAACGCCGTCGGCGTTTCTCGGCTGTGGCAGCCCTGAGTCCCCCGATCAGGATGACGCCTTCACGATCCGCCCGGATCTGAAACTCACGAAAGTGCCCCATGGCCTCGCTCTCCCCGGCGAGGCCATACTTTTTGGCGGGGACCGCTTTGCTCCTCTGAGGAAGCGCCTTTCCCACCCACCCACAATCTGGCATTGTGCGCGGCCGAGAGGGGGAACCTCATGTCCTACGATTGGGAACGTGCCAGGCGTCGACGGTACAGGCACGCGCGGCTCGGGCTTTGATTGCCTTAGCAGCATGACTGGTCGCTCTCGCTTCAGCGCAATAGCCTAGCGGATCTCCCGAATCCCTACCCTTCCTGCTCGATCAAAGGAGGATTAATATGGCCCAAAGCAAGCCGCGAAAGATGAAGCCGAGCGAAATACCGGATTTCGTGTCTGAGATTATTGCGGCCGGTTGCGATATCACCGCCATAGGGCATGACAAGTACGTACTTGGTGATATCGAGGAGCAGGATGCAGCGCTTGAGGATCTTGACCGGATCGGCGACAAATTCGGCGAGCGCGATCACCTGAAGCTGCAGATCGTCGCCTATCTCTGGTCCATCGGCCGATACATAGAACTGGAGATCGAAGGGACGCGGCATTGACTGCGTCCTAGCCAGTGGTAGGGACAACAGACAAGCAGCGCTGTGTATATGAGGAAAATGGACTTTTCGTCATATGTGCAATCGTGCATTGTGCGCCACCGAGAGGGAGGCACTGATGTCTTACGATTGGGAAGGGGCAAGACGACAAAGGTACAAGGGCGCTCGGATTTGGCTTCTGATCGCCTTGGCCGCTTGGCTTATCGCCCTCGCGTTAACGCCATAGCTGGAACGAACCAATGGCCCGAAAGATCGCCGTCATCGCCTGCATTGTGGCTACTGGATTAGCTCTGGCGAGCTGTGCGGGTCGCTCTTGCCGGGATTGGCCGGGCACCTGCATTATTCGGTGATGGCTGCCCGAAAGATGAAATCCCCCGCAGCGCCAGCAAAGCAGTTCGCGCCCCCCAAATTGACTACGCGACTACCCCTTTCGCATGGTTGCGATCGGTCCCCATTTTTGCGACGATACAACCGTGATCGCGCAACAGAAATAGTCCATGGTTGTACTTCTCATTGCCGTGCGATCACTGAATTAATGTACGCATTGCGTTTTTTATGGTTTGACGACCTTCCACGATGAAGCCCCGCATCCCCTGCGGGGCTTCATTCGTTTAAGTGCGTGCGAGTAGATGACGCACACGCTCTTTCGTGGCCCGTTGGCTGCAATTTGGGGCCATTTTTTTGCAGAGACGGAACTCAGTACCGCCGTTTGCGTTTCTGGCTTTGTGGAACCCTTTCCCCGATCAGGGTGACACCTTCACAATCCCTCCGGAAGTGAAGCTTGCTCAGTGCCGATGGCCTCGTCGCCGCCCGACGGGGCCATTTCTTTTCAAGCCCCCAAAATTTCCGGGGAGTATTCTTGCTCCTGTCGGCCATGGCAGGTCTCGTCATAACGTCAACGGAGGACCTGACATGACGGAGAATGACCGCCGCCAAATGAACGCCAGCGAGATCCCCGCATTCGTCGTCGACGTGATCGAGGCCGGGTGCAACATCTGCGCAGTCGGGCATGAAAGCTACGTGCTCGGGGATATAGACGAGCAACATGCCGCGATCGAGGAGCTTGAGCGGATCAGGGAGAAGTACGGCGACCGTGATCCGCTGAAGCTGGAGATCGTCGCCTATCTCTGTCGATCGGACGGTTCATAAACGTCGCCCCTGCGGGAACCAGTTATAAAGCCCCCGTGCAGGCTTCCCTACTCAATTTGGAGTAAGTGAAATCGAGCAGTGGTTGCGGTACGGTCACTACGAGAAGGGCATCCGTGGGGAGGGAGAGTTGCCGTTCAAGCCAACGTGGGCGTGCTGCCTCGGCCTACTATCCGGCGCAATTGTGGGTTATCTCACTGGCTTCGGCGCCGGCATGGGTATGCCCGAACTGGGAACGGAACTTGTCGGGCTGATTGGCGCTGTTGCCGGAGGCGTCGGTAGCTTGGTCGAGCCGGCTCCCGAGGATGAGAGACGGCCAAGATGATGCTTTCTGCTGGTTCTTCGGGCCAGATAGGTCAGGACCCCGGCAGGCCGATCGTGAGCGCGTAGAGCGCCAGATAGCCGTACCAGGGCGTGCCCTCGGGCATGAACGCCAAGAGCTTTCGAGATGCTACCCATTATTGTGCTTCCTTCAGTGCGAGAGATATGGTCGCGTATGCGGTCGCAGCGACGACGAGCGCGTTGGCAGCCGTGACGCTTCCCGGATCGGCGCAGCTGACGCGAACGCCGTCGTAGGCGGCCTTTTCCTTGGCGATGGTCGAAGCCTTGATGTTGCCCGAGACCGAGGCCGCGATGAACGCGGCGTGCGCCGTCTCGAGCAGAGCGCAGGTCTTCGGAAGGCTGGTCTTGATCGCAGTGTCGATCGAACCAGTGGCGGTGCAAGCGGACAGCACAAGGGCCGCCGCCGATACGATGATCAGCGAACGCATGTTCGTTTCCTTGGATGTTGGAGAGGGTTAGAGGCGTGCTTTGACGTCGGCGCGCATCTTATCGCCGCATGCTTTGGCGCCGATGACGTTCGTCGCGAACGGGAGCCGGGTGAAATCCTACTACCCGGCCTGTTTGATGCCCAGATTCGTTTGAACCTCGGCATGGGAAAGGATCGTCTTCGAGGTGACCGGGATTTTGTAGAACTCGGCCAGGTGCGCGATGACGTCCATGGCGCAATGCCACTGCGTTTCCGTCATGGGATATTTGCCCGCATGGGATGGACTTTCGATCGCGCCGGCCATGCAGGCCAGCGAGACGCCGATCGAACCGGTGTTGCAGCCCCGCGTATGGGCGGCGTAGTCGTCATCGGCAGTGCTCACGTTGTCGGCGATCGTGTGATCACCGCGGACCACGTTGCCGGAGCCCTCGACGATGAAGTAGTAATGCTCCTTGTCGAGATCGGATGCTCGATAGGCGCCGGCGCTCCATTGCCGAAGCGAACCTGGGATCTGGATCTGGTATTGATCGTTGTCGTGAACAGTGGCGCGTTGCTGGCGCCTTGCTATTTTTCACGATTTGACAGTGAAGGGCCCGAATGCCGACGTGAGTGTGACAAAGTTCGACCAGATGGTTTCGGACCGGCGAATGCCGAGGCCGAAGCGCATCGATGGTTGTGTGGTATGGGACCGGCTGATGATCGACGCGGCGTTCTCCGATTTGCACGACGAGAACCATAACCGTATTGATGAGCTTCTATCCGGAGCCGCCGATCGCCGAGCGACCGCGTTCGATAATGCTAAGAAGCGTTAGGGCATTGATGCCGTCGATTTGGCTCTGTTCAGGCGCTCACTAAAAGGCGCGCGCCTCGCATAGGCGAGCAATGTCGTTCTGTTCATCGGGTTTTCCTTCGGTTGGGAGAGTGATAAATAGTTGTGGTGTATGCGCGGAGGCAGCCGTGGATTGCTCAGACACCTTCGATATTCAGTGCCTGACGGGCAGTGGGCGGGAGAGGTTCACTTTCGCTCAGATGGAGACCAGGGAGCGGGTTCAGCGCACCCATTGCGGCGCTGCCCGCAGCATGCAAAAAGAAGACATTCTGGAAATCTGTCGGTGACGCGGCAAATATGACGCGACAAAGGCTGTGACAAATGTCGTTGGTCAAGCTCGGACGGGCGCGGCTCTCCTTGGTATTGCCTTATCACCGTGAACAGTTGCGAGCAGCCAGGAATCCGACTCTGTACGATCTGTTCGAGTCCTACGCGTTGGCCGCGCAGACCCTCGACAGACTGCTGACGGAGCACCGCCGCCGCGAGGAATTGATCAACGAGTATCAGGCGCTGTGCCTGGACATGCAGGCCGAAGTCATCGCGCTGCTGAAGCAAATTGAGCTAGCGGCACCTCAATCCCGAACCCGAGGTTTTGAAGGATAGCCAGCCCGCCTCCAGAGGTGCATACTCAGCCCATCGCCGGACTGTAAAACAGCCTCTGGCGACTGGGAGATCATAATCGCTCTCGGCCCGAGTGGAGGAGATTGCGCTATGATTAGCCATCCGCAATCTGGGTACATGCTTCCTGACGGCTTCCGTATTGTCTCTTCTGTATTTGAGAAGATAGTGAACAGCCGACATATTTCTCGGCACAGTAAGGAAAGTGAGTGCCTGGCGCGATATGCGCTCAAGTTTTGCATGAACGGCACGGGGGATGCGTGGGAACTTGAACAGAGGCTCAAGAACGTTTGTGTGTTCGTCAATCGTCCGCCGCAACCTGCCCCTCGCGACGACGAGTTCTCGGCTTTTCTGCCTGAGCTACTGGCATGGGCGCGCAGCCTAACGACCTCACCGGTTGAGGCGGACGCTCTCGCCGAACAGACACTCGGTTACGCCATCGAGCATTTCGACGAGTTTCGCGAAAACCCCGATCTACGAGAGTGGCTCGTCGGGCTGATGATGGAGCGTCGCTTTGGCCGCGGGAGTAACCGGCGCCCACATTGACGTGAAGCAGAGCTGAAAGGCGCTCGCGCTATGGTGATTTACATGCGACCGGAGGCAGTTGATATGTTGTATTCACGATGCGATAAGCTGGACCTGTAGGGTGAAGCGAAAGAGTTCTGGGCGCTTCACCCTTTTTTTGTCTCGTAGCCTTGTCAGCGAAAGACGCGGCAACGGCTTGAAACGCCCCCATGATCACGTCCGTGTGGAAACACTAAATTAACCCGCTCCCGCGCAATCTACTGTCGGTTGCCATTGTCCCTGCACGTTACAACTGGCACTCAGAACCGCAGCCACCGACCTCGGGGTTGCGGTTTTGCCGTTGGGCGCGGGGAAAAATCGGCAGGAGAGCTCGTCGCTTTAGCGAGGTCGCTCGCAATTGAAATTTCGATTTAACCCTTCCTTGGCTGCGCCATCTTAGATTGCCCTGAAATGGGGGAGAAAATGCAGAAACTCAGGGAACTAGGACGGCGCCGTTTATCGGTGAGACTACCGAAATTCCGACGGGCGCTCGAAGGTGATGTCTGTCCGGCGGAGCTGGATGACCTTTTCGAGGCGTATGCACTCGCAGCCGAACGGTTAGAAGAATTCCGAGAAGCAGAACAGCCAGATCAACGTCTTGTATTCGAGTACGAGGTGGCAAGCAGAGGGATACAAGAGGAGGTATCCCGCCTCCTGACTGCTATCCAGGGCAATGCCGCGAACACCACCATTCCTGTTGCATCGCTCCGAGACGCAAAAAGGCCCCAGAGTCCCACGAGGGTGATCCGGGGCCTTTCCGTCTGAGCGTTCGACTTCTACAGACACAACATTTTACGCCGCCAACCAGTTGGGACGCAATCGGTACGCTCGGTCAGTGTCAGGGGTTTGATCGCCCATAGACTGCAAGCTCAGGGTCAATCGTTAGATGCTCTTGCCGAGCGGCCTCAGGGGCCTGGTTCGTTCGGTATGCCTGAATGAGCAAATGCCGATCGTCGTTCAATTCAGGCGCCTGCTCTGTCGGACGCCAATAGAGCAAATCAAGAACGGCCTCGCCGAGATCTCGCATATGAATAGACATTTGATTCCTCACCGCTTGGTCGGGGGGATAACGCGCGAGCACGAATGGGGTTTCACGACATTCCGGTTGCCCGACGAGGCATCGCGAACCCGCTAGCGGCGATGGCGCTCATCGGATTTACCTCTTTGTCAGGAAAACGCGCCACCATCCACGCACGGCATGATGCCGGCTGGGGGAACACGATAGGCTATGATTGGGATGGCGCTCGCGGGCGCCGCATGAAGATCGCGCGAATTGGAACGGCCGTCGCGCTAGCGGCCCTGCTGGTGTCCGTCGCGACCGAGGTGGTGACCCGATCGCTGTAACCGTTATGCGGGTTGGCCCACGCCGCCCGGCGCTTTGAGAGCCTCGAGGGCTTCAATCCGAGCGACGAGATCCGTCGTCTGCGTAGCAAGAGTTTCGATCTGCGCTCAGCAACTCTATCGGATGCCACGCTGCTGTCATGGCCGAGGAGCAGGTCAAGACCATCGCGATCGGACCCGACTGGGCAAGCAGGCGCTGGACTTTCCCTTGTCCTGTTTTGTCGGTGCCGTCGTTTGGCACGGTTGTAATTAATGCCCGCTCTTCACATTTACCGCTTGCCCAAGCCGCACGGCGGTAAGTCGGCTGCGGACTCTTCGCCTTGATGAGAATCGAGCGAACTTTTGTGCCCACCGTTTATTAAGCGAGTACGGTAATAAACAAAACTTCCGTTTCGTTTATTAAGAGACGGTGCGATTTAACTTCAGCGCAACAATCGACTCAGGAAGGCCATGGACAGCAACGATTCCAACACCAACGGGCGAGTGGACCGCTTTGTGGAAATCGCTGTCGGTGGTGAACGAGTCGCGGCCGAGATAAACACCGTGCTTTTTCAAAGCTGCGCCCGTTGAGGCTGCAACTGCCAGATCCCCGGTTACGGCCGATTCACTATGGCCTTGGACGTCAACCCGTCTTCGTCGCCGCCGGCAGAACCCACGATCCGTCGAGGATCGACGGGTTTCCTTCCTTCGGCCAGTACAGCCGCATCATCAGGATAAACTTACCCTTCGGGGAAGGCAGCCAGTTTGACTCCTTGTCTGCGCCAGGAGATTCGTACTGGATGTAGATATCGGTCGTCCCGTCAGCATTGGCTTTGAGCTCCTGACGGGCGCTAATTGAATAGCGGTTCAGCGGGTTGTCCACGAAGAAGTATCCCGCGTCATACATCGTTATCGACCAGAACCCGTTTACCGGAGGCAGATGTCCCTTGGCAAAGTTGATTACATAGTTTTCCGAGCCGTTATAGTCGCGAGTAAAAAGGCCACTGCCCGACTTCGTACTCGTTGGATAAATCGCATCCTGAGGGCGATTGGCGCCAAGTCCGATGGCGGTGATCAGAGCGCGTTGCAGATAATCCGCACCATAGAGACCGGTTTTTGTCGTGTATGCCCACCCGTTGATGTCCTCGACGTCGCCCCCGCTATCCTTGAAGTGCAACATAATTCGCGCGTACGCAATCTGTGGAAGCCGCTTCTGGAGGACGACATCGAGTTTGCTCTCGTCGAAATCCTTGCCAGGAACAATCCCTATGGTGGCCAACTGCTCCAACAATGGAGCATCGGCCGCGGCGGGGGGATTAGTCTTCAGCAGGTCGCAGAACAGTTTGAAGTAGGCGACCGCATCCAGCGCGTTGACCTGCTCACGAACTGCAGTCTTCATGTCGATAGCTGGATCGGTCTTGCGGGCAGGTGGGGTGTAGTCCGTCCCGTAGCCACTCAAGGGAACGAGCTTCACCTCATCCTGAAGCCTGTGGACTTCGGCATAGTCCTCAGGCGTTCCGGTGCAATAGATACGCCCGAGCAGCCACACCATGCTGGTGGGTGATTTGTATTCAGTCACGCCTTCAGGCAGCGCCCCCGTCCAGCCCGGGCCGGTGATCGCATATGTCTGCGCACCCGGTCCCGTAGTTCTCTTTCCGGGTACTTCAGACGTTGGTCCAACCATCGAGCATCGGGAAAAGCGCATAACGATCGCCAAGATCTGGAAGGCTCAAGACATAGGGTTCCTTGGCGACATCAAAGAAAGCATAGGTGTAGAGAGTATCGGCATTAGGAGCGGTCACGTCCGCGAAACGATGCGTCGGGGTAGGCGCGCAGTCGACCAATCTGGCCCATCGGCGCCTTCATGCCTTGGGGTTCGGCGACGTTCGTGATCACGCGCCGCGTGTACTCCATGGTGACTAACGGATAGGCATAAATGTAAGCTTCAAGTGCTGTCCAGAAGTCTGTCCGTCCTAGCAACTCGTCGCCAATCGATCCGTCCTGCGCGACAGCGGGTCCCGCAATCATCCCCATGGCTAGTCCCGCACAGGTCGATGTCGCAAATGCCCGACGCGAAATATTCATGTTCCCCTCCGAACAGGATGTGTATTAGCGGCGAGATGCTAACTCATAACGGGAGGGAAATCGAATCCGAAACTTAGCGTGGAAAATGACCTGGCTGGGCCAGAGATCCGCAAGCGTGCCATACACAGCGACTGCTGATTTGACGATGCTGCCACCATCCCGACTCAACACCCTGACCTGATCATCGGCGGCGTGATTGTCGCCGTAATCATCGGCGCATACATCTATCGGGAGGAAACGAAGCCGGCCGACGCTGCATTTTGGTTTCATCAGAATGGTGTGCCCGTTCAGGAAAACGGATGTTGGAGACAGAGGGAAGAATTGGCAGTTGAACTCGCGTTCATCAGGCGTTTCAATGGTCGCGACTTCACCCCTTGATGCCTTTAGCACATCGGTGCCCACGGGTTCTGGCGATTGCCATCCCAACGGCGCCACGCTGACTGTTTAAGAAGGGTACTCTTCGTGGTATTTTGCAATTCGAGCCTGCACCAGGGGACCCGTGTGACCGGAAGAGATCGATGAGCGGTGACAATTCGCCAATCGTCTCCGAAGAGGAGATCGCTCTCTACGATGCCATCGAACGAGCGATCGCGAATGTTCGCGCGGCTCTTGTTGATATCGATCGCGCTTGGGTTCGCATCACTGCGGAACGGCCCAATCCGACTGCCGCTGCTTTCGGCGCTCTGGATAGGGCAGACGAGATGCTGACCGTCGCCCGAGCAGATCTCGCCCGCGCCCGCGCTTCGCTGATGGCCTATCCACGGACGAGACCTCTGCAGTAATCGCTAAGAAATGCGGCGGTTTCGCCCGCCGCATGTCACGACCGTGAAGTCGATGTCAGCTCGCCTTCACCTCGATCTTCCTAACACGCGACAACGCTTCCTCCGTTTTTGGAAGCGTCACGGTCAGGACGCCGTTTTTGAACTGGGCGGCGACTTTGTCCTCGTCGACGCCCGATGGTAACGGGATCGAGCGGTAGAACGACCCGTAGGAGCGTTCCAACAAGTGATACCCCTTCTTGCTCTCTTCCTGCTCACTTTTCTTTTCTCCTTTGATCGTGAGCGCGCTGTCCGTCAGGGAGACATCGACGTCCTTCTGGTCGATTCCAGGAAGCTCCACCGAAACCTCAATCGCACTCTCGGTTTCGGTGACGTCGATTCGCGGCCCGCCGGTATCCCAGCGCCCGAAGGCACCGAACGGTTGATCGAGCCGCTTCCAGAAATCTTCGAAAATACGGTTCACGTCGCGCTGCAAGGAAAAGACGGGATTTCCCTGGTCTGACTTCGCAATTTCGCTTCCCTTGTTACTGCCCCAGGGGATCAGATCTCTAATCTGCATGGTCAACCTCCTTTCTCCGCACGAATTACGCCATCTTCAGCTTGATCTTTCTCGCCTTTGCCGGCGCGACCTTGGGCAGGACCAACCGCAGGACGCCGTTCTTCTGCGATGCCTCGATACTGTCCCGATCGATATCTTCGGACAGGGTGAAGACGCGCTCATAATTGCCCGCGCCGTATTCGGCATAGATTTGGCGATAGTTGTCGTGCTGTTCGTCCGTCGCGTAGCCCCGAATCGCCAGCGTCCGCTTCTCGAGCGTGATGTCGACACCCTCTGAAGCGACGCCCGGCATGTCCACGAGAACAACGACATTGTCCTCTGTCTCATAGATATCGGTGCGCGGGGCAAACACCGGGCGCGAACGGGTCGGTTCGCCACCGTCAAGCTTGCTTGGAGCCCGGCGTTCAGTCGTTTTCAGTTCCTGAGCCATTTTGGCCTCCTATCCTTTGATCTGGATCTTCTTCGGTCGATCCGTCTCGGGCCGGTGTAGTTCGACTTCAAGAAGCCCGTTTGCGAAACGCGCCTCGACCTGTTCCGGATCGACGCGGAAAGGCAATTGCACCGTTCGAGAGAAGTTTCCGTACACTCGTTCGCGCCGGTGCCAGACGGATCTCTCGTCCTCCGTCGGGGATCCGCGTTCGCCCCTCAATGTCAACGTGTTCTCGCGAACCGTCAGATCGACCTCTTCAGGCGCGATCCCAGGCAATTCAGCAGTCACCGCTACGCTGCCCTCACCCATCCAGAGGTTGACGGGTGGAAACTCGTGGGCCGCTTTGGCAGTCATGTCGGACAAACGCTGATTCATTTCCTGCTGCATTCGCCGCATTTCCAGAAATGGGTCGAATCCCATGCGGCCAAAATCCGATATCAGCATGTGCATCCTCCTTCGTTTCATAATCAGCCGTTGTTGTTGCTTAAAACGCGCCAAGTACGTGCATGCCGGAGGCCGCAGGATCGGAGACGGACGGAACTGACGATCAGAAGACCGAGACGGTCGATCGCACAACAGCTACGCAAGGGGGTCGGGCAGACGCCGGACCATATCCTCCTTGCGAAGAGATATGAACCGAACCAGTCCAACGCATAAATGGACCATCGTTCCCGTGCCAGGATCCGAGAGGGCATCCGGCAAAAATGAGGTAGGTGAGAAAAGCGCGCGTTTCAAGGGCCGACGTTGCTTGAGAGTAGGACACACGGGAGATGGTTGCGAACCACTACGGCCGTTCCTTGCCGCAGGACGACGCGGCGCTTGCTGCAAGGAGCGCGACCGACTCATTTGGCTACAAGGCCGAGGTGTGGCTCCCGTAACCAGTTGACGGGAAGAACAGGAAGGCGCGTGCCTGGTGATGACGGCAATCCCCGGAGTGCCGGCAGCAGATCTTTCAGGATCCGACTTGCTCAAGGCATGGCCGTCGATGGTGGAGCAACTTAACGCTGTTCACGGCCTGTCGCCAGAGGAATGCCCGTTTGAGCGTAGGTTGTAAGGAATGTTCGCACGCGCTGTCGATGTGGTTTCCCGCAATGCCGTAGACCTGACTTCTTACCAGACGAGGACAAGCATACGCCGCAGCCCGATCTCTTAGCTCGGATCGAACGAGAGCTAACGGTACGTCTGGAGCAAGAAAGCACCGAATTGACGGTTTGCCATGGTGATCCCTACATGCCGAATTTTATGGTAAGCGCCGAAACTCTGCAATTGCTGATGAACTGCCGGTGCAGACAATCTGGCGTGGCGCAATGGTAGGGGTGCAGTTCGTCTGCTTAGCCGAGAAAACCCCCTGATGCTCCTCGAAGGCGAGACCTGGGCTAGAGCCGAACTCATGGCGGATTTGTATGGCGAGTCGCAGGAACCACGGCCGTCGATACGCACCGATCTCATCAAGTCGCCGCAACGCAGGTAGCGTCCAACGAATACGCCTCCGGCTCATGATTGCGGGCAGACTTGACGTACTTCCTGACGACTTTCGCCACATCTTCATCGCTGGCGAACTCACCCCGGTCGGCCTCGGTCAACCCGGCTTCAATCTCGGCAAACTGCCATTCCTACTGCTCAACGAAAGCTTCGATGGCCTCTGCAGCCCTATAGGACCGCGACCGATCCAGCTTCTCAGCGAGCTGATCCAGTTTGCTCGCGGTTTCATCTTTTACACGCACGGTAAACGCAGCGGTCATGGGATCTCACCTTTCTTGGTTCGCTTTGATTATCGATGAACCGCACTGGTGCATCAAGGTTCTAGACACTTCTTCAAAGCATCCCATGCGCGACTGATCCTCGGTTTATCTGTGCTTAGAAACGTCCTGGTGGGGCCGACCAACTGGTTGCAGGATCGCGTCCTGCCGCGCCCACCACATCCTGATCGCCAAACGCCTGGTGTCGGAGGTCTTGAAAACCAATCTCAGCATTCCCAGATGATTTTCCATCTTCTTTCATCCGGTTAGATAGGAAGGAGGGAAACATGTATCTTCCGGAGATGCCATGGTCTGCACCGTTGCAGGTAACGTTCCAGAACGGCAGCAATCGCACCTTCTCATCGGTCTTCGACGCGCTCGTTTTTCTGGAGAACGAGTGGCCGCGACGACGCGGACGACGCTACGAGCAAGCCGTCGAAGTCTGTCGGCGCACCCTTAACCGAAAGATGCCGGTTGCGATCGCGCGTGAAGCTTTCGTCGCCGCGTGTCTGGAGGCCGGTCTCCCAGCGAACCCGCTAGCCCACCTCACCAGCCCGAGACGGGATGACAGGCGCTCCGCCGCATAGGTGAGGATGGGAATGCTTCGATGTTTGACCCCGTGGAAGGTGCCTGGATAAGCCCGACCGAGTTGAACTTCCTGCAAAGGATCTTCGACCGGGTTTGCATGTGGTGCCAGATTGATCGGCCCAGCAAGCGTGCCGACCACCTCGCGACTTACCTGTTGCATGAATATCGGGCTGGTATTCGCGACGAGACAGCTCTTTTTGAAGCAGCAATGTGGCGCGAGGCGCGCCGTTCAAAGTCCGGCCCCAAGCATGAGCATGACAAAGGGCTCGACGGCACAATAATCAACTAGACATCTGGCGCGCCGTCCTCATGTCGCGCCAATTGTCTGAACCATGCGCCGTAGATGATGCTCCGGTTGAAGATGAGGCGCGATCGCCGACAAGCTCAGGCCCAGGGTGAGCGCGACGGTCGGTGGCTTTGGACAGCAGCTTGATTCTCGTTCGTCAGTGGCGCGACAATCCCAAGCCCGCCGTGCACATATATAAAACAGGACGTGGACATAGATACGTTCAAGGTTCGGAGTGAAATCCCGGAACTTCCATTGAGTCGCACTGCTTGTCATGTGGTGCGCACTCGGCGACCGTCCTGCCGCTCAAGCATCAGGTATGGGGAAGTACCTACCGGCAAAAGTCATACCCGTCCAGGCGGTCAGTGGCGGCAACCGGCGGCACCGCCCCTTCATTCCATGAACCAGCAAGAGCCAAATGTGGTCTAAGGGCGTCCGTTCATTTTGCTGTTGCTCTGCGATTGACCCGCACCCGGGCCCCCTCGCGAAACACCACGCCCGTGGCTGCTTCCTCTATTTGTCGAACTCGGCCCGTTACCCCACCCATTGTTTCCTTTGCTGCCGCCACCGCCACCACCCGAAGAGGCAATCGCTTGCGACGTCAGGCTGGTTGACAGAAGCATTGTGACGACTGGTGGGGTTACGGCCGCAAATCGACCGCAGCTTTTCAAAAACTCGCGCCGATCGTGGTCACTTCGAGATTGGTTCGGTTCTTCGGCCATCTGCCCTCCCACCCGTCCAACGGATGCCAGATATATTAGGACTAACTACTTTTACATTAAAAGCTACGAGTTATCCATATATCTTTAGATGTAGCTGGGTGCCCGCCGCATATCCACCCACTGTCAATGCTCGGTTGCAAACTCCACAGGCTTCCCCAATCGGCTACAGTTTTCCGGGAGGCTTAGCGCGGAAATTACGCCGCAATTCGCGAGCCTTTCGCACAAGCTCGCGGCGCTTAGAAGGATAAGGCTCGCCCCCGAAACGATCCCAGGAGCGATAGTGGGCAACTTCCGAGATGAGGGTCAGGAGCGTGAGCGGAGTCCGCAGGTAGTCACAGCCGAGCTGAAGTCGCCGCCGGGCAAACTGGATCCTGGCCGTCGATCCCACTCCCCTAATCGCCGTTCGGTCTAGGCCGAGAAGCGCGGCGGCTGTTACGATTTGGGTCTCGACTGCGTTCCTCTCATAGCCGTTCGCGAAAAGCGCTCTAAGTCCGTTCCAGTCGATCCATGACGCGCGGGCGAGCGTTGCTATGTCCAGCAGATGGCGCAGGTCGAGTAGCCCACGCCAATAGTCACCATCTTGAAACTGATCGTGAAGAATGAAAAGAATGATCTGCGCAAACGCCGTTGGAACGCGTACATGGCCTCCGCCAATATCGACCACGCAACTATCGCCATAAAGCCATTCCGCGTCGCCGAAGGAGGCCGGCCCTTTCGCTCGACACTGAAGATCGATGCTTCCGACATCCCTTGGACGGATCAGGACGACTGGGAGATGATATTCCGCATTCCCTGGCCAGGAACCTTCACCGGAAGATAGCGCGACCTCATATCCCTGACGGCACAATGCTTTTGATGCCTCTCGCATATCCTGGGGGCGGACAAGAATGTCCAAATCGGTCAGAAGCCGTGCACCAAGCGCTTCAGGTGTAGCACTCGCAAGGATGGCTGTCCCCTTCAGCACGATGGGCTCTATACCGATCTCGTTCAGCGATGCGGCCGCCTCGCCCAGCTGAGCTTTCAGTCTGCAATTTCGGTCAGTGTTCCGCCGATATATCATCGACAGATAGTTGGAGAGATCCTCCGGCAAGTGCGGGTTGGCTTCCTTCACCGCGCCTGCAAGTGAGGTGATCGTCAGGCTTCTGTTCGCAAGGGCTACGATCCCTTCCCAGTTCGCCTCTTTCGGTATGTGCCCGTTGAGGCAGGAGGCGAGCGTAACCAGATCGCGCCAACTATTGCATGTCATGCAGGCGCCTCAATGTCTCTACGGCTCTGTCGAGGGAAGAGTAGGTCAGCTCGACGGTGCGCGCCTGTGAAACCATATCGAGGAGCCGCTGAAACTGCGGCAAGGCGAGGCGACGCTCTGGCGTGTGCGCACCGGCCAGTAGTTCCGAAAGGGCACGCATGGGCTCAACGTCGCAAACCTCGACTGGCCCGGTGCGACGACGGCGGATCAGCACGACAGCTGCAGGCTGAACCCGCACGCGTGCAGCACAGGGCAGCCCTGTCGGATAGCGCACACGCTTATTGTCGAGCCGCCTATGGATTGGCGCTGCCAGAATTGCATCTGACATGTCGCCGAGCAGCCCCCAAGACCCCTGCTTCAATGCGGGCGAGAAGGGCACTCCCACAAGCAGTCCATCCTCATCCATCAGCGCGATATCATCTCCGCCGTAGGTGAAGCCTGCCGCGAGCAATGCCAGGGCGAGTGTCGTCTTGCCGGCCCCCGCCGCGCCACAGATCAGGAGGCCTTTTCCGTTCTTCACGAGCAATGCCGCGTGAAGTGCGACATTCAGGCCAAGGTTGGCAAGAATGTCGTCTGTCACAAGCGCCTTGATCGCCGGGGCAACCTCCAAGTCAGCGACAATCATACCCGAGGAACGATGTCGGCCGATGCATACGCGCTCGCCAAAACGCGCCACGTCGTACGCAGCCGTGTGTGACGTAGCGGCAGCAGCCCCATTGTGGGCAAAAATCGGGACAACGAGGTCGCGAAGCTCTCGGTCATAAAAGGCGAGCGATACGGCGGTACCTTCGAAATCAAATGTCTGGGTGTCTAACGCATTGCCCTCGTTCTCATCAAACATGATCTCCAGCAGATTGCATCGTGACAAATGGGCCAGATAATCTTGCACCGACGCGTGCGCACGCGCTCGGCTTACGCCCCGGGCCACCAGGGCGCCTTCCAACTGATGCGCCGGCGCGGCCTCGGCGAGGAGGCAGGTAAGAAAGGCGCTCAACTCATCCAGTTGGAAAATCTGCTGGGACGCTTCGTCAAAGATAGTCTTCCGTTCCCCAAGCAAGAAGAAACTTGCACCGGCGGAGAGGCGGAACTTCATCGGCGCTTCTCGTTCGCTAAAGACAATTGAATCCACATTCTAGTCGAAAAAAGGGTTGCAAGAGCCGAGCGCCCTCAATCTCATGAAAATCGTCGCTCATCTGTGAGCGTGAGGAGGACGACGACCTCTGCCTGCAAGTCCGCGCACACCTGTCTGTATTCGCTGATCAGCTCTACGCGCGCCGGGTACTCCTGCATCAGGTCGTCGAGAGTCGTCGCGGCGAGCGCGTACGCCTCGAATAGATCTAGGAGGCAAGGTTCTCTGGCTTGGCGCAGCTGAGGGCGATACCGAGGTAAAGCCATCCCCAGACGGGCTCGACCTAAATGCATCAATCTCATGGTTGCTCCCTCGCTACAGCTCAAGGCTATTTTGGCGTTGGGGCGGGTGGGGAAGGACAATGGCACTGGTTTGTTGAGGATCGTTCGAGAGCGCGCTGCCCACGAAGAGATAGGCTCCGATGACAACTATCGCTAAGAGCGTGATGCCGATGGGCAACCCTCTAGACAATTTGCGCGGTGGCTCGCCGTAGCAGTATGGTTCGTACATTCTCGATCCTCCTGTCGGCATCGACACTAGAACGAACCGAAGGGTGGATAGGGTGCCCCGGCGTCGTTGTCGGACTATGGAGCACTGGATGGTTTGTCCACAGGCTAAATCTAAAATACGCGACGATATGGGATCGCTACGGATTAGGACCTTTGCGGCCAGATTATGGGACTAAAGTCCAATCGCCGTTCTTTCTCGCGGAGCTCGCGAAGACGTCCCTTCCCCGAAAGGAAGGGACGTGTCTTCAGTCATTCGATAACGCGAACGATCTTGCGAGTGCTTGGATCTACCAGCACGGTGCGATTATCGATGACCACATAGCGGTATTTGATGTCTGGCGCATCAATGGTGTGCAATTCCACCGTCTCGGGGAGTGCGGAGCCCACATTCAGCTCAACGCCCGGAAGATTGATGGAAGCGAGGGGTTTCTTCTTCACGTATTCGCGAACGACCGTTTCCTGCTCTGGCGTGACTAGGACCGTTTGAGCAAAACCAAAGCCGGAAGCCCCGAGCAGAAACAAACCTGCAAGGGCAGAACTGACAACCTTCTTCATGTACGTCTCCATCTGTTTTGAATTCCCTGCTCTCAAAGCGGGAACACTTTGCAAACGTTCTTGGGCAATTAGCGTTCCAGGGTCAGACTTCAGTCGCACGCACTTCGACTTAGGTCTTGCCCCCGCCCAGACCATAGTCTGGCTTGAATCGGTTCAACGAGGCCCAAGCAGTTCCCTCCTCCTCCTGGCCGCCGCGAGGTCGTGAATGGCCTTCGAGGTAGGAGGCTATCGGCTCACCGTGCTAAAGCGCGCAACGTGAGGGCAATCACCCATGGCGGCGACGAAAAGTTCGGGTCGCCGAGGCGCACGAGCTCGGCCATGCGACGATGATCATCGATGGCGATGCGACTCTTCTCCACGACCTGGGCCGCTCCTACTTCGGCCTGCTTCAGCGCGCGGTAGGCAGGCATTCCAGCCTGCACGATGCCGCGGAAATCATCTTCTTTGCTTTCGGGATGATGCCACTTGCCGAACGTCAGCAACTGCTCGAAACCGATCGTCTCTGGGAGGACTGGCGCGATCCGCTTCTGCGAGGAAGTGCACGCTTACGGCGCCGAGTTCTTCCGCGTCGCGTGCGAACACGGGCACGAAGGGCTCAAGCCAGGCAGGGGGACCCGCCCTATCGATAAGGCCCTGGCCGGAGCGTCAGAAGATCAAATGCGTGCCTCGCGACACCTTTGTGATCGGGCCAAAAGCTGGTGCCCTCAAAGCTGAAACAGATTCTACAAGAGCGATAGCAGCCGAGTGGGCGGCGGACATCTGCCGATAACTAGGCCTTGCTATGTTCGCGTTCTGTGCTGAAAATAGTCGCAAATGTATCGACTGGAAGATCTTTCGGTCGTGCTGCTTTTGTGCATATCTCGATTGGCTCGCCTGTTGCCTTCGCACCGCTCGACACTAGTTACCTGTGATCAACGGAGGGCGAAAATGGACACAAGCGTTATGTCGAAGGCCAAAACAGGTGTCGAGGGGCTGGACGACATCCTTTCGGGCGGTTTGTCACGTCGCCACGTATTCCTTCTCGAGGGGGCGCCGGGCACGGGGAAGACCACGATCGCCATGCAGTTCGTTCAGCAGGGCGCCGCCCTCGGAGAGAAATGTCTCTATATCACGTTGTCCGAGACCGAGGATGAGCTACGCGACAGTGCGTTGTCGCACGGGATGCAAATCCATAGAAATATCGAAGTATTCGAGCTCGTTCCGCCTGAGAGCTTGTTGAACGCCGACCAACAGCAGAGCTTGCTCTACTCGTCGGATCTGGAACTCGGCGAGACCACCAAAATGATATTTGAGGTTTTCGAAAGGGTTCAGCCGAACCGCGTCGTGCTCGACAGCCTCTCAGAAATCAGGCTGCTTGCCCAAAGCTCCCTTCGCTATCGCCGGCAAATCCTGGCGTTGAAGCACTTCTTTTCGTCTACGGGCGCCACGGTCCTGCTTCTCGACGACATGACCTCCGACAGCCTCGACAAGACGGTTCATAGCGTAGTCCACGGGGTTATTCATCTCGAACAACTGGCGCCGAGCTATGGTTCGGAAAGACGCCGCCTGAGGATTACCAAGTATCGCGGCCAGGCATTCCGCGGTGGTTATCACGACTTCATCATCAAGACTGGAGGTGTTTCCGTCTTTCCGCGATTGCGAGCGATCGAGCACCGCACGGAGTTCGAACGCTCTACTTTAAAGAGCGGGATCGCTGAACTTGACGCGTTGCTGGGTGGCGGCATTGAGCGAGGATCGAGCACGCTGCTGATCGGTCCTGCGGGCATGGGTAAAAGTCTCTTTGCACTTCAATTCGTCGAAGCGGCCGTCAAGCGTGGCGAAAAGGCCGCCCTCTTCATCTTCGATGAAGAATTGGGGCTGCTGTTCCGGCGCATGAAAGACCTTGGCATTAACTTGGAAGCCTACCAGCGGGACGGCTCTATTCACATCGAGCAGTTGGATGCAGCTGAGGTTTCACCTGGCGAGTTCGCCCAGCGTGTGCGCGAGCATGTTACCAGATTTGACGCGAAGACGGTCGTCATCGACAGCATCAACGGCTATCAGGCCTCAATGCCCGAAGAAAGCGCGCTCGTCCTCCACATCCACGAGCTGCTGCAGTATCTGAACCGCCAGGGCGCGAACACCTTCGTAACGGTGGCGCAGCATGGGCTGGTCGGTGACATGAAGTCGCCGGTTGACGTGACCTATCTCGCCGACACCGTGGTGCTGCTGCGCTACTTCGAGGCGGTCGGCAAGGTCAGGAGGGCGATCTCCGTCGTGAAAAAGCGCACCGGCAAACACGAGGACACGATAAGGGAGTTTACGATCGGCCAGGACGGCCTTTCGCTTGGCGATCCGCTTTCGGATTTCCAGGGCGTGTTACGCGGCGTCCCGACCTTTGTGGGTGAAAAACAACCGCTGCTGAAGTCCAGTGAGGGCGAGGACGATTCCAAATAGAGACGCCATTGCTCTGATCCATGCCCCCTTGGGAAGGGACGCGCAGATCGCGGCCGCGCTTTTGTCGGAAGCCGGCATCCGGCCGAAAATCGGCAGGGACGTCGCCGCGTTCATCTCTGCCTTGGATGAGGACATCGCTTTTGCCGTCGTGACGGAGGAGGCCTTGAGCTCGGCCGACCTTCGCCCGCTTTCGGCATGGATCAAATCGCAACCGAGCTGGTCCGACCTTCCCTTTATCATCTTGACCCATCGAGGTGGTGGGCCTGAGCGTAACCCTTCCGCTAGCCGCCTGTTGGAGGTGCTGGGGAACGTCAGCTTTGTAGAACGACCATTTCATGCCACGACGTTCATCAGCGTTGCGAGGTCGGCGCTGCGGGGCCGCCGACGCCAGTACGAAGCTCGACTCCGGATCGAGGCGCTGGACGAGGGGGAACGGCGGCTAAAGACGGCGCTTGAGGCAGGCCATCTGGGTGCGTGGGAACTTGACCTCACCACCTATGCTTTGATCACATCGATCACCTGTCGGGGGGTGTTTGGCAGGAGCGCCGGCGGGGCATTTACCTATGGCGACCTCCTTGCCGCTACTCATCCTGACGATGTGGAGAGGATGAAAACGGCGATGCAGGCCACCATCGAGAGCGGGGCCGACTATGCAATCGAATATCGTACCGTCTGGCCCGACAGGTCCATTCATTGGGCGGAAATGCGCGCGCAGCTTTATCGCGACCGAAGTGGGAACGCTGTCAAGTTGGTTGGCGTCTCTTCTGATATCACCGCAAGGGTATCGTCCGAAGAGCAGCAGAAGCGATTGAACGAAATCCTTGAAGAGCGCGTCGCCGAGCGAACGGCCGAACTGCACAAGGCTCACGGCACCGTCATGGCGGAAGTGGCCCAGCGCGAGCGTGCCGAGGCGCAGCTTCGTCAGGCCCAGAAGATGGAGGCTATCGGTCAGCTGACAGGTGGAGTCGCTCATGATTTCAACAATCTTTTGATGGCGGTGCTGGGAAACCTGGAACTCCTGCGCAAACACACTGGTGGTGACGCGAAAGCCGAGCGTTTGATCGATGGTGCGCTTCAGGGCGCAAAGCGCGGTGCGTCGCTGACACAGCGGCTTTTGGCATTCGCGCGCCGGCAGGACCTCAGTGTAGATCCAGTAGATCTGGGCGAGCTGGTGAGGGAGATGACGGATCTCCTAAATCGATCAGTGGGCACGGGCATTGTGATCGAAATTCGCATTCCCGATCGAATGGATCCGGTACTTGCTGACTCCAACCAACTGGAGCTCGCCCTTCTCAACCTCGTGGTGAATGCCCGGGATGCTATGCCGAACGGCGGGACGATCTGCATATCGCTTCAGGTGGAGAATGTGGCGAAGCCGGAGGGCGAACTCGCGGCGGGTCGGTACGGCGTGCTCTCCGTTGCCGACGAGGGCCACGGCATGGATGACGACACGCTGCAAAAGGCGATAGAGCCGTTCTTCTCGACCAAGGAACTTGGTAAGGGAACGGGTTTGGGCTTGTCGATGATCCATGGCCTCGCGCTTCAGCTGCAAGGAGCGCTGCGGCTCACCAGCACGCCAGGGAAAGGCACCAGAGCCGAACTCTGGATTCCGGTTTCGGACGAAAGCCCAGTCGTGTCCAAGGACACGGAGGTGGCGGAACCGGACCAAAGGGTAAAACCGCTACGCGTTCTTCTGGTGGACGATGATTTCCTGATCGCCATGAGTTCGGTCGACATGCTCGTCGATCTGGGCCATGAGGTGGTCGAGGCGCATTCTGGAAAGGAGGCACTCGCTCATCTTAAGGACGATGGCCGCTTCGACCTGCTCATCACGGATTATTCTATGCCGGAAATGACGGGGGGAGACCTCGCAAATGCCGCGCGGGGCCTATTTCCGGATCTTCCGATTCTCATTGCATCGGGATATGCCGAGCTGCCACCCGGCATCGATTTCGACGTGGCGAGGCTCGCAAAGCCCTACAGCCAGCAACAACTCGCCGTGGAGATCGAGAGTGTCCTCAGGGGTCTAAGTTAGACCAACGCGATGGGTGATAAATGGCTTTGGCACGGTGCCGATCGTCACGTCCTCTTGTTAGACGCCACCCCAGCTTGGGTGGCGCGCCATTGCTTCTAGTTGATCAAGCTCAAGCGACCGCGGGCGATTTAACAAGGAACGGATGCCGGCCGTGACGAACACGCTCACGCGCCATCGCTTCTTAATAACTCCGCCTCGTCGCTGACGCCGCACGAAACTCATCCATCAGAAAGCCCGCCAATGGATCGTCAAGCGAAGCAGCCAAACAGCTACTGAGTGCTCTGTGTTTGCTGCAGGACCTTACCAGCGCCGAAGCAAGAGGCCGCTGGCGGCGGCGTTTAGAACTGTCTTATTGATCCGGTCGTACCTCATTGTCATCGCTGTTACCCCGCGCGCATCCATCGCGCTGGCAAGGTTGAGCCTGCGCGGACCGGCCTTCCTGCTCCAGGCCACGCCGCGCGCGCGAGCCTGAAGGCGACGCCCCTGACCGCCCGAGACTTGTAGCTCAGATTGCGAAGGTCCAACGTCCATTCGGGGGCACATTTGCACGCTGAATCGGAGCCGCCCGATCTTGCCAGCATCTGGCCCCCGTTGTGAACGGCATGCTCTTCAGCGGCCATGCTTGTTACTCTCGGTGTTTCCCCTTCACAGCGCAGCGGAGTGCGTGCCTGGGCCTCGCGCCACAAGGGTCAAACCAACGCCTGGGCGTCCGAGAATTTGGACGGTGGTTGGGCAAGGACTGGCAGCGATTGAGGATCCACACAGGTTTTGGCCGGCCGCGAACAAACAGGCATTGTCAAAGGCAGTACGATCGCCGGAAACTTGAATCCGAAATGCGAAAGCAGAAAACCAGAATTCCGCTCAATATGTCAAAGTTACTTTCAATTGCGGCTTCAGAGGCGCACAATGTGATCATCGCTGGACTTTAAGACGGGCTCCGGCGGCTGGAAGATCAAAAAGCGCTTTCGCCCCAACTGGAGGAGATTGCGCCATGTTCATTCCGCAACAATCCGGATACATACTTCCTGAAGATTTCACTGTAATTGCCACGGTCTATGATAAGATCGTGAGTGCTCGCGCGATAAACCGTCAAAGCGACGAGGGAGAGTGGCTGGCCCGATACACCCTTGAATTGTTCATGAGCGGCACGCGTGATGCGCGGGAACTCGAAACGCGTTTGGAGGAGTTCAGCCTCCCCATGACGGGCGACGGGAACTCTCGCGTAGTAGATTTGTTGCCTGATTTGTTGGCATGGGCGCGGAGCCTGACTGCCTCTCCGAGTGAGGCGACTGCTCTGACTGAACAAACGCTCGATTACGCGATCGACCATTTAGAAGAATTTATTGCGACCTCGGATGTCAGAAGATGGTTGGTGCGTCTGATGGTGGAGCTCCACCTGGGGCGTCGACCGCGGTATCATCCGGCACCGTAGCCGCCAGCCAACACAAGTTCCGCGCCCTTCTTCGCCGCCAGCAGCAGTCGGCCAATGGAGCCAGTTTCTGTCGCGCCCCCATAGCCTGACGGCGAACTCCAGTCCGTTTATCTTGTCCACCCTATTAAGATTGAGACTCGCAGAGGCCCGCTAGCCCCACGGCATCAACCATACCGATATCGGCTCTAATAAGTAAGAGCTCTATAAGAAGTCGGGATGCGCTTCGAGCTCACCCCACGGACTTACTGGCAGCTCTGGGCGTGGCTCCTATGCACGTTCAGTACGCTGGGCTGCGCTACGCGATCGCGCGTGTAACCACGCACCCAGCGGTTGACGGCTTTCGAGGCTCCCACCATGCGGCCGACAGAGATTCGCGCTGTCGCCGCGCCGACCACAACAAACCTGCCTTGAAGTAAACCGGGACGGGCATCCGCTGCCTTACCGCCAAAAGGAGAAGAAAAGTACGGTGGCCAGTTTACTTGACGCCTGGCGCGCTCCAACGCGGGACGGTGGCATTTGCTACTTGCGGTATCATCGACGGATTGACGATCGTGTCACCGCCGCCATGGGAGTGCATGAGAAACGCCCGACCGGCAACCAATTCGATTAGGTCCAAGGTCGGCTTGGGTGACGGGCGTGATCGGCCGAGGGGAAGCGCACCTCCGCAATGGGGTCGGCCCGCGACCTTCGTGGCGCGTCGTTCAAGGTGACCTGGCAATGCCAACGTGACTTCCATGGCTGAGCGCAAAAGCCGCTGTCCCGTAACCATCAAAAACCAGAGCCTCACTCTTGCCGGATCGCCGTACCGCGGTCGGCTGCGGTACGGATCGATGTCGAACGCCCCCAATCTGCTCGCCAAGGCACGCGCCGGCTATCGCGGCGGGCATGACCGGATCCTTCGACGCTCGATGGCTTCAAGGAGCTCTATGAACCTGCTGAGCGTAGCGCCGCAAGTCCAGCCGTCCCGAGAACATCTTCACTGCGTGTGGAGCGGCGAAAGTTGTCGAAGTAGAGCGTCCATTCGCCTTGGGCTGCGGAGCGGTACGGTCCGAACTTGAAATACTGCCGAGAACCAAGCCCATGTTCGTCATGTCCGATATGGCCTCGGACCGTCACGATCCAACGGTCATTTGCGAAGAGTTCGATATGCCCTGTGCCGCCCGGTCCCGGCTGGGACATCACTGCAAAGTCAATCCAGCCACTTTGCGGCGTCGGCAGCTCATTACCCCTGTGGATGACGCTTATGCGATCCGTGTGGGCCGTGAACAGGCGCCCGTCCTGTGGCTCCCAGCCAGGGTCGGTAGCAACCAGCGCGCGCATCTGGCGCTTTTCCGGCCGCAGAAAAACCGGAGTGAGGGCCGATGTGCCGGTCGACAAAGGAGAGCGCCGAGGGATCACCGGAAAACTGGTCTCAACGGTCGCAAAGAGTCGGCCGCGAACGAGACGAAGCGCCAGGAACGGGCTAAAGTCACCCCTCGCCTCCGGACCGATCTCGCGCTTCCATTGTGCGATCAGATGGCGGTGGTCCCGCTGCGGGATTGGGTCGGCAAACTTCACCGAAAAGCCGTACCAGACTGCCTTGTCATAGGGTACGCGCAGAGCCGTGCGTTCCCACACCTCCGCCCGCTCGCTTCGATGGGCTTCGCCGTCAAAGAGCGGTCGGACGCTTAGCTTCAACGCGCCGGCACTGCCAAAGGTAACGTCGCGCTGAAATTCAAGTGAGCCTGCCCGTTGCTCGACATTGTCACGATAATAGAGCCCACCCATAGGCGAGAAGCGTTCGCCTTCGAAGCCATCAATAAGGTTGGCTTCCCAGGACAGAGCCGTCACGGCGGCGTCATTCCCGTGAGGTGTGTTGCCAGCGATATCCAATTCCTTCTCCTCAATTATCCTCGACACTGGCAGCATAGTTGTACCGAAGGCCACTTCTTCCTGGCCCGCGACAGCCCGTCGCGAACCTGCCGTCAGCGATGTGATCGTTGCACCGGGTGAGGTAGGTGCCGTTGATGGACATCAATCGGCCGGTCCCACCGCAGACGTCACAAGTGTGGTAGGCGCGCTCTGCGATCTCGTGATAGATGCCCCCCAGCGCAGCGGTCGCTTCTGCCGACAGGCGAAAGTCATTCGTCGTCCTGAGGTAGCAGCGAAGACCACCCCATTTCTCCTTTATTTGCCGAACGTAGACCTTGGAAATCAGCCCGCGTTTGCTCAGGAACATTTCGACGCGCCGTAAATACTCCTCAATCAATCCGTTCCAGCCCGTGTCGGCGGTCAGGAAAAGGGACCACGTCTCCTCGCTCGTATCTGGATCAAAAAGGCGAGCATAGGTTTCACGAATGTGCACGACGAACTCCTCATGGGTCATGCAGAGACTCCTTTCGCATGAACCCAGGGCTGGCAATAACACCTGCTTGGCTGTTCGATCGTGCAACCTCCGACGGTTTGAATCCGTCGTCTCGTCAAACCCCGATCCGGGCCGAACATAAACGACGCGTTAGCCGTGACCGCGCCTGCGCGGAAGGGACTGAGTTAACCGCGACGGGGTCGGTGAGACCTGGCGTGCGGCAGAGCCGAATGCCTCACATGCAGGGGTGACGGCAGTGAACGAGGCGGCGCGAAGCCGCCTCGTGCCAGTGTGCAATCAGCTCACCTTCTTCACCGGCGGGATCGTCCAGGAACCGTCGATGATGGACGGATTGCTCTCGTTGGGCCAGTAGAGCCGCATCATGAGGATGAACTTTCCCTTGGGCGCCGGCAGCCAGTTTGATTCCATGTCCGCTCCCGGAGATTCATGTTGGATAAACAGGTCGATCGAGCCATCCGGATTGGCCTTCAGCGGTTGGCGCGCG
>NZ_LMJM01000004.1:111558-111730 GCF_001429005.1 Ensifer sp. Root954
TGCCCGCTTGATTACCCCGCCGGCGGACTTCAGCGAGGTCGGATAGATCGCATCCTGCGGCCGGTTCGCCCCAAGACCGATCGCAGTGATCAAGGCACGCTGGACATAGTTGGTGCCGTAGATGCCGGTCTTGGTCGTGAAGCCCCAGCCGTCGATGTCCTGTACGTCGCCG
>NZ_LMJM01000005.1:0-190 GCF_001429005.1 Ensifer sp. Root954
CGGGCTTGCGATTACCGCCCTTTCCGGCATCGATATCGCGCTCTGGGATATCAAGGGCAAACATTATCGCGCCTCCGTTTCCATGCTGCTTGGCGGGCGCTGGCGCGAGAGCGTGCGCGCCTATGCCACCGGCAGCTTCAAGCGCGATGGCGTCGACCGGGTCTCCGACAATGCGCTGGAGATGGCCGAG
>NZ_LMJM01000005.1:330-520 GCF_001429005.1 Ensifer sp. Root954
CATCCTGCAGCCGGATCTCTGTGGCTGCGGCGGCTTTTCCGAGATGGCGAAGATCACGAGCCTTGCGACGCTGCACGGCGTTCGCATCGTGCCGCATGTCTGGGGCACGGGCGTGCACATCGCCGCGGCGCTGCAGTTCATGGCGGCGATGACGCCGGATCCGGTGCGGGTCAACCCGATCGAACCGATC
>NZ_LMJM01000005.1:566-57461 GCF_001429005.1 Ensifer sp. Root954
AACGGTGTCGTTGCCATCCCCGATGCGCCCGGCCTTGGCATCGAGATCGATCGTGACGCGCTCGCCAGGTTCAAGATGCCCGAGAGGGCGCAATGATCGAGCGAACCTTCACCGGCCGCCCGCCTGAACCGCGCCTGCCGACGGGCACGGTCGACGCGCAGATGCACATGTATCTGCCGGGTTATCCATCGCTTCCCGGCGGCCCGCCTTTGCCGGTTCAGCCGTTGCCGGATGCTGCCGCCTACCGCCAGGTCATGGACTGGCTCGGCATCGACCGGGTGATCATCACCCAGGGCAACGCCCATCAGAAGGATAACGCCAATCTGCTCGCCTGCCTGGCCGAGATGGGCGATGTCGCGCGCGGCGTCGCCGTCATCGACGAAACCACGTCCGATGCGGACATCGGCGCGCTCAGCGACGCGGGCGTTGTCGGTGCCCGTATCATGGATCTGCCTGGAGGGGCGGTGGGGCTCGATGCGTTGGAAGCGGTCGATGCGCGGGCACATGCGGCAGATTGGATGATAGCCGTGCAGTTCGACGGCAACCGGCTGCTCGACCATCTGCCGCGGCTGGCGCGCATCCGGTCACGCTGGGTGCTCGATCACCACGGCAAGTTCTTTGCCGGCGTCGATCCGGATGGACCGGAGATCGCGGCTCTCTTGAAGCTGATCGATCGCGACAATGTCTGGTTCAAGTTCGCCGGCGTCTACGAGAGTTCGCGCGACGGGTGGCCCTATGGGGATGTCGCAGCCGTCTCCAGGAAGATCGCCGCGCATGCGCCAGAGCGCATCGTATGGGGTTCGAACTGGCCGCACAACATGATCCGCAAGACAGAAGACTATCCCGACGATGCACGGCTGGCAGACCTCGTGCTCGGCTGGCTTCCGGACGAACGGGCCAGACATCTGGCTCTCGTCGAGAACCCGGAACGCCTGTTCAAGCTGCCGGCCTTCGCCGCGGTGTAGTTGCCGCGGGTGCTGGGAGGCGCCCGTGGAACCCACAACATGGAGATTTCGCATGCCGGCCCGGATGGGCAGCAACCCGGTCTTGGGAGAGGCCGAAGCACGACTAGAGGAGGAGGAAAACATGAAGAAAATTGCAAGCATGCTTTGCGTCGCCATGGGGCTGGCGTTTGCCGGCACAGCGGCGCAGGCGCAGGAAATCACCCTGCGTTCGGCAGACATCCATCCGGATGGCTACCCGACGGTCGATGCGGTCAAATACATGGGGCAATTGCTCTCCGAGCGCACCAACGGCCGAATCAAGATCGAGGTCATGAACAACGGCGTTCTCGGCGGCGAGAAGGACACGATCGAACAGACCCGCTTCGGCGTCATCGACATGAACCGCGTCAACGCAGCACCCTTCAACAACCTCGTCAAGGAGACGATGGTCCTCGGCATGCCTTTCCTGTTCCGCTCGACGGAACACATGCACAACACCGTCGACGGCCCGATCGGCGACGAAATCCTCGCAGCCTTCGAGCCACACGGCCTGATTGGCCTTGCTTTCTACGATAGCGGCGCGCGCTCCTTCTACACGACCAAGAAGCCGATCGAGAAACTGGCTGACCTGAAAGGCCTGAAGATCCGCGTGCAGCAATCCGATCTCTGGATCGCGATGATGCAGGCCTTCGGCGCCAACCCGACGCCGATGCCGATGGGCGAGGTCTACTCCTCGCTCGAGACGGGCGTCGTCGATGGTGCCGAGAACAACTGGCCGTCCTACGAATCTGCCCGCCATTTCGAGGTGGCCAAGAACTATTCTCTGACCGAACATTCGCTCAATCCGGAAATCCTCGTCATTTCCAAGACGAGCTGGGACAAGCTCTCGCCTGAGGATCAGACGCTGCTTCGCCAAGCGGCCAAGGACAGCGTCGGCAAGATGCGCGAGCTTTGGAGCGCGCGCGAAAAGGCTTCCGAGGAGAAGGTCCGCGCTGCCGGTGCGAACGTGATCAAGGTCAACAAGGAGGAGTTCGCAGCCGCCATGGGGCCGGTCTACGACCAGTTCGTCAGCGACCCGAAGCTGAAGGACCTTCTCGAAAGGGTAAAGGCGGTCAAGTGACAGCGGTGAGGCCGGCTCCGGGATCGGGGCCGGCCTTTTCAACTGTTTACCGGATCGCCTTTGCGGAGGAGGAAGAAACATGCGTCGTTTCATGCGGACGATACGTCCGCTTCTAGGCGCGCTGAGCCGCGCTTCGCTCTACATCGCCGGCATCGGCATGGTCGCCATGACCCTGATCGTCGGCTGGCAGGTCTTTGCCCGCTACGTGCTCAACGACTCTCCGAGCTGGTCGGAGCCCTTGGCTCTTCATCTCATGGCCTGGTTCATCATGCTCGGCGCCGCCGTCGGCGTACGCGAAAGCGTGCATCTCGGCCTCGATGTCGTCCGACACGTGATGAAGCCGTCGGTGCAGCTTGCCATGGATCTGGCGAGCCTCGGGCTGATCGTCGTGTTCGGCTTAGCGATGGCCTATTACGGCCTGCTCCTTTCGGCCGGCACCTGGACGGCGACCATTCCGGTTCTCGGATGGCCCGGCGGCGTCGACTTTTTCCCGCTGATCGTCGGTGGCGCCATGATCGCCCTTTTTGCCGCGGAGCGATTTATCGACCAGTTTCTCGGCGTCGAACTCGCAGCCGATGTCGTCGTGCAGGAGATGGCCTGAATGGCTTACACTATCCTCTTTGGGGTCTTCACCCTCCTGATGCTCATCGGCACGCCGATCGCCTTCTGCCTCGGCATCGCTTCGTTCGCGACCGTGCTCTATCTCGGCCTGCCGCCGGTGGTGGTGTTCCAGCAGCTGAATTCGGGCATGAACGTCTTTGCCATGATGGCGATCCCGTTCTTCATCTTTGCCGGTGACCTGATGGTGCGCGGCGGCATCGCCAACCGGCTGATCCAGTTTGCCGCCGGCCTCGTCGGCCACCTGCGCGGCGGCCTCGGCCAGGTCAATATCGTCGCCTCGACGCTCTTCGGAGGCATCTCCGGCTCGGCGGTGGCTGACGCCTCTGCGGTCGGCGGTCTGATGATCCCGCAGATGGCCAAGCGCGGCTACGACCGCGACTATGCCGTCAACGTCACCGTCAATGCGGCGATTATCGCGCTGATGGTTCCGCCGTCGCACAACATGATCCTCTATTCGATCGCCGCCGGCGGTAATGTTTCGGTTGCCGATCTCTTTACCGCCGGCATCATCCCGGGGCTCTTGCTCGCGCTTGCGCTGATGGTGACGGCCTATGTCGTTGCCAGGCGCCGGGGCTATCCGTCCGAACCGTTTCCGGGCTTTGCCAAGGTCTTCTACTATCTGCTCGCCTCGTTCCCCGGCATCGTGCTGATCGGCATCATCTTCGGCGGCGTGCGCTCCGGCGTCTTCACCGCCACGGAAAGCTCGTGCATTGCCGTGCTCTATGCCTTCCTCGTCGCCATGCTTGTTTATCGCGAGCTGGATTGGACGGGCTTCGTCGAGGCGGTGATGGGGGCGGTGCGCACGACGGCCATGGTGCTGCTCGTCATCGGCATGGCGGCGTCCTTCGGCTGGCTGATGGCGTTCCTTCAGGTGCAGGCATTGATGATCAGTGCGATCGGCGCGATCTCGGAAAACCCGATCATCGTGCTGCTCGTCATCAACATCATCCTTTTGATCCTCGGCACCTTCATGGACATGGCGCCGATGGTGATCATCTGCACGCCAGTGCTGTTGCCCGTGGTCAAGGCCTTCGGCATCGATCCGGTGCATTTCGGTGTGGTGATGATCCTCAATGCCGGCATCGGCCTCAACACGCCGCCGGTCGGAACCGTACTCTTCGTCGGCTGCGCCGTCGGCGGGATATCCATCCGCGAGGCGATGCGCACGATCTGGCCGTTCTTCGGCGCCAGCATCGCAGTGCTGATGGCGGTCACCTACATACCGGCGCTGTCGCTGTGGCTGCCTTCGGTCTTCAAGTGAACTGATCGTTCGCGATATCTCCGGGCTCGGTATATCCGCCGGGCCCGGCCTTTTTCAGGGCTGGCTACTCGTTCCCGTTGGCGGCGAGACACTGCCGCTCCAGGCGTTTCAGGAAGACGCCGATTTCCTTTGCTGCCTGCAGATCGCCCTTCCGCTCGGCGACCGTACGGCCTTCGCGCCAGACCTGAATTGCCTCCTGGTGGCGGCCCAGCTTGAGGAGGATTGCGCCACGCAGTTTCCATGCTGCCGAATAGTCCGGGTCGAAGGCGATCGCCCGCTCCACATGGGCCAAGGCGGTATCGAAGTCCGCCTCCTGGAGGCAGATGCTGCCGAGCGTGAACCGCAAAAGGGCGTCGTCCTTTCCGTCCTGTAAGAGCTTTTCGAGCACTTGCCGCATGGCTTCCTCCTCCGCGATCGCCGGTTCAGGCCGCAGGCTTGCTTGGGGTAAGGGGCGCATGCCCATTGCTCGCCAGCGTCAGCGATCTCGTCCTGTCGAGAGACTGATACCGGCGGCGGCCCCAGATCAAGGGGTCGGCATGAGCAGACGTCTGGGTTGCGACAATTGTTCCCACGAACAGCATATGGTCGCCCACCTCGATCGAAGCGCTGAGCAGGCAGTCGAGCGTGCCAGCCGCGCCGAGCAGCCTTGGCCGTCCGCTCGGCCACTCAGCCCATATGCCGACGAGATAGCGCTTCGACGCTTCGATCTTGCCGGCAAAGGCATCTGCGATCAGCTCCTGGCCCTCAGCCAGCATGGCGAGCGAAAACCCTCGCTCGGCGGCGATCAGCGCGGCAAGCGGACTGTCCGCCTTGATCGAAATGACGATCGACGGCGGGTTGGCAGAGAGCGAGAAGGTCGCCGTCACCGTCCGGCCGAGACTGTCGGGGCCATTGCCGGCGCTCGCCACGCAGACGGTGGCGGCGAGATGCGACAGGGTGTCGGCGAACTCCGGTTTCGACACGGCCAGGTCGGCATGGGCGTCGATGGCGAGGGAGGGCGGAGGTGTCTGGCGCATGGGGCTCGTTCCGAGATGAAATAGCCCGTGGCGGCGGGGAGACGCCACGGGATTTGCAGAAGCCTGAGCTCAGGCGGGGGCGAGCGGCTGCTGCAACTCTTCGACCGATCGGCTCGCGAACTCTTTCCAGCCCGCACCGCCTTCAGTCGGTCAGGCGGACTTGAGTTCCGCTTCGGCAAACTCATAGTTGGCAAGCTTGTCGAGGAAGTTCGACGCGTAGTCCGGGCGACGATTGCGGTAGTCGATGTAATAGGCGTGCTCCCAGACATCGAGGCCGAGCAGCGCCTTGCCTTCATTGGTGGCAACCGGGTTGGAGCCATTGGCGGTCTTCGTCACCTTCAGCTTGCCGTCCTGGCCGAGCACCAGCCAGGCCCAGCCCGAACCGAACTGGCCGGTGGCGGCTGCCTTGAAGGCATCCTTGAAGGCAGCGACGCTGCCGAAATCTTCGGTGATCTTCTTATCGAGCACGCCGGGGATCTGACCGCCCTTCGGCGAAAGGTTGTTCCAGAACAGGATGTGGTTCCAGTGCTGGCCGGCATTGTTGAAGACCGGGGCGAGTTCCGCCTTGCCGTGGCTGAGGCGAATGATCTCTTCCAGCGACAGGCCTGCAAGCGAGGCGTCCTTCTCGACGAAGCCGTTGAGCGCCGTGACATAGGCCTGGTGATGCTTGCCGTGGTGAAACTCGATCGTCTCGGCGCTCATGCCGTTTTCGGCAAGTGCTGCGGCGGCGTAGGGAAGGGCGGGAAGTTCGAAGGCCATGGTCAAATCCTTTGCGGGCTGGGCACTCTCGGATCACTTGTCTGCGAACGGAGGAGAGTGTATTTAGCAAGACAATTCTTTGTAAATCTGCGCGCGGGAATATGTCAAGCGATCCCTTGTTAAATCCAGAGCAAAGCGCCGGCCGCACCCCGGGCGAGCGCATCATGCTTGCACTCAAGCTACACGGACCGCAGACCGCGACAGCGCTCGGCAAACGTCTGGCGATCACCGGCGAGGCCGTGCGCCAGCAGTTGGTGCGTCTCGCCGAGGAGGGGCTGGCCACGTCGTGGTCCGAGGCAAAAGGCGTCGGTCGTCCGTCGCAGTTCTGGGGGCTGACGGCTGCCGGCCACGCGGAGTTTCCCGATACGCATGCAGAGCTGACCGTCCAGTTGTTGCGCACCATCCGGCAGACGCTTGGCGAGGACGCGATCGACCGGCTGATCGCCGCGCGTGAGGACGAGACGCGCCAGAACTATCGTGCGGCGATGGTGGAGAAAGAGAGCCTGCGCGAACGGGTGGACGTGCTCGTTCGATTGCGGTCACAGGAAGGCTATATGGCCGCCTGCGAGGATCCGGGCGACGGAACGCTGCTGTTCGTCGAGAACCATTGTCCGATCTGTGCCGCCGCGACCAACTGCCAGGGCTTCTGCCGGGCAGAATTGAGCGTGTTCCGCGCGGTGCTCGGCCCCGGTGTCGAGGTCGAGCGCGCCGAGCACATTCTGGCCGGCGCGCGACGTTGTGCCTATGTGGTCAAGTCGGCCGACCGGGCCGCCTGATCGTGCCAAAGGAACGCTCTGGCACGCGCCCGGTCGTCGGGCGCCACCAGCTCCGATCCTGTCAGCGCGCGCCCATGCGCAGGGCGCCGTCGAGGCGGATGACTTCGCCGTTCAGCATGCGGTTTTCGCAGATGTGCTGCACGAGTGCCGCGAATTCGTCCGGTTTGCCAAGGCGCTGCGGGAAGGGCACGCTCTTGCCGAGCGAATCCTGCACTTCCTGCGGCATGCCGGCCATCATAGGTGTTTCGAAGATGCCCGGCGCAATGGCGACGACGCGAATGCCGTGGCGCGCGAGTTCGCGCGCAATCGGCAGGGTCATCGAGACGACGCCGCCCTTGGAAGCGGCATAGGCCGCCTGGCCGATCTGGCCATCGAAGGCGGCGACCGATGCGGTATTGACGATCACCCCGCGCTCACCATCCTCGCCGGGCTCTTCCCGCTGGATCGCCTCTGAGGCGAGCCGCAGCATGTTGAAGGTGCCGATGAGGTTGATCGCGACCGCGCGCGAAAAGCTTTCAAGCCGGTGCGGACCGTCGCGCCCGAGCACCTTTTCCCCCGGCGCGATGCCGGCGCAGTTCACCAGGCCGTGCAGATGTCCGAAGCGATCGAGAGCCGCTGCTACTGCGGCGGCGCCATCGGCCTCACTGGTGACATCCGTCTTCTGGAAGAGCGCGTTGCCGCCAAGCTCCTCGGCCATCTGCTGGCCGGCTGCGGCGTTGACGTCGGCGAGAACCACGCGGGCACCCTCGCCATGCAGCTGCCGCGCGACGGCCGCACCCAGACCCGAACCGCCACCGGTAACGATAAAGACTTTTCCATCGATCAGCATATGAGGCTCCTCCCGTACCGGATCGTGTCGTTGAACTATCGACATAGCCTTGCTGGCTGTGGAAGCCAAGTTCCGCTGACGACGGCGGCCTTACGCGTCGGAGCCTATTGGGCGCCGATCGGGGAGATTTCGATGATCTTGATGCCGATGGCGTTGGTGGCTTCGTCGAACACGATTTCGCCGCGGCCGATCACCATGCCGTTGACCTTGAGTTCCACCGGTTCGCCGAAGTTGCGATCGAGATGGATCGTGTCGTCCTGATGGAGTTTCGAGATCTGCGACACCGTCAGCTTGGCGCGCCCGATCACCGCTTCGATCGCGAGAGGAATTCCCTGGACTGCGCGCTCGCTCATGACAGAACGGCCTTCGAACGCAGGGCTTTCGTCGAGCTCGACCAGCTCATCCTGTAGCTTCTTGTTAATCATTCTGCACCATCCAAAGCACTGATTCACGACTCTTTAACAAAGAGTTGCGCCAGTTCGCCCTGGGTAGCAACCGTGGCTAAATGGGGGTTCCCCGTGCCTTGCAAGCGAGCGTTAACAAAGCGTTAACATCCACAATTCGGAGGCGGTGAAAGCTGTCAAAGCGTCACCGCAGCCCAGTTTCCGTCCCGTTTTTGGAATCCGATCATGCGGCGGCCATTCGGCAATTTGTCGCCGAGTCGCACGACATAGACGTAACCCTCGTAGACCATCAGCCCGCGATCGCCGTCACTGAACAGGATCTGGAAATTCGGCGACTGCATCATCGCGGCGTCGACTTCAGCGCCGGTCACAGCCGGGGCAATCGCTGCGATCTCCGACGAAGGCTCTTTCGCTCCACTCAAATAGTAGAGCGATGCCGCAGCGGCTGTAACGAAAAGCAGCAGGGCGCCCGCCAAAGGCAACGGGCGGCTCTTGAAACGTGTCGGGTTCGGTTGAGAGGCGGCAACACTCAAGGTCAACTTCCTGATTCGCTGTATTTTCCGAACGGATCCGGCCATAGGTGGAAAGCGACTGATTTCTCCTGCCGATGCAAGGGCCGGAGATCTTGCCAAATCTACCTAGTGGAACCGTTCCGTACTTCAAGCTGAGAAGTCACTTGCTTCTCCGACTCGACAGCATGCCCACTCGCCGATTTCAGGGACATATGCCCATCGGCGTTTCCACATCTTTTGCGTGCCGTGCGACAATAGCATGTCGCCGGATGATTTTTCAGCTCCCGACGCCCGCAACTGACAGGCGCCGGGGGCGAGGCCGATCCCTCAGCCCTTTCTGATGTCGATCAGTTTCAGCCAGGGCTGAAGGTGAAAGGCGCCCATCAGCAGATACATGGCGGTCATCCCGCCGATCACAGTTTGTCCGGCGCCGCTACACAGCATCGGATCGGCCCCGGCGGTTCCCATGTTGGAAAGAACCGCCATCAGGGCGAAGGTGGGGGCGGCGGCAAGCGCCAACCCCGCAGCTACCAAACGGGCGAGGGAGGGCGCCCGCCCGTCGCGCTCACCGGAGCGGGCGCCGATGCTCATGGCTTCGCGCTCGTGTCGGAGGCGCGCATCGCGGCCTCGCCGGCATCCGATACTTCGACCCATCTTTTGTCGGGGGCAGCGCCTTCGACGTAGCTGTCGTTCCAGTTCCACCACTTGTAGGTCGGGGTCTGCGGATATCCGGCCGGCGAATCCTCCCACACTTCCTGTCGGCCGAGCGGGGTGATGTCGAGATAGTTCCAGGTGCTACCCATCTGTTCGTCGCCGCGGCTGTTGACGAGGTAGGTGCGAAACAGCTCTTCGCCGTCGCGGAAGAAGACATTGTGGCCGTGCCACTCGCCCACGTCGAAATCAGCATCGAAGCTGTCGGTGATGGTGTACCAGGGCATGGTCCAGCCCATCCGTGCCTTCAGCCTGGCAATATCCGCCTGCGGGGCGCGCGAGGCAAAGACCAGGGTCGTGTCACGGGCGTTAAGGTGCGACAGATGCGCAACCTGATCGGCGACCATCGAGCAGCCCCGGCAGCCGTGATCGGGCCAGCCATGCACGCCCGGTTCGTAGAAGGCGCGGTAGACGATCAACTGGCGCCGGCCGGCAAAGAGGTCAAGCAGGCTCGCCTTGCCGTCGGAGCCCTCGAACACGTAGTTCTTGGTCACGGCCGTCCAGGGCATCCGCCGACGCTCGGCGGCCAACGCATCGCGGGCGCGGGTGTGCGCCTTTTCCTTTACCAGCATTTCCTGCCGGGCCGCTTCCCATGCCTGTGCCGAAACCACCGGCGGCTTCTGCATCGTCGACTGGGCGTCCGCGCGTCCGTTCTCGCGTTTCTCGATCGTCTGGGTCATGGTGCTGTGTCTCCTCGTTTCAGCAAAACTTCTCAACGCAAGGCCGATGCCTTGCAGTCCTGAGCAGCTTGACACCGCAAGAGGATCGGCGGGAGTAACAAGTGTGGCGGTGTTTTCGAGCCGGAGCCGCTGCCACTGCGCAGCGGCGCGGGAGTTTGCCGATCAAGCTCCTTTGTAGTTGTCGCTGTTGTAATTCCTCGAAGTTGAGCGAGTATGCTTGTCGCAACCACGCGCGGGAGGACGGCATGCATTTCGTTTCGGATGCGGTTGGCGGGTACAAGGTCTTCGCCGTGTCGGGGGTCAATACGGTTTCGTTCGCGATAGACTATCGCAACGCCGACACCGCGGGGCTTCTCGGTTTTGCGGTCGAGCGGCATGATCCAACGGAAGGCGAGCGGTACTACATGTATGGCTTCAAGGTCTTCGAAACGGTGATCTCCCATCCCAATGAGGATACCGTCGTTCTGACCTACGACCATCCCGTTCAGAGTTTCGTCTGGGATGACTTCACGGCCAAACCCGGTCGGCGTTACGACTATTACTTCCATCCGCTGACGGGTATGGCGAAGAACATCGACCGGTCAGCACCTGCCATCAGAATCGGTATCAAAACCGAACCGCTCTTCAGTGAGGAGACGCACGACGTTTTCTTCAACCGCGGTGTCGCGAGCAGCCAGGCCTACCGACGCCGTTTCGGAAACAAGCCGCCGGACAAGCTGGAAACGCCGGAAAAGACGCTCGAGGCGCTGCAGTGGCTGAGCCGGGACCTTGACGAAGCACTGCTGCGTTTCATCGACGAGGCGGAAGCGGGGGACACGCTGCTCGGCTGCTTCTATGAATTCAGATATCGCCCCGTCGTGGAAAGGCTGAAGGCCGCGTTCGAGCGCGGCGTCGCCGTGAGGCTCGTGCTCGACGCGAAGGAAAATGCCTATACCGACAAGAAGGGCAAGTTCCACGAGAGCTTTCCGCGCGAGGAGAACAAGGAAATCGTCCGCACCGTAGGGCTTCCGAAGGCGGCGATCGCGCGGTGGCGGGAGAACAATCCCGCCGACATACAGCACAACAAGTTCATGGTGCTGCTCCCCAAGGATCCGGGCCGAAAGCCGCAGGTTTGGACAGGCTCGACGAACCTGTCGATGGGCGGCGTGCATGGCCAGACCAATGTCGGGCATTGGGTCCGCGACGCCGATCTCGCCAAGGCATTTGAAACATACTGGACACTGCTTGCCGGCGACCCTGGTGCGGCAAAGACCGACAATCCTGCCGCGAGCAGGTCAAAGCGAAAAGCCTTTCGCAAGGCGGTCTCTGACCTTGCCGAGGTGCCGCATGCGCCCGCGGATGTTTCAAGCGGCGTGACCTCGATCTTCAGTCCGCGTGCCGGAAGCGCCGTTCTGGATATGTATGTGAGGGCGCTGGACGAGGCGCGGTCCTATGGCGGCGTGACGCTCGCCTTCGGGATCAACGATCGCTTCAAGCAGGCGTTTCTCGACAATAGTGCCCAGTCCGGCGTGCATCCGGTGCTCTTCCTCCTCCTGGAAAAGCGCGACCAGCCTAAGGCCAAGGCGAAGAAGCCGTTCATTCCGCTGACGGCGCGACAGAACGTCTATCAGGCCTGGGGATCCTATCTGCGCGATCCGGTCTATCAGTGGGCGCGGGAAACCAATGCGCGGGCGCTCGGGCTCAACAATCACGTCGCCTATGTGCATTCCAAGTTTCTGCTCGCCGATCCCCTTGGCGCGGATCCAATGGTCGTCACCGGTTCGGCGAACTTCTCGGACGCGTCGACCAACGACAACGACGAGAACATGCTGCTCATCCGTGGCGATCGGCGCGCGGCCGACATCTACTTCACGGAGTTCAATCGGCTGTTCAACCACTATTATTTCCGCTCTGTCCGGGAGGCGACAGCAAAGAAGAAGTCCGACCGGGACAAGGCGGCGCGCGTGGGGACATCCGAGGGAGCCGCGGCCAGTCTGTTCCTCGATGAAACTGGCGAGTGGCTGAAGAAGTACAAGCCCGGCAAGCTGCGAGCCAAACGCGTTCAGGTCTTCATCGACATGGCGCAGCCGGAAAATCTGCCGCCGATCTAGGTCTGCGGCGGCGATACGCCCCGAACCTGCGATTGCGCCGCCACCGTGTCGTTTGCTGCTCCCCTGTTGATCGCAGTGGGCTGGCGCGGGCACCGGAAGGTGCGTGTCATGGGCTGGGGATTTCGGTGCACTTGGCTGGCCGAGGCGCGCTGCCTGTGTCAAAACATAACCCCTAAATTATGATTGGCACCCCATATTTCATTTTTACATCACCGTTTGGCATGGCAAGCTGACAACCATCAAATCGACAGTCGTTTGCGACGAGGATGCGGGCTCGGGAGTGGCCGGCATCTCAGGGAGGAAATATGAAGCGGATGATTCTGGCTGCGGTTGCGGCTTTGGCAATGAGCAGTGCTGCCTATGCCGACACGATCAAGATCGGTGTCGTCGGACCGTTCTCCGGCCCCTTCGCGCTGCAGGGCAAGAACTTCAAGGCTGGCATCGACGCCTATATGGCGCTGAACGGCAGCAAGGTCGGCGACGACGATATCGAGATCATCTACCGCGACGTGCCGCAGGCCGATCCCGCCCAGTCAAAGGCGCTGGCCCAGGAACTGGTGGTCAAGGAAGGCGTGCAGTACCTCGCCGGCTTCTACTTCACCCCGGATGCCATGGCGGTCACGCCGCTGCTCACCCAGGCGAATGTGCCGCTCGTCATCATGAACGCGGCGACCTCGGCGATCGTCACCAAAAGCCCGCTCGTCGTGCGCACCTCGTTCACCACCTGGCAGACCTCGACGCCGATCGCCAAGGTTGCCAAGGACGCGGGTGTTTCCAAGGTGATCTCCGTCGTCAGCGACTACGGCCCGGGCGTGGACGCCGAGAACGCCTTCAAGATGGGCTTCGAAGCGGCCGGCGGCCAGGTGGTCGAAGCGATCCGCATGCCGCTTGCGACCAACGACTTTTCCCCAATCATGCAGCGCATCAAGGATTCGGGCGCGGAAGGCGTCTTCGCCTTCCTGCCGTCCGGCCCGACGACGCTCGGCTTCGTCAAGGCCTTCAAGGAAAACGGCCTGAAGGACGGCGGCATCAAGTTCTTTGCGCCCGGCGACCTCACGCAGGAATCCGATTTGCCTGCTCTCGGTGAGGCGGCGCTCGGCATTCAGACGACCTTCCACTACGCCGTCTCGCACGACTCGCCGGAGAACAAGGCCTTTGTCGAAGCGGCGAGCAAGGCGATCGGCAACCCGGCGGAACTCTCGTTCCCCTCGGTCGGAGCCTATGACGGCATGCATGTGATTTACAAGATGATCGAGGCGACCGGCGGCGAGCAGGATGCGGCCAAGGCCGTGGAAGCCGTGAAAGGCCTCTCTTGGGTCAGCCCGCGTGGTCCGGTGATGATCGATCCGGAATCGCGTCACATCACCCAGAACATCTATCTGCGCGAGGTCGCCAAGGCCGATGACGGCACCTATTACAACAAGGAAATCCAGACCTTCGAGAAGCAGGGCGACCCCGGTCTCGCTGCGCTGAAGTAGCCGACTTGGGCGGGTGCTGAGCGCCCACCGACACTGATGATGCGTTGACCGGTTGCTTTTGAGCGACCGGCGCGCCTGCGGCGCCGCGAATGCTGGCGCCTGACTGCCGCTCCGCGCATAGTGCGCACCGAATCCGGCGCAGCCAAATTTGGAAGAAAGGGCAACGGATAGCCCCATGCAAACCGTCCTCAGCATTGCGATCGACGCCCTTGCCTATGGCATGGTGCTCTTCGTCATCTCCATCGGCCTTTCGGTCACCATGGGCCTGATGCGCGTGGTCAACCTGGCGCATGGCGCCTTTGCCATGATCGGCGGTTACATCGCCTCCTATGCAGCGCGCGATTTGGGTCTTGCCTACGGCTTTGCCGTGCTGCTCGCGATCTTCGGCACCATCATCATCGCCGTGCCGATCGAGCGGCTGCTCTATAGGCGGATCTACGGCGCACCGGAACTGACCCAGGTGCTGATGACCATTGGTATCACGTTCTGCATCATCGGCATCGCCAACTATGTCTTCGGCCCGACGCTGAAGACGGTGCCGCTGCCTGGCGAATTGCAGGGATCCGTCGATCTCGGCTTCCGGGCAATCGCCACCCATCGCATCTTTGCGATCGTCTGCGGCCTCGTGGTTGCAGCCGGTCTCTGGTACGCGATCGAAAAGACCGCCTTCGGCGTCAAGCTGCGGGCCTCGGTTGACAACGCGGCAATGGCGGCCGCCCTCGGTGTGCGCACGGAAATCGTCTATGCGGTGAGCTTTGCGGTTGCCGTCGGACTTGCCGCCTTCGGCGGCGTGGTGGGGGCGGAACTTCTTCCGGTCGAACCCTATTACGCGTTGCGTTACATGGTGACGTTCCTGGTCGTCGTCTCCGTCGGCGGCGCCGGGTCTATCCCGGGCGCGCTCGTTGCCTGCCTGCTGCTCGGCGCGATCGATACGACCGGCCGTTATCTCATGCCGGAATTCGGTGAATTCTTCTTCTATCTGGCCGTGATCGCGATCATCTGCGTGTTCCCGCGCGGGCTCGCCGGGAGGGCCAAGGGATGACCATGACGACGACGAACGACTTGATCGCGACCGCTCCGGTGCGCCGACGGTTTGGCGGTGGGGACCTCATAGGTCTGGCCGTTATCCTGCTGGTCGCGGTGGTCGGCTACTTCCTCTTTCCCAACAATCTGGCTCTTCTGACCCGGATCATCGCAGCCGCTCTGTTGGTGCTGTCGCTCGATCTCGTCACCGGCTATTGCGGTGTCGCGACGCTCGGGCATGCGGCCCTCTTCGGCGCCGGCGCCTATGCCGCGGGCATCGCCTCGGCGCATTACGGCATCAACGATCCGCTGGCGATGCTGGCCTTCGGCATAGTTGCCGGGGCGGTGGCGGGACTTATCTGCGGGGTCGTCATTCTGCGTGCGCACGGGCTGCCGCAACTGGTGCTGTCGATCGCGCTCATCCATCTCTTCCATGAGTTTGCCAACAAGGCCTCCTCCTGGACCGGTGGCAGCGATGGGCTCTCCGGCATTGCGCCGACGGCACTTCTCGGACTCTACGAGTTCGATCTCTGGGGCCGCACGGCCTATGTCTTCGGCGTGGCGCTGCTTGCCATCGTCTTCGTCGTGCTGCGACTGATCGTGCGCTCGCCCTTCGGCATGTTGTGCCGCGGCATCAAGGAAGACCCTGTCCGCATCCGCTCGATGGGGGCTTCGCCGAAGTTCGCGCTCACGAAAATGTATGTCATCTCCGGTGCCGTTGCCGGCGTCGGCGGCGCGCTGAATGCGATCTCCACCCAGGTCGTCGGGCTCGACAGCCTCTCCTTTACGATGTCGGCGGAAAGCCTTGTCATGCTGGTGCTCGGGGGTACGGGCTCGTTGTTCGGTGCGCTGACTGGCACTGTCGTCTTCATGTTTTTCGAGGACGTGGTCTCGGCGGCCAATCCCTTCCACTGGCTGACGATGGTGGGCGCGCTGTTGATCGCCGTCGTGCTCTTCGCGCCGAAGGGCATCTATGGCACCGCGGCTGCGTTCTTTGCCCGCCGCAAGGAGGCACAGTGATGCAGCCGATCTTCGAAGTCCGCAACTTGAAGCGCGCCTTCGGCGGGCTCGCGGTCACCAATGACGTCAGCCTCAGCATGGCGCCGGGCGACCGGGTCGCGCTGATTGGGCCGAACGGCGCCGGCAAGACGACGTTCGTCAATCTCGTGACCGGCAATCTCAAGCCGGATTCCGGCGAGGTGCGTATCGGTGGCGAGGTGGTGACCGGTATCGACGCCATCGGTCGGGTGCGAAGGGGGCTCGTTCGCTCGTTTCAGGTGACGCGGCTCTTTGCCGATATGACACCTTCCGAACATGTTGCGCTCGCTGTCCTGCAACGCACTGGCCGCGCCGGTCGTCTGTTCGGCAATTTTCTGGGCATGCCGGACGTCATGGCCGAGGTGGCAGACCTTCTCGGCAAGCTCGGGCTTCGGGAACTGATGCACCGCAAGGTGAGCGAGATCGCCTACGGTCAGCAACGCTTGCTGGAAATCGCCGTTGCGCTGGCGCTGAAGCCGCGGGTGCTGCTGCTCGACGAGCCCGCCGCCGGCGTGCCGCAGAGCGACACCGGCCGGATCGAGCAGGCACTGGCCGACCTGCCAGCCGATCTCGCCGTCTTGATGATTGAGCACGACATGGATCTCGTCTTCCGCTTTGCCAAGCGCGTCGTCGTGCTGGCCGCCGGCGCGATCATCTTCGACGGTTTGCCGTCTGACGTGACGAAGGATCCGCGCGTGCGGGAAGCCTATCTGGGGAGCTATGCCAATGCCAGCCACGCCGCTTGAGGTGGAAAACCTGTCCGCCGGCTATGGGCCGACGCGGGTGCTCGAAGGCGTGTCCTTTGCCGTTCCGGCAGGTGCCCGGCTTGCCGTGCTCGGTCGCAACGGCATGGGCAAGACGACGCTGCTTGCAACGCTTGCCGGCCAGACGCGACGTTACGACGGTCGCATCCGCATGGGCGGGACGGACGTGACCGTGTTGCCGAGCGCTGCCCGCGCCATGCAGGGGCTCGGCTTCGTGCCGCAGGCGCGCTGCGTCTTCCCGACGCTGACCGTGGAGGAAAACCTGTTCGTCGGCCTCAAGAATCGCCCGAAAAGCGCGATCCAGGAAGCCTACGACATGTTCCCGCGTCTCTTCGAGCGTCGGCGCAATCTCGGCAGCCAGCTCTCAGGCGGCGAACAGCAGATGCTGTCGACGGCACGCTCCATCCTCGGCCGTCCGTCGATTCTGTTGCTCGACGAACCGCTGGAGGGCCTGGCGCCCGTTATCTGCGAAGAGCTGATGAAGGCGTTTGCCGAACTGGCAAAGACCGGCGACATGACGATTGTCTTGGTCGAACAGCGCATTCAGAGCGCGCTCGACTTTGCCGACCGGGTGATCGTGCTCGAACGCGGCCGGATCGCCTGGACCGGAACGCCGGAAGCGCTGGCGGGAGATCACGATACCGTCGAGCGGCTGCTCGGCGTCGGCGGGCTCCACTGACCACGCGGTCGGTTGTGGCTGCTCACTTCGGTTCCCGTCGCGACGTATCGAGACGGGAACGCTCCCTTTCGTAGTAGCGCGCGAGTGGCGGCAGGGCGCTCCTCAACTGGTCGAACACCGCGTCATGAGCTCGAAGCGTGCCGTCATATTTGGCCTGTACGAAGGCCTGGTGGCGTTCGATCGCGTCCTTCCTGGCGCCGACGGCGACGGTGAAGACCGGCGACACGGCGGTGCGGCCCTTGACGGTGATGCGATCGAGTTCGGCGATCGGGAAGGTCTTTTCGACGAGACGCGCGGTCTCCTCGCCGAGGAGCAGGGAGATGCCGTAGTCCTTCGATGCGCCTTCGAGGCGCGAGGCCAGATTGACGGCGTCGCCAAGGGCCGAATAGTCGAACCGCTGGTGCGAGCCCATGTTGCCGACGACGCATTCGCCGGTGTTGATGCCGATGCCGATCCTCAAGGTTTGGGCCGGTCGGCGTTCCCGTTTCGCCTCGCTTTCGAGTTCCCGGTTCACCCGTTCAAGCCGCGCAAGCATGTCGAGCGCCGCCCCGACTGCATGCACGGCATGGTCGGGGTCGTCGAGCGGCGCGTTCCAGAAGGCCATCAGGCAGTCGCCGATATATTTGTCGATGGTACCGCCCTGTTCGAGAACAGCTTCTGAAAGCGGCGTCAGCAGCCGGTTGACCAGTGCCGTCAAACGCTCCGGATCCTCCTTCATTTCCTCGGCGATGGTGGTAAAGCCCCGGATGTCGCAAAAGAGGATCGACAGCGTGCGCCGTTCGCCGCCGAGCCTCAGGTGTGACGGGTCTTTCGCCAGGCGCTCGACAAGGGCAGGGGAGAGGTACTGCTGGAAGGCGCGGGTGATTTCGCGGCGCTTCTTGCGTTCTTCCGCATAGTCGAGCCCGGCCTGGCCGGCAGTCACGGCAAGGAACGCAAGCCCAGGCCCAAGCGGCGACAGAAAGACGTGGCCAAGACGCATCGCGGCATAGCTGGCGGCGATGATCAGGCCGATGGCGACGGCGCCATAGGCAAGCGTGCGCCAGCCGGTCGTCCGCAGCACCGAAAAGGCCGCAAGCATCGCGGCCAGCGCAATGGCGGCAACCACATACGGTCTTGCAGCGCGCTGAATGAAAAGCTCATGGGCCAGATTGTCGTAGATGGTAGCCTGCATCTCAACGCCGGAAACGAGCTTGTTCGAATGTACGGTATCCGATGTCGTGAAGGCATCGGCCCCGCCATCGGCGATCGATGGCGCATTTTGCAGGCTGAGACCGACGAGCACGACACGGTCCTCGAACATGCCTTCTGGCAGGAAATTGTCGGGATCGAGCGCCTGGTAATAGGAGACGGTGGGATAGGTCCGCGCCGGTCCGAAGACCTGGATCAGCGCGTCCTTTGGCGGTGCGTGCGATTTTGCGCCGGCGATTGCCGCGAGCACGGCGGCAAATCCGTCCGGATAGTCGGGAACGGCGCGCAACGTTCCGTCGCCGCTGAGGCTGACGGAGGCGATCCCGGTCCAGGCGCCCTTTGCGATGAAGCGGGCGAGCGGCTCGGTGCGCACGAACTGGTCGGCCTGCGGCGCCTCCACCAGCGTCTGGTCTCCGGCAAGAACCACGTCCGCGCCGAGCGCCTTTTCCAGCGCCTCGTCGTTGGCGGCATCGGCCGAAGGTTCAGCGAAAATCACGTCGATGCCGATGGCGCGTGCGCCGGCCTTGCGCAGCGCCTCGATGAGGCGCGCATGCAGGGCGCGCGGCCAGGGCCATTGGCGCCCGATTTCGGCCATCGACGGTTCGTCGATCGCGACGATGATCGGGCTGTCCTCGGGCAGCGGCGGGCCGTCGATGGTCGACAGGTAGTCGAAGCTGCGCAACTCGTTCAGCCGCCAGGCATTGGTCAAGGTCGCCAGCGACAGCGCGATGGCGACGAAAACCGCAAGCGCAAGAAGTTTCAACCGCCGTTGCAGGAAGCGGGGGCTGTCCCATTGTCCGGACCGACCGCTCGATGCCTGCACGGCGACGCGCTCCTCCATCAGAACCGCACTTTGATCGTGCCTTTGAACGTTCGTCCCCAACCCGGCAGGCCATTGCCCAGCTCGAAATCTTCATCGAGCAGATTGAAGGCTGCCAGATCCACCTCGATCTGCTTGTCGAACGGTTCCCATTGCAAGGCGGCGTCGAGCGTCCAGAAGTCGTCGAGCGTCTTTAACCCGCCGGGTCGTGAACCGACATAGTTGGCGGCAACGGTCGTCTTGACGTTCGCCGTGCTGACCCAAGTCAGCGCCGCTTGGCCGGTGTTTTCCGGCACGAACAGCAGTTCGCCGGGCTGGCTGCCGGTGTGTTCCTTACCGTCGGCTTCCGTGTGGGCCGCTGTCAGGGAGAGGCCGAAGCCGTGGCCGATGGCAAAGTTCGCCGTTGCCGCAACCCGGTCGAGCCCGACCTTGGCATACGCAAGGCTGGTGGTCGAAAGCGGAATGTCGAGCGCGAGTTGCCGCACCTCCTGGTGCTGGTAGTCGAGCGCGGTGAAGAACCAGCTGTTCCACTCCGCGTCCCAACGCAGTGCCAGCGTATCGGCATAGCCTTCGGCGCCGAAGCGCAGCTGGTTCGGCTGCAGCCCGACGATGCCGATCGGCGCAAGGGTGGCGACGTCGAAGTTGAGGCCATCGCGCATGGCTGCCGCCCGCAGCCAATGCCCTTCGGCCGGCGCCCAGGCGATGCCGAATTTCGGTTCGAGCCTGACATCGCCGTCGTTGACGCCTTCGATATAGCGGGCAAAGAGGGCGCCTTCCGTCTTCAGGTCCGGCGTGATTTCGTAGATCGTGTCGATGTAAGCCTTGGCGACGGTCTGTGTGGCGGACGTCGAACCGGACGCGATGACGGGCGCATTGCTGCTGCCGGTGCTGACGCCCAGCGGGTCAAAAATGTCGAACGCGCTCGATGACTTTACCACGCCGCCTTCGACGCCGTAGCGCCAGGTGAAATCGCCGTCACCGTAAAGGTGATTGATGGCGGCGATATAGGTTCTCTGCTTGTCCTCGCTCCGGCTGGTGGCAAGGTCCGGAAAGCGCGGGTCCGTGAGCCGGATCCGCTCGTTTTCCGTGGTATTCTGATCGGAGAAGAAGAACGCGGCATTGGCGATATTGCGGTATCCGAAGGTATGGCTCCACGCCACGCCCGAGAGTAGCCGCGAGGAATCGTCGTCGCTCAGCCCGTCGAGCTTCAGAGGGGCCGCGCGGGGATCCGGGATATCGAAAATACTGCGTCTATCATCAAGATCGCCGTAGTTGGCATAGGCCACGACCCTGTCATCCGGCGTCGGGGAGGCCGTCACATAGCCATTGCCGCCAAGCAGGCGTGCTTCACGCTCGATCGCCAGGCCATTGCCGATATCGATCGTATCGCGCGGCTTTTCCCAATGCAGATTGCCGTAGACGCTGATCGGGAAGGGCGAGAACGTCAGCCCGCGCAGTTCCGCTTCGCCGATCCCGCCCTCATGGTCGCTGTCGGCGATGATGCCGCCTGCGACCGCGGCCTCGAAGAACGGCCGTTGGACGAGATTGGCCGTGCGCTCGCGGCTTGCCAGCATGTGCGGCTCGATCAGCAGCCCCTGGAAGAAGGCGGAGAAGCTCTGCGGATTGGCGGTGTTGACGACGGGGCTGCCATCGAAATCATAGGTGTTGAACAGCGGATTGACGCTGCCGCGGATCGCCTGGTCGACATAGCTCGATCCCGTGAACGGATCAAAGACCACATCGCCGTAATATTGCCCCCAGGCGTTCAGGCCTTGCAGGCGGAAGGCGTCGTTGAGCGTCGATCCGGCATCCTGGTTGGCGCCGAGCGGAGCACTTTCGCCGCCGCGCGCCCGCGTCCGCCGCATAAGCTCCTGCGCATAGCGGATCGCCGCATCGGAATCGTATTCGTCGATCGCAATCGCGGTCCGCACGGTCGCGACGACGGGGTCGTTCGGGTCGAGCCGGTCGGCATTGTCGAGGGCCTGTGCCGCCGGAAGGCGGTCTCCCTTTTCATAATGCGCCGCCGAGAGCAGCAATTGCGCGTTGGAATAGGCGGGGTTGGCCGTCGAACCGGCCAAGAGGTCGTCGATCGCCTTGTCCAGGTTGCCGTTCTGCAAATGGTACCGACCGCGGGCGACGAGCACGAGGTCGAAGGAAGGATCGATCGCGAGTGCCGTATCGATCTCGCGCTTTGCTTCCGCAAGCCGCATTTCATCGAGGTACTGATAGGCCAGGTTGGCGTGGTAAAGCGGATCGGCCGGATCGAGTTCCACGGCCTTCTGGAATGCTCTCTCGGCGCCGCGATTGTCGCCCCGCTCGCTTTTTGCCAGGCCCACCCAGTTCCACAGCGACGGGTCGCCCGGCGTGATTTCCAAAGCGCGCTCGAGATCCGCCAGCGCGCCTATTCGATCGTTTTCAATGAGCAAGCGGTACTTGGCGCGCGATTCCAGTGCGGTCGGGTCGTTGGGATCGTTCGCAAGCGCCTTTTCGATACCGGCGCGCGTTTCGTCTCGATCGTCGAGCAGCATTGCAAATTGCGCGCGGGCCGCTGGGAGGAACGGATCGTCCGGATATCGCCTTTCCGCCTTCTTGATCGTTTCGATCGCTGCGCGGATATCGGTGCGAAAGCCCGCGGTCCAGGCCGCAGCGAAGGCGCCATAGGCACCTGTTGCCTGAGACGGCGGCTGCTCGATCCGGTCCGGGTCGGCGAGAGCGCGTGCGAAATAGCCGCCAAAGGCCGCGACGGAGCGGCGGTCGGCGTCGAGCCCGGGGGTTGCCTTTTCGAACAGCTGTGCCGCATCGCCGTAGCGGTTTTCAGAACCGGCAATCAGCGCTTCGACGAGATAGGCGCGCGCGGCTTGAGATCGATTGAGGCCGAGGCGTCGGGCCTGTTGAAGGGCGGCTGTGGCCTGGGCTCGCCCGTCGAACCGCAGCTGGATTTCGGCGAGTGTCAGCCAGTCTTCGGCCGAGCGCGACGCTTCCGGCTGGGCTTCGATCCGTTCGCGCTCATTGCGCATGTCGCGCACCTTAAGCGGGGTTGACGGCATGAGCGCGAAGGCGTCGCGTAAAGACAGATGGAAGAGCATCTGTTCGCGGTCCTTCGGCGTCACGATCACGATCTTGGTCGGCGCTTTCCCGATGGCGGCAACGGCGCCTTCGCCCTGTTTCACGGTGACGCTGCCAAGTTCGTTGCTGAGTTCGACCACGCCTTCAAGCACGGTCAGCGAGGTCGTGTCGCCGGCGACCGTCAGTGTCCAGTCGGTGCCACGAATGGCAGCCGTTGCCGCCGGCGTGTCGATCGTCAGGCCCTGGCCGCCACGCTCCGCCCGTGCCCAGATCGTGCCTGACTGCAGTTCGAGATTGGTATCGCTGCCTGTGCCCATGCGTTTGACGCGCAACGCCGTGTTGCGGCCGAGCCGGATCTGGGTGTGGTCGGAGAAAAGCACCGCCAGCGCCCCGGTCGCATTAGTGCGCAGGATATCGCCGGACAAAAGGTCCTGTGCGAGATCGACGAAACGCCAGCTCGAAACGTCGACGAAGCGCACTTCCTCACCGGATTTGCGGGCAATCACCGATCCGGCGACGGGCGGTGTTCTTTGAACCGGCTCTGCCATGCTTGCGCCTGGACAGAGGATTGCCACTGTCGCAAGCAGTCCCCGAAGCCGTTGCCGCCCCATCTTCGTTCCTGTCTCCGCCCCACGTAGATTCAGTGAATTTCGATCAGGTTAAAGTCAATTGAATTCGAATATCCTTAATTGCTTTCCAAGCAATGCAGATTGTTCGGGAGGCAAATCTGTAACACCAGGCGGACAGCGACGCTGCCATCGCCTGCCGTTGCTTGGTGGCGGACGGATTCTTCACTGTTGCACGCGAGTGTGTCGTCCCTGAACCTGCCGTCGAACTGCCGTCGGCTTCCCTCGGTGGCTGGCGCGTCTGCTGGGGACGCAGGGCTTGCTCTCCAAGCTCTCGAGCCTGGATGTCTCGGGAAAGGCGCTGACCGCAAACCCCGGTGCCGCGCGACGCAATTCGCGCGGGGAAAAAGCAGGTGGCCGCGGGAGATGCCGAGGCCGTTGCGAACGCCTGTTCGAAGTTCTGACAGAAGGTGCGCGCCTGCCGGGGCTCACTTGCGCCGAAGCTTGAGCGTCGCCTACACCGCGGCGCGCACCCGTTCCCAGGCATTCATGAGGTGCCGACCGAGAACTTCGGAAAGCCTTGCCTTGTCGCGGGCTTCGAGCGCGACGATCATTTCCTCATGCTCGGCAACGGCCGCTGCCCATTTTTCAGGCCCCTCGTGGCCGATGAAGCGAATGCGCTTCAGCCGCGTCTGCAAGATCGCATGCATATCCGCCAAGGCGGCGTTTGCCGCCAGTTGGGCGATGGCCGAATGGATCTGCTGGTTGAGCTTGTAATACTGCAGCCGGTCACCGGCCTTGTAGCGCGAGACCATTTCGTCGTGGAGCGCGCGCACTTCGGCGATGCCGGCGTCGCTGGCGGCTTCACAGGCGAGCTTGCCGGCAAGCTCTTCCAGCGTCTGCAACACCGTCAGCATGTCACGCACGTCCTTGGCGCTGAAACGCTTGACGACGGCGCCGCGGCTCGGAACGAGCTCCACCAGTCCTTCGCTCGCCAGATACTTGATGGCTTCGCGCAGCGGCGTGCGCGAGACGCCGAGCTGCTCGCCGAGTTGACCTTCATGCAGACGCGTGCCGGGCGAGAGATCACCCTCGATGATCATGTCGCGCAGATGCGTGACCAGCGTGTCGTGCAGCGCAGTGCGTCGGATCGGGCCGGGGCCGCCCTCGGGGCGTTTCTCCAGAGAGGTAATTTCGTTCATCGTTTCGCTTCTGCATCTGGCGACTGAAGTGTCGGCCGTCTGTTCCCGTTCGCGCCAATTGAATCAGCGCTGTCTCATTAAAGCATGGAGACGGGCCCCAATATCGTCAACAGAAAATGCTGCATACAGAATACAAAAGACTTGATGCAGAATTTTGAATAACGTATGACGGCTCTTGAAAGAATGAAGTGGAGGACATCTCTCATGACGACCAACGGTGTAGCCGCTAACGGCGCGCGTCCTGTCATCGCGCTCGCTATGGGCGATCCGGCCGGCATCAGCCCGGAGCTCACGGCAAAGCTGCTGGCGCTTTCCGATATTCGTGAGGCTGCCCACATCATCACGATCGGCGATCGTCGCATCCTCGATGAAGGCGCCCGCATTGCCGGCGTCACGCTCGACCTTGCATCCTCGACCCTGGAGGGCCTCGACGCCGTCGGGACCGAGCGCCACGTGTTCGTCGACCTTGGCCATCTCGATCCGGCCGACGTCGTCCGCGGCGAGGCGACGCTTGCGGGCGGCACCTTTGCGACCCGCAACTTTCGCGTAGCGCTCGAGTTGGCGCATGCCGGCAAGGCAGAAGCAGTCTGCTTCACGCCCTTCAACAAGAAGGCGATGCGCTTTGCCTATCCGGGCTACGACGACGAGATCCGTTTCGTCTCCGACGTTCTCAACTTCACGGGCAAGGTCCGGGAATTCAACGTTCTCGAGAAGGTCTGGAACGCCCGCGTCACCTCGCACATTCCGATCAAGGAAGTGGCCGACAACCTGTCGGTCGAGGCGATCCTTGCCGAGCTCGAGCTGACCCAGAGCTGCCTCAAGGAAGCCGGTTACAGCGAGGCGAAGATTGCTGTTGCCGGTCTCAACCCGCACGCCGGCGACGGCGGCAGCTTCGGCATGGAAGAGATCGACATCATCGAGCCGGCCGTCGAGAAGGCCAAGGCGCGCGGCTTCAACGTCGACGGCCCGTTCCCGGCTGACACAGTCTTCGGCCGCGCCCTGAAGGAAGGCTACAACGCCGTCATGACCATGTACCACGACCAGGGACAGATCGCGATGAAGCTGATCGGCTTCGACAAGGGCGTGACGATGATGGGCGGCCTGCCGTTCCCGCTCTGCACGCCGGCCCACGGCACGGCCTACGACATCGCCGGCAAGGGTATTGCCGACGTCGGCGCCAGCCGCGAAGCGCTGCTTCTGGCAGTGCGCATGGCGAAGAAAAAGGCGGCTCTCAAGGCTGCTGCCTGATTTCGCACGCTTTCAAGCAATAACGGCGCAGGAGGAGGTCTTGCGCCGCAGAACCACAAAAACGGGAGGACCCGCATGAAGAATACCGTCTCCATCGCATGCATCATGGCAGCCGTTTTCGGCGTTGCTGCTCCGGCCGCCGCTTTCGAGCCCGATCGTCCAGTTGAATTCGTCGTCACCGCCGGCCCCGGCGGCGGCACCGACATCTTCGCCCGCACGATCCAGGCGATCATCGGCAAGTACGAGCTGATGAAGGCTCCGGTCGTCGTGACCAACAAGGGCAGCGCCGGCGGCGCCGAAGGCTTCGTCTACACGGCGACCAACAAGGGCGACGCCTACAAGCTGGCATTCGGCACCAACAACGCCTACCTGCTGCCGGTCCGCGCCAAGGTTCCCTACAAGGCTGAAGACCTGACGCCGGTTGCGGCGCTTGCTTCCGACGAGTTCGTTCTCTGGGTCAACGGCAAGGCCTCCTACAACACCGCTGCCGACTTTGCCGCCAAGGCGAAGGAAGGCGGCCTCAAGATCGGCGGCAGCCAGTCGAAGGACGTCGACCAGATCCTGACCTCGATGATCAACGAGACGACCGGCTCGACGATCAACTACATCCCGTTCAAGAGCGGCGGCGAAGCGGCCGTTCAGCTCGCCGGCGAGCACCTCGATGCCAACGTCAACAACCCGAGCGAAAACCTTGGCCAGTGGCAGGCCGGCATGGTCAAGCCGCTTTGCGTCTTCAAGAGCGTCAAGCTTTCGAACGAAACCAAGGTTGCCGGCGACAAGGCCTGGAGCGACATCCCCACTTGCAAGGAATCGGGCATCGCCATCGACAACTACTCCATGCCGCGCACCGTCTGGCTGCCGGCTGGCGTTGACCAGGATGTGGTCAAGTTCTATGCGGACCTGATGCGCAAGGTTTCGGAAACGCCGGAATGGGCGAAGTACCTGGCCGACACGTCGCAGTCGCCCGCCTACATCGCTGGCGACGACTTCAAGGCCGCCATCGAAATGGATGGCGCTGCTGTCGGCGAGGTGCTGAAGCGCGAAGGTTGGCTCGCCAACTAACAGGCGACGATCGGGACGGGTGCCATCCGGCGCCCGTCATTCGCTTTGAAAGGTCACGATCATGAGCGAGAACGGTGCGAATGGGGTCTCCCGCTTCGCGGTTGAGCTTGGTGTTGCCGCACTGACCGGCGCCTTCGGTGCTGCGGTCTGCTACGGATCTCTCGATATCGGCGCGGGCTGGACGGAATTCGGTCCCGAAGCCGGCTATTTTCCCTTCTATGTCGGGCTTCTGATCCTTCTCGGAAGCGTCGCCAATGCGATCCACGCCTTCGTGAAACATCGCGGGTCCGGTGAAATCTTCATCGACGGTCACCGCGCCAAGGTGGTGGCATCGTTCCTGCTGCCGCTGGTTGTCTTTGCCGGCGTATCCGCCTGGCTCGGCCTTTATGTCGGGACGGCGCTCTATATCGCCGGAACCATGCTCTTCCAGGGGCGCTACAAATGGTGGATCGCGCTGCCGTCGGGCATCGCCGTTTCGCTGTTTTTCTTCATCGTATTCGAGTTCGGTTTCAAGGTTCCCCTGCTCAAGGGACCGATCGAGGCCTGGTTCGGGATCTATTGATTCCGACCGCTCAAGGGCATGTCGCGTAAGCGCGCACAGCGGTCTTGCGCTAACGACAAGCAAAAAAAAGTCAAAGACTTAAAGCGCGGGGAGCGAGCCTCAAGGATCGTGACGTGCTTTAAGCCCCGGGAGGAATGACATGGAAAATATCGGTCTTCTGATCGATGGCTTCGGCCACATCCTCAGCTGGAACCATATCCTGCTGATGATGATCGGCGTCACGCTCGGCATTCTGGTCGGGGTGCTGCCCGGCCTTGGCGCGCCGAACGGCGTTTCGCTGCTCTTGCCGCTGACTTTCTCGATGGACCCGATCTCCGCCATCATCCTGCTCTCCTGCATGTACTGGGGGGCGCTCTTCGGCGGATCGACCACATCGATCCTGTTCAACATTCCCGGCGAACCCTCGTCGGTGGCGACCACGTTCGACGGCTATCCGATGGCGAAAGCCGGGCAGGCGAGCCGAGCGCTGACGCTCGCCTTCGTATCCGCCGGCATCGGCGCGCTGGCCGGCGTCGTGATGATCACACTGCTTTCCGGCTGGGTCGCGAACTTCGCACTGCGTTTCTCGTCGCCGGAATACTTCGCGGTCTACTTCCTTGCGTTTGCAAGTTTCATCTCGATGGGCGCGCAATCGCCCTTCAAGACGCTCGTCTCGATGATGCTCGGCTTCGCGCTTGCTTCCGTCGGCATGGACACGATCTCCGGCGACCTGCGCCTGACCTTCGATATCCCGACGCTGATCAAGGGCGTCAGCTTCCTGATCGCGGTCATGGGTCTCTTCGGCATCGGCGAACTGCTGCTGACGACGGAAGAGGGCCTGCGCTTCGAAGGCATTAAGGCGCGCGTCAAGCTCGTCGAGATCGGCCGCACGCTGGTCGAGATCCCGCGCTACTGGTTCACGATCCTGCGCTCGACGATCATCGGCATCTGGATGGGCATCACGCCCGCCGGCCCGACCGCGGCTTCCTTCATGAGCTACGGCGTTGCCCGTCGCTCGGCCCGTGACAAGTCGAAGTTCGGCAAGGGCGACCCGCGCGGCGTCGTCGCACCCGAGACCGCCGACCACTCGGCCGGTACCTCGGCGCTGCTGCCGATGCTGGCGCTCGGCGTTCCCGGCTCGGCAACGGCGGCCGTCATGATGGGCGGCCTGATGATCTGGGGCCTGACCCCCGGCCCGATGCTTTTTACCGAGCGGCCGGACTTCGTCTGGGGCCTGATCGCGTCCATGTATCTCGGCAACGTCGTCGCCGTCTTCCTGGTGATCGCCACCGTGCCGCTCTACGCCTCGATCCTGCGCGTGCCTTTTGCGATCATCGGTCCGATCATCGTCGCCGTCATCTTCTCCGGCGCCTATCAGGTGGCAAACTCGGTCTCCGACATCTTCATGGTCATCGGCTTTGGCGTACTCGGCTACGTCTTCAAGAAGCTCGACTACCCGCTTGCGCCGCTGGTTCTGGCCATGGTGCTCGGCGACAAGGCTGAGGACGCCTTCCGCCAGTCGATGCTTCTTTCCGGCGGTACCCTGAACATCTTCTGGTCAAACCCGCTGGTTTCCTCTCTGATGGCGCTTGCTCTTGCCCTTCTGCTGTCGCCGCTTGTCTTCGGGCTGGTCGGCCTGGTCCGCAAGCGCAAGCAAGATGCGGCCACGCCGCATGGCGACGGCAGCGCGGCGGCTTGACGGAGCCGCCGCACCTCAAAACAAGCGCATCGGAAAAGCGCGGCGCGGTCTGCTTATAGACTGCGTCGCAAAATAAGTGAGGAAAACCATGGCGAACCCATCGCGCAAATGGACCCGTGAAACCTGGCCGATCGCGGCCGCGATGATCCAGTATCCGAACGTGCTAGCAGACGGCAGCTCCGTGCAGGATCAGTCGGTCGAGCAATGGGCCGAGACACTCGCCGATGTCGTCGACGCCGGCTTCACCGAGCTCGACCCGACCGACAGCTGGATCCGGCTCGCCGACCTCCCGGCCGCGCGGCGCGATGACTTCGTCAAGCTGACGCGTGACCTTGGCCTTTCCATGCCGGCGATCTCGACTTCGCGGCGTAGCGTCATTGATCCGGAGCATGGCGACGAATATCTCGCCTACGGACATCGGGTCATCGACACGGCTGCGGCCATCGGCGCCGGCTCCGTTTCCTTCGGCTTCTTCGGGCCTTTGACCGACGCGCAGAAGAAAGCGCTCTGGTTCTGGACCGTCGACGGCGTCAAGAACCCGGAAGACCCCGCGGTCTGGAGACAAGCGGTTCAGCGCATCCGCGAACTTGGTCGCCATGCCGAGGAACTCGGCATCGAGCTGGCGCTCGAGATGTACGAGGACACCTATATCGGCTCGGCCGACAGCGCCGTGCGCTTCGTTACCGATGTCGGCCTGCCGAACGTCGGCATCAATGCCGATCTCGGCAATCTCGTGCGCCTTCACCGCCCGGTCGAGCACTGGCAGCCGATGATGGCCAAGGTTGCACCCTTCGCCAAATACTGGCACGTCAAGAATTACTACCGCACCGAGGATGAGACCTCGGGGCTGGTGGTCACCCATCCGGCGCCGCTGGAATTCGGCGTTATCAACTATCGGGCGGCGATCCGTATGGCCTTGGCGCATGGCTTCGACAGCCCGTTTCTCTGCGAGCATTACGGTGGCGACGGGCTCTCCGTCAGCGCCGCCAACCGGGACTATCTGAGGCGCATTCTGCCTCGCGACTAAGGGAAGAGACGCGATGACCACAATCTTTGACGCACCGGAAGAATTTGCGACGACCGCGCTTGCCGGATTCAGCTCGATTTACGCGCGCAACGTCCGTCTCGTGAAGGGCGGCGTCGTGCGCTCGACCAAAGTGCCGAAGGGCAAGGTCGCCGTCGTCGTCGGCGGCGGCTCCGGCCACTACCCGGCCTTTGCCGGCTATGTTGGCCCGGGCATGGCGGATGCGGCCGTGGCCGGTGACGTCTTCGCCTCACCTTCGACCGCGGCAGTTGCCCGCGTCTGCCGGGTGGCTGACCAGGGCGGCGGCGTGCTGCTTGGCTTCGGCAACTATGCCGGCGACGTCTTGAACTTCGGCGTTGCCGCCGAGCGGCTGCGCGCCGAAGGCATCGACGTGCGGATCGTGCCGGTGACGGACGACGTGGCGAGCGCCTCTGCCGAAACCCCGGCCAAGCGCCGCGGCATCGCCGGCGACCTCGTGGTCTTCAAGGTTGCTGGAGCCGCAGCGGAAGCGGGCCTCAATCTCGACGAAGTTGAGCGCGTCACCCGTCTTGCAAACGACCGCACCGTCTCCTTCGGTGTGGCTTTCGGCGGCTGCACGCTTCCGGGCGCCAAGGGTCCGCTCTTCACCGTTCCAAAGGGCGAGATGGCCCTTGGTCTCGGCATCCACGGCGAGCCGGGTATCCGCGAAGAAAAGATGGTTTCGGCAACTGAGTTCGCGAAGCTGCTCGTCGGCAAACTGCTCGCCGAGCGGCCGGCGGATGTGCGCAAGGTCGCACCGCTTCTGAACGGCCTCGGCTCGACCAAGTATGAAGAACTCTTCGTGCTTTGGGTTGCGATCGAAAAGGAACTGAAGGCGGCTGGCCTGGAGATCGTCGATCCGGAATGCGGCGAATTCGTCACCAGCCTCGACATGCAGGGCTGCTCGCTGACGCTGATGTGGCTGAACGACGAGCTCGAGACCTACTGGCGCGCGGCTTGCGATGCGCCGGCCCTGCGCAAGGGGGCGATCATCGCCACCGAGCCCGCGACGGACACGCTCAAGGATGACGAGGACGCCATTTCCTTCGCAGCGGCTTCCGAGACCTCCCGTCAGAGCGGCGCGTGCATTGCGCGGCTGATCGGCGAAATGGCCGAGGCGCTGAAGCAGGCGGAAGACGAACTCGGTCGCATCGACGCCTTTGCCGGCGACGGCGACCACGGACAGGGCATGCGCCGCGGTTCGGCCGCGGCCAACGATGCCGCGAAGGCGGCGGTTGCAGCGGGTGCAGGCGCCGCCAGCGTTCTGGCGGTGGCGGGCGATGCCTGGGCGGACCGGGCCGGCGGCACGTCGGGCGCGATTTGGGGCCTGCTGTTGCGCGCCTGGAGCAATGCCTTCAACGATGATGCAGCCCCGACCGATGCCGCGATTGTCGACGGTGCCCGCCGTGCGCTCGATGGCGTGACCCGCCTCGGCCGCGCCCGTGTCGGCGACAAGACCCTTGTCGATGCATTGGTGCCTTTCGTCGAGACCCTGGAGCGCGAGTTTGCCGCCGGAAAGCCGTTGATCGAGGCATGGCAGGCGGCGGCAAAGGCTGCGACCGAAGCGGCCGAAGCTACTTCGAGCCTGACGCCGAAGCTCGGCCGGGCACGGCCGCTTGCGGAAAAAAGCATCGGTCATCCGGACGCCGGCGCCGTTTCTCTGGCGCTGACGGCACGCGTTGCCGCCGGTGTCCTGGCGCAGGCCGCAAAGGCCTAAGAAACGTTATCTCCTCCGATCGGGCGGCGCCGTCGCCCGATCGGAACCTCCCCCCGTGTAACCGCTGAATTGCCCTGCGCCAATCGGCGCCGCCACACGCTGCCGCGCAATGAGCGTCCCCGACTGCCCAGGCACGGCCTTCCGTGGCTTTTTCAACACAATCTGCAGTCATTGTTGGGGAAACCCGACCAATTTTATCGTCTGCTAAAAGCTTGCCACGGAATTGCCCGATCGCGGGCTATGGCTTTGGTTTCCTGCAGCGTGCGCTATGTGCTTAAGTTCGTGTGCCGCCGGTCAAATGACAATCATTTCTGACGTTCCGAGAAGGAGACAAGAATGAAAAAGAGTTTTGCCGTAAAGGTGTCCGCAGCGTCTCTGGTTCTCGCTGGCGCGATCGCCGCAAACGCAGCCGATCTCGCGACAGTTCAACCGCAGCCCGAGCCCGACACAAGCAACGGCGTCAAGATTGGTTACCTCGATTGCAACATCGCTGGCGGTGTCGGCTATGTGCTCGGCTCGGCCAAGGAAGTCGACTGCGTCTTCCGCTCGACCATGGGTGCTGAAGCCTCCGACCACTATTCCGGCGCCATCCGCAAGATGGGCGTCGATGTCGGCTTCACGACGCAGAGCCGCCTGATTTGGGCCGTGTTCGCGCCGACCGCCGGCTACCACCGCGGTTCGCTCGGCGGTCTCTACCAGGGTGCAACGGCGGAAGCGACCGTCGGCGCCGGTATCGGTGCCAACATCCTCGTCGGCGGCACCTCCGGTTCGATCCACCTGCAGACGATCAGCGTGACCGGCCAGATCGGCCTGAACCTCGCGGCCACCGGCACGTCGATGACGCTGACGGCCGTCAACTAACGTCGTTTGGGCGGCCCGTTGCACCTCCCACAACGGGGCGTCGAAAGACCGGGTAAGACGCAAAGGCACCGCACGCTGGAGACGGCGCGCGGTGCCTTTGTTTTTTGGCCTGTTGCCATTGGCCGATTCGCGTTTAAGGAATGCGGCCAGGAATCGTGCGCCGACAGGGCGAACTTCGAGGGGTTGGATTGAACAAAAGCCTTTGCCTGGGCGTCGTTGCCCTTTGCCTTGCGTCTGAGCCGCGGTTCGCCTCTGCCGAATGGCAGCCGGTCGAAAAGGAAGCGCTCTACACAATCACCGGGCAGACGGGTGCCGAGCTCTACGCCTCGATCGGCGAACGGGGTCCGAAAGCCGGAATCGGCAGGGCGATCGCACACACCAACTTCAAGCTGACCTGGACGCGAAAATATGAAGAGCAAGGCGGTGCCTGCGTGCTGGCGGTGGCAAAGCCGAAACTGATCATCACCTACACCCTGCCGAAACCGGCAAGGCCGCTGCCTTCAGGCACGCGCGAAAACTGGGACATCTTCATCGACGGCGTGCGCAAGCACGAACTCGTGCACGGCGATTTCATCAAGGAGATGGTCCGCGCGATCGAGCAGGCGACGCTGGGCCTCACTGTTCCCGACGATCCGAAGTGCCGCAAGATCAGGACCGTCATGACCGAGCGCCTCGGCGCGCTCTCGCAGACGCAGCGCCAGCGCAGCCGCGACTTCGACCAGGTCGAGTTGACCGATGGCGGCAATATTCACCAGTTGATTCTGAAGTTGGTCAACGGGCCGTAACCGCCTCGTTCTCAGCTCGGAAAGGCGCCGAACCTCTGCCCGGCGCCGTATCACTCACGCATAACGCACCAAAAACTCTTCGGCCGTCAGCTCGCGGAAATCGTCGAGCGCGCGGCGCAGGCGCTGGTGGTCCCAGTCCCACCACGAGAGCGCGTCCATCCGCTCGCCGACGCCCTCGTTGAAACGGGCGCGGATGAGCTTGGCGGGCACGCCGCCGACGATGGTGTAGGGCTCGACGTCCTTCGAGACGACTGCGCCGGCGCCGATAACAGCACCGTTGCCGACAGTGACGCCCGGCAGGATGGTGGCGCCGTGGCCGATCCACACATCATGGCCGATCGTCACCCTGTTCGAGCGCCGCCAGGCGAAAAGGTCGTGGTCGAGTTGGGTATCGTCCCAATAGTTCGGCGCGCGATAGGTGAAGTGATGCAGCGTCGCCCGCCAGGTCGGGTGGTTGGTGGCGTTGATGCGCACGGCGGCTGCGATGTTGACGAACTTGCCGATCGTTGCGCACCAGATCGAGCCGTCCTGCATGATGTAGGAGTAGTCGCCGAACTCGACCTCGTCGAGCCTTGAGCGCTCCTGCACTTCGGTGTAGCGGCCGAGCGTCGAATTGTTGACGCTCGCCGTTGGGTGGATAAAGGGCTCGAGCCCGAGCTTCTGGCTCATGCGGCAGCCTTTCGCGGCGAGAAGGCCGAGACGTCGAGAATGCGATCGGCAACGGCGTCGCGCACTTCCTCGTCGTGGAAAATGCCGATCAGCGCGGTGCCCTTGGCCTTTTTCTCGGCGATCAGTTCGACGACAACCGCCCGGTTCTTCGCGTCGAGCGACGCGGTCGGCTCGTCGAGCAACAGGATCTTGTGGTCGGTGATGAAGCCGCGGGCGATGTTGACGCGTTGCTGTTCGCCGCCGGAGAAGGTCGCCGGTGGCAGGCTCCAGAGTTCGCGCGGCAGGTTCAGCTTGTTCAACAGTTCGGCCGCATGGGTGCGGGCCTCTTCGAGCGGCATGCCGCGGGCCTGTAGCGGCTCGGCGACGATGTCGAGGGAGGAGACGCGCGGCACCACCCGCAGGAACTGGCTGACATAGCCGAGCGTCGTGCGCCGGACTTCGAGCACCGTGCGCGGCTCGGCCGTTGCCAGATTGACCAGCTTGCCGTCGTGATCCATCAGGATCTGGCCTTCGTCGACGCCGTAATTGCCGTAGAGCATTTTCAGGATCGAGCTCTTGCCGACGCCGGAGGGGCCGCCGAGAACGACGCATTCGCCGGCCTTCACCGAGAAGGAGACGTTGGCGACGACCGGCCGGCGGATACCGTCACGCAGATGCATGGTGAAGCTTTTTGCGACTTCGGAAACAACAAGGGGCGTGGCCATGGTTTACACCTGCAGGATCGAGGAGACGAGGAGCTGGGTATAGGGCTCGCGCGGATCGTCGAGCACGCGGTCGGTCAGCCCCTGTTCGATGACCGCTCCATCCTTCATCACCATCATGCGGTGTGAAAGAAGGCGGGCGACGGCGAGATCGTGGGTGACGATGATGGCGGCAAGCCCGAGGTCATGCACGAGGCCGCGCACGAGATCGAGCAGGCGCGCCTGAACCGAGACGTCGAGGCCGCCGGTCGGCTCGTCCATGAAGACGAGGCGCGGGGAGGTGACGAGGTTGCGGGCGATCTGGAGGCGCTGACGCATGCCGCCCGAAAAGGCGCGCGGCTGGTCGTCGATGCGGTCGATGCCGATTTCCACCCGCTCCAGCCAGTCGCTGGCGGTGGCGCGGATGTTGCCGTAGTGGCGATCGCCGACGGCCATCAACCGCTCGCCGACATTGGCGCCGGCAGACACGGTCATGCGCAGGCCGTCGGCCGGGTTCTGGTGCACGAAGCCCCAGTCGGTACGCATCAGGAAGCGGCGCTCGGCTTCGCCCATGCGGGCGAGGTCACGGTACTGACCGTCGCGCATGTGGTACTCGACGATACCGGAGGTCGGCATCAGACGGGTCGAGAGGCACGACAGAAGTGTCGTCTTGCCCGAGCCGGATTCGCCGACGATGGCGAGCACTTCGCCCGCATAGAGCTCGAAGGAAACGTTGCGGCAGCCGATGCGGCTTCCGTAGAACTTCGAGACGTCGTTCACTTTCAGAAGCGGGAGCGTACTCATTCTGCGGCTTCCTTTCGGGCAAGCATGTGACCTGCATGGCCGCAGGCGCGGCGGTCTTCGCAATGATCGGTATCGGAGCAGACGAACATGCGTCCGCCCTTGTCGTCGAGGATCACCTCGTCGAGATAGACGTCCTCGGCGCCGCAGAGCGCGCAGGGCTTGTCGAAGCTCTGGATCTCGAAGGGATGGTCGTCGAAATCGAGGCTGACGACTTCGGTATAGGGCGGGACAGCGTAGATCCGCTTTTCGCGACCGGCGCCGAAGAGCTGCAGCGCTTCCGACATATGCATCTTCGGATTGTCGAACTTAGGCGTCGGCGACGGGTCCATCACGTAACGTCCCTCGACCTTGACCGGATAGGCGTAGGTCGTGGCGATATGGCCGTTGCGGGCGATGTCCTCATAGAGCTTCACATGCATCAGCCCGTATTCCTCGAGCGCATGCATCTTCCGCGTCTCGGTCTCGCGCGGCTCGAGGAAGCGCAAGGGTTCCGGGATCGGCACCTGGTAGACGAGCGTCTGTCCCTCCGAGAGTTTTTCCTCCGGAATGCGGTGGCGCGTCTGGATGATCGTCGCGTCTTTCGTCCGGGTGGTGACGGCAACGTCGGCGACCTTCTGGAAAAAGGCGCGGATGGAAACCGCGTTGGTTGTGTCGTCGGCGCCCTGGTCGATGACCTTCAAGACGTCCTGCGGACCGAGGATCGAGGCGGTGACCTGCACGCCGCCGGTACCCCAGCCGTAGGGCATCGGCATTTCGCGCGACGCAAATGGAACCTGGTAGCCGGGAATGGCGATCGCCTTCAGGATCGCGCGGCGGATCATGCGCTTGGTTTGTTCGTCCAGATAGGCGAAATTATAGGTAGCAAGGTCGTTCATCGCTGATTACCCTTGAGTGTGTCGACCGCTGATGAGGCCAGGATTTGAGCGAGATTTTCGTCTGGGTGATTGGGATCTTCGTGCTGTGTTCGGCGGTTGCCGGCCTGTTCGGCATTGCCCGCCGGCCGCAGCGCGGGCCGGAGAGCAGGGCGCGTAAGAACGACGGAGGTGGCGACGCCAGTGGTGTCTATGCCGGTGACGGCGGCGATTGTGGTGGCGGGGATGGCGGCGGCGATTGAACCGCTAGGGCTGGCGGTATGCCCAATCATTCGGCCGCCTCCCGTTGTTCCTTCGGTGTTTCACCTGAATTCGCGGCCTCGTAATCGCGGCGCATGCGGCGCACGAGATCGAGTTCGGCCTGGAAGTCGACATAGTGCGGCAGCTTCAGGTGCTCGACGAAGCCGGTAGCCTGAACGTTGTCTGCATGCGAGATGACAAATTCCTGATCCTGGGCGGGTGCGACGATGTCCTCGCTGAACTCGTCAGTGCGCAGTGCCCGGTCGACCAGCGACATCGACATCGCTTTGCGTTCACTCTGGCCAAAGACGAGGCCGTAGCCGCGGGTGAATTGCGGCGGCTGCTTGGCCGAGCCCATGAACTGGTTGACCATCTGGCATTCAGTGACGCGGATCGCGCCGAGTGAGACGGCAAAGCCGAGTTCCGGCAGATCGAGTTCGACTTCCACTTCTCCGATGCGGACTTCGCCGACGAATGGGTGGGTGCGGCCGTAGCCGCGCTGGGTGGAGTAGGCGAGCGCCAAGAGGAAGCCTTCGTCGCCGCGGGCAAGCGCCTGCAGTCGCAGGTCCCGGGCCATCGGAAACTCCATCGGCTCGCGGGTAAGGTCGCCCATGACATGGCCCTCGGGCATCTGGCCATCTCCCTCGATCAGGCCTTCGCCGTCGAGAATGTCGGAGGCGCGCATCACATGCTCACCGGGCTCCTTGACTGCCGGTTCTTCGACCGCTTCGTCGGCGATCAGTGATGGGTCGAGCAGGCGGTGGGTGTAATCGAAGGTCGGGCCCAGAAGCTGTCCGCCGGGCAGATCCTTGTAGGTCGCCGACACGCGGCGCTCGACCTTCATGTCGGCGGTATCGACCGGCTCGGAGTAGCCGAAGCGCGGCAACGTCGTGCGATAGGCGCGCAGGATGAAGATCGCCTCGATCATGTCGCCGCGCGCCTGGCGGACGGCAAGGGCTGCGAGCGCACGGTCATAGAGCGAGGCTTCCGCCATCACTCTATCGACCGCAAGGCCGAGCTGCTCGACCACCTGGTCGATGGTGATGGAGGGAAGGCTACGGTCGCCACGGCGGCGATCGGCGAGAAGGCGGTGGGCATTGGCAATGGCGGCTTCCCCGCCCTTGACGGCTACATACATGGCTCACGCCTCCTTGAGCGAAAGACGGGTGGTGCGCGGCAGGCAGATGAGCTTGTCGCCGGCCGTCAGCACGAGATCGACGCCGCGCGGAAAGATCGCGCGATTGGCGGTCCAGAATTCGAGGAAGACGTCCGGCAGCCCCTTCACCGCAATCTCCGTCACGTCCTTGATGCCGGGGCCTTTGGCGGTCAGCGCAGGGCCGCCGCTCAGCGCTTCGACTTCGATGACGAGTGTCGTCGAGCGATCCGGATATTCCTGCGTGCCAAGCGAGAACTGGTCGAAGCCGGGGAAGGCCGCGCCCTTTTCGATGAAGGCGAAGCGCGCGTCAGTCTTGCTGGTGGTGAGCGGAGCACCGGTGTGGAAGGCGATCCACTGCGGAACGGCCGATTTGGAAAGTGCCGGCGTCAGCCAGACGGGCGTGTCATGGTCGCACAAAGTCAGCGCTACGGCTCCTGCGGCCGTAGCGAGCGGAGCCGGAGGCGTGCTCGTCGCTTCGAGGCGCTTGATCGTACCCGGGCGGGCAAAGCCGTCCATCAGGTCGCGGAAGACGGACTGAGCGGCAAAGACTGGATCGGCAAAGGCGCCGGCGTAAATCTGCGATTGGCTGGCCATCAGTCGTCTCCCCGAACCATGGTGAAAAAGTCCACGCGGGTGGCCGCGGTTTCTTCCGCCTTGCGGCGTTCTTCCTGGGCAAGCCGGTCGGCCACGCGGCCAAGCAGGGCCTCGACCTTAGCCCTGTCGCCGTCACGCTGGGCAAGGGCGTCGAAGATGGCGGCAAGCCGGGCGCGTTCCTTGTCGGTTCCGAGCAACTGCCCGTGGCCGATTTCGCCGGTCGAAAGGCGGACGGTGGCGCGCGACACCGTAGCCTCGCCGAGATTGAAGGGATCGCCGCCGCCGCCGATGCGGCCGCGCACCATGACGAGGCCGGTCTCGGGGCCTCGGACCGGGTGAACCTCGGGCTGATCTGCGAGCGCTTTCCAGGCGTCCTTGAGTTCGGCGAGCGTTGCCTGGGCGAGCAACCGCATGGCCTCCTTGCGCGCCGGGTCCGGCGGGCTTTCCTGCTTCACTTTCGCGTCCATCATTTTCACCTCAAATGTCTATTGATCTAGACAACTATACATCTTATACTTTTTCATAACGTCGGCAAATGACAGGCTTGTGACATGCCAATGCGAAAAGACACGGCAGCGCGAAAAGTGGTGGAGCGCCAGACCGGCGTCGCTCTCTGGCGGCAGATTGCCGACCGGATCCGCCTGGCAATCAGCAATGGCGACTATGACGCGACCGGCATGGTGCCACCGGAAACGGTGCTTGCGGGCGAGTTCGGCGTCAACCGGCACACGGTCAGAAGCGCGCTGGCGGCGCTGGCCGAAGAAGGGCTGGTGCGTCCCGTCCAAGGGCGCGGCACAATGATCGAGCGCAAGGAGCGGGTGAGTTATCCGATTTCAAAGCGCACGCGCTTCTCGCAAGGTCTTGGCCACCAGGTGAAGGAAATTGGCTCGCGGCTGCTCGGCCACACGGAATTGCCGGCAAGGGGCGAAGTGGCGAGCGCGCTTGCCATCAGGCCCGGTGATCCGGTGATCGAACTCAGAACCGTCAGCAGCGGCGATGGTCGACCGCTCTCGGTTTCCTCGAGCTACTATCCGGCGCATCGCTTCCCGCGCATGGCCGAAGAATTCGAACAGCTGCACTCCGTCACCAAGGCCTTCGCAGCCCACGGTCTGGATGATTATGTACGCGCCTCAACGGAGATCGTCGCCCGGCACGCTGACGCCGACGAGCTTGCGATGCTGAAGCTCTCGCCGGGCGCAATCGTGCTCGAAGCCCAGTCGATCAACGCCGATCTCGACGGCAAGCCGATCGAATATTCCCGTAGCCGCTTTGCCGCTGACCGGATGAAGCTGCGGATCGAGACTTGAGGCCGTCAGGCCGCCTCTGCCGGTCGCGATGACGTCTCGCTCAACCAGAAGCGTTCCGATCCCTGTCAGGAAATAAGGCAAAGGCCGTATTTCCGACGCGTTTTTGCCGCATGACCGGAGCCTGCATCAGGACCGCGCATTCGGGAATTCTCTAAGGGGGAGAATGGCAATGGCGACGTGGCGACCCGATCCTTCCTTCTATCCATCACCGCGCATGGCGGCCAAGGCTCCAAAGGAGACGCTCGCCTACGTGGCGGCTTTCGATCCGGACCGAAGAAGGCCGGACGCGATCGCCGTCGTCGATGTGGATCCGGCGTCGCAAAGCTATTCGCAGATCGTCGGGCAGGTCGAGATGCCGAATGTCGGGGACGAGTTGCACCATTTCGGCTGGAACGCGTGCTCCTCGTGCCTGTGTCCCAACGCACCGCATCCACATGTCGAGCGTCGCTACCTGGTGGTGCCGGGCCTGCGCTCCTCCCGTCTCCATATCATCGACACCAAGCCGGACCCCCGCAATCCGAAGATCGTGCGGGTGATCGAGCCCGCGGAAATCGCCGAGAAGGCGAATTATTCGCGGTTGCACACAACCCATTGCGGACCTGAAGGCATTTACGTCAACGCGCTTGCGGATCGAGACGGCAAGGCGCCCGGCGGCATTTTCCTGCTCGACCATCAGAGCTTCGATGTGCTCGGACAGTGGGAAATGGACCGTGGGCCGCAGAAGCTCGCCTATGATTTCTGGTGGCACCTCGGCCACGACACGATGATCACCAGCGAATGGGGCACGCCCGATACTTTCGAGAACGGGCTGGTGCCGGAGGTGCTGCTTGGCTCGAAATACGGCCGTCGCCTGCATTTCTGGGACCTGCACAAGCGCAAGCACGTGCAGGAGATCGACTTCGGCGAGGAACACCAGCTCGTTTTCGAACTGCGCCCGGCGCACGATCCGACCAAGGCCTACGGTTTCGTCGGCTGCGTCATCAGCCTCAAGGACCTCTCGGCGTCGATCTGGACCTGGTATCGCGACGGCGACCGATGGGCCGTGAAGAAGGTGATCGAGATCCCGGCAGAACCGGCCGATCCGGATCTGTTGCCACCGGTGCTGAAAGGCTTCAGTGCGGTCGCGCCGCTCGTCACCGACATCGACCTGTCGATGGACGATCGCTTCCTTTACGTTTCCTGCTGGGGCACCGGCGACATGATCCAGTACGACGTGTCCGACCCCTTCGCACCGAAGGAAACGGGGCGGGTCAGGATCGGCGGCATCGTTTCGCGTGCGAGCCATCCGAAGGCGAAGAACGGTGCGCTCAACGGTGGGCCGCAGATGGTGGAAATCAGCCGCGACGGCAAGCGGGTCTATTTCACCAACTCGCTCTATGGCGCCATCGACCCGCAGTTCTATCCCGAAGGCATCGACGGTTGGATGGTCAAGCTCGATGTCGCCGATGGTGGCGGGATCGCCTTCGACGAAAACTTCTTCGTCGACTGGCCAAAGGGTCATCGACCGCATCAGGTTCGTCTCGAAGGCGGCGACTGCTCGTCCGATTCCTATTGTTATCCGTGAGGAGGGAGCCGCGGTGCAGCCGGGTCACGGCGAATGACGACGGTCTGGCCATGGCTCTCGCTCGCCGGCCTCGGTGCCTTTCACGGCCTCAACCCGGCAATGGGCTGGTTGTTTGCGGTTGCGCTCGGACTTCATCGCCAGAGCAGCCGGGTCGTCTGGCTGTCCCTCGCACCCATTGCGGTTGGTCACGCGATCTCGGTCGCGACCGTGCTGGCGGTGGTCGCAGCATTCGGCTCGGTGCTGGATCCGAACACATTCAGGATCGCGGCCGCCGTGCTCATTCTGGGGGCCGCCGGCTACACCGCCATTCATGGCCATCGCCACCGCGTCCGGATCGGAATGCGGACCGGCATGGCGGGACTTGCGGTCTGGTCATTCCTGATGGCGACGAGCCATGGGGCCGGCCTGATGCTGGTGCCGGCGGTGCTCAGTCTCTGTCTTGCAGGTCACGCCGGCGAACTGGCGATGGCAAGTTCGCTGCCGGTCTCGCTCGCCGCCGTTGCAGTGCATAGCATCGCAATGCTGACGGTGACCGCGGTGCTGGCGCTCGCCGTCTTCACCTGGTTCGACCTTGCGGTCCTGCGTTCCGCCTGGATCAATTTCGATCGCCTCTGGACGCTCGCCCTCGGAGCAACCGGCGTCGCACTCCTCATTCAATGATCTGCATCGCAGCCGCCAGGCTATTGCCGCTGCGATTTTACATAAGCGATATAGCCGCGGACATCGGCGGCGGGCTCGGCATAGGCGGCCCCGAGCGTTCTTTCGATGCTTGCCATGTAGGTCTTTGCCCAGTCCGGCAGGTCATTGTCGATCGCGGCCAGGAACTCGAGCGTTGCTGCGAGCCGGATATCGGCGATCGAGGGCTTGGCGCCACCGATGAACGGCTTGTCGCCAATGTAGAAAGCGCGGAATACGTCGAGCGGTTCGGCAAGGGCTGCAACCGCTGCCTTCCGGGCGATCTCCTTCGTCGCGGCATCGGCATCGCTGCAGCCGACTTCGCCCGCGTAGAGCGGAAAGTTCAGCGCCGGATAGGTTGCGCGGGCAAGGTAGGGATAGAAGGTGCCGATCAGGTAGAACATGGCGCTGTCGATCATCGCGCGTGCTTCGGGTTCCCTCGGGTAGAAGTCATCAAGCCCATGTTTGTTGCAAAGGTACTGCATGATCGCGCAGCTTTCCCAAAGCGCGCCCCTGGGCAGGTCCGCGGTCTCGATCATCGGTGTCAGATGCGACGGCGCTCGTGCCAGATATTCGGGCGAGCGCGTCTGGCCGTAGACATCGTTTTCACTGAAATCGAGCTTGGCCGCGCGCAGGAACACGCGCGCGGTCATGTTGTTGACGCTGGGCTTGATCACGTTGAGCTGGATTGCGGACATGGCATTCCTCCCGGTTGATCGTCGTTGAACTGGTGCCGGCTCGCCCGCCGCAGACACCGCCACTTGGCTGCAGATCTCGCCAAGCGCCACCCTATCGCGGTCCGTATGGGTTCTTCGGTTGGCGATCGAGCGACAGCGTCGGCCGAGAGCGTTCGTTCAGGGCTTCGATCGCATCGGCGAGATGGACCTCGGCGATGTTATAGTCGCCGCGTTCAGTCCTGATCCTATGCGCTTCCATCAGGACTTCGGCATGGCTGTGACCGGCCGGCGGCTCGAAGCGATAGGAGGCAAGTTCAACCAGCAGCCCAAGCGGATCTTCGAAGTAGATCGAATCCATGAAGCCGCGATCCTTGACGCCACTGTGGCGGATCTTTCGCTCCTCGAGCCGCTCCACCGCCTGGTTGAATGTCGCGCGCGAAACAGCAAAGGCGATGTGATGCACACAGCCCATGTCGGTCGGGGTGCGCTCGGGATCCGGCGTGCGGTTCTCGTCGGTGAAGACGGTAATCAGGCGGCCGTCGCCCGGATCGAAATAGAGGTGGCTTTCGCTCGCCCGGTCGAGGTTCGGTTGCTCGAAAATGAAGGGCATGCCGAGCAGCCCCTCCCAGAAATCGATCGACGTCTGACGGTCCGCCCCGACAAGCGTGATGTGGTGAACGCCTTGCGATTGCAGTTTGCGCATAGCCGGCCTCCCGGGTTCGGCGGAGAATGTGGGCCGAATGGCTCCTGGCACCGCTTTCCACCGCATGCAATTGTCGCCCGTCGCGGGCAGAAGGCAAGCGCCAATCACGGGTGGGTTGGCGGGCGGCAAACGTGTTGTGGCTGGGCAATGCACAGCTTTTAGCCCACCCGACCTTCGTTCTGAGGCTGTGTCTGCCGAAGAAACCGTTTCCGACACGCGTGTTTTGATTTCCCCGGCAAACTTTCCTATCTTCCGGTTGCAGTATCCGCAGGGTGGATGGAGGACAGATGCCGGTCATGCGGCGGTCGAAGATCAGGCAGCGCCTGCTGATCATGCTTGTCACCGGTATCGGCGGCATGGCGGCGGCTGCGATTTCCTTTGCATCGGCGGTTTATGATGCAGCCAATCCGGTTCCTGTTCCGGTCATAGGTAAAGACCAGGTCGTCGACACGGGCCGGTGGCGGGTGACCATAAACGGCGCCCATATGTCGTCTCTGCCGCCGACCGGCACCAAACCGTTCGAGCCGAAGCGGTTCCTGCTGGTGAATCTCGAACTCGACAACCGGTCCGTGGCCAGCAGCAACGTCTTCATGAACCTGATCACGATCAAGGATGACGCCGCTCCGCTGCAGCCCAAGCCCACCTATTACCTGCCGAGGGACAAGTGGATCGCCAGCGCGATCAATCCGAACATGCCGGAAGACCTGGTCGCGGCCTGGGAGTGGCCGGCGGACCGCCCGGAACCGCAAACGCTTTCGCTGGCGATCGGCAAACAGATCTATAAGCCACGTGACAATCTCTACGGCGCGCCGAATTGGTTCGATGACGGCGAGGCCGCGGTCGTCGAGTTGCCGGTGACGCAAGCTGTGGAGACGAGGGAGCAATGATGTCGGCTTTCCGTACGCTGCTGCTTTGCGGCCTTGCAATCGCGGCGCTCTATGGGATGCGAAACAGCACCCCCGGCTACGGCGACATCACCGCGCCGATCGCCATTCGCGGCGCTGTCGGCGAGCGGGTGGAGACGCGCGACTTCGCTTTCGGCGCAGCCAATGTGCATCTGGCACGACAGCTCAAGGTCGAAAGTTTTGGACGGGTCAAGGACTTCTCCACATCCGGCATCTGGCTGGTCATCGAGGGCGCGGCCGTCGCCAAGACGGAAACGATGACGTTGATGTCTGCGGAATGGCTGGCGAGCAATGGTTTGCGCTACGCGTTGAGCCAGCGGTTCTCGACCGTGCCGGGCTATCTGCCGACGGAGCGGCTCGAACCCGGCCTGCCAAGGCCGGTGCTTCTTGCCTTCGAGCTTCCCGAGGCGGCCGTTGACCAGGGCACGCTGCTCGTCGCACGCAGTCGTGTGTCGCCGCTCGCCGAGGAACTGTCGATTGCGCTCGGCGACAAGAAGCCGGCCGAGATCAAGCCGTCCGTCACCATTGCGCGCAGCGGCAGCGGCGCGCCCTGGACACTGGCCGCGCACTGAGGGAGGTAGTCATGAGCGAGAAACGCACCTTCTGGACCTGCCTGCTCGCGTTGATCGTCGCGCTGCCGCTCGCCTTCGTCGCCCGCGCATGGGAAAGCCTTGGTGAGAGCCAATGGCTCGCCGGCGGTAGCCCGGAAGTCGTCGTTGCGGATGGAGCGGCGCAGGCCTTCGCCGGCGGGCAATGGAAGCTTATGGATATGCGACGCCTGCCGCGCACCGACGACGCACGCGTCATTCTTACCGAATTCGAGGCATCGCCGACCGATCTCGCCGCTTTGTCGAAGGGCGCCTGCCGCGTTCGACTGATCGACGACAAAGGGCGCCGCTTCGAACCGGTCACCCTGACCGAGCCGATCGTGCGAGAGATGTATCCGGAGGTGGCCGAGCGTCAGCGCTGCAGTGTCCTGGCCTTTACGGATGCCAAGGCCGGCAGCCCCGTCCGCATGGCCGAGAGCTTCATCGTTCCGGCGGAGGCGCGGGACCTTTCGCTGCGGATCGAATTTCCCGGCGCCAGTGACGAGACGCTGGTGTTCAAGTGGACGCGTAGTTGATCTCGGCCTTATCGGCCTGACGGGAAACGGCGTGTTCGAGCATCGCCGCCAGCAGGGTGATGCGCAGTGCATCGAGCACGATGCCGCCGTTGAGATCGCTGGGGCTGCCGATGAAAAGGCTCACGGCATCGAAAACGAGCCGCCAGCTCGCAAGATCTCCCACGTCCAGCGTCCGTGTTGCCGCGTACCACGTCCAGGCGCCGAGCCAGGCAATGGCATTGTAGGCGATGATAAAGGCGAAAAGTGCCGCCAGCCCCGAGCCGAGCGTCAGCTTCAGGCAGGTCCAGATCGGCGCATAGCGGGAGCGATAATCGCCGATGAAGTGGTCGAGAAAATCGGCGACCCATTTGCGCAGCGTGCGGGCGCGGCGCGGCTTTGGCGATGCCGGCCGGGTGCGCGGTGTTGCGCTCGAAAGCTCGTAGCCGTTGATGATGGCCGCCATGACCAGCCAGACGACCGGAAGGAGCGCATAGAAGAACAGGCCTGTGGCCTGGCTATCCCAGTCAGGTTTTCTCAATTCCACCGGCACGAAGGTCTCGGCGGCATGCGCAATGCCGGCGAAGGCGAAGCCGTTCATGCTCAGAAGCTTGCCGGCGCCAAGCCAGGTGATCACCTGGTCCTTCCAGACCGACAGGCCGTAGAGACCGATGAAGATCCAGCTTGCATCTGCGGCTACAATCAGAAGACGCCAGACGGGCGCTTCGCTCAGCTTGCTCATGCGTTTTGCGCCCCAGCGTACAAGCCAGCAGAGCGCGATCGACACGAGAACGCCGCGCGACCCCAGAATATCGAAGAAGTTGGCTTTTTCGCCGAAAGCGACGGCAGCAAGTGCTGACCGCGAATATTCGCGCACGGTATCGCCGAGAAGCCCCCAGGCGGCGTAGTAGGCAAAGAACGGCAGGAGGGCGGCGGCGGTGACGGCGAGCAGCCTGCGGTCGGCCTTCGGCACCTTGGTCTCGACAGGCGCCGCTGCCGGCTGCTGCCGGAGCGCTTCGAGCGCCGGCAAGCCCGGGCGAAGGACCATGAACATCAGCACGATGACGACGAGCTTCGCCAGCACGACGAGGGAGAGCGTGACCATGCCGCCGAGCGGATGCTGCATCCCGATCCAGACGGCTGCCCGCATCAGGAGATCGTGCACGATGGCGCCGCAGGCACCGAGCAGCAGGAGCTGCGGCCAGAAGCGGGCGAGAAGGCGCGCCATCAGGGCAAAGGGTCCGAACACTTCGGCGATCGACGTCATGCCGACACCATAGTTGCGTCGGCCGGTTACGACAACCGCTCGGGGCGAACGGAGAGAGGATGTCCTCCGCGTCGCCCGGCGTCAGATGTTGCGGCGCTTGCCCTCGATCAGGTCGAGCACCGCGCGTGCCGCATCGAGCACGTTGGTGCCAGGGCCGAAGACCGCCGACACGCCGTTCTCCATCAGGTAGTCATAGTCCTGGCGAGGGATGACACCCCCACAGATGACGATGACATCCTCGCCGCCACGCTTTTTCAGCGCTTCGGCCAATTGCGGCATCAGCGTCTTGTGGCCGGCTGCGAGCGAAGAGACGCCAATGACATTGACCTTGCTCGCAAGCGCCATGTCGGCCGCCTCCTCCGGTGTCTGGAACAACGGGCCGGCAAGCACGTCGAAGCCGATGTCGCCAAAGGCCGACGCGATCACCTTGGCGCCGCGGTCGTGGCCGTCCTGGCCGAGCTTGGCGACCATGATTTTCGGCTTGCGGCCGAGTTTTGCCGAAACCTCGTCGAGGCGGCCGGAGAGCACCTCGAGTTCAGGCTCGCCCTCATAGGCCTTGCCATAGATCTTGCTGACGACCTTGGGCGTTGCGGCATGGTCACCAAAGGCGCCGCGCATCGCATCGGAGATTTCGCCGACGGTCGCACGCGCCCGCGCCGCTTCGACGGCGGCCGCCAAGAGGTTGCCTTCGCCGGTCGAGGCGACCTTTGAAACCGCGGCCAGGGTCTCTTTCACCTTTGCGCTGTCGCGCCGCCGCTTCGTTTCCTCGATGCGACGGATCTGCGCGGCGCGCACGGCGCTGTTGTCGATTTCCAGGATGTCGATCGGCTCCTCGTTGTCGAGCCGGTACTTGTTGACGCCGACGATGATTTCCTCGCCCTTGTCGACCGAGGCCTGGCGGCGCGTCGCGGCCTCTTCGATCAGTCGCTTCGGCAGGCCGGCGTTGACCGCACGGGTCATGCCGCCCATCGCCTCGACCTCTTCGATCAGCGCCCAGGCCTTTTCTGCAAGTTCATTGGTCAGGCTCTCGACATAGTAGGAACCGGCAAGCGGATCGACGACCTTGGTGACACCGGTCTCGTGCTGCAGGATCAGTTGCGTGTTGCGAGCGATGCGCGCTGAAAACTCCGTCGGCAGCGCGATCGCCTCGTCGAAGGAGTTGGTGTGCAGCGATTGCGTGCCGCCAAGGGCGGCCGACATCGCCTCGAAAGCGGTGCGGATTATGTTGTTATAGGGATCCTGCTCCTGCAGCGAGACGCCCGAGGTCTGGCAATGGGTGCGCAGCATCAGCGAAGACGGCTTCTTCGGCTCGAACTCCTTCATGATCCGGGTCCAGAGCAGCCGCGCCGCCCGAAGCTTCGCCGCTTCCATAAAGAAATTCATGCCAATGGCGAAGAAGAACGAAAGCCTCCCGGCGAACTCGTCGACGTTCAGCCCTTTGGCAAGGGCAGCCCGCACATATTCGCGCCCGTCGGCGAGCGTGAAGGCAAGCTCCTGCACCAGCGTCGCGCCGGCTTCCTGCATGTGGTAGCCGGAGATCGAGATCGAATTGAACTTCGGCATCTCCTTCGCCGTATACTCGATGATATCCGCGACGATGCGCATCGAGGGTTCCGGCGGGTAGATGTAGGTGTTGCGGACCATGAACTCCTTGAGGATATCGTTCTGGATGGTCCCCGAGAGCTTGTCGCGCGAAACGCCCTGTTCCTCGCCGGCGACGATGAAGGAGGCGAGGATCGGAATGACCGCGCCGTTCATGGTCATCGAGACCGACATCTCGTCGAGCGGAATGCCGTCGAACAGGATCTTCATGTCCTCGACCGAGTCGATCGCAACCCCTGCCTTGCCGACATCGCCTTCGACGCGCGGATGATCGCTGTCGTAGCCGCGATGGGTCGCAAGGTCGAAGGCGACGGAAAGACCCTTTTGTCCGGCCGCGAGATTCTTCCGATAGAAGGCGTTCGAAGCTTCGGCCGTGGAGAATCCGGCATATTGGCGGATCGTCCAGGGACGCCCGGCATACATGGTCGCGCGCGGACCACGCACGAAAGGCTCGAAGCCCGGCAGCGAATCCAAATGATCGATGCCGTCGAGGTCGCCGGCCGTATAAAGCGGCTTCACCGCAATGCCCTCGGGCGTCTGCCAGGTGAGGCTTTCCGGCGCTGCCTTCAGTTCACGCTCGGCGAGCGTTTCCCAGTCCTTGGTGGTCTTTTCGGTCATCGGATGTTCTCCTGGATGATGGCGTCGACAGCCGTCGCCATCATTCGAATTCCATGATCAGTTCGTCGACCGCGAGGCTGGCGCCGGCGGCGACCGCCACGCGCTTGACCACGGCCTTCTTTTCGGCGCGCAGAATGTTTTCCATCTTCATCGCTTCGACCACGGCAAGAGCCTGCCCGGCCTCGACGGTGTCGCCGGCCTTGACCGTGACCGAGGTGATGACACCCGGCATCGGGCAGAGCAGCATGCGCGACGTGTCCGGTGGCGCCTTTTTCGGCATCAGCCGCGCCAGCTCCGCAACCCGCGGGCTTCTGACGTGGGCAATGGTGTCGATGCCGCGCCAGCGGAGCCGGATGGCGGTTCCAACCCGATCGACTTTGACGCTCAAGGGCTCATTGTCGATGTTGAAGGTGGCAAGGGTGCGGCCGGGAGCCCAGTCACCGGCGATCGTAACCGAGGCGCCGTCGGCAAATCGGACATAGGCACCATCGGCAGACGCGCCAGCGGTGACTGCGAAGTTGTGATCGCCGAGGCTGACCACCCAGTCGTGACCGACGATGCGACGGTGATTGCCGATCGTGCCGGAGATCTGGCTGGCGCGCTCCTGCAGCACCTGATTGATCGATACGGCGACGGCTGCGATCTTGCGAAGCGACTGCTCGTCGGCCGCAACGCCGTGGAAGCCGTCGGCGAATTCCTCGGCGATATAGGCCGTGGTCAGCCGGCCCTCTCGGAACCGCTGCTGTTGCATGACGGCTGCAAGGAACGGCAGGTTGTGACCGATGCCTTCCACCTCGAACTGATCGAGCGCATCGGCCATGGCATCGACTGCCGTCTTGCGATCCGGCCCCCAGGTGCAGAGCTTGGCGATCATCGGGTCGTAATACATCGAGATCTCGCCGCCCTCGAAGACGCCGGTATCGTTGCGTGTCACCGTGCCATCTTCGCGTCTGCCCTCGACCGGGGGACGATAGCGCGTCAGCCGACCGATCGACGGCAGGAAATTGCGGTAGGGGTCTTCCGCATAGAGCCGGCTTTCGATAGCCCAGCCATTGAGCTTTACGTCGTCCTGGCCGAAGGCTAGTTTTTCGCCGCTCGCAACACGGATCATCTGCTCGACGAGATCGAGCCCGGTGATGAGCTCGGTCACCGGATGCTCCACCTGTAGGCGGGTGTTCATTTCGAGGAAGTAGAAATTGCGCTTGCCGTCGACGATGAACTCGACGGTACCGGCCGAATGATAGCCGACGGCCTTGGCGAGCGCGACCGCCTGTTCGCCCATGGCCTTGCGGGTCTCGGCATCAAGGAAGGGCGAGGGGGCTTCTTCGATGACCTTCTGGTTGCGTCGCTGGATCGAGCATTCGCGTTCGCCCAGGTAAAGCGTATTGCCGTGTTTGTCGCCGAGCACCTGAATCTCGATATGGCGTGGCTCGGTCACGAATTTCTCAATGAAGATGCGGTCATCGCCAAAGGCGTTCTTCGCTTCGTTCTTCGACGACTGGAAGCCTTCGCGTGCCTCCTGGTCGTTCCAGGCGATGCGCATGCCCTTGCCGCCGCCACCGGCCGAAGCCTTGATCATGACGGGATAACCGATCGAACCGGCGATCCGAACCGCCTCGTCGGCATCCTCGATCAGACCCATATGGCCCGGAACCGTGGAGACACCCGCTTCGGCCGCGAGCTTCTTCGAGGTGATCTTGTCGCCCATCGCCTGGATGGCTCCAACCGGCGGGCCGATGAAGGCAACGCCTTCCTTTTCCAGGGCTTGCGCAAAGGCGGCATTTTCCGAAAGGAAGCCATAGCCCGGATGAACGGCATCGGCGCCGGTCTTGCGGATCGCATCGATAATTTTGTCGATGACGATATAGGACTGCGCCGAGGGCGAGGCGCCGATATGCACCGCCTCATCCGCCATGCGCACATGCATCGCGTCGCGATCGGCGTCGGAATAGACCGCGACCGTTGCGATGCCGAGCTTCTTCGCAGTCTTTATGACGCGGCAGGCGATTTCACCACGGTTGGCGATGAGGATTTTCTTGAACATCTTGTTTCTCTTTCAAATCCGGACTGCGCGTCAGCGTTTGAACTTGCGGCGATAGGGCAGAAGCGCGATCGAGGATGCTGCGGCAGCACCTCCAAAGAGCAACGCGAAAGGCACCACGACCATGAGGGTTGCGAGTACCGGGTTCGTCGAGCGTATGATGTGCGTGCCGACCGCGCCGATATTGAGCCAGATCAGCACGCCGGCCGTTATGGCCCCGATCGCAACGCCGATCAGCGCGTTGACGGTCATGTAGCGCAGCATCTGCCAGTGGTCGCGTCGGGCCTCTTCCGGTGTCATTACGCGTTCCGGCTCCCGTTCCATCGTCGCCTCCATCAGAGCGGGATCGTGTCGTGCTTGCGCCAGCGGACATCGACCTGCTTGTTGCGCAAGGATGCGAAGGCACGAGCGATGCGGCGACGCGACGAATGCGGCATGATCACTTCGTCGATGAAGCCACGCTCGGCAGCCACGAACGGATTGGCGAAGCGCTCCTCGTATTCTTTGGTGCGCGCCGCAATCTTCTCGGCATCGCCGAGTTCCGAGCGGTAGAGGATCTCTGTTGCGCCCTTGGCGCCCATCACGGCGATCTCGGCGGTCGGCCAGGCATAGTTGACGTCGGCGCCGATGTGCTTGGAGGCCATGACGTCGTAGGCGCCCCCATAGGCCTTGCGGGTGATCAGCGTCACCATTGGCACGGTCGCTTGGCTATAGGCGAAGAGCAGCTTGGCGCCGTGCTTGATGACGCCGCCATACTCCTGCGCCGTGCCAGGCAGGAAGCCGGGCACGTCGACCAACGTCAGGAGCGGGATCGAGAAGGCGTCGCAGAAGCGTACGAAACGCGCGGCCTTGCGCGAGCTGTCGATATCGAGGCAGCCGGCAAGCACCATCGGCTGGTTGGCGACGACGCCGACTGTCTGGCCCTCCATGCGGATGAAGCCGGTGATGATGTTGCGGGCAAAGCTCTGCTGCAGCTCGAAGAAATCACCTTCGTCGGCGAGCGCAAGGATCAGTTCCTTCATGTCGTAGGGCCTGGTGGCGCTATCGGGGATCAGGCTGTCCAAACGCATTTCGAGCCGCGCCGGGTCGTCGTGGAAGGGACGGACCGGCGGTTTCTCTCGGTTGTTGAGCGGCAGGAAATCGAAGAGCAGGCGCACGTGCTCAAGCGTTTCGATGTCGTTCTCGTAGGCTGCGTCGGCGACGGAGGACTTTTTCGTGTGCGTGCCCGCACCGCCGAGTTCTTCGGCCGTGACGATCTCGTTGGTCACGGTCTTTACGACGTCGGGCCCGGTCACGAACATGTAGGACGAGTCACGCACCATGAAGATGAAGTCGGTCATGGCCGGCGAATAGACGGCGCCGCCGGCGCAGGGCCCCATGATGACCGAAATCTGCGGGATGACGCCCGAGGCTTCGGCATTGCGGCGGAAGACCTCGGCATAGCCGGCAAGGGAAGCCACGCCTTCCTGGATGCGGGCGCCGCCCGAGTCGTTGAGGCCGATGACCGGCGCGCCGTTGCGAACAGCCATATCCATGATCTTGCAGATCTTCTGCGCATGCGTTTCCGACAGCGAACCGCCGAGCACCGTAAAGTCCTGGGAGAAGACATAGACCTGGCGGCCATTGATTGTGCCCCAGCCGGTGACGACGCCGTCGCCCGCGACCTTCTGGCCTTCCATGCCGAAGTCGACGCAGCGGTGCGTGACGTACATGTCGTATTCTTCGAAGGAGCCTTCATCGAGCAGCACCTCGATGCGTTCGCGCGCCGTCAGCTTGCCTTTGCCGTGCTGGGCGTCGATCCGCCGCTGGCCGCCGCCGGCTCTTGCTTCCGCCCTGCGGGCTTCGACCTGTTCTAATATGGCGCGCATGGTGCCCTCCCGATTTTTTGATGCCCGGCTTTTTCAACGATTGTGCAGAGGCGCTTCGAGCTTCGCAATAGCGTCGAAGACGGCATGGAAAAACGTCTCTTCATGTGCAAATGTGAAATAGAGTATTTTGTGAAACATAAATTGCAAAGTTGCAAACATGGCGATCGGCAAGCTCTACATCGGCCGCAAGGTCAGGGAACTGCGGGAAGCGAACAAGGCGACGCAAGGTCAGTTCGCTGAACGCATCGGTATTTCCACCAGCTATCTCAACCAGATCGAAAACAACCAGCGGCCGGTTTCGGCGGCGGTGCTTTTGGCGCTCGCCGAAAAATTCCAGATCGACATCTCCGAGCTTTCGACCGGGGAGGGCGATCGCCTGCTTTCGGCGCTCTCGGAAGCGCTCAGCGACCCCCTGTTCGAGACCTATTCGGCGAGCCTGCAGGAGCTGAAGCTCGTTGCCCAGAACGCGCCAGGCCTGGCGCATGCGCTGATCACCTGCCACCAGGCCTACCGCCGCAACAGCGAACAGCTTGCGAGCATCGACGACACCATCGGCCGCGGCGGCCCCTTCGTCGAAACGACGCCCTATGAGGAAGTGCGCGACTTCTTCCATTTCGTCGACAACTACATCCACGAGATTGATATACTCGCGGAGCGCCTGGCGAGCGAACTCGGGCTCGGCGAAGGCGACAATCATGCAGCGCTTGCAAGCTATCTGGAGCAGCGCCATGGCGTCCGTGTTGTGCGCGGTGCTGCCGGCGACGAGGCGATCCGTCGCTTCGATCCGCGTGCCCGTATCCTGACGCTCAATCCTTACGCGCCGCCAGCGACGCGCGACTTTCAGATCGCCCTGCAGATCGCCCAGCTTCATGCCCGCGAGGAGATCGACCGGGTGGCCGGCAGCGCCGGTTTCCGCACGGAAGAGGCCTATGAGATCTGTCGCATCGGCCTGCAGAACTATTTCGCCGGTGCGCTCATCTTGCCCTATCAGGCGTTCTCAAAGGCCGCCCGCGACTTGCGGCACGATATCGAGCTGCTCGCCGCCCGTTTCGGCGCGTCATTGGAGCAGGTCTGTCACCGCCTTTCGACCCTGCAGCGGCCGGGGCAGAAGGGCATTCCGATCTTCTTTGCCCGCATCGATCGCGCCGGCAACATCACCAAGCGCCATAGCGCCGCGAAGCTGCAATTCGCCCGCTTCGGTGCCGCCTGTCCGCTTTGGAACGTGCACCAGGCCTTCGAGACTCCGGGCAGAATCATCCGGCAACTCGCCGAAACGCCTGACGGCGTGCGCTACCTCTGTCTCGCCACCCAGATCACCAAGGGTGGCGGCGGTTTTCGCGCCGCGCAGCCGCGTTATGCGCTGGCACTCGGCTGCGAGATCTCCTACGCCGATGCTTTCGTCTATGCCGACGACATGGATCTCGGCAACCGCGCCGCCTTCGATCCGATCGGCATTTCCTGTCGCATCTGCGAGCGCACGAAATGCGCCAGCCGCGCCGTACCGCCATTGAAGCGTCGCCTGATTGTGGATCATGACTTACGCGGCGCTCTGCCGTATCGTCTAAGTGAGAACTGATTGGGCTTGTCTGTTCATTTTTGAACAGACCCTGTGAGAAGTTGCATATGGGCCTGCCGGAGGTTTGGTGTAACTAGGCCCTAATTGCTCGACTATGCGGTCAGGGAGGACATGCATATGGATTTTCGCCTGTCGGAGGAACAGGAGGCCATTCGTCAGATGGCGCTCGATTTCGCCCGCGACGAGATTGCCCCTCACGCGATCGACTGGGATCAGCAGAAGCATTTTCCGGTCGACACGTTGCGCGGCGCCGCCGCACTCGGCATGGCCGGCATCTACGTCCGTGACGATGTCGGCGGCACGGGCCTGACCCGGCTAGACGCTGCGATCATCATCGAGGCGTTGGCGACCGGCTGCCCCGCCGTCGCCTCCTTCATGTCGATCCACAATATGTGCGCCGGCATGATCGACCGTTATGGCACCGACGAGCAGCGCCAGCGGCTGCTGCCCAAGCTTTTGACCATGGACGTGCTCGCGAGCTACTGCCTGACCGAGCCCGGTTCCGGTTCGGATGCGGCGGCACTGAAGACAAAGGCGGTCAAGGAAGGCGACAGCTATGTGCTGACCGGCCAGAAACAGTTCATCTCCGGCGCCGGTGAATCCGGCCTCTATGTGATCATGGCGCGCACCGGCGAAGACGGCCCCAAGGGGATCTCGACCTTCATCGTCGAGAAGGATGCGCCGGGCCTGACCTTCGGCGCCAACGAGAAGAAGATGGGCTGGCACGTGCAGCCGACCCGCGCCGTCATGCTCGATGGCGTGCGCGTACCCGCTGAAAATCGCCTCGGCGGCGAAGGCGACGGCTTCAAGATCGCCATGGGCGGGCTCGATGGCGGTCGCTTGAACATCGCCGCCGCGTCGCTCGGCGGTGCTCAATCGGCCTTCGAAAGGGCGCTGGCCTACGTTCAGGAGCGGCGCGCCTTTGGCAAGGCGATCGGCGAATTCCAGGCGCTACAGTTCCGTCTCGCCGACATGGCGACCGATGTCGAAATCGCCCGCACTTTCCTTTGGCGTGCCGCTTCGGCGCTCGATGCGGGCGACCCGGAAGCGACGAAGCTCTGCGCCATGGCCAAGCGCTTCGTCACCGACCGCTGCTTCGCCGTCGCCAACGACGCGCTGCAGCTTCATGGCGGCTATGGTTATCTCGCCGATTATGGCGTCGAGAAGATTGTCAGGGACCTTCGGGTGCACCAGATCCTGGAAGGCACCAACGAGATCATGCGCCTCATCGTGGCGCGTTCGCTTATCGGCCGGAAATAGGCCAGAAACGGGAAAGACCGCTCATGGAAATGCAGACGCCAGCACCGGAAGTGATCGTCGAGCGCCAGGGCGTGGTCGGCCGGATCCGGTTGAACCGCACGCGCGCGCTGAACAGCCTCAACGTGCCGATGATCCGGTTAATCGCGGCGGCCCTGACCGAATTCGAGAACGATCCGGCGGTCGCTGCCGTGCTTGTCACCGGCGAGGGCGAGCGCGGGCTTTGCGCCGGCGGCGATATCCGCATGATCTATGAAAGCGGCCGCGAGCGGCCGGAGGAGGGCGCCCAGTTCTGGCGCGAGGAGTTCGTCGTCAACAGCCGCATCTCCGGCTACCGCAAGCCCTATATCGCCATCATGGACGGCATCGTCATGGGCGGTGGCGTCGGAATCTCCGCCCACGGCAGCCATAGGATCGTTACCGAGCGCACCAGGCTTGCAATGCCCGAAACCGGCATCGGTTACTTCCCGGATGTCGGGGCCACCTGGCTTTTGCCGAAGGCGCCCGGTGAATTCGGCACCTATCTCGGTCTCACCGGCCGGGACATCGTTGCTGCCGACACGATCCTTGCGCGGCTCGCGGACAGTTTTGTCGCTGCGGACAAGCTGGAAGCCTTGATCGCTGATCTCGCCGCACTTGCGCCGAGCGCGGGCAGCGTGGATGTCGACGGCGTGATTGCCAGGCATGCTTCGGAAGCTCCGGCAACGCCGCTTCAAGGCCATCTTGCCCTGATTGACCGTTGCTTTGCCTTCGATACGATCGAAGAGATCCTCGCGGCGCTCGAAGCCGATGGTTCCGATTTTGCCAGGGAGACGCTCGCGCTCTTGAACTCCCGTTCCGCGCTCAGCATGAAGCTCACGCTCGATCTCCTGCGCGCCGGCCGCCGCAGTGCTTCGCTGAACGAATGCCTTGAGCGCGAATACTCCGCGACGCTCGGCATGCTCGCCAATCCCGATTTCTATGAGGGCGTGCGTGCCGCTGTGATCGACAAGGACCGCAATCCGAAATGGTCGGTTGGACTTGCCGACGTGACGCCCGATAGGCTCGCGCGATTTGCGCGCAAAGATCACCCGCCACTGTTCTAGCGCCTGAGGATGGGGCGCAGTTCGGTTTTGGCCGAGTTTCAATGCGAGGAGGAATGACATGACGAAGATCGCCTTTATCGGGCTCGGCAATATGGGCGGTCCGATGGCCGCCAATCTGGTGAAGGCGGGACACGCGGTCACAGGCTTCGACCTGTCTGAGGCTTCGCGCAACGCCGCGGCGAAGACCGGCGTTTCCGTCGCCGGCTCGATAGCACATGCGGTGCGCGGTGCTGAATGCGTCATCACCATGCTGCCGGCCGGCGCCCATGTCCTCTACGTCTGGGATGAACTTCTCGGCTTCGTCGATCCGGGCACGCTCCTGATCGACAGTTCGACGATAGACGTCGATAGCGCCCGGAAAGCTCATATGCTCGCCGAAAAGATCGGCTGCCCCTCGCTCGACGCACCGGTTTCCGGTGGCACTGGTGGTGCTGCGGCTGGCACCTTGACCTTCATGGTCGGCGGCAGCGACGAGGCTTTTTCGCGCGGCAAGCCGCTGCTCGACGCCATGGGCAAGAAAATCGTCCATTGCGGAGGTGGGGGCGCCGGTCAGGCGGCGAAGATCTGCAACAACATGATCCTCGGCATTTCCATGGCCGGTGTCTGCGAAGCTTTCGTGTTGGCCGAGGGTCTCGGCCTGTCGCACCAGGCACTGTTTGACGTGGCTTCTACGTCGTCCGGCCAGTGCTGGTCGCTGACGACCTATTGCCCGGTGCCGGGCCCGGTTCCGACCTCGCCCGCCAACAACGAGTATAAGCCGGGCTTTGCCGCAAGCCTGATGCTGAAGGACCTGAAGCTGTCGCAGCAGGCAGCGAGTGCCGCTGGTGCGACGACGCCGATGGGCGCGCAGGCCGCGCAGCTCTATTCAATGTTCGAGAAACTCGGCCATGGTGGCGAGGATTTTTCGGCGCTGATCCGTCTGTTGCGCGGGAACGACGAGGCCAAGGCCGGTTAATTCATCCCGTGCCGATCGATTTCCGCCCGTTTAAGCGGGCGGAAAGTGGCTGCTGCTGCCTGTGGATAGAAATACCGTTTAATTTCAATGTGTTGTGAGATTTATGTCGGGCCCATGAAAATCCCTGTTGACGTCTGTGAGGATGGGGGTCTATAAGCCCGATCACTGACGAGGGCGGC
>NZ_LMJM01000006.1:0-247 GCF_001429005.1 Ensifer sp. Root954
ACAGGTGGAAATGGGTGCGACTGCGATCGTCTTCGGTCTCGGCGGCATCGGCCTCAACGTCATTCAGGGCCTGCGCCTTGCCGGCGCCGACATGATCATCGGTGTCGACCTCAACAACGACAAGAAGGCCTGGGGCGAACGCTTCGGCATGACCCACTTCGTCAACCCGAAGGAGGTCGGCGAGGACATCGTGCCTTACCTCGTCAACATGACCAAGCGCGGAGCCGACCAGATCGGCGGCGCCGAC
>NZ_LMJM01000006.1:355-482 GCF_001429005.1 Ensifer sp. Root954
CGTCATCGGCGTTGCCGGCGCCGGCCAGGAGATCTCCACCCGGCCGTTCCAGCTCGTCACCGGCCGCAGCTGGATGGGCACCGCCTTTGGCGGCGCGCGCGGCCGCACCGACGTGCCGAAGATCGTC
>NZ_LMJM01000006.1:554-22338 GCF_001429005.1 Ensifer sp. Root954
TACGATGCCGCTCGAAGACATCAACAAGGGCTTCGAACTGATGCATTCTGGCGAGAGCATTCGCAGCGTGGTGTTATACTGAGCGCGGGTTGAGGACCGTTTCCAGACTGCAAATACACTTTTTGCGCCGCAGCGTGATCTAGCCGGCGGCGCCAACAAGCAGCCGGGCATTGTGCGCCGGCCAGAAGGAGGAGAAGCCCATGCCAAGCATTGCGATCCATCCATCCCTCGACAACGGGTTCAAGGCGACGGACGCTGCCTTTTCCGGCGGCACGCTGGTCTGCAACTGCGCGAGCAATCCCGTGAAGGTCCGCGTCAAGGGTGATATCGCCCACAACCATGTCTGCGGCTGCACAAAGTGCTGGAAACCAGATGGTGCCGTGTTCTCGGTTGTCGCCGTCGCGCCAACGGAAAATGTCGAGGTGCTCGAAAATGGCGACAAGCTTGTGGTCGTGGACCCGGCGGCGCTGATCCAGCGCCATGCGTGCAAGGATTGCGGCGTACACATGTACGGCCCTGTCGAACGCGACCACGCGTTCAAGGGCCTGTCCTTCGTTCATCCCGAACGGTTCCAGGAAACGGGCTGGGCAAAACCGGGGTTTGCGGCCTTCGTGTCTTCGATTATTGAAAGCGGATACGATCCGGCAAAGATGAATGGCGTGCGTGACCGCCTGCGCGAACTGGGCCTCGAACCCTATGACTGTCTCAACCCAGTCCTGATGGACGTTCTCGCCACCTGGGCGGCCAAGAAGAGCGGCGCGCTTCCTGCCTAATAGTCAGACCGCTGACTGTCCGCTATGTCGATCGCTAGGCCAAGCCTAGCGATCGACGACGAGATCACTGAGCGGCTTCGAACAGCAAGGAAGGAAAAGCCCAGCATCGATCTCTCGTTGCCTTATTCCGCCATTGTGGTTCATCTCGACCGAACCCGATACGAGCTTGGACTTGCACGTGCCGCAGACGCCGTTCGAACACGATGAGGCGAGTTTTACGCCCGCTTTCTTTGCGCAGGAGAGCACGGTCTGCTCGCCCCCGATTTCGATCTTGCGGCCCTGTTTGGAGAACTCGACCTGGAACGTTCGGGTCGCCGGCTGATCGACGATAGGAATATCCGGGGTGTCGATCACGGCCGCATCGAAGCTCTCCTCGATGTAGTTGGATTGCGGAACGCCGAGTTCGGCAGCGATCGTGCGCGCGGCCGCCATGTACGGCGCAGGGCCGCAGCACATGACAATGCGTTCGGCGATATCGGGAACAGCAAGCTGCAAGTAAGCAGCCGATATGCGTCCCGTCAGGCCATGCCAGTTGGTTTCGCCGGTAACGACTTCCGGCAGAAACTGCAAGCGCAGGCCCTTCATCCGGTTGGCGAGTGACGCGAGTTCGTCGCGGAAGATGAGGTCCTTCGGGGTTCGCGCCGCGTGCATGAAGACGACGTCGACAGGCTCGCATGTATCGGCCAATTCGCGAACCATCGCCATGACCGGTGTGATCCCCGACCCTCCCGACAGAAAAAGGTACTTCCGACCGTTCGGGCGAATGAACTGGCCGAGAGGACCGTTCGCCTTGACCTTGGCGTTGACCGTGAGCCGATCGTGAAGCCAGTTCGAGATCTTGCCGTCGGCGACGCGCTTGACGGTCACCGAGAACGCATTGCTGCGCTTCGGCGAGGACGAGATGCTGTAGCAGCGGCTTTCCGGCTCGCCCTCGATATCGAGGTCGAACAGGAAATACTGACCGGCTTCGAAGGCAAAACGTTTGCCTTCGGTGGACGCAAAGGTAAAGGTCTTCACGTCGTGTGTTTCCTGATGGACATCGATGCAGACCAGGTCCTCGTCCGCGTCGCGGCTCCAGATATCGCTCGGCTCGAGACGCCCGGCGGGAGAAAAGTTGCTCTTAGTATCCATGGGCGCGCATCCGGTCGATGTACCACGACGCGAATTTGTCGAGGTTTGTTTCGGAGAAGGGCGAGTAGGGACCCGGCACGTAAGCGGGATCTTCGACGCCGGCATGGGAGCGGGCGACCAGTTCGGCGTCCTGCTCGGTTGTGGCGATCCAGACGTTGGTGAGTTTTTCGAGTTCGTAGTCGACCCCCTCGACGGCATCCTTGTGCACAAGCCATTTCGTCCGGACGAGCGTCTTGTCGGCCGAGAGCGGGATGACAACCGAAACGACGGCGTGGTCGCCCATGAAGTGGTTCCAGCTGTTGTGACCCCAGAGATGCATGTCGCCGAGATCCTTGCGCGACATCGTGCCGAGCAGCTTTGCCGAGGCAGCGGTCGCGTCGGGCGTCTGGGATTCGCCCGCCCCCGAAATGATCAGCCGTTGCGTCCGAAAGTTGGTGGTGCAGTCCACCAGTTGCTCGACCGCCGCGGAGGGGTAGCCATCTGCCTCCCACCGCCTGGTGCGCTCCTCATAGAGCGAAAAATGCTCCTCCGCCTGGGCGCGATCTTCCGGGCTCAAAGCGTCCGGATCGAAGCCGAAATCGAGGTCGACGAAGGAGACGCAGAGCTCGGGATGGTTGGCGGAACAGTGGTAGCATTCACGGTTGTTCTCGATCGTGAGCTTCCAGTTGCCTTGTTCGATGACATCGGATTCATACGCGACCTTGGCGTTGGCAATATCGTAGGGAGCAAGCCGTTCTGCCATGACCCCGACGAGACGCTCAATATCTTCGGGCGGATCGTTCGAAAGGCAGACATAAACAAGGCCGCCAACCGACTTGAAGATCACGGGCTTGAGGCTGCGGCATTCCTTGTCGAAGCTCTTGCCCATATGGGGCGCATAGCTCAGTTCACCGGAAAGCTCATAGGTCCAGGTGTGGTAGGGACAGACAAGCTTCGAAACGATCGTCTTGCCTGGATCGAGCAGTCGGGCGCCTCGGTGGCGGCAGACATTGTGCATGACGCGGATCCCGCCGTCATCGTCGCGCAGGAGGATGAGGCTGGTCTTGCCAATATCGACGACGGTTGCATCGCCCGGCTCCGGTACATCGCATTCAAGCCCAATGCAGATCCAGTGCCGGCGGAAAAAGACCTCCAGATCCGCCTCGAAGACATCCTCTCGCGTGTAGAGACCGGCGGGAAGCGAATGGCCCTCCGCTCTTGCATCAAGCAGCGATGATATGGGAGAAGCAAATGTCTGCAGCATAATTCCACCTTATGTTCCGATCGGAAGCTCGACGGGCTCCACAAAGAGGATCGCTCAGGCGCGTCAGTCGCTCAACGGCACAAATATGCGCGTTTCACATTACCAAATGTAATGGATCCAAGATGGTCAACCTGAGGAAGAAACTACCGCCGCTCACCGCGCTGACGGCCTTTGAGGCAGCGGCTCGATTGTCGAGCTTCACACGGGCCGCGATGGAACTCGGCGTGACGCAGGCGGCTATAAGCAGACAGATCCATTTGCTCGAAGAGGACTTTGGGTTCCCCTTGTTTCGGCGGCTTCATCGCAAGATCGAACTGACTGATAAAGGCCGGCTGCTTTCCGCAGCGGCCGGCGACGCGTTCAATCTTATTGCCGACACCGTTGCGGATCTTCGGTCGGAGGGAGCAGATGACGAGCTGGCAATTGCAGCGACCATCTCCTTTTCACATTTCTGGCTGCTGCCAAGGATCGCTGCCTTTTCTCGAGCCTATCCCGAAATCAAGCTTCGCATCATCACACAAGATGCCCGAACGAGCATCGAGGCTAGCGATGTGGACCTGGCGATCCGCTACGGGACCGGCACCTGGCCGGACGGCCAGGCGGAGTTCTTGTTCGAGGACGAGGTTTTCCCGATTTGCAGTGCAGATTATCTGGCCACCGTGGATCCGATCCGCACGCCGGGAGACCTCATCAATCATCCGCTGATTACGAGCGATATTGATGACCCGACATGGACGGGCTGGGATGAATGGCTTGCAGCATTTTCCGTAAAGGCGCCGAAACGCGCCCGCGGCCTGCGATGCAGCTTCTATACGGAAGCCATTTATGCGGCGATGAACGGGCAAGGCATTGCGCTCGGTTGGAACCGCCTTGTCTCCGACCTTATTCGGCAAACTCGTTTGGTCCGCCTTACCGAAGCCTCCATTCGCACCAGGGCGGCATATTTTGTCGTGGTGCCGGCGAGAAGACCGAAAAAGGAAAGCGGACGGCTGTTCATCGAGTGGCTGCGCGAGGTCTCTGCAATTGCTGAATGAGAAATCGTACGTAACTTGCGGTCGCGGGGGGCCAATTTAGCGCCTTCCGCCACTCTTCTTTTTTAGACACTGAGCGACGGCCGTCTGCTGATCGCTAAATGCTCCTCGACGGCGGGCCGAGGCCGCTCCGGAATAAAACATGCGCCTTCTTCTTTTGGTGCGAACCGCTGCGCTTGCCGAGCACATAAGACCTTTGCCGGCTGCCATCGGACTGAGGTCCTATGGCAGAACCTCTCGCGTTGACTAAGTTCGTCGAAGGGATTCGATCTGTTGATGATCGGTGGCACCTGCATGGTGCCGAGCCCGTTTGGCCCGTTAGGGGTCGAATACCGATCACTTTGACGCTGTAGGTGGGAAATTATGAAGAAAATAGGTGCAGTACTCTTGGCCGCCGGTACGGCGCTATCGGCGGTGTCGGCGCAGGCGGCGCCGATGTTCTCTGTTTCCGCTGGGCAGACGACTTCCCAGCCGGTCGATTTGATCCATCATAAGCCAGGTCATTACGGCGGACCGCCGCACAAGCGCGGCTACGACGTCTACCGTTACGGCGGCAACCGTTACAATGCGGCTCCACGCTACGGCTACTACAATGGCTATGAGGGTTACCGGTACCGCCGCGACGGGTACCGTCGTCACAGTGATGGATGGTGGTATCCCCTGGCCGCATTCGGGACAGGAGTGATCATCGGTGGCGGGATCGCCTCACCGCCTCGGCGGGTCTATTCCAACGCGCCGTCGTCGCATGTCGAATGGTGCTATGACCGCTATCGTTCATACCGTGCCTACGACAACTCCTTCCAACCCTATTATGGGCCGCGCCAGGAATGTGTGTCGCCGTACTACTGACCAGCGAGGCGCCCGGTTGCGAGAATGCGTCGGGTCGCTTCGATACTCTCCGACACCGTGGTGGTCGCTACTTCAACCGCGTTTCTTGAAGTGGCGGCCCAGAATTTGGGGGATCATGCCGCCTGCTAGGAGGGGCTCTACTTCTTGCCCCGTCTCCACGGCTGCTCGGGCCGTCAATTGCTGGCTTTCACCTTGCCGCTCGATTTCGGCCGCGGTGGCGGCGGCTTTATCCGCATCCGCATCGGCCCGGGTGTTTGGCATCCCGCGTGACCGTTAGAAATGGGCACGAAGCGCCCTCTTATGCGACGACAATCGGGACTTTGGTCGGCGACGCCTTGACCCGGTTGTAGAGATCGACAACGTCCTGGTTGATCATGCGTACGCAACCGGAAGATGCCTGTGTGCCGATGGTCCACCACTCCGGTGAGCCATGCACGCGATAGCCGGTGTCTTGGCCGTCTTTGAAGATATAGTGTGCCCGGGCTCCGAGCGGGTTGTCGAGGCCACCCGGCTGGCCGCCCGTCCATTTCACCAGCTCCGGCTTGCGCGCAATCATCTCTTTGGGCGGCGTCCAGATCGGCCACACCTTCGTATACTGGATCTCTGCCCGCCCGCTCCACTCGAAGCCGGCCTTGCCGATGCCGACACCGTAGCGGACCGCTTCGCCACCTTCCTGCACCCAATATAGATGCCGCTCGCTAAGCCTCACCACGATCGTGCCCGGCGCCTCGCCGGTAGGGTCGCGAACGATCTGACGACGGAATTCCGGTTTGACTTTCTGGAATGGGATTGCCGGGATGACGAAGCCATTGTCGGTCAGCGAGGCATACATCGTGCTGTTGTCGGTGATGTTGCTGTCGACACTGATCGGTGGGATTGCCCCGGTCGACATATAGTCAACGCCCGCAGTCGACATCCGACTGGACGGCTCGAGCGATGGGAGTTCGAGGGACTGCGAGCAGCCGGAGGCACCAAGCAGGGTCATGACGCCGAGGTTCGAAAGCAGGGCACGGCGGGTGACGAGGTAGCCGGGTTCCGAATTGGTCGCGCCGGAAGTGAGCTTCTGATCTTGCGGGTTACGCATGCACTTTTACCCTAGACGAACGTCGGCATCATGCCTCCGGATCGGCGCAGTTTCACGATTCGTGGTTAAAAAGAAGTGAAAGCGTCCCCCGCCGCGCCGCTTGCGTTTCCTTGGGAAGCAAGTTAAATACTGAACTACATGGTTCAGTATTATAATGCCCCTCTCGATCTCTCGTTCGCGGCGCTGTCCGATGCGACCCGTCGCGGGATCATCGATCTACTTGGGCAAGGGGACGCGTCGATCACCAGTCTGGCGGACAAGTTCCAGATGACACTGACCGGCATGAAGAAGCACATCCAGGTTCTCGAACGGGCGGGGCTCGTCGTCACGCAGAAGGTCGGACGGGTGAGAACCTGCAAGCTTGGGAAACGTGGCCTTGAGGCGGAGGCCGAGTGGATCGAGGCGCATCGCAAACTCTTCGAGGCCCGCTTCGCAGCACTGGACGAGATCATCAGCGAACTGAAACGGGAGGTAAGCGATGAATGAGCAAGTCAACAAAGCCGCTGGCGCGCAGAACCGCACGTCAGTCGAGCGCAAAGGGGACCGCGAACTCGTCGTAACGCGGACATTCAATGCGCCGCCGAGCATGGTCTACAGGGCGTGGAGCCAGCCCGAGCTGTTCCAGCGCTGGTGGGTGCCGAAATCGGCACCTGGCGTTTCGCTCGTATCGTGCCAGATGGACGTGCGTACCGGCGGCAGGTATCGGCTGGAATTCGGGGCCGGCGGTTCGGACACCATGGCGTTTTATGGCAAGTATCTTGAAGTGGTGCCGAACGAGCGCATAGTCTGGACCAACGATGAGGGCGAAGAGGGCGCAATCACGACCGTGACCTTTAAGGACGAGGGCGGCACAACGTTGCTGACTTTCCACGAAGTCTATCCGTCCAAGGAAGCGCTTGAGGAAGCACTGCAGAGCGGGGCGGCCGCATTGCCCGAGCAGTTGGATCAGCTCGACGAATTGCTTTCCGGCACCGGCGAGTAGCACGGATCGGGAAACGCCCCCCGATAGACGTCTGGTCCTTTGACGCGGACTTCACCGGTCGTTGGGGGCTGGGGCAAAGGCGCATAGCTGGCGAGGGCGGCTAGGGTATCTCGGTCATCTCGAACAGCGGCAGCGCCAAGCAGATCGACAGGACGTGCCAAGGCTCGCCCTCGACCGTGGCTCCGCCACTCATTTCGCTCAGTCTTAGGTCCGGGGCGACGTCGGCGCATGCCTGCTCGAGCAGGGCGATTGCTTCTTGTGATGTCAGTCCGTCCGGATAGCGGACAGCGTATTTTCGGCGAGGATCTGCTTCGTTCAAGGTCATCTTTGCAAGGCTGCCCGCTGAGGTGATGGCGAAGGTATGCGAAGGATCAGACCTACATCGTGCGGACAGGGAGTGGTTTCGATAGCCCTTCGTTGGTAGCGGTCGCAGTCAAAAAGGATAGGGCAGTCTCGCAGCCGCATTTGTGCTTCCAAAGCGTGTCGTGAAGGAATGGGGTCCCCCACTTTGGCGCTGCCGATGACACAGCCTTCGATTTCTACCAGAAGCCCTGCTCAGCGGTGCGTAACCGCGAAGAAACCCGGATCAGGACGGGTCTGCCGAGCGTTGCTACAAGCCAGCGCGATTTCCAATCGAGGGCAATTTCACGTCTGGTTCCTCGGGGGCTGACTGGAAACCTACCCAGCCCGCGAGTGGACGGTCGTTTCCGTTGCTGTTGCGCATGTTCCCCTCGTTCGGCACGCGATGTTGATCTCACATGTTGGCCGGTCGCTCGCCCTGCTGGAGCACGAAGTTGTCGCTCCGCTCGCATCATGGCTTGCGTCCCGATCTATGCGAGATCACAGGGCGGCCGGGTTCTTATCAGGTATATTCTAAAAACATGTCATACAGGTTTGACAGGTTGACTGATATCTGTCTAATCTAGCCCTAGACAAGTTGGTGTGGCCAGGCCGCGCCTTTCACATGCCGGAGGACCAATGATCATCACTGACGTCGAAGTGCGGGTTTTCCGCACGACCACGCGCCGCCATTCGGACAGCGCCGGTCACGCGCATCCAGGCCCGCCGCACCAGGTAGAGCAAGCTATGCTGACTGTTCGCACGGAGGACGGCCATGAGGGGCATTCATTCACGGCGCCGGAAATCGTGCGGTCGCATGTCATCGACAAATTCGTCAAGAAAGTCCTGATTGGCCAGGACCACCGAGATCGCGAGCGGCTTTGGCAGGACCTTGCCCATTGGCAACGCGGATCGGCCGCGCAGTTGACGGATCGCACGCTCGCGGTGGTCGACTGCGCCCTTTGGGACCTCGCCGGGCGGAGTTTGAAGCAACCTGTATACAAGTTGGTGGGCGGCTATCGCGATAAGGTGTTGGCCTACGGTTCCATCATGTGCGGCGACGAACTGGAAGGGGGGCTCGCAACACCTGAAGACTATGGTCGCTTTGCCGAAGCTCTCGTCAAGCGCGGCTATAAGGGCATCAAGTTGCACACCTGGATGCCGCCTGTCAGCTGGGCGCCGGATGTGAAAATGGACATCAAGGCCTGTGCGGCCGTGCGCGAAGCCGTCGGACCGAATATCCGCCTGATGATCGACGCCTTTCATTGGTACTCGCGCACGGATGCGCTCGAGTTGGGGCGGGGACTGGAAAAACTCGGCTTCGATTGGATCGAAGAGCCGATGGATGAGCAGTCGCTGTCTTCCTACAAGTGGCTGGCCGACAATCTCGATATCCCCGTCGTTGGTCCGGAAAGCGCTGGCGGCAAGCATTGGCACCGTGCCGAATGGATCAAGGCGGGCGCCTGCGACATCTTGCGGACCGGGGTGAATGACGTGGGCGGCATCACGCCGGCATTAAAAACGATGCATCTTGCCGAGGCCTTCGGGATGGAGTGCGAGGTACACGGCAATACGGCGATGAACTTGCATGTCGTCGCGGCGACGAAGAATTGCCGCTGGTACGAACGCGGGCTGCTTCACCCGTTCCTCGAATACGACGACGGGCACGACTACCTAAAGTCATTGTCCGATCCAATGGATCGCGAGGGCTATGTCCATGTCCCAGCTCGGCCGGGGCTCGGCGAGGATATCAACTTCGAGTTCATCGAGAACAACCGCGTGCGGTGAGAAGCGGGGTATCTTTCATGAAAACCATTCTCGCTTTTGGAGACAGCCTGACGTGGGGAGCGGATCCGCAGACCGGGCTACGCCATCCGCCTGAAGGCCGCTGGCCCGAGGTGCTCTCGCGTGAACTCAACGGTGCGGCAAAGGTCATTCCCGAAGGACTTGGTGGCCGCACAACCTGCTATGACGACCATGGTGGACCGGCGTGCCGCAATGGGGCCAAGGCGCTGCAAGTGGCGCTCGCAAGCCACATGCCGCTCGACCTCATCATCGTGATGCTCGGTACAAATGACATCAAGCCCGTGCATGGCGGGCGGGCGGAGGGAGCGGTCTCCGGCGTGCGCCGGTTGGCGCAAATCATCGATACCTTTCCCTACAAGCCAAGTGGTGCGAGGCCAAAAATGCTGATCGTTGCCCCTCCACCCTGTTGCGCCGGTCCGGGCGGGGTGCCAGCGGCGGGACGCAGCATTGCTGAATCAGAGCGGCTTTCTCCGCTCTACCGCAAGCTCGCAGATGAACTTGGACACGCCTTCTTTGATGCCGGCTCTGTCGCACACGCCTCGCGGGTCGATGGAGTCCATCTGGAAGCCGCTGCCACGGCGGCGATTGGCCGGGCGCTCGCAGCACCCGTTGCCGAAATTCTTGGCTGATCTGTCCTGGTGCCTGTGGAGGAACAGGTGGGGCAGAACTTGTAACCGGAAGGCCGAACTCCCGCATGGGCGGCCGCAATAGGAGGAAACATGAAACGCTTTCTAGCAACGGTCGCGTTCGGCGCGCTTCTCATCGCTTCAACGCCACACGGCGTGTTCGCCGAAACTCCGGAAGATCAACTCGTCGTCGCAACGACAATGAGCAACATCCTGACGCTCGATCCCGCTGCCATCACTGGCCGCGAGACCGTACAGGTCCTCAACAACATCTACGATACGCTGGTCATCCTTTCGCCGAAGGACCGCAGTGTCCAGCCACGCCTTGCCGAGCGCTGGGAGGTCTCCGCCGATCGCGATTCAATTCGTTTTCACCTGCGTAGCGATGCGAAATTTGCGTCGGGCAATCCCGTCACGGCTCAGGATGTTGCCTGGAGCCTGAAGCGCCTGCTTGCGCGTAATCTCGCGCAGTCTTCTTTCCTGAAAACAAGGGGCTTCACGCTCGAAGAAGCCGACAAAGCCTTCGTCGCCGAAGACGACCACACCTTCGTTATCAATCTTCCGAAACCCGACGACCCGAACCTGCTGCTGATGATCCTTGCGCAGAACGGACCTGGCTCCATCTTCGACAGCAAGACGGTTCTCGAAAACGAGAAGGACGGCGATCTTGGCGCCGCCTGGCTGACCCTGAACTCCGCCGGTTCCGGCCCCTTCACGCTCACGCAGTGGAAATCGAACGAGTACATCATCCTCGCGCGCAACGACGACTACTGGGGTGAAAAGGCCGCAATGAAGCGGGTGCTGATGCGCCATCTGCCGGAATCGCAGTCGCAGAGGCTGCTTCTGGAAAAAGGCGACATTGACGTTGCCTATTCCTTGCAGGCGCCGGACCTGAAGTCGCTCGAGGCCGATGAGGCGATCGCCATCGCATCGACACCAGGCTCGGGTTTTTACTACCTCAGCGTCTCGATGAAGGATGAGCGCTTCGCCAACAAGAAAGTGCGTGAAGCACTGCGCTACCTGATCGATTACGAGGGTCTCGACAAGGCTGTCATGCCCTACTACGGCAAGCTGCATCAGCGGCCCTTGTCGACAGGCGTCCTCGGCGCGCTGCCGGACGAAGGCTACAAACTTGATGTGGCCAAGGCAAAGGCGCTGCTTGCCGAGGCAGGCTACCCGGACGGCTTTAAGACGACGTTGCGTGTGCTGTCTGAAGATCCTTTCATGAAGGCTGCGACGGCCATCCAGAACACGCTTGCCCAGGCCGGCATCCAGGCGGAGCTCATCAGCGGTTCGGGCGACCAGATCTACGGCGCGATGCGTGAACGGAACTTTGAACTGCTTCTCGGCCGCGGCGGCGGTGGCCAGCAGCCGCACCCCGACAACAATTTACGCTCTATCGCCTACAATCCCGACAATTCGGACGATGCCAAGCTCACCAACTATCAGAGCTGGCGCACCAGCTTCTATGACGAGAAGCTGAACAAGATGATCGAAGAGGCCCTGGTTGAGCGCGACCAGGCCAAGCAGGCCAAGCTCTACGAGGGCGTGCAGCAGTACATGGACGAGGTCGTCATGTCGATCCAACCCTTCTCGGAAGTGGTCGACACGGCCGCGTACCGCAGCGATGTGAAAGGGATGATCGTCAGCCCCTGGCTCTCGCGCTTCGAAGGTGTCACCAAGGAGCGGTGACTGGCTCCGGGAATTTAATGAAATGAAGGAAAGAAGGCGCATGTGATCATGCGCCTTCTTTTTGCATTGAAAAGTGCCGTCGGCCGGGCGCCAACGCATGCGGAACGAAATCGGCAACGTCACCCCGTGGCTGCCGCTGTTCGGTTTCCTCTCGCTTGAAGCCGAAGTATTCCTCATCTGTGGGTTTGCGTGGTTGCCTACCCATCGCCCTCGCCTCGCGAAGACCTTCATCACCGGTACGTCTGGGGAGGGGCAGCGATTGGCAAGCGTGCCGCGGCCAGGTTCACATGCCCGGGCTGCACTCGCCGAAAAGGTCGCAGGCGTGCTCCCGGGATCATTGGCAAGCTCAGACACCCGATAGTCCTCAACCGGGGCCATCAGGCAAGGAAAAGCCCGGCACAGGACCGGGCGAGTTGGGGAGGAGGAGTCTTCTTTTGGGAGGAGATGCGGCTTGCTCAGTGCGAGCCTTCGTACTCCAGCGAGGCGCCGATCAGCTCACGCGCGTAAGCGTGGGTTGCCTGGTTGCCGGGGATCGCCTCGCGCGGCAGCACTTCGGTGATTTCTCCGCGCAACATGACCGCGAAACGGTCGCACATATGGTCCACGACGGCCAGATCGTGCGTCACCATGATGTAGGTGAAGCCGCGCTCCTCACGCAGACGCTGAAGCAGGTTCAGGATTTCCGCCTGCACCGAAACATCGAGCGCCGACGTCGGCTCGTCGAGGAGCAGCAGGGAAGGTTCGAGGATCAGCGCCCGCGCGATCGCAACACGCTGGCGCTGGCCGCCCGAGAGCTGGTGGGGGAAGCGATCGAGAAAGGAGACCGGCAGCCCCACATCCGTGATTGCCTTGCGTATGCGCTCCTCCCGGTCGCCGAGCTTGTGGATGACGAGAGGCTCGTTCAGCACCGTGCGAACCGATTGGCGTGGATGCAGCGAACCGTAGGGATCCTGGAAGACCATCTGCAGCGTGCGGCAACGCTCAATCAGCGGCATGTCACGCACCGACCTGCCGCCGATCAGTACGTCGCCGGTCCAGATGTCGGTCAGCATAGAGATGCAACGCAGGACCGTGGATTTGCCTGATCCGCTTTCGCCGACGAGGCCGAAGCATTCGCCCGGCGCCACGGAGAAGGTGACGGTTGGCAACACCTTGACCGCGGTGGGACCGCTACCGAAGGTGATAGAGACATCGCGAACTTCGATAGAGACGGACATCAGGCTTTCTCCTCCAGCCATTCGGGACGGCGATCGAGCACGCGGAGCGGTGCGCGTGGGCCGCCGATCCGCGGCTGAGCTGCCAGCAGGCCACGGGTGTAGGGATGTTGGGCCTTGTCGAGATCGCGGGCGGCCAGCGTTTCAACGATACGGCCGGCATACATGATGAGTACGCGATCGCAGAAATTGCGTACAAGGTTCAAATCGTGACTGATCATGATGAGCCCGATGCCGCGATCCCGCACCAGCCCATCGAGAATGTTCAATACCTGAAGTCGCACCGTGACGTCGAGTGCGGAGGTCGGTTCGTCGGCGATGACGAGCTCGGGATCAGCAAGCAGCATCATGGCAATCATCACGCGCTGCCCCATGCCGCCGGATATCTCGTGCGGATACTGGTCATAAACGCGCTCCGGGTCGCGGATCTTGACTGCCGACAGCATGGCGAGCGCCTTTTCACGCGCCTCCGCCTTGGTGCAATTGAAATGCCGCAGATAGGTTTCCGCCACCTGGTCACCGACCCGGCGAATAGGGTTCAAAGAAAATTTCGGATCCTGAAGGATCATGGACATGCGCCGGCCGCGAACCTTGAGCAGTTCCTTTTCCGAAAGGGCTGTCAGATCAAGCTCGGCAAAGCGCAGCGTGTCGGCGGTAATCGTGGCGCCCGGCAGAAGTCGCAGCAAGGCCCGTCCGACCGTCGATTTGCCGGAACCGGACTCGCCAACGATGCCAAGGCGTTCGCGGCCGAGGGTGAAGGACACGCCGCGCACGGCATCGGTCGCTGCGCCGCCATAGCGGATGCGGAGGTTTTCGACCTGAAGAATGTCTTGGCTCATCGGTCTACCTCCGGTTCATCTGCTTCGGATCGAGCGCATCGCGCAGCCCGTCGCCGAGAAGGTTGAAAGCGAGACTGACCGAAAGAATGGCGACACCCGGGAAGGTGACGAGCCACCAGCTGTCCAGCATGTACTTGCGGCCTGTCGCAATCATCGCGCCCCATTCCGGCAGCGGAGGTTGGGCGCCGAGCCCCAGAAAACCGAGACCGGCAGCCGTCAGGATAACGGTCGCCATGTTCAGTGTCAGGCGAATGAGCACCGAGGGCAGGCACATGGGCATGATCGACTTGACGATGATGCGTGTGGCCGATGCGCCCTGGAGCCTGGCTGCCGAGATGTAGTCCGCCTTGCGAAAGGTCATTGCCTCTGCGCGCGCGAGGCGTGCGATCGGTGGCCAAGAGGTCAGCGCAATCGCGATAATGGCGTTGTTCAGGCTTGGACCCAGGGCTGCAACGAAGGCGAGCGAAAGAATGAGGCTCGGGAAGGAGAGAAAGATGTCCGTGATCCGCATCATCACGGTATCGACCTTCCCGCCGAGATAGCCGGCAGTCGTGCCGATGACGAGCCCGATTGGGCCAACGACAATCGAGACGAGGAAGATAATCGTAAGCGTGATACGCGAGCCCCAGACCAGGCGGCTGAAGATGTCACGACCAAGCTCGTCGGTGCCGAACAGATGTCCATTTCCAGGCGCCTGCAGCGTGTTTGCGAGGTTCTGGGCATAGGGGTCATGGGTGGCAATCAGCGGCGCGAAGGTTGCGACAAGGACGAGCAGCACTAGGACCGCAAGACCGAAGGTCGAGGTTGGGCTCTTCAACAGGAAGCGCACGATGTTCTTGAGTGCGTAAAGCGGAGCCGGCAAGCGGAACGCAGTTTCAGCTTGGGTGGTCATCAGCGTGTCCTCGGGTCGAAGATGCGATAGAGAACGTCGGACAGAAGATTGAGGGCGATAAAGATGATCCCGACGATCAGGACGCAGGTCATGACGGCGTTCATGTCGCCGGTAATGAGGTTATTGGTGAGATATTGGCCAAAGCCCGGCCACGCGAAGACCGTCTCGATCAGCACGGCGCCTTCGAGCAGCGAGCCATAGGCAAGCGCAATGATGGTGACCAGTTGCACCCGAATGTTGATGAAGGCGTGCTGCCAGATCGTCTGGCTGCGAGAAAGGCCTTTGACGCGCGCCGTCGTGACATATTCCTGACCGAGCTGATCCAGCATGAAGCTGCGGGTCATGCGCGTGATATAGGCGGACGAGGAGTAGCCAAGCAGCGACGCCGGCAGGATGATGTGGTTGACGGCCGACCAAAACACATCCATTTCGCCGGCGATCAGGCTATCGATTAGCAGGAATCCGGTCCGCTCCTCGACAAGGCCAATATAGAACTGGTCCATGCGTCCGCTGCCGCCGACGAGGCCGAGATAAGCATAAAAGACGATAAGCGCGATCATGCCGGTCCAGAAGATCGGCATGGAGTGCCCGAACAGGCTGAAGACGCGCACGACATGGTCGGGCCAGCGGTCCTTGTTGACGGCAGCAAGCACTCCGAGCGGAACGCCGAGGCCGGCTCCGATGAGGATTGCGAAGGTCGCAAGCTCGATCGTTGCCGGCATCACGTGCAGGATATCCTGAATGACCGGCTGGCCCGTGCGGATGGAGGTTCCGAAGTTGCCGGTGAAAACGTCTCCAAGATAGTAGGCGAATTGTTCCCAAAGAGGTTGATCAAGCCCGAGCGAACGATAGACCTGTTCGTAGGTCTCGCGGGTTGCGTCCTCCCCGACGATCGCGCGGACCGGATCGGCAGGCATAAGGCGGCCGATGAAGAACGTCAGGAGCAGAAGGCCGAGCAACGTGACCGCAATGGTCCCGACCTGCCCGGCCACGCCGTGGAAGCGTAGGCGACGAATTGACATGGTTCCTCCGTTTGTCAGTCGCCTGCGGTGAGGCGTTACAGGCTCCAATCCTGTATGACAACTTTCACTGAACCTGTCACAGGTTATGTCGAGTGTCAAGCAGAGCTGACGGAGAGGAAGTCATCTCTGCGGGGTGTGAAGCAGTCGATGAGCTCTCCTGCCTCCAGGCATTCGCAGCCATGTTCCGTGTTTCCGGGGATTACGAGGCTGTCGCCAGTCTTCAATTCATAGGTCTGGCCATTGCGAAAGAAGCGGAATTTGCCGCGCGCCACATAGGTCGATTGCACGTGCGGGTGGCGGTGGAGCTTGCCTTTTGCACCGTTTTCGAAGCGAAAGGAGACGACCATGAGCTCAGGCGAATCTGAAAGCACCTGGCGGGTGACGCCGGTATCGGTCGAAATCGTGGGGAAAGTAGGAAGAGACATGCGGACCTCATAGGTGATGTATGACAACATCACCATACATGTCCTTTTACCTGTATGACAACTCTGCGCGTCTATTAAATTGCGTCAGGGCTCATGGTGCGGGAACGCAAGAGCGCGTTGTACCGATCAAGGCTTCCCCGCAAGTGGGCGCGCATGCGCTCGCGCGCCGCTTCAGCATTGCCTTCGATGATTGCCTCAACGATCTGGCCATGCTCTTCCTGAAGATGGAGGTTGTAGTCCTTCGGGCGCGACCCCGGCGCAGATCCCTGCAACTCGCCGCGCGGAATGATGCCAGTACGGATCAGTTGGAGAAACTCCGGAAAACGCCGGTTTTGCGTGGCTTCCGCAATCGCCAGGTGAAGCTCGAAATCCGCATCGCGCGTAGGATTGCCAGTTGCCAGGCACTCGCCAACACGATGATGGGCTTCAAGGATGGTTTCGATCTGGGCGGGTGAACGGCGCGCGGCCGCCAGCCCTGCCGATTCCACCTCGAAAACCGTCCGAAGTTCAAGAAGCTCTATGACCGACGAAATCCGCTCGGTCTTCAAATCCTTGAAAGGCTGCTCCTTTTCCGGCTTTGTCTCAAGGGCAAATATGCCGGCGCCCTTGCGCGCTTCGACCAGCCCGTCGGCGCGAAGGATGGCAATCGCTTCCCTTACGACTGTGCGGCTGACGGAATACTCGCGCGTCAGAGCGCTTTCGCTCGGAAGCCGGTCGCCGGGGCGAAACACGCCTTCCGCCAGATCGCGACGCAGCGCGGCGCTGATTTTTGCCGCAAGCGACGTGCCACGCTCCATAGTGTTTACGGCTTCCATTTTCGTCCCAACATGCTCAAACCTGTCTGGCATGTTAGTCGTAATCTGTTCGAATGCAAGTGCGGCTCTCTCAACCAGTGCTAGCGCAAGGTTCGCAGCATGGAGCGATATCGTGTCTGGCTGTTCTTCAGGTGATCGCGCATGGCCGCGCGAGCCTGTTCCTCATCCCCGCTTTGGACCGCGTCGAGTATCGCCTCGTGTTCATCGAGAAGCCGGCGCATCTCGACGGAGGGAAGGGCGGCTTCCTCTCCCTCGCGGGCGACCGCACGGCGCGGGATGACAGCCGGCCCGAGCACATGGAGAAACTCGGCAAACCTTGGATTGTTCGTCGCTTCGGCAATGGCGAGATGAAAAGCAAAATCGGTTTCGGCGGTCGGCTCACCACTTTCGGCGCGGATGCGAAATGCTTCGAACGCTTCGATAATTTTGCCTTCCTGTCCCGGGGAGCGGCGAAGCGCGGCCAACCCGGCCGCATCGCCTTCGACTGCCGTTCTGATTTCCAGCATCTCGATCAATGATGAGACGCGGGCGAGATCGACGTTGTGAAACGAATTTCTTGCGGCCGGGGCAGGCTCCAGCACGAAAACGCCGACGCCATGTCGTGCCTCGACCAATCCGTCGGAACGCAGTGCTGCAATCGCTTCTCTTACGACAGTGCGGCTGACGTTAAATTCCTTGGTCAGTTGCGCCTCTGATGGCAGGCGGTCGCCGGGCCGGTAGCGGCCCTCGGCGATATGGGAGCGCAGAACGTCGGTAACCTTTGCCACCAGGGTCCTGGGCTGCGGGGCGTTCGTATCGGAAGCAGTCGCTATCGTCATGTGGTTGCCCGGTTCCAGAATGTGGCGGCACCTGCCGCTTTATCTCTGGATACGCCAAAGATGGCGGACGAGGCAATCGCTCCTCAATCCGATAGCAAATCAGCAGGCAAAAGCCCGTCAGGTACATTCTGATAGGATACGGGCCTCAGAAACCTGCGGATCGCCATAGTTCCGACCGAGGTCGCGCCGAAATTCGTAGAGGCCGGATAGGGCCCGCCATGAACCATGGCGTCGCAGACTTCCACGCCCGTGGGAAATCCGTTCACGAGAAGACGGCCGGCCTTGCGCTCCAGGATCGGCATAAGTTGGCGTGCAAGATCGGTGTCTCCGTCGTTGAGATGAAGAGTTGCAGTCAGCTGGCCATCGAAACTCCTGGCGACGACGACCAGTTCTTCAATGCTTTCGGCCGTGACGATGAGGCCGAGCGGGCCGAAGACTTCTTCTGAAAGCGCATGGTTGGCGAGCCAGTCCCGTGCAGAGACGAGGAAGAGATTGGGTGTGACGTTGCGCCGATCGCAGCTGGATGTGAAGACGTCGCGAACGCCGCGGCCTGAGGCGATGCGATTGCGCCCATCGCGATACGCTTTGGCAATTCCATCCGTCAACATCACTTGTGCGCCGATCTGCGAAAGCGCCGCACGCACGCTTTCCGCAAACGCTGGCGCCTCGCCTGCTGCGATCACGGCAATGCCTGGATTGGTGCAGAATTGTCCGGCGCCCATCGTCAACGAGCTTGCCCAACCCTTGGCGATTTCCTCGCAGCGGACCTTGCCGGCTTCGGGCAGGATGAACATCGGGTTGACCGAACCCAGTTCGCCGAAGAAGGGGATTGGTTCCGGGCGCTTCGCACATAGGTCGAAAAGCGCGCGGCCACCCGCAAGCGAGCCGGTAAAGCCGACGGCCTTGATGAGGGGATGTGTAACGAGGCCAGTGCCGACGTCCCGGCGACCGCCCTGGATGAGTGAGAATACGCCGGGGTGAAGCCCTTGCTTCCTGATCGCTGCGTGGGCAGCCTCGGCAACCACTTCGCTCGTCCCAGGATGGGCTGAATGGCCCTTCACGATGACCGGGCACCCGGCGGCAAGAGCCGACGCGGTATCGCCGCCCATTGTCGAGAAAGCCAGCGGAAAATTGGAGGCCCCGAACACCGCAACCGGACCGACAGGTCGCTGAAGCAGTCGGATGTCGGGGCGCGGGAGGGGCTTTCTGTCCGGCAGCGCTTCATCGTGGCGTCTGTCGAGATAGTCGCCCTTTCCGAGATGGGCTGCAAAAAGTCGGAGCTGGCCGGTGGTGCGTCCACGTTCTCCTTCTAGCCGGGCGGGCGGCAGACCGCTTTCTGCACTGCCGATCTCGGTAATGGCCGCCCCGCGGCTTTCTATCTCATCGGCAATCGTTTCCAGAAATGCCGCGCGCTCTTTCCGGCTTGAATGGCCATAAGACCAGAAGGCATCCTCGGCCGATTTTGCGGCCCTGTCGACCAGATCCGGCGTGCCGACGGAAAAGTCAAACGCGGCGCCATGGGCCGGTTCGCTGCTGAATGTCTGCTCGGTCGCGATCCACTCGCCCGCAACCAGGTGTTTGCCGTGAGGGGTGAAGGTCATTGTCACTCCTTGAAGATAGGATTGTCGGTAAAGGCACCGCCTTGAAAGCGCGCCATTGATTTGTCGAGGGTTGGTTTAGCCACGTTCGTTTCGATTTTCTCGCGCCAGGCCTCGGCGTTGTCTTTCGCCCTCCAGCCGAGCCAAGTCAGATGCGAATTGTCCCACCAGCAGCTGTCGTTTGCTGAAACGCCCCAAATGACCGGGCAACCAAGCACTGGGGAGCGGAAAGCGGCTTCGATCAGCGATGCGAAATCGCCATGAGAAAACCAGGTCGACAGCATCCGATGGTCCATCGGCTCAGTTGTACAGGAGCCGATGCGCACCAGTGCTGTCTCCTGTCCGAACTTGTCGAAGTACAGGCGGGCGAGCGATTCACCGAAGCATTTGGACACACCATAGAGCCCGTCGGGGCGAAACGGTGCATCGGGCCCAAGTCGATCAGTCTGCGGATAGTAGCCGATCGTGTGGTTTGAACTTGCAAAGATGATGCGGGGCAAGCCATGGGCGCGGGCGGCCTCGTAGAGATTGTAGAGGCCGACGATGTTGCCGGTGACAACCTGGTCGAACGGGCGTTCGACGGAGATCCCGCCCAGATGCACGATACCGTCGCAGCCCGCCACCATCGCGTCGACGGCCCATCGTTCGGCGAGATCGCAGTGCATCCATTCCTCGTTGGGGCCGGTGACATCAGCCGGTGCGATGTCGCCAAGACGGATTGTTTCGGCAAGCAACGCCAGTCGCGGTCGCAAGGCGCGGCCAAGCGCGCCAGCCGCGCCCGTGATCAGGAGGCGTTTCATTCGGGTCTTGACCTTGAACACGTTATCATACAATACGGACTTACATGTATTATCTCTTGTTCGCAATACCTCAAAGGAGGACCGAATGCTGACCGTCGAAACAAGGCAGGCCGTTAATCCGGACTATGCGCGAGCGCTCGATACAGAAGGCCTGCGTAAGCATTTCCTGGCGCAGGATATGTTCCGGCCCGGTGAGATCCGGCTGGTCTACACGCACTACGATCGCTTCGTTATGGGAGGTGCCGTTCCTAACGGTGCTGCGCTGACGCTCGATCGGGTCGAGGAAACGAAGACGCCGTCCTTCCTTGACCGGCGCGAAATGGGTGTCGTGAACATCGGTGAGGCCGGTACGGTGACAGCCGGTGATGAGATATACGCGCTCAACCGCGGCGATGTGCTCTATCTCGGGGCCGGTTCTGGTGCGGTGACGTTTGCCGGACGCGGACGTTTCTACATCGTCTCCTGCCCGGCGCACCGCAGCCTGCCGGCGCGGCTTGTGACACTCGGTGAAAGCAAGGAGGTCAAGCTTGGCGCGATGGAAACCTCCAACAAGCGGACCATCAATCAGTTCATCCACCCGCTCGTGATGGAAAGCTGCCAGCTCGTGCTCGGCTACACAACGCTCGAAGACGGCTCCGTTTGGAACACGATCCCCTCCCACGTGCATGATCGCCGCATGGAGGCCTATCTCTATTTCGGTATGGACGAAAAATCTCGCGTGCTCCATCTGATGGGTGAGCCGCAGCAGACGAGGCATCTGTTTATCGCCAACGAGGAAGGCGCGATCTCGCCGCCATGGTCGATCCACTCGGGCGCGGGCATCGGCTCTTATACCTTCATCTGGGCGATGGCCGGCGACAACGTCGATTACACGGATATGGATTTCATTCAACCGGCGGATCTGCGATGAAAAATCTCTTTTCTCTTGAAGGACATAAGGCTCTCGTCACAGGGGCGAATACTGGTCTTGGCCAAGCGATCGCAGTTGGCCTGGCTCAGGCGGGCGCTGAGGTTGTCTGCGCCGCGCGCAGGGCGCCCGACGAGACCCTTGCGCTCATCGACAAGGCCGGGGGAAGGGCGACTGCACTGGCGCTTGATTTCGCCAATCCGATGGCGGCAACCGGAGTATTTGCCGGTGCGGAATTCGACATTCTCGTCAACAACGCCGGAATCATCCGTCGCGCTGACGCGGTTGATTTTTCCGAAGCTGATTGGGATGCAGTCATGGATGTTAACCTCAAGGCACTGTTCTTCACGACCCAGGCTTTTGCCAAGGAGCTGCTTGCGAAGGGCATGTCCGGCAAGGTGGTCAACATCGCGTCGCTGCTTTCCTTCCAGGGCGGAATTCGCGTACCGTCCTACACCGCCGCCAAGCATGGCGTTGTGGGCGTCACGAAGCTTCTCGCCAACGAATGGGCGTCAAAAGGCATCAACGTCAATGCGGTTGCGCCCGGCTATATCGAGACCAACAACACCGAGGCTCTAAGGGCAGATCCTCAACGTAACAAGGCAATACTCGAGCGGATTCCGGCGGGCCGCTGGGGGCGCTCCGAAGACATTGCGGGTGCGACCGTGTTTCTGTCTTCGGCGGCTGCGAACTACATCCATGGTGCGGTGTTGAATGTCGATGGCGGCTGGCTGGCGCGCTAAAATAGCTTGTATGATGAGTTGTATGATGACTATTGACATTGGTCTGATATCCCGATTATCTGGGGCTATCAACCATAGAGGAAATCAACGTTATGAACCCTGAGCAGATCAAGGCCGCGCTTGGATCGGGCCTGCTTTCGTTCCCGGTGACGCAT